>JAFQLC010000019.1 GCA_017396695.1 bacterium
ACCTCTTGCTGGGTCAATAAATGGAAGTTCGATCATTTTCTTTTCTTCTTCTTTATTAACCAAGTATGCACCACGATAAATAAATTCTTTTTTAACTTCTTCATATATATCTTCAATAACAATGATTGATTGTTCAGAAGCGCAAATCATACCATTATCAAATGTTTTTGACATAAGGATTGAAGAAACTGCCATTCTGATATCTGCTGTTTCATCGATAACTGCAGCGGTATTACCAGGACCAACACCAAGTGCTGGTTTGCCTGAAGAATATGCTGCAAGCACCATGCCAGGACCACCTGTTGCTAAAATGCAAGCGATATTTTTGTGGTGCAATAGGGCATCTGATAATTCCATTGAAGGAACATCAATCCAACCAATAATATCTTTTGGAGCGCCTGCTTCAATTGCAGCATTTAAAACTAATTTAGCAGCTTCAATTGTGCATGCTTTTGCTCTTGGGTGTGGTGAGAAAACGATACCATTTCTTGTTTTTAATGCGATTAATGCTTTAAAAATTGCAGTTGAAGTTGGGTTAGTTGTTGGAATAATGCCTGCCAAAATACCCAAAGGCTCAGCAACTGTTTTAATTCCGTTTTCTTTATCAACATTTATAATTCCACAAGTTTTAGCGTTTTTGTGTTTATTGTAGATATATTCAGATGCAAAGTGGTTTTTAATGATTTTATCTTCAAGAACACCCATGCCTGTTTCCTCAACAGCCATTCTTGCAAGAGGAATGCGAGCTTTATCAGCCGCAGTTGCTGCTGCCTTAAAGATTTTATCCACTTGTTCTTGTGAGAATTTTGAAAATTCTTTTTGTGCTTTTTGAACTCTATCCAATAGTTCATTCAAAGCTTCAACTGTGTCAACAAGACCTGTTGCAGCTTGTTTTTCTGTTGCTTTTTCTTTTACTTTCGGCATAATTCAATCTCCTTAATTGTGATTTATTTCCTTATTTAAAATTGTATTACGCAAAATAAATATGTCAAGAACATAATTAAATCAAGGATATTAAGATTTTATAAATAAGGATAATGTGGCACGATTAAAATATAAATTGTGATTTAATTCACAATATCGCACCTCGATATATTGTTATAATCTTTCGTGGTAACCATACCATAAGTTTATAGAAGCAGCACGATTCTTTTCTATCTGGTTTCGCAAATTTTTAATTTCTTCTCTTTTGGTTTCAATTTTTTTCTCTATATTTGCTCTTTCGTCTATCCCTGAATTTTGGCAATAAGAAACCAAAGATAGAATTTCTTGCTCCAAAAGATTAATTTGTTGAGTCAACTCCTCATTATCAAGCGTATATTTATGGATTTGTTTATTAATAGAAACGTAATCTCTATCTTTTTCTTCTTTTGTTCTTGGAGGAACGTAACGAGAGGCACTAAAGCTAATTTTGCGGGGAATTAAATTTATCATATATCTATAAAACAAATAAGAAAAATTTTTTGACATTGTTTACGATTTAATAGATAAAAATATTCACACAAAAAAGATAACGAAAAAAATTTTACATTCAAAATTGCATGCTATAAATCATGGCGCATTTCATCAAGCAACATTTCTTTTAACTCATCTGGTTTATCAACGCCATAAACCCATTTTTCATAAAGTTGCAAAGGAATATCAAGCATGTATTGGTTGCAATAATTATATTTTATTGTTGGATGAAAACCTAATTCTTTTTGTATAGCATCAAGTGCAAGTTTTGGAGTAGAACTATTTTCTACAATATTTTTAAGCTTATCTAAATCATAACTTACAAAGTAGCCTTTTTGGGTCCATTTTTTAACAACCTCTATGGTTTTTAAAATTCTTTTCTTGTAATCTACGCTATTTTTGTCACCTTCACCCAAAACCCAAGTGTTTGGCCAAGCAAGACTTCCGATATCTTCAATCAACTTTTCAGCAACATCTGCAGCGCTTCCCGTGTGTCTTGTTGGCATTATATTCTGAGTTTTGCAAAAATCACTCCACGCATTAAAATTCTTAACGGCATCGTCTATATCTCTGCCATTATTTTTTCCATAGCTAAACAAACCAACAGGGCCGTCTGCTTCAAGGTGCGTATATCCCATTTTTTCAATCACACTAGGAGTGATTTCATGTGGCAAAAGCACAGTTTCAAGAACTTTTACCCCTTTGATTGTCGGATGTTCAGATATTTTCACATCGCCATTTTCAAGTTTTGAATTTTGTTTAACAATGATAGAGCCTTCAGGAATTTTAACCGAACCATTTGTGTATAAATCATTTGGCATCCCTTCAATAAATTTATCATCGCCATTTAATTTTTTGACAGCAGTATATGGCATAATAATTGCATAATTGCAACCATCCCAATCACCCCCTCTGTGTGATGTAACAGGATGATTCAAAGTAAAGTGAACGCTATTTCTTGAACCACCCAGTTTATCACGAGTTGATAAAATTACGCCATCTTTTGGCTCATATTTTGTCATATGCACTAAGGCCAAAGCATTTTCGTTAATATTTCTTGCATCCAGAGGCTTAGGTTCAACATTTTTTGGTTTCAAATCAACATCCAATTGTTTAATCTTGCGAGAAGTTTTAACATATGGATCGTTATTTATATTATTCAATATTTCTTCTTTAGAGATTTTATCTGCATTTGGCAGATGTTTGATAATTTTTTCAAGCGGAACATCTTTAATTTCAATTAAATCAGTCAATATCTTTTCATTTTCTTCATTTGCAAGCAATGCGATATCAACAGCTGCATCAGAGGTAATATCAGAGCGTTTTGCCAAATTTAAAAGCATATTTTTACAATATTTTGAATTATCCATATCAATATAATTCAATATTGTATAAATATGCGAATTACTGAATTTTATTGGGTATTTTTTTATAACTTCAAGAATCTCTAGCTGGGCAACAACAGATTCTTCATTAACTGCGTTTTCAACAAGCATACGAGCGCAATAACCATCGCATGTGTTTTTTATTTCTTTAATTGCTTTTGAGCGCAACTCGTCAAAAGTAAGTCCTGTCTTTTCAATACTTTCTTTTGCTCGTTTAAAATAATCATCAAATTCTTCGTCTGACATTTGTGCAAGCTTATTGAGCCTTTGAGAATTTACAACATTTTCAGATGTTAGCAAACCTCTTCTTTTAAGAATCAAGACATCTTCTACACGATAATCAGAAAGGGCAATATTAAAAGGAGATATTCTCCCGCGCTCTGCTTTTGTGCTCAAAATTTCAAGTAACGCTTCAAAGGCTTCTGCACCCTCTTTTGATGCAAAATAACCATTTTCAAAAATTTGTTCTTTACTGTTTGAAGGTCCACCCATAAATATTTTTAGGTTTTCCAAGTGGACTTCGATATTTTCGTAATCAATTTTATCTAAATTTGAAAAAACTGATTGAAATTGACGGATTTCATATTCATCATTTTTTAAAAAGTTTTTTAGAATTATCTCAATTTGTTTAGGAGTATATTTTATCTTAGAAGCAGTGTTTCTTTGTGATTTTTCTGCTTTTAGCGGATTTGTCGCTTGAACAAAAGCCCTGCCATATGCAGAATGTGCTTCATTTAATTTTTCAAATGCAGACGGATTGTCAGATGATTCGTTTTCTTTAATCGGCACACCTGGAGTATCAGGCTCATCTGAAAAAAATGGTATATCAATTTTTCCATAAATTTTATTAATACTAAACATAGTTATCCTCTATGTAATAATAAAGTATTTTTAAAAGAAAAAATTGCCAAAAAGAAATTCAGAGAGGGTGGGATTCGAACCCACGGTAGAGTTACCCCTACAACGACTTTCGAGGTCGTCACCTTAAACCGCTCGGACACCTCTCCAAAAAAGCAAAAAAATTTTAGCACAAATTAATAAATAAGAAAACTGTATTAATTATTGCGTTGTTGAACGGTGAAGAAAAATATGCTAGAATCAAAGCGCACAAGAGTTATAGAGGTTATATGTTGAGTATTAAAAAAATAATCACAACTTTGATGCTAGTGTTATTTGTAAGCGCAAATACAGTGCCAGCATTTGCTTATGATTATAAGATTGAACATATTAAACCAGTTAAAAGAAATGCATTTAATCAAGTAAATATCATGAGCGACGAAGCCGTTATTCTTCAGCATAATTTGCTTAAAATTGCATTCAATTCAAATTTCAATTCAAAAACAGCGGTTGTTGGCGAAAGAATTGATTTTTCACTTAAAGAAGGTTTGACTACAATTGAAGGAACAAGACTTCTTCCTGAAGGCACAATTATTTGCGGTGTAATTCAAAAAATTGTGAAACCAAAAGTATTCAACAGAAACGCCAAAGTTTATATGGCATTTGATAAGATAATTTTCCCAAGCGGGGAAGTATTTGAATTTTGCGCATTACCAAACACGAAAGATAACGTTTTAAAACGTTCATCTTGGGCAGCAGTTGGAAAAGCTGCGGCTTGGACGGTCGGGCTTTTTGGTGTTGGCGCAGGGGCTGGCGCTGCAATAGGTTCAGCAGCAAGCGCCGCAGGAACTGGTTGCCTTGTTTTTGGTATGCCAATTGGTGGCGGAGTTGGACTATTACTTGGTGTCATAACTCCAGGTTTACATTATAAAAAGAAAGCTGGAAAAAAAATTGTAGTCGAACTTCAAAGCGAACTTGTTCTCCCAAGGCTTGATTGCATCAAAACCAAAAAGGAATGTATAAATTAGAATAGATATTTTAAAAGAAAAGCGGATTTTATGAAAAATTATTTTTTAGGTTCATATATTTTAACAGCGCTCGGGTTTCCAGCTGCATATTTTTGGGCAGAACATGTGGCGCCCGGAAGCGGTTTGCAAGCGATTTTTATTGTGTTTGTTCTAAGCATACTCGAGATAAGTCTCTCGTTCGATAATGCCGTTGTAAACGCAATGAAGCTTGAGAATATGTCTGAAAAATGGCAAAAAAGATTTCTTACTTGGGGGATTGCAATTGCAGTATTTGGAATGAGATTCTTATTCCCAATCATAGTTGTTTCAGTTTTTGCAAAAATCAACCCTGTTGAAGTTGGCAAAATTGCATTCACTAATTCAAGCTTATACGCACATTATCTACACCAAACACATGCACCAATCGTTACATTTGGCGGTGCATTTTTGATGATGTTATTTACGCATTATTTCTTTAATTGCGAAAAAACAGTTCATTGGATTTGCCCTGTTGAAAAAGCGATGTGCAAACTTGATAGATTTAAAGGAATAGAAGCAATTATTACAGGGCTTTTAGTTCTTGCTGTTCATTTTATTACATTTCCGCATTACGGTTATTCAATTCTAAAATCAGGTTTGATTGGGATTTTAATTTATGAAGCGATTAATTTTATGGTTGCAAGGCTAGAAAAAAAAGCAGAAGCAAATTTAGAAGCTTGCGCAAACACTGTTAAATGCACAGGCATTGTTGGATTTATGTATTTAGAGCTTATTGATGCCTCTTTTTCTTTAGATAGTGTTCTTGGGGCATTTGCATTAAGTAAAGACATTATAATTATTACAATCGGGCTTACAATTGGCGCTATGTTTGTACGTTCGCTCACAATTCTTATGCTAAAAAAGAAAACGCTGGCGCAATTTTTATACCTTGAACACGGTGCACACTGGGCAATCGGCGCACTTGCTCTTTTGATGATGGTTTCAGCTATCAAAGAAGTGCCAGAAGTTGTTACAGGGTTAATTGGTTTTGTATTCATTCTTTTAGCATTTATCAGCTCCCTCATTCACAACAAAAAATGCAAATGCGAATAGCAATTTTTAGTATTGATAAGTTTTATAAAAAGGTATGAAAGTCGGCTTATTTAACAACATACAAGCGAGTAATTTATCTTTGAGTGCAAAAGATAGTAATTTTGTGTGGAAAAAAGAGAAGGATAGTTTTGTAAAATCAAAACCAACTTTTAAAGGAATTACAGACAATATCCCTAAAAAAGCAAAAGTTGAATCAAAAGCATTTGACTATGATGAGGAAAACGTAAAGAAAAATAGAGCATTTCTTGAAGAAATTAAAGATAAAAATTCGCCATACCATAATTTTAAAATCGATAAAGCTTTATTCGAAAAAATAATCTATGCTGATATCAAAGACTTATTAAGCATTGTGCGACAATATGGAAACTTTTGTCTGCACTATGCACCAGAGAGGATACATCTTTATATAGACTATGACGAAGAAACAAATACATATTCTATTGAAGAAGCAAATTTAAACGAAAAAGAAAAACAAATTTTTGTTAACACAAGCACAGATAAGCAACTGCAAAACCTAATGGACGGGCTTGGTGAACTCGACACAAGCGAGTACGACAAAGGCTTTGAGAACGAAAATTTAACAAAAGACATAAGGCGAGCACTTGAATCCGATATGGCGGAAGATAGGGCTGCAATTGACCGCACGATGCAAGTTTTGCAGATGAATAAAATTAAAACCGTTAAAGATTTCAAAAAAATTCACGCAGAATATGAACCATACCGTGATTCAAAAATTGGCAGATTAGCTTTTCTTGTTATGCGAAGCGAGCTTGACCCAAAATATACAAAAGAATTTATTGAGGCATTCAATGAAGGCTTTATGCCAGAAAACACAGTTGAAGAAAACATTGAAGCACTTCAATATTACCAAAAATTATTAAAAACATTCAAAATTACAACAAAAGAACAATTTGCAGAAAAATTCGCTGCTCTCGGAAGTGATTTTGATGATTTTGAAGAATCTGAAGATATTTTTAATGCCATATACTTTTTAGCCGACAATTTGATGGATGGCGCAACTTACGAGAGATATCTAAATGAATATAGCTCAGACACAATGACTTTTGGCGAATTTATAGATTCAAGAGACTGTGATGAAAAAGTTGAAGACTTAAATTTCATTCTATCAAATTTTGAGCTCGGAAAGAAAAATAGAACTGGCGAAATAGTTTACCAAAATTATCGTGAAATTATTGACTACTGGTGGGAAACAAATAACGGGAATTTATTCGGTTTTGAAAAATATTTAGGAAAAATTTTGGAATTTGAAGGAAAAATCATAACAATTCCTACTCGCCTAATTGATAAAAATCAACAAAACCAAGCATCTAAAACAAATATAAACTTTGCAAAGTCAGATAGTAAAATAAGTACAAAAGATAAAATCGAGCTTTTAAAAACACTTATCAAATATGACCTTGAACCAAGTGTATTCCAAAAACTAACAGAAAAGAATTTGCAAGATGTTGAATTTAAAACATATTTAGAAAACCTTGATGTTATCCCTGATGAAATATCGGATGCAACAGGGGTGCAAGAAGAACAAGCAAAAAGCAAATATATCTCTTGCAAAAATATATATGCAGCACTCGGCGATTCTGAATTAGGACTCAGTGTTAAAGATATTGCAAAATTTATTGCTAAATTCAAAATTGAAAACGATGAAAGCCTAAATGCAATAGGCAAAAACATTGAAAATGGTTTCAAAAAAATCGAGAAAAAAGAAGATATAGTAAGACTCTATAAACTTCTTGCTTACTCAAACATAAAAAACGCAGAAGAACTTGCTGAGTTTGATGCAGAATGCAAAAAGACCAAAAGAAGACCAACTGAGCAAATCAAGCTAAACGAAAAAAGATATCAAGATTTTGTTAAAGATTTCAATAAGTATAAAGCAGAGAACAAAGACAACCCAGAAGCTGACGACTTTTTGAAAAACGCAGATGAGCTATATGTTTGGCAAAATTATTTCAAAATGTTTGGCGAAATAAGAAATATGACAACAAGCCAAATTCTTGAATACATCACAGAAGAAAATTTGCTTTCTGATGAAGATTATTTTGCAATTCCAGCACAATTAAGAAACTCAAAAGATAGCGCATACTCTACATTTAATGCAATAAATTCATATTTAAAAAACACAAATAACAAACAAATTAAAGAATTTTTTGCAGGACAGAGCGGAGAAGAAATTACAGAGAAATATTCAGAAATTCTCTCTGCTGAACTTCACGGAAATAATAATCCAGCGCAAATCAGCAAGGCGTTAATTTTTATATCTAACTTTGAAATAAAAGATAATGAAGATTTTAAAAACAAATTTAAAAACACCCAAAGTAAAGATGACATAAGGAACTTAATTAGCACACTTGCAAAGGCGAATATAAACTCGCTTGAAGATTACAGGCTTGTTGAAAAACACGCAACAGGAATTCCTGAAATAAAATATATAAAAAATAATAAGCTTGTTCAGTTTGCAAAAGAATTAAGCATTTTCAAAAGTGAAAATCCAGATTTTGCGGACAAATTGGCAAAAAATAATATAACAACGCCAACCAAATTATATTTTGAATTTCCTGAATTATTCAAATATTTTGACGAAGCTGGAGCAAACTCAAGCTTCAAAAGAGCTTTTGATTTCTTGGAAAAATCAAATATTGCAAACCTAACAGAATATGAAGAAAAGCTAGAACCATTTTACGAATACTTAGAAACTGAAGAACAAGTTATCAAATACATTTCTGCAACGGGAATGGATTTTTCCAAAGAAAGTTACGCAAAAACTTGTCTTGGCGCACTAAAGGCAATACACAACAAAAACATTCCAGAGGTGACATTTAAAAAAGCTGAGAAATTTGCAAGAAATTTTTTAGCCCAAGCAACAAAAAACGAGGGCAAAAATAAAACACCTTACGATATTTTAAAAGAAAGCTTTATCAAAAGCGGCGACATTGAAAACACTAGAAAATTTATAAACTTTCTAGATAAAAGAAAAATAGCTTCCATTGAAAGCTTCAATTTGCAAATGGAAGAATTTAAAGATGAAAACGGAAGCGCCTCGTCTGCAATTGCACTATTCAAGAAATTGCCAGATGAATTAACTCTCGAAAAATTCTCAACAAACTTAAAGGTACTTAAAAAAGCGGTTGAAAGATTCACAAAAGAAACAGGAATTATCACCCCTGCGCTTGAAAATCTAGATTATAAAGAGCTTTCAGAAGAAGATTTAGAACTAGATTTTGCAAATAAAGATAATGTATATAAGATAATCAAAAAACTTACGCACGGAAAAGTTGATAAATCTATATTAACTTCTTTTATAAATTGCTATACAAATGAAGAAAAAATATCAATTCTGAAATCTGTTGTTGCTAAAGAACTCGTAAGGGTTGAAAGAATGGGTTATGAACCATACGATAATATCAAAAAGGCACTAAAGCTCAGAAAAGAAGATTTAGGATTAGAAGATAACGCAAGTGAAGAAGAATATAGAGAAGCAATTTATGCCAACATTCCACAGGAATTTATGGATTTTATAAACTCTGACGCGTTCTCCAAGGGCGTAAGATACGGAAGGAAAGTTCCAAAAATTTCAAATCATGCAAAATTGAGACTTATAGACAGATTTATTCTAAAAAAAGGTAAAGATGCTTCATATTTGTATAGTAAAGAAGCAAAAGAAGAAATTAAAGAAATTCTAAAAGCAGTTTATGACAATGAACCTGAAGAAATTAAACTTCTTGCGAGCGAAAAAACTGCAGGCAAAAATAAAGAAACTTCAAAAGAAAATGCTTATAAAATATTGTTCGACTACAACTTGGAACCTTGTTATGCCGTGTTTAGTGAAACAGGGCTTATGGAAACAATATTTTACGAAGACGAGATGCAATATAGAGCCTAACTTGCTCAAAATAAACCGCCTAGCAAATTCAGAAAATAACAAATAAAAAAAGCGACCTTTTTAAAAGATCGCTTTTTATATGTGTATTAGATTTATTCTTCTTCTGGAGTTTCTTCAGTTTCTTCAACCGCTTCTGCTGAAGTATCTACCTCAGGAGCTGCTTCAGGAGTTTCCGCTGGTGCTTCTGGAGCTTCTGCTTTCTTTTTGTCTGACAAGCTCTTAATAACTGCACCCACAACTGCAACCGCTGCTGCAATTGCAACACCAACTTTTACCTTAGAGGTTTTCATTTTATAAACAACTTGTTTCAATTGTTCGTCTGAAAGACCAGTTTTGAGTTTTTTGCCGATAACATTACCCGCATCATCAGCAACATCTTCTAAAAATTCTTTAGGAGTTGCAGGGTCGAAAACCTTGTAACCATTTTCCACAACAGGTGATTTAAGAATATTTTGTAGTTTATTGCCAATAGTAGCTTTAATTGCAACAATCGGAGCTGCCACACCTGCTGCCGCACCTGTCACATTTGTAACAGCGGCGCCTGTATCTTTTAGTGCATCAGCGGTTTCGTTTGCTTCTTTGTTGAACTCATCAACAACTTTTGAAGGGTCAACTTTTGGTTTTTTATTTTCAATACCTTCAGCTTTACCCATAAAGCTAACTGGAACTTTAATACCTGTAACTGGAGCGATGCTCATAACTTCACCTTTCACAATTATTTACTTCACACTTGTTTTAAAACAAGAAAAAAATAAAAATTGCTTTTTTATATTTGGATTGTAACAAATTTGTTACAATCTCCAAGTCTTATAACAGAGATAATATTAACACATTTTAAAAAATAAAAAAAGGCTTAAAAAATTTAAGCCTTTCCCCATAAAATAGTGTGAATAACTATGAAAAATATCTTTTTAAAAGACCGTCGAAACCTTTGCCATGGCGAGCTTCGTCTTTTGCCATTTCATGAACTGTATCATGAATTGCATCATAACCAAGTTCTTTTGCTCTTTTTGCAATATCCATTTTGCCTTGGCAAGCGCCATGTTCAGCTTCTGCACGAAGTTCTAAGTTTTTCTTTGTTGAATCTGTAACAACTTCGCCTAAAAGTTCTGCAAATTTTGCAGCGTGCTCAGCTTCTTCAAATGCATATCTTTTATAAGCTTCTGCAATTTCTGGGTAGCCTTCACGTTCTGCAACTCTGCTCATTGCAAGATACATACCGACTTCCATGCATTCGCCGTTGAAGTTCATTCTAAGACCTTCCATAATTTCTTTGTCTTCAACGATTCCGTCTCCAACTTTATGTTCACATGCGTAAGTCTTTACGCCTTCAACTACTTGATTAAATGTTGTTGCCTTGCATAATGGGCATTGCGCTGGTTGAACATCAGCTTCAGTTGACCAACCGCATACTGTACATACAAATTTTGCCATTTTTTCTACTCCTATATTCCTTAAATTATCCTATAACTGGTGCAACAAAAGTTCTTGTTGCTAAATC
This sequence comes from bacterium, assembly GCA_017396695.1. GTDB lineage: Bacteria > Cyanobacteriota > Vampirovibrionia > Gastranaerophilales > Gastranaerophilaceae > RGIG1918. Next base: position 11,179 of record JAFQLC010000019.1, read on the forward strand.
TTTATCAAGCATCAAAAGCGCTTTTTTATCATCGCCTATGAGCTTTAATGTTTTGATAATGCCGATAACAGTTGCTTCTTCTTCAACTTGTTCTTTAACATACCAATCAATGAATGATACGCCAGCTCTATCGCCTTCGCCTTCGATAACATCAGCAAGCGCATTTATTTTACTTGTTACAAGTTGTTCATGGCGAAGCACATGTTCATATATTGAAAGTGGGCAATTACCTTCAACAACAGGTTTGTCAATTGCTTTCATCTCAACTGTGCCACCTCTTTCATAAACATAGTCATAAAGACCCATTGCGTGAGCATATTCTTCTTGAACTTGAACATCAAACCAATTTGCAAAGCCCAAAAGGTTTACTTCTTTAAAGTAAGATTTCATTGCAAGATATAAATAAGCCGAATAAAGCTCAGCATTGATTTGTTCTTCAATTGCATTTTGAATTTTAGTATTCATTTATATTTCCTCCTTACTACTTTTATTTTTAGACATACATTCTGGACAAATTCCACTAAATGTTACTTCGCAATTTTCAATTACAAAACCTGTATCATTTTTTGCATGTTCTATAATATCATATTTTTTATCTGGCATAATATCTAAAATTTTTCCACATTTTGAGCATATAAAATGGTAGTGGTCAAATGTGTTATGATCATAGTGCGCAGAATCGTTAAGACCAATTATTTTTCTAATTTTACCCATTTGGGTTAATTTGTTTAGCTTGCGATATAAAGTTGGCGTGCTAATTTTAGAATCTTGAATAAACTGACTTTTAACAAGCTCATTTACATCAGCATGACATGCTGTTTCTTTAAGTGCATTTATAACTATTTCATCATTTTTCATTTTCGACCTCATATGCTGAAAAATTACTTTGGACAAGAATTTTAACCATTTATTTTTTTAGATTAAAATTTTTGTTTGATATAGATTGATAATGATTATCATTCTCAATCTATATATAAATAATAACAAAGTTTAGAAAAATGTCAATACTATTTTTTTAAAAAAACTAAAATCAAAAAACCCAAAACCTTAACAATTGGCTTGCAAGCATCAAATATTCAAGGCAACTGAACCCAAAAATTTAATCACATAAAATCTTTAAAGAATGCAAAATGTCATTATTTTAAAAAACTAGTCTTTTAACTTTTTCTTAATTAAACGTTTAATATGCAATTCTCTATCAGGCGGTTCAAGCCTTGTTTTAATTGCAGTATTTGGAAGAAACTTTTCGGATAAAAACTTCAAAATTGGAGCGTTACTATCAGGTGTCATATAAGGGAAAATAATCCTTGTTTCAAGCCCATAAAAACCACCCGAACCATGACTTATATCTGTAAAGAGTGCATGTATTTTACTTAAATCCCTATCTTCTTCATCGGAATATATAACTTCATCTTCATGCACCGTATCAGTCTTTATTAAAACATCCTTAACCCTTAAGCCGTCACCATCAAGTCTAATTCTTTTTTCAATTTCTTCTTCTGTTCTTGAAAGCGCGCTTGATGTAGCGGATAAAGTAGCAATAATATATTGATTTTTCGTGTGCCCAGAGGTTAGAAAAAATTTATCCCTCATTTCATCTTCCACATAGGCCAAACCGCAATAATTGAGCCCACCAAGCTCTTCTAAGACAGTTTGACCAGAAGCTGAAATATCATCCAAATATACAAAAACTTTATCCTTATAATCAGCCTCTGCTCTTTCGGTGTCAGCATGAATAAATTTGCTTGGAGGGATTTTATTCACTTGTGCAAATTGATAGTTAATATAACTAAAACTACGACCTGTTTGTGGGAGAAGAAAATAAACATCATCCATTGTTTTGTCATCTGGAATATTTTTTTCAATTTCCTTGTATATTTTCTTTAGTTTTTCGGTTATTTTTTTGGGCGAATAATAATTTAGTCCATTATATAAATATTTTGCCGCAAGATTTGTCCAATAAGTTTCATCTTTGCCATATTTTTTATGACAATATTCACCAATTCCTCTGCAAATTGCCTCAATTTCGCCTTTAGTCGGAATATTTGCATTCAGATTATTTTTAATATCTTCAAATTCAACATAAAATCTATCTCGAGGATTTGATAAAAAATGAATATCACAAATTCCAAGTTTTTTAGCTCTTGCCTGAACATCTTCAATCAAAACTTCATTTAGGGCATTAGGGAAATAAGTACCTTTTTCATATGCTTTTTGAATAACATCTGCGCTTCGTAATTCGAAGTCTCTATAATTTTTATCTTGATTAAAGAGATTGATTCCCTCATTCCAACCAATAGGATAAATAAATTCCATATGAGAATAGTTAATATCCTCCAAGGAACCTTCTTTAGCCTTGTTTTCCAAAACATTCAAGCCCAAAGAATCAAGTGCAAAAATTGTCCCTTGCTTATTTTCATCATACGGAAATATTCCCTTGCTTTTTGAAAGATAATACAAAACATTTGCGAGGGAAACTGGAGAACCTTGACTGTAAAGCTTATAGCTAGCATTAGTTCGCTTTGAAATTTGCTCGTTTAATTTTTTCATACCATCCATGTTTGCAAATTGAGTAAGCGTCCACATTGCAAGCAAAATATCTTCCTCATAAGCTTTAATACCTCTATCTTCAAGGGTTTTGCTAATGATATTAAACATTAGTTCAACATGCCCTCTACTTATATTTTGACTCTGATTTTGAATTTTTCTAAATAAAGTCTCGGGAGTGACAACATCTTTTGGCCTGCCCAAAAAAGCAAGAGAATAAGCCCTAAGAGGGGCTGGGGCTAAATTAACATTAGATGCGCTTATATCTGCAATTGTATTTTTTGCATATTGAACTTTGCCAAAATTATATTTATTTTGACTTACAGAATAATTATATTGATTAATTTGCGGAATTTTTATCATGAATTACTAAAACAAAACCTCTAAAATAAATTTTTTCTGCTTATGTTAAGTTTTGTAAAAATGAATTTTGTACATCAAATAGCCTATTTTTGCTGGGTTTTGGTTTTTTGTTATTAAAAAAGTATATAAAATTTAAATACGCACTAGCAAATTATTTTTGTTTCATGTTTTATACGTTCGGTGATGTTAATTTTTCACATCGAACACGAGAAAAAATAATGGAGAAACTTGATGAATAATATTAATGGTATCGGCTACGTATACAATAACGGCGACAAGCGACAAAATCCAAATGTTGCACCACAAGAAGCGCCTGAAAAAAAAGCTGAACAAGAAGTAATTGAAACAAATTTAGCCGAAGCTCCATCTTGTGTTTATGGCAAAGCACTTGTGAACAAACCAGCAAAACCTGATTGGTTAGATAGTGTTAATGAAGCAATCAGAACTTTCCAAAATAATCCATCAGCAGTTGAAGCATACAATGAAAATTATGAAGAGGCAGCTGAAGTCCTTGGAGCAGAAGGAGCGCTTGCGCTTTTAGAAAATCTTGACACTGCAAAATATGCAGCTCAAATGTAATTATTATTATTATTATTTTAATTAGCCCTTCTTGATTTAAATATTTTAGATTTTATAATCTAATTTATGAATAACTATCTTTATTTTTTAGAAGGAAAACCTTATATAAACCTCACAAACAACTGCACAAACTCGTGTGTTTTTTGCGTTCGAGATATTAAAGACGATGTCGTGGGGTCAAATTTATGGCTTCAAGGCATAACAAAAGCAGAAAATGTTATTGCCCAATTTGATGCTGAAGCGGATAAGAAATTAGCGCAAGCAAGCGAAATTACATTTTGTGGATATGGCGAACCTTTGCTTTGTCCAGATGTTTTAATTGAAGTTTCAAAATTTATAAAAGAAAAATATCCGCACTTAAAAATTAGAATAAACACAAATGGAACAGCAAGCAAAGCGCTCAAAAGAGACATTCTGCCTGAGCTTGTAGGGCTTGTTGACGTTATATCAATAAGTTTAAATGCGCATGATAGTGCAACTTACGACATTGTTTCAAAACCAAAAATTGAAAACTCGTATGATGCAGTTCTTGCATCAATTAAACAGTCGGCAGAACTTGGCTTTAAAACAATTGCAACGATTGTAACTGGCTTTGATAATGCGCCATATATCGACATTCAAAAATGCGAAGAAATCACAAACTCACTTGGTGCAGAATTTAGAAACCGAGCTTGGATTAAAGAAGGATATTAATATATCACCTTTTAAGGTTTTAAATAATTCACGATTTATTTGATTTATCGTGAAAAAAGTTTTGCTTTAATTTCATATTGGTGAGATAATTTTAAAAGATGTGTGTAGATTAAATGAGGTAAAAAATGAACGAACTACTCGAAAAAACAGATTTATCCGTAATTGACAAAATTATGAAACCAAAATCTATTGCGGTTATCGGAGCTTCAACAAAACCAAAAACAATTGGTTCTGAAATCATGCAAAGATTAAGAGATTACAAATTTCAAGGTGATATATACCCTGTTAACCCAAAAGGTGGCGTTATTGAAGGCTTCCAAGCATACACTTCAGTAGCTGAAATTCCAGGCGAAGTTGATTTTGCAGTTATTATTATTCCTCAAAAATTCGTGCTTGGCGCAATTGATGAATGCCACACAAAAGGCATCAAAGGCCTTTGTGTTATTTCAGCGGGCTTTAAAGAAGCAGGAAAAGAAGGTGCAGAAGCTGAAAAAGAATTAGCTAAAAAAGTTAAAGAATATGGCATGAGATTAATTGGTCCAAACTGCTTGGGCGTTTTAAACACAAACCCAGAAGTTAGAATGGACGCAACTTTTGCTGAAGCATTACCTGAGCGCGGAAACATTGGTTTTGTTTCTCAATCAGGAGCACTTGGTGGCGGTATTTTAAATATTTTAAAAGACTTAAACCTTGGCTTTGCACAATTCATTTCAATTGGTAACCAAGCAGATTTCAATGCAGAATCAGCTATGGAATATTGGGAAAAAGAAGACGATGTAAAACAAATTTTGCTTTACATGGAATCAATTGCAAACCCATCTAACTTTAGAAAACTTGCAACTAGAATTTCTAAGAAAAAACCAATTTTGGCACTTAAAGCTGGCCGTAGTGCAGCAGGTGCTTCAGCGGCTTCATCTCACACAGGTTCTCTTGCAGGTGCTGACAAAGCTGCAAACGCATTACTTGCTCAATCTGGCGTAATTAGAGAATACTCACTTAAAAACTTATTTGCGACTGCAAAAGTTTTTGCTAACTGCCCAATTCCAAAAGGCGATAGAGTTGCAATTATCACAAACTCTGGTGGCCCTGGTATTATGGCAACTGACGCAATTTGTGAATACGGTATGCAAATGGCTCCAATTACAGACGAAACTAAAGAAAAATTAAGAAGTTTCTTGCCAGCTGCGGCTTCAGTTAAAAACCCAGTTGATATGATTGCATCAGCTCCAATTGAACACTACAAACAAACACTTCAAACAGTTATTGCTGATGAAAACGTTGATATGATTATGGTAATTTACCTACCATTTATGGGCTTAAAAGATATCGACGTTGCTCAAGCTATTATGGAAATCAAAAAAGAATACCCACAAAAACCAGTTGTTGGCGTATTTATGACAACATCAGATTTCTTCACAAAAATCTCTGAAATGGAAGTTAACATGCCATTCTTTATGTATGCTGAAGAAGCTGCTGAAGGCTTTAATAGACTTAACCAACAAAGAATTTGGCAAGAACGCCCAGTTGGTGAAATCAAAACTTATGATGTTGATAAAGTTCGCGCAGCCGAAATTATCAAACAATCAATCTCAGAAGGCAGAGCGCAACTCACAACTCGTGAGTCAATTGATGTACTTGAAGCATATGGCATCAGAGTTTGCAAATCTGGTTTTGCAACAACTGAAGAAGAAGTTATCTCTGTTGGTAATTCAATTGGCTACCCAGTTGTTATGAAAATGACTTCAAAAACAACATCTCACAAAACAGATGTAGGCGGCGTTAGAGTTAACATCCAATCAGAAGAACAATTAAGAACTGAATATCAAGATTTAATTGCAAAATTAACAGAAAAAGGTTTAATTGACGGTCTTGAAGGCGTTATCATTCAAGAAATGGTTAAAGGCAACCGCGAAATGGTTTGCGGTATCGCAACAGACCCACAATATGGCCCAATGATGATGTTTGGTTTGGGTGGTGTATTTATCGAAGTTATGAAAGATGTAACTTTCAGAATTGCTCCACTTACAGACGTTGATGCAGCTGAAATGATTAAATCAGTTAAAGCATACAAACTTCTTGAAGGTGCAAGAGGCACAACTCCTGCTCAAATGGATCAAATCCAAGAAACATTATTAAGATTATCTCAACTTGTTTCTGACTTTAACTTCATTGACGAACTCGACATCAACCCACTTCTTATCAGCGAAAAAACAGGCGAAGGTATCGCAGTTGACGGACGTATCAAAGTTCGTATGGAAGAAGCAGTTGAAGCTCTTAAATAATTAAGATTAATCAAATAAACTAAACCGCTTGTTGAAATTAACAAGCGGTTTTTTATACTTTAAAATAGTTCAAAAACCTTGCAAATTTTAGCAAAATTATGTATCATAAGGTTGATATTTAACGAGGTTGATTATGAAGAAAAATATTTTGATTTTATTTGGTTTTATTGTGTCTTTTATGCTTGGAGCATGCGCTGTTGTGAATGCTGGCGCTATACCAATTAAAATTGCAACAATTGATGTTGTAGCAATCGCCAGAGGTTCAAACGAGGTAATGGCACTTAGAGCATATGAAAATAAAGAGCGCCAAGCGCTTAATGCTTATATGCAAAAAGCAAAAACCGAAGTTTTAAAAGAAAAAGATAAAACTAAACAAACTGCACTTCAAAAAAAACATATACAAACTTACAAAAACAAGCAAAATAAATTACAAGAACATGTCGCAAAAAAATCAAATGCAATAGATAAGAAAATATATGAATCTATTAAAAGTTACGCAGACACAAAAGGTTATAATCTCGTTTTCTCTAAATCAGCCTTAATTTATGGCGGGGAAGACATTTCAGCTGAGATAATTAAAATTATTAACAAATAAGCATGCTAAAAGAAAGACCAAAAGTAAAAAATTTATATTCAGACATTCCTCCGACTGCTCTCAGGAACAGAGAAGAAAAACATAGAACAGCAAAGAACATCCCTTTTTGGCACTTCATTGCTGATTATGTTTTTTTCAGAATGTTTGAAAACCGTTTTTATTCAGTAATGATTAAAAATGAAGAAAATTTCAAAAAAAGAAATCCAAACTATGCGACAATCTGCTACACATCACATACAAATTGGTGGGATGGAATTTTCACATATTACATCACAAGAAAAGTTTTAAAAGGCAAATTCCGTTTGATGATTGAAGAAATGAACAGATTTCCACTTTTTCAATACATTGGTTGCTTTCCAGTAAACAAAAAGTCTGCCCAAACTGCAATGAAATCTCTTCAATATGCAACAACATTTTTAGACGATAAAGACATTGTATATTGTATGTTTCCACAAGGGATAATCAGGCCACCATTTTATAGGCCAATTGAATTTCAAACAGGACTAGCATACCTTATAAAACACGCAGTAAAAAACGCAGGCGGAATTAATTTGCAACCAATTTCAACAATGGGTGTGTTTTTAAGAGAAGACAGACCTGAATTTCTTGCGGAATTTGGCGAACCAATCGTTATTGAAAGTGATGATTTTGACAGAAAAGAATTAACCGATAAACTCTCGAAAAACTTTGAAAACTTGCTTGATAAGCACTTTGCACAAGTGCAATCTGGCGATTTTTCTAATTACCATTATCTATTCAAAAGAAAAGATAGCTGGTGGAAAGTAATTGAGAAAAAATTAAAAAATATCGGAATGAAAAACAAAAAATAATCCAAAAGGAACAAAAAGAAGTATGACAACGGAATATTCAATAGGCATAGATTTAGGTGGCACAAAGATTTTAGCCGCCATTGTTAATGAAAAAACTGGCGAGATTATAACAGAAGTAAAAAATAAAACAAAAAAAGAAAAGGGCGAAGAAAAAATCGCTAAAATTTTACTAGATACAATTGAAGAATTACTTGCCACAACGGAAATCAAAAAAGAAGAAATTAAATCAATAGGAATTGGGCTTGCAGGGCAAGTTGATAGAAAAAATGGAATTCTTTTAAATAGTCCCAATATTAATTGCCAAAACCTTGAAGTTAAAAAAATAGTTGAAGAAAAATTCGCCATTCCAACATATATTGGAAATGACGTGGAAGTTGCAACAATAGGCGAAATGACATTTGGGGCAGGGAAAGGTTATAGTGACCTTTGTTGCATTTTTATAGGAACAGGGGTTGGCTCAACTATCGTCCAAGACGGAAAGATAAGAAGAGGCTACACGGGTTCAGCTGGCGAAATTGGTCACATTATAGTTGATTCAAATGGAAGAGTTTGTGGTTGCGGCGGGAATGGTTGTTTAGAGGCTTATGCATCACGAAGCGCAATTGAAACAAGGATTTTAGGCGCAATTAAAAAAGGTAGAAAATCAATAATTACAGACCTTTCAAAACTAAAATCAATCAGCACAAAACACATAAAACAAGCGCTTGACGCACACGACGAAGTTGTTACTTCTTATGTAAACGAAGCAATTCAATATCTTGGAATTGGTGTTGCAAGCATTATGAATTTTTATAATCCAGAACTTATTATATTGGGCGGAGGCTTAATTCAAGGAATAGATGAGTTTTACATTCAAACAATAAAATCAGCAAGAGCTAAATCTCTCCCAGTGTGCGCACATTCAACAACATTCAAAAAAGCAGAGCTTGGTGATTACTCAGGAGTTGTTGGTGCTTCCCTTCTTCGATGGCGTGACAAATAATATTAAAATTTTTGTTATGACTATCTAAAAAAGGAGAAGAATTATGCATAAATATAAACGAAACGAAAAATACAACTTGCCAACATCTGACGGCTTTTTTGGCGAATTTGGCGGAAGATTTACACCGCCTGAAATGGATAATGTTTTAAACCAATTAGAAAAAGACTTCAATGAAGCATTTAATGATGAAAACTTTCTGAATGAAGTTTATAAAACTTTGCAAGAAGTATCTAATAGACCAAGCCCACTATATTTTGCAAAAAAACTTACCGAGCACTATGGCAAAGGTAAAATTTACCTTAAGCGAGAGGACTTAAATTACACAGGTTCACATAAAATAAATAACGTTATAGGGCAAGCACTCCTTGCTCAAAGAACAGGCAAAAAACACTTAATAGCTGAAACTGGTGCTGGTTCCCACGGCGTTGCAACAGCAACAGTTGCGGCTTATCTTGGTATGAAATGCACAGTTTTTATGGGTGCAGAAGACATTGAAAGACAAAAATTGAATGTCGATAGAATGCGCTTACTAGGCGCCGATGTTCACTCTGTTGAATTTGGGACAAAAACCCTGAAAGAAGCGGTTGATGCTGCGATTGACTATTGGGTAAAAAATTCAGATGAAGCTTTTTATGTATTAGGCTCAACAGTTGGCCCTCATCCATATCCACTTATAGTGCGCTCATTCCAAGCAATTATAGGTCAAGAAGCAAAAGAACAAATTATGGCACTAGAGGGAAAATTGCCAAATTATGTTCTAGCTTGTGTTGGTGGCGGGAGCAATTCGTCAGGAATTTTCTATAATTTTATAGATGATAAAAATGTAAAACTTATTGGGTTAGAGGCTGGCGGAAAAGGCGTTGATACAGAGTTTCACGGTGCAAGCCTTACAATGGACAAAAAAGTAATACTGCACGGAATGCGCCAATACGCACTTGTTGATAAAAATGGCGAAGTTTGCGAATCATATAGCATTTCGGCAGGAATAGATTACCCTGGCTCGGGCCCTGAACTTTGCTACTTAAAAGACACAGGAAGAGCTGAGTTTCACCCTATAACAGATAAAGAAGCAGTTGCTGCCTTTAAAAGGCTATCCCACACAGAAGGCATAGTTCCTGCAATTGAATCAGCGCACGCACTAGCATACCTTGAAGAGCTAATGCCAAAAACAGAAAAAGATGATATTGTTATAGTGAACTTATCCGGCAGAGGCGATAAAGACTGCGAAAGATTAATTGAGCAAGTTGAATAAAAGAATTGAATTTATAATAAAGAAAAATCTTAAAGAACACCTTGTGCTCACAGGTGTTAATTACCCTTTGAAACTAGAATTAATCAAAGAGTTTTTAGAGAACAGAAAAGTGCTTTTTGTGGTTGAAAACGAACAAAAGGCACTTTCATATAAAAAAGATTTGGAAACATTATTTGAAATTCAATCAGAATTTTTACCAGCCCAAGAGGCAAAGTTCTACGAAGATGTGCCCCATAACCCATATATTTTATCAACACAAATTAAATCATATCTTTCAAATTCAAACCTTGTAATTGCAAATCATAAAGTTTTATTTGAGAAATTTCCAAGCAAAGATTTTTACACTCAAAATTCAATTAAAATTTCAAAAAATCAAAATTTAGATTATACAAAAATCGCAGAAAAGTTAATTAAACTTGGATATAGAGGAACATCAAAAGTTTCAGATATTGGCGAATTTTCGCTAAGAGGCGATATTTTAGATATTTATACCCATGAAATTAATCCATTCAGAATTGAATTTTTTGCAGATACTGTTGAGAGCATTAGAACTTTTGACGCAAGCACGCAAAAGAGCATCAAACACATTGAAAACATCGAAATCACTCCTCTTTATAAATTTATATTAGATGAAAACTCTAAAAACAATCTAAAAAAAGAAATTGCAAAAAACAAAGATTATGACTGGTCTGAAATTATAGAAAAAATCGAAAACCAAGGCTATTTTGATGGAATTGAGTACTACAGCGAATATTTCACACAAAACTCAGGCTCAATTCTAGAAAATTTTAAAGATTATCTTTTAATTTTTGACGACTACACAATAATCTCTGAAGATATCAAAAGATGTTCAGAAATTTTAAACACAGAATTTGAAGAAAGCAAAAATTCACCACTAAAATTTCCACTTAAAACTAAAAATCATAATCAAGCAGATGAAATTTTTGAAAAAATTTCACACTTTACAAGATTCAGCTTTGATTCTTTTATTACAAACCTTGAAACAATTGATTTTGAGAGTTCTCTTCCGCCAGATTTCAATTCTTCAATGGAGTTATTTGCAAATTTTGTTAGAGAAAATAAAACAAACGCAGAAATCACACTCTCAACCCTATATAAACAAAGACTTATAGAAATTTTAAAAGAATTTGAAATCCCAATTAATTCAGTTTCTTTTGCAGGTCTTATCTCGCAAGGCGGAGAGTTTGAGTTAAATGGCAAAAAGAAAATATATTTAACAGATAAAGAAATATTCAACAGACGCAAAAAGCAAACTTTTTTTGCAAAATATTCAAAAAACAAACAGTCAATTGATTTTATAGAATCAGTAAATGACATAAAAGAAGGAGACTATGTAGTTCATGCAGTTCATGGCATCGGGCTTTTTGCAGGAATCTCTAAAATTGAAACAGAAGGATATTTAAAAGATTATTTAACAATTCTTTTTCAAGGAACAGATAAACTTTATATGCCAGCAGAGCAAATTAATTTGCTTCATAGATACCGTGGAGAAGGCTCGCTAAGGCCAGCATTATCCAAAATGGGTGGCTCTGCTTGGAACAAAATTAAATCCAAAGTTAAACAAAATGTTGAAATTGTAGCGCAAGATTTAATAGACCTTTATGCAAAAAGAAAAATGTCTAAAGGGATAGCCTTTGACGCAGACTCACCTTGGCAAGTTGAACTTGAAGATGCTTTTGAATGGGTTGAAACACCAGACCAAATGAAAGCAATTGAAGATGTGAAAGCAGATATGGAACTTGATTATCCTATGGATAGGCTCATTTGCGCAGATGTTGGATATGGCAAAACAGAAGTTGCACTTCGAGCGATATTTAAATGCGTTATGTCAGGACATCAAGCACTTATGCTCTCGCCAACAACCATTCTAACGCATCAACACGCACTCACTCTCCAAGAAAGATTTGCACCATTTTCAGTTCGAGTGGAAGAATTATCCCGCTTCAAATCCAAAAAGGAACAAGCGCAAATTGTGCGCGATTTAGAAGAAGGCAAAGTTGATGTAGTTATTGGCACGCACAGAATTTTACAAAAAGATATTAAACCCAAAAAACTTGGCCTTTTAGTAATAGATGAAGAACACAAATTCGGTGTAAGACATAAAGAAAAAATCAAAGAATATAAAGAAAATATAGATGTTTTATCGCTTAGCGCAACGCCAATTCCAAGAACTTTAAATATGGCTCTCTCTGGCATAAAAAATATGTCTATCATCAACACTCCGCCTAAAAACAGGCTTCCAATTAGAACTTATGTTGGTTTTGAAGATGCTAAATATATTAAAAACGCAGTAGATTTCGAAATTTCAAGAGGTGGGCAAGTTTTTTACCTACACAATAGAATTGACTCAATTTACACAGTCAAAAAACATCTCGAAGAACTTATGCCAAACTTAAAAATTGCAGTAGCCCACGGGCAAATGCCAGAGGGGCAACTAGAAGAAATTTTTAACGATTTTGCACTCAAAAATTTCGACTTGCTTTTGTGCACAACGATAATTGAATCAGGGCTAGACCTACCAAATGTAAACACAATCATAATTGACGATGCAGATAGACTTGGACTTGCACAGCTTTACCAACTTAGAGGTCGTGTTGGAAGAAGCGAGAGACAAGCATTTTGCTATTGTTTTGTGAAAAATAATAAAGTTCTAAATGAAGATGCTCAAAAAAGATTGAATGCAATTAAAGACTTTACCTCACTTGGCTCAGGCTATCAAATTGCTCTTCGAGATATAGAAATAAGAGGAGTTGGAAATATATTAGGTTCAAAGCAACATGGGCATATGGCAACAGTTGGGTTTGATACATATTGTGAATTACTTGAAGAAGCAGTGTCAGAAATTAAAGCACACAAAGAGGGAAAAACTTACAAGAAAGCGCAAGAACCAGCAATTATAGATATAAACGCAGATGCCTATATTCCAGATAATTGGGTTGGTTCATACGACCAAAAAATGCTTGAATATAAAAAATTGAGCGATGTTAAATCTTTAAGCGAATTGGAAGATGCCGAAGTAAGCTTGCGTGATAGATTTTCAAAATTACCAGCGAGTGTTTGCAACTTAATTAAACTAATCAAGCTAAGGCTTCTTGCAACAAACTTGAGCTTTTCAAGAATACAAGAAACACAAGAAAACATAAGGATTTACACGCCTTATTCTCTTGGTGAGTGGAATTTGCTCAGAAGAAAATTAAAACCAGAGATTTTTTCGCTCATTACATACAAAACTCCACCCAAGCTCACAGACGGCACAAAGGGCATTTTGATTGTAAACAAACGTTATTTTGATTTTGATAAAATATTTAACATTTTGTCTAATTTAATGTATGATATTTCAAGGATAATAGTTAATGACGAACAATAAAGGAGTTAATATGAAATCTTTAAAAGTTGCTCTAGTTGCACTCGCAACATCTGTAGCGCTTGTTGGTTGCTCAGGTGGCGAAGGAATTATTACAGTAAACGATAAACCAATTTACAAATCAGACTATAAAAAAATTGAAAAACAAATAATGACACAACCTCAATTTGCTTTTATGGCTGATCAATTAAAAGACCCGAACTCAGTTTTTTCTCTCATTATGAAAGACAAAATTTCAAACGAATTGGTTATTAAAGAAATTATTGCCCAAGAAATGGACAAAAGAGAAATTAAAGCAACTGATGAAGATGTGAAAAAATACGAAGCAGAATTAACAGAGAAAATTGGTGGCAAAGATAAACTTGCTCAATTCTTGAAAGAAAATGGCGTTTCAAGAAAACAATTTGAAAGCGACATGATGGAAGAAATTAAAATTGGCAAACTTGTTGAATCTGTTGAAAAAATCAACATCACAACTGAAGATTGTAAAAAATATTACAACGCAAATAAAAAACAATTTAATTATCCAGACAGAGTTCGTGCGAGTCACATCTTAATTGAAGCAAACACAGATAAAATCAGACAAGATATAATCAATCAAGACAAATTCGGAAAACTAGACGCAGCAGCAATTGAAGCTAAAGTTAAAGAAAAAATGGATGCGCAAAAGAAATTAGCTGAAGATGTTCGCGCAAAAGCAGTTCAAAACCAAGCAGATTTCGCAAAACTTGCTAAACAATATTCAACAGACACAATGAGCGCTGTTCGTGGCGGAGATTTGGGCTTCTTTGCAAAAGAACATATGGTTCCTGAATTTTCCGAAGCCGCATTTGCTTTAAAAATAAACACCGTAAGTGCGGTTGTTAAAACAAGCTATGGCTACCACATTATTATCGTAACAGACAGAGCTCGTGCTGGTATTCAACCATTTGAAAAAGTAAAAGATGAAATTGAAGCATATTTAATTCAAGCAAAAAAAGTTGAAATTATGCAAAAACTTTTCGAAGGCTTAAAAGCAAATGCAAAAGTTGTATATAACGACAAACAATATGACCCAAGCGTTATTAACGCACAAATGCAAAAAACTTTAAGCGAACAAGCGAAAGCTCAAAAAGAAAATCTAAAAAAAGAAGAAGCTAAAAAATAATGGGAAGACTCATTAACAAAAGCGAACTGCAAGAGGTTCTTGATAAAATTAAAAAAGAAGGCAAAACCCTTGCGGTGACAAATGGCTGTTTTGATATCTTACATGTTGGTCATGTAAGATATCTAAATATGTCATCCACTTGTGCAGATTACTTGATGGTACTCCTAAATTCAGATAAATCCGTACGAGCAATTAAGGGCGAATCTCGCCCAATAAACAAAGAACAAGACAGGGCAGAGGTTTTAAGTGCACTTAATTGCGTTGATTTTGTTATGTTTTTTGATGAAAATTCCCCTGCGAAATTATTAGAAGAAATTAAACCAGATGTTTACACAAAAGGCGCAGACTACAACTTAGAAAATTTACCAGAAGCAAAAAGCATACAATCATATGGCGGAAAAATTGCTTTTATTGACCTTGTTGAAGGCGTATCAACAACAAAAATTCTTGAAAAGCTTAATTCTTAGCCTTGCTTTTTGATTTAATTTTTTCGTTTATTTCATCAGCTTTTCTAGAAGCATTTTTCTCAAATTCAACAATATCACGTGTTGTTTTATTCATTTTATTTTGAATTTCAGGTATTTTATTTAAAGTTTTATCAAACTCAGTGAAATCGCCCGTTTTTTTGCGCACTTCTTGCATAAGAAATTCAGTATCATGGCTTGAAAATTTCTTAATGCCGTTTTCAAGCCCTTCAAATGCCCTGTTGTAAATATCCAAAATTTCAACTATAACAGAAATTCTAAGCGGGTCATTTGCGATAATTCCGCCACATTTTCCAGAACCATCAGGAGGAGTAATCTCAATATATTTCGACCCCACAATGCCTGAAAATTCAACCCTTGCGTTGGCGCAGTCAGGAATTTTTATATTGGGCTTTGAAACAAAAATAATTGCTTTGATTTTATTCCCTTTTAGGGTTAATTTGCTCACATGTCCCACTGTTACACCCATAAATTTAACAGGAGAACCTGGGATAATCCCATCTACATCTCTAAAATATAGGGTGTATAAATTCTTATCATAAACCGTTTTTTTAACCCCATAAGCAATAAGCCCCACAAGCATAAGAGAGGCAAAAATTATGATTAAGATTTCAACTATATATTCTTTTTTCAAAATTCAACCCCTTCACGAGCTTCAAGACCAATATCCCAATAATGTTTAATTGGTTTAATCTCTGAAACTAGATGAGCAATTTCGATAATTTTCTTATGAGCCCTGCGCCCTGTTAGCACAACTTCAACATTGTCTGGTTTATTCTTTAAAGTATCGACAACATCATCTACATCAATTAAATCAAGGTCGATTGCAATATTTGCTTCGTCAATAATCACAAGCGAATATTCGCCAGACTGAATGCCGCATTTTGCAATTTCCCAACCTCTTTGAATTTCTGTTTTATCTTCATCTGTAATATTTTTTTTAAAAAGAACTTTATCAAGACCAGCGTTCACAATTGTTAATTTATTATCAATTTCTTTGATTAAATTTTTGAATGAATTGAGCTCACCATAGTCATTCCCGCCTTTTGTCAGCATAACCATAAGTACATCCCAACCGCGTCCTAGCGCACGAAGCGCAAGACCTAAAGAAGCAGTAGTCTTACCTTTTCCGTTTCCAGTGTAAACTTGAATATAACCTCTTTTTGAAAAATCAGGATTAAATAATTCTTTTCTCATAAAAAAATTGTATCATAAACGAAAAGTTTAATATCCCATAATATGTATATGCAAGTGCATAACTTCTTGTCCTGCACGAGCACCATTATTTACATGAAGTTGATAATGAGAAATATTTTCTTGCTTAGTTATAGTATGTATTGCTTTAAACAATTCGCCAGCAAGATTTTCATCGTCCAAATCTGCAAATTTTTCAACATGAACTTTTGGAATTAAAAGAATGTGGCGGGGAGCCTTCGGATGAAGATCATTAATTGCAAAACAAAAATCATTTTCATAAACCCTTGTTGATGGTATTTCACCATTTGCAATTTTGCAAAAAATACAATTTTTCATTACTTTATTCTCCTATCATACCGTGGCAATCTGAACCACCAGTTTTAACTAGATTATATTTATCAGCAAGTGCTGATATGTTTTTTGGATTATGAAATTTAACAACTCCTCTTAAGTTTTTATAAGGATAGTAAACTTCGATGCCATCAAGCCCCATTTTTTTGAGCTTTTTAATGTATCTTTCAAGAGACAAAACCCACATGCAACAAGGGTGCGCAAGGACGGCAATTCCGCCTGAAGCATGAATTGCATCAATCACCTTTTTTGGAGATTTAGCACGAAGAAGCCTTGGTATCACGTGGTTTGCACCAGTTTTATCTTTAGCGCAAACCGCCTGCAATTCTTTATTTTCTGGGTCAATTCCATAACCTAAAATATGCACCAAAAGATACCCGTCTAAACAATCAAATTCAACTGCAGGAATTAAAAAAGGATATTCTTTCCAAGAATTTTCAAGATAACCTCGAACAGTATTATGGTCAGAAATTGCAATGTTATTATATTTGAGACTTTTTGCCTTATCTAAAATCATAGCAAAATCACATTCGCCGTCTGAATAATTTGTATGAATATGCAAATCTGAAGAAGAATAATAATCCTCTTTGCTAATTGCACAAATCCTGTTTTTAATTAATTCTAAATCTTGCATAAATCCTCTTGGTTTTATTATATAGCAAAATTTTTAAGAAAAGTGTCAGATTTGCATTTTCTAAAAAAATATGCGAATATTTGCAGGTATTTCAAGGGTTGAAATGAAAGAAAAAATTAAAGAAATTATAAACGACTCGCTTCGAAGAAAAATTTTCTATTTTTCAATTATCTTAATTTCTGCACTACTTCTTTCTTTTGGGATTTTTCAAAACAAAAAAGAAGATAATCTTTTTGAAATTCTTGAAGTTGTTGAAGGTGATTTATTTTACATAGATATAAACAAAAACAAAGTTAAAGACCAAGATGAGCTTTTTCATCTGAATTTAGTAAATGTCTTTCCGAGTGTTAAAAGCGCCAAAACTTCGTTCATATCAAAAATTTATTCAATCACACAAGAGGAAGCAATTGAGCTTGGAAAAGGTGCGAAAAAATTCTCTAAAAATGCTCTTGAGAATAAATTTGTAAAAGTCGATATTTTATCTAAAGCAAATGAAAATAAAGATTATGGTTATGTTCAAATTTTTCTAGACAACATAGACTACGCTAAAATTCTTTTGAGAGAAGGGTGGGGATATTCCTATAATCCTGAAAAATATGACTACTATCTAGCTTTTGAAGATATTAACAAAATACACAAAAATGCAAGTATCAGCAAACCAAAAATCACGCAACCCAAAAAACCTGAAATTAAATATATATTAGACGATATTGAAATATATTTAATTAACCCAACCATAACTAAAAAACCATCAGCACAGTCAAAAACAACTGTCGCACTTGCGCTTATAAAAGAAATTAAAAAAGCAAAATCCACAATTTATTTTGCTCTCTATGATTTCAACTCGCAAGACGAAATATACAATGCTTTACTTCAAGCAAAAGCAAGAGGAGTAAAAGTTCTTGGGGTTGCAGATTATAGCAGTAAGCAAACTGAAGAGAATAAATATTTGAAATCGTTTGATGTCATAAAAGACACAAGTGACACCTTAATGCATAATAAGTTTTTTATTTTCGACTCAAATTGTGTGTTCACGGGCTCAATGAATTTAACAAGCACAGGAAGTGGTGGCTACAATTCAAATGTAGCTATAATTATGCGCAACAAAGAAATTGCAAAAATATATGAAAATGAATTTTTTGACATGCGAAAGGGTAATTTTCAATATAGCAAAACAAAAAGAAATCTGCCAAAAGTAAAAATCAACGATAAAGATATCTTGAGCATATATTTCACACCAAAAGGTGATGTTTTTAACACCCATATTCGCCCTATTATAAAAAATGCGAAAAAAGAAATTTTAGTAAGCGCTTTTTATCTAACACACAAAGGCTTAACAACAGAGCTTTTAGAGGCAGAAAAAAGAGGAGTTAAGATAAAAATTATATTAGATGCCGTTGGAGCCTCTTCGAAAGCAAGCAAACACAGAATTTTAAGAGATAGCCGAATTGATTTAAAAGTTGAAAACTGGGGTGGCAAAAATCATGAAAAATCAATTTTGATTGACAATAAATATTTAATTACAGGAAGCGCAAACCTCTCTTATAGTGGCTATAACAAGAACGATGAAAACATCATCATAATAGAAAGCGAAAAAATAGGAAAAATATACAAAGAACATTTTAATATGCTCTACAATTCAATTGATGATAAATATCTTGTAATTACACCTCAAGCCGAAAGCATTTATTCAATAAACTCTTGCACAGATGGAATTGATAATGATTATGATGGTTTAATTGATAAGGAAGACCCTGCTTGCACCCCAAAACGTTAACAATATTCACAAATTTGCCTCATGAGCATTTTGGGGCTAAAATGATAATGGAATTGCGAGGGAAAAATGGAATTTTTCAGACAAAATAGAAAAATAATCGTATGGCTTGTAACTATCGCCGTTGCATTTTGGATGGTTGGTGGCATAGCTATGATGTTATTTATGGGTTAAAATGCGTACAAAATTTGGTTTTATAATTTTATTATTTTGCGCCGTGGTGTTTATCTGCACCCCAGCTTTTGCTGAACAATCTCTACAACAAGTAAATCAACAAAGGCAAGCAGCTAAAGATAAAATCTATAAACTCAAACTGTTGGAAAAAATTGAAACAAATAAATTATACTCAAATCAACAAAGACTTCAAAAAAACCAAAAAAATCTTCATTCAACAAAACAAAGACTAGCCGAAACCCAAAATAACTTAAATTCCCTTGAAGACAAACTTGAAGAAGCTTATAAAGACTATCATGTGCAAATGTGTGCAACAGATAGAAGAATTGTTCAAATATACAAAACTCAAAGAAAAAGTTATATTGAATTTTTATTAAACGCAAAAAATATAAGCAACTTTTTGGATAGGATTTATTTTGTAAATCTTGTTATGGCAGAAGACAGGTTAAGAATTGCAAAAATGCAGAAAAAAACTCGCCATATTCTCATTTTAAAAGAAAAAATTACAAATCAAAAACTTATGCTCTCGAAAAACGAGAAAAACATGAAAATTCAACAAAAAAATCTCGAGAGAGAAATTGATAAAAACGAAAGGTTAATCACAAAACTCAAAACAGATAGAGCAACTTGGGAAAGAGCAGAAAGAGAACTTGCAGCAAGAAGCAAAAACCTAAGCGCACTCATCAACAGAAGCACAACAAAAGCAATTCCAACTGCAACAGGAAGCTTTATTAGACCTGTTTATGGTGGGATTACATCATATTACGGCTGGAGAACCCACCCAATATTCAAGAAAAGAATATTCCACTCAGGAGTTGATATTGGCGCACCTATGAGAACACCAATTAAAGCTGCAAATGATGGAAAAGTTATTTTCACGGGCTGGTACGGCGGTTACGGAAATGTAGTTATTATCAACCACGGAAGCATAAACGGCGCAACAACAACAACATTGTATGCTCATATGTCAAGTATCGCCGTTAGCAAAGGACAAGCTGTGAAAAAAGGGCAAGTCGTAGGAAGAGTTGGCACAACGGGTTATTCAACAGGTCCGCACTTGCATTTTGAAGTAAGAAGAAACGGGGCAACAGTAAACCCACTCAATTACATACCGGGGTAAATCATACATAAGTTCTGTATCAAAAAGGTAATGTTTAAGGTACAATAACAGAATGATAAAAAATATTATCAGAATTTTATATATAGTCATCGCATTTCATTTTTTATTAACAACAGCTTCTGCAAATGAACCTGAATATTTTGAAACAAAAACACAAGAAGAAGTTGCTGCACAAAAAAATAAAGGCAATTTAAATTTAAATTCTTTTCTTGCAGAAGATAACGATTACGAAGAAACCGAAGAAATTGCTCTTCCAAATCTACTTGAAAAAAAACAAAATAAATCAGATGAAAAAACTGCAAAACAACAAGAAAAAACAGAAATTGTTTTAGATTCAGACAAGGTCTTTTATAACGAGGAAACAAACGAAGTTGAAGCAAAAGGCAATGTCAAAATTACAACCAAACCTGAAAAATCAAAAATAACTGCAGACAGAGCTGTTTATTCAAGAGATTTAAACACAATAAAACTCTATGGCAACGTAAAATTACACAAAGATGGCGCAACAATGGTTGGCGATTATTTGCTTGTAGATCTTGCGAACGACAACATTTTAATTGATGAGCCTATAACCAAATACGGAAACCTTAGAATAAAAGCAAAAGAGGGCTATGCCTATGCAAACAAAATAGAAATGGTAAATGGCGAAATTGAGCTAGCAGAACAACTCGACACAATTGTTGCATCGCATGGTTTTGGAAGTTTTTACGACAGAAGAATTATAGAATCGCACTTTGCAACAGATGAACTCAAAAAAACTCGTGCAGATAAATTCAAAATCCACAGCAAAGAAATTATCATCAAAAGTGAAAACGATAGAGATGTTGTAACTTTTAAAGATGCTGAGATTTTCTACAAAAATTTCAGAGTAATGAGAGCATCTAACCTTGATGTCTTCACCGATAAAAGCCAAGGTTATGCAGAAACAAACTCAGCAGAATTTGGTTCAATAAGCAAATTCGGCACATACCTCGGCTTAGGATATGTCTTTAAAACTCCTGGCTCTTCAACGCTTAAGCTTGTGCCTGCCCTTGTAACAAATAGCGATGATGGTTTAGGCGTTGGCCTTATTGCAAGACATCAATCGAAAAGAAATTTTCTTGAAGGTGGTTGGGCAAGCAATAGCAAGAATTTAGTTCTACGCGGAAAATATAAATTTAATAAATATTGGCGTGCTGATTATGGGCGCCACGCTTATATACCAGAATGGCTAAATGGTTCAAACAGGCCTGGGTATTTAGCACAAGTGTCATACCACAGAAAATGGTTAGTTAAAGACTTAAGAGCTAATTTTGAACAAAGAATAAGTGCTGGGCTTGCTGCGGAATATCATGAAGATAGCGACTTACAAAAAGAAGCGTTTAGCACGATGCGCTACAGGTATCAGGCGCAACTAAATAAAACCTTCTTCAGTTTTGGCGACAAAGAACAAGATGTTTGGCTTGATGTTGGTGCCATTGGGCAGGTTTCTGCAACATTATATGGCACAGGGGATGTGAATGCTTTTGCAAAAATTGGTCCAAGCATCGATTCAAGGGTTAACCGTTGGGGCTCGCGCATTAATTTGCTAGTGGGTGGAATTCATGGCGAAAGCCCATTCTGGTTTGATAATTACAGATATGGCCGCCTTTCGTTTAATATTGACGAAAACATAAGAATAAATAGATATCTTGCAGTTGGGTACAGAGGCACAATTTCACCACTCAAGGATAACCACAGAAATGAACTTGTGACAGAAAACAGATTTTACGTGCTTGCAGGGCCTGAAGATATTAAATGCGCAGTATCGTACGACAGTATAAGACAACGAGCGGCATTTGATATTTATATGATGCTAGGTACTAACAGATACAAAAACACATACAACAAATTAACTATTCAAAATCCACATTATATAGGAAAAGAAGCTAAACTATTTGATGACTTAAAATATTACAGATTAAAAGTTCCAACTGCCCAAACTTTGTAATCTTCAAGCATTCTATCAAGCCCTACGGGGCATATTCCCATCACGTTATAATAGCTTCCGCCAATTTTTGAAACAAATGATTTCGAAGGAGGATCTGCAACTTCTGCTTCAGAAATAAAATCTTGAATACCATAAGCACCAGCTTTATCTAAAGGATTAAATTCAGAAATATAAGAATAAATTTCTTCGTCTGACAATTCCCTAAAATAAACATCTGTTTCAAATATCTCTGTCTTTTCGTAGTTTCTCGCTTTAATCGTAATTGCGGTATAAACTTGATGCGAAGTGCCAGATAGAGATTTTAAATATAAAAAAGCCTCATTAACATTATGAGGCTTATTAAGACACACATTATTTTTGACTACTGTTGTATCAGCACTTACAATTACTTCACTTTCATTATCACACCACACATTGTAAGCTTTTATTGCTGAATTATATTTAATATTTTCTTTAATCTCCTTTTCTGATAATTCACCTTCTAGATGTTTTTCTTTGGCATTAGATTCAACAGTCTTAAAAGTAAAACCATACTGCCTTAAAATTTCACATCTTCTTGGACTTTTTGAAGCTAAAATAAATTCAATCATTCATTCATTTTAACACATTTGCGCTCGAGGTGTTAGAGGCTTGGTTTTATTATATTGAATTGCCATCGCCGTTGCTTTTGTACAAGTTGAATAAAGCTTATTTTTCATTAGCAACATTGCTTTTTGAGTGCTTGCATAATCATTCATAGCCTCATACATTTTTCCAGCATCAATCATTGAAACTTGTATTGGATTATCCACCTTCATTGATGCATATTTTTTAACTAAAGCAATATCTAGCTCGTCTCTTGCTCCAACCGCCATAACGACTCCCCTTATTAAATTTATATCCCTTATCCTTACATTAATAAAAACTTTTTCTCTTCAGAAATTGCCTTTTGTTAACAAATGTTTACAAAAATATAGATTTTCTGGGCAAAAATTGTAAAGAATTGTAAAAAGTATATCACTTTGCTATAAAGTATATATACTAATATGCCGTAATACGTCTTGTCTAACTACAAGGATCGTGCGGTATGATTTCTATTTCTAATCAAAGTCAAACTTTGAGTTTGCTTAATGCTTTGAAAAAAGCGACTGATATGACAAACAAATCAGCGGAAAGGTTATCTTCTGGCTACAGAATTAACTCTGCAAGCGATGACCCTGCAGGCTACATGATAGCAAGCGGGCTCACAAAACAAATCAGAGGATACGAAGCTGCAAACCAAAATGCAGTTACCGCTCAAAGCATAACAAAAATTGCAGAAAGTGGTTTCCAAAGCATGTCTGATGCGGCGCTAGAAATTAAATCATTGGCACTTCAAGCAAGCTCTGCAACAGATGAAGAAAAAGTTGCACTTGAAGCAAAAGCAAAAAGCATAATGGACCAAATGAGGAGTATTAAAAACTCTACAAAATATGGCGATACTTCTGTTTATACAAAAGAAGGCTACACTTTCCAAGTAGGCTACACAACAGATGAATATTCAAAACTTAGCCTAGAAACATCATGTGAAGCAGAAGACCTGCATGATTTTGACATTGACAGTTATGAAGTAGATTTCACAAGCGAAGATGCAAATCTTGAAGAAACAATCGAAACTTTTGACCAATTAACAGACGATTTAAATATGAAAACAATGCACGCTGCAAATGTTTCAACTTCATTAGATAGCATTATAGAAACCCAAGAAGTAAATTATTCAAATATTGTCGAAGCAAGAAGTAGCATCGTAGATGCAGATATTGCATACGAAATGTCTGAACTTGTAAAAAGCGAAATTATGTCATCTATGGTGACAGCACTTATTCAACAAACGCAATCAATGAACGCCAATCTTCTTTTAGGTTTAATATCAGGCGTTGCGAGATAACTTTTAAATGCGCAGTTGCCTTAAATAATTCCAAACACTAAATGCGCAAAAAATAATTTTCAATCAACATTCTGCACTCCTTTCCCTTTATTTTAAGCACTTTAACCCTCTTTAAGAGGGTTTTATTTTACTTGTTAGAAAATTTTAAATACCAACTTTATTTTGAAGCATTAAAAAACCCTCTCCAATTGAAGAGGGTTTAATTTTATTTGTCGTTCCTTTATTAGCCTTGGAAGAATTTGAAGTCGCCTTGAGCTCTTTGGTTAACAAGTTGTCTAGCTGATTCGTATTGAGTTTTCATTGCTTGATATTGAGTTTCAACTTGTTCAAGGTCCATATCTAATTTTGTTTCTTTTGAACGAATTTTTGCCATTGCTGCATCATACTCAGATTTTGCTGCGGCGTCATCTGCTGTGTAATAAGATTCAGAGATGCCTTCCATTTCTGCCATTGATATTTGTTCACCTTTGCTGTTGTATATATCCATACAACCATTTTTAATATATGTAGCAGCGACTTGTGCACCATTATTATTGTTCATGGCTTTTGCTTGTTCGGCGGTCAATCTATGTTTTATTGTGACATCACCCAAATAGCCTTGGTCGCCATCAATTTTAGTAATTTCACCAGCATTGTTAACTGTAAATTCAACTGCTTCATACTCACCTGTTTGTTGATTTTTTGAAACAAAGCAAGTGTTAGACATTGCTTCATTGTAAGAAAGCGCTAATGTTTCTTGCTCACGCATAAGAGCCATTTTTTCGTTGTTGATGTCCGCTCTTCTGCCTTCAAGCGAATCCATGTTTGCTTTGCTTAATAATACCATTGATTGATCTGCTGAAAATCCCATAATTTATTTCCTTTATTCTAAGTTCTCTGTACCTATATAAAAACAAAAAGTATATACTGAAATCATAACTTGTATATATTGTTACAAATCTTTACAATTCTTCAGTTGTCTCCTTGTATTTTATTTTTCCCGTACATTTGACTTGTACATGTTGTATATCGGAAGATTAAATTTAAAACTTTAGGAGTCTGGTTAAAATTTTAACATTTTGTTACATTCAGAGAAAAAAGAATAAAATATATTTGTTTGCAATATAGATAAGAATACCTTAAAATATAGGAATGATAGAAGCGAGAAAAGGGCAAGTTGTTGTTTTTTTAACACCTTGGGGCGAACTTGAAGGTGTTATTGGAGAAGTTGAATACGATAGAATTATCGTCCATATTTTAAAAGAAGATGTGCCAAAATATAGGGCGCTAAAAATTGGAGATGAACTCAAAACTCTTGTTCATACTCGCTCTGGAATTAAGAAAATGCTTTCCATGCTAATTGAAAAGACCGAAAAATATATTGCAATTGAAAACGCACCAACAATTCCAGAAAACCAAAAAAGAGAATTTGTACGTGTTGCTTGCGATTTTGCTATACGAATTGAAGGTGAAAATTTTGCAACAGAAGGGCAAACCATAAATCTAAGTGTCGGTGGAATTAAGTTTAAAGCAAATCAATCAAAAGGAATTTCAATTGGCGAGAATATAATTTTAGAATTTATAAATTGCGAACTTGAAGGAATGAAAATCAACGGAAATATCAGAAAAACAGATGATAATGGGATTTATGTTGCGCAATTTTTTGAAAATAATGATATGATATTAAACAGAATAAGCAAATTTTGTATAGGAAGTGTTAGCTAAATGCAAGACATAGCAGAAAAAAAAGCTGAAAAAGAAATAAACAAGCTAATAAGAAAATCAAATGTTCAAAAAGCAATTGAAGAATGCGAAAAATTTGTGCTTAGCAATCCTGATAATGCTCGTATGAGAATACGTTTGGGCGACTTGTATATGGATTGGCACTTAGATATTAAACAAGTTAAACAATATGTTGATGAAGCCATAACGCAATATCAAATAGCTTCAGAATCTCTTGGTGATAACGGCGAAATATATTACAAAATCGGTTTTGCTTTATATTATAAAGGCGAACTTGATAAAGCAATGAATTATTTTAATTTGGCAATAACAAATGGCGCAAATAAAGCCCAATGTTATTACATGCTTGCAAATTGCTACAAGAAAAAAGATCGCTACGCAGACGCTCTTATAGAAACAGAAAAAGCACTCAAGCACGCCGTGTTTAACACTTCAAGAATACACTGGTTGCGCCACAGGCTACTTAGAGTACTTTATTTTTCAGATAGAAAAACAAAGTTTCAAAGCATTGCAGAGGCGATTTTGTCCTATTTAACTTTGCCTTTCGACCCTGAGGCAAGAAAAGATGTGCGCAAAAAAATTTCATATATTTCAGTATTTCCAGAGCTTTTCAAGGCTGGCGTTTATTTCCAAATGAAAGAAATAGACAAAGCAATTGAAATATATAAACAAGCAATCGAAAAAATGCCTGGGTTCACGGCGCTTTATTGCTTAATGGGAAGCGTGTATAGAAGCATAGGCCAACAAGAAGAAGCAATTATTGAATACGGCATGGCGAAGCTTATTGACCCACTTTGCACAAGCGCTTATGCGGGGCTTGCCCAAGCATACGAAGAAATGCAAGATTACGACAGTGCAATTAATACTTATCTAAAATTTATTGCAATGCACCCAAATAATGCGGTTTTACATACTCAGGTTGCAAATTTATATTTCATGAAACAAGACGCAGAATCTGCAATTTCGCACTACCAGACAGCGCTTGTTTTAAATAACCATCCACAAGCATGCGATGTTGCACAAACACTCGGCTACACTCAACAAACAATCACAAAAAATGTTGAAGCCGCAGTTTCATCCTTCCAAGTTGCATCAATTTTAAGACCAAAAGACATTGATGTTTATATGTGCCTTGGAAGTGCATTTTATGACTTAGAAGATTTTGATAATTCCCTGGTTGTATATAGAAGAGCACTCGAGCTTGAACCTGAAAATGCTAAAATTCACTGCAATTTAGGATATCTATATTGGGGCATGGAAAATATCACGGAAGCAATCAAAGAATATGAGCTTTCAATTAAATATGACCCTGAATATGAAATTACATACAATAACTTAGGTGTTATATATTTAGACGATTTAGCACACATTGATAAAGCAAAAGATTGTTTTGAAAAAGCAATTGAGCTTAACCCAAATTATGCCCTTGCATACTACAACCTTGCAAGAACATTATCAATTAAGGGTGAAAAAATCGAAGCTGCTAAATATTACCAAGATGCTTTAAATATTAATAGCATCACAGATGAAATTGACCCACAAGAAATTCAAGATAGACTTAATAATCTTTTTGATTGAGGTTAAATGAAAGAAATTACAGTTATTGCGCCAATTAAGACGCCAGATAATATTAAAGACTTCACGAAAAAAGTGAAGTGCAGAGAATTTTTTGTATATTATCATAGGCTTGCTGATAACTTTGATTTAATCAAAGAATATATTAAGGTTGCACATGAAAATTCTGCCAAATTATATATAAATTTCAAACATTCACTGCTTGAAGAGGATTTAGTAAATGTTAAAAAGTTTATAACATACCTTACAAAAACAGATATAGATGGTATTTTTGTAAATTCATACAGCGTTTTAGAAATTATAAAATCAATGGATTTGCCATTCGACGTTGTAATTGATAGCTATTTTGATATCCACAATCTTGCCGGTATTGATTTTATGGAGATGTTCCACAAAATTACACGACTTATTGTAACAGAAGAAATTTATCTTAAAAACATTGAAAAAATCAAAAAATATTCAAAGTTGCCACTTTCTGTTGATTCAGATAATCTTCCTTGGTTTGCAGATGACCTTGTAAATTCAAAAGCAATACAAAGTGTTGTAATCAAAGGGCGTTTTGAAACCCCTGAAGATATTTTAGAAGGGATAAAACTGGTTGAGAAAATTTTAGTTAAACCAAAACTGTTTAAAGAACAAAAACTTCCTTTTAAGCACATCAGAAAATGTTTCTATAAAACAAACCATTTCTCTGGGGAAGTTTATTCTGCCGAAGGCGAAGATTTCAAATTCGCAAATAATATTCAAAAATATGATTGGAAAATTGAAGAAAATAAACTTCCAGAAAATGTAGATTTTTCAAAAATTAAATTACCAAAATTAAATTTAAGACTCGCAAGTCTTGTTCAACTTAAAGAAATTGATAAACTCATCAAAAAACTTGGTTTTTGCCCAATAACATCAATTGAATATGGCGAAGTTGCGAGCACAGTTGACTTATATTCAAAAAGTTTTTATGAAATCATAAAAACAGTTAAAAAATTCTGCAAAAAACATGGGATTGCACTCAACCTTTCAACACCAAGAATTTTAATTGAAAGAGATTTTGATAGGGTGTTTGAGTTAATTAAACAACTTGCACTTGAAAACCCTCGCCCAAATAGAGTTGTAATTAATAACATCGGCTTTTGGTGGAACTTTATTAATGACGATGCGCTTACAGAAATTCCTGTTGAAATAGGGGGCGGGATTAATTTGCTTAATTCTATGGCAATTAAATGTTTGAATAACCTAAATCAAATAACCGCAATTGATTTCACCACACTTAATGACGAAGAAAACATTTTAAAATGCCTTAAAAAAGTAAAAAAAATCATACCCGTTAGAAAAATATTTATCGCAGGCGCAAAAAGAGTTGAAAGCCAAGGCCTTTGCCCTCTGAACTGCGACAGTGCGGTTATTTCAAGGCTTGTGTGCTCTGCGCCTTGCCACAAGGGACACTTTGCTCTCAACGACCCAAGTCTCGAGAAAAAATTCCCATTTATGGTTGACGGTTTTTGCAAAATGCATATGTTCGAAGATGGCATTGTGCAAGATTGGGATAAAATTGAATTCTATGAAGCAAATGGCATAAACGAATTCATTTTAGACCTTAGTGCGGTTCATTCTGCGGTTGTCCCAAAAATTATATGTAATTATATAAACCATTTCATAAAATAATTACTCAATGATTTTGACACCGAACTCATCTCGCAAACATTCAACCACATGCGGGTTAACGTTTAATGTTTGACAACTTACCATATAAATTTCCTCAAACATTTTATTATCTAAAACGCTCACAATATCGGTTATAACTTTTGAAGAACACCTTGAGCAAAAAAGGATTAGTGAAACTTCAGACTGAAGGGATTTTTCAATTACTTTGTAGAGTAAATCAGAATCAGATTGGTATTCGATGTTAATTATTTTTTTGTCACCAAATTCACCCACTAAATCGTAATTTCTAGTTTTACCAAGAAAAATTACAACTTGCTTTTTGTCGCCCAAAAAAAGTTCTTCTATTTCACCTTTAGCAAGCGTTATATCTTCAAATGCTTGGGGGTATTGTGCCCTTGCCTCCGAATGCATCCCAATAGCCTCAAATATTTCAGAGAAATCGTTGTTTTCAACTTTCAACATTCCTTTCGAAATAATATCCGAAGAAGAAAAAATCGTGCCCTGATAAAGCTGATCAATCTTATACCCCATAAATTTGGTAACATACACAACTCCGTCGAAGTTTGAAAAATCATAGTTTACAGAACCTGAAGCAATATGCCCTTTGAGATTTTTGTATTCTTTAAATTTTTTATATGTGTGCGCAACATATAATTCGCCATGAGTATAAACATTTATATCCGTATCAGCGCAAGCAAGCAAAATATCTTCCAATTCTTTTAAATTGGAACCAGAAACAAGAAGTGATTTGCCTGCAAGCAAAGATGTTCTGATTTTTGCATCAGCCCTTCCGCCATAATATTTATTGAGTGTTTCTGTGTAAATTTTTCTTATATTATATATTTCTTTCGAAAACTGCAAAATTCTTTTTTTTAATTTATTAGGCGTTTCCAAAAAAAGAGCCGTCATAGAAAAAAATTTCAATAATTTTATGTCGTATTCAAAAAAATCAGGCTTATATAATTTAATTTTCGCAATCGTTTGCGCAACAACTTTTGAAATCAAAGTAATAAGTTCGAAATATCTTAATTGCTGAAGTGTAAATGCTTTATTTCGTGAATATATATATTTTGCAGCGCTTTCTATATATGATGCGTAATTTTGGGAAACTTCTGGTTCAAAAACAAAATTTGCAATTTCGCACCCCTGAAGAGAATTTTTGCAAAATTCCATATATTTTTTCTTTGTAGCATTTCTTAAATTTATAAGATTTTTTAATTTTTTAGAAACATCTTTTTCGTGCGGTTGCGTTGCGAAAATATCTTCCGCAAGAACATTGATTAGTTCACACAAAAGATTTTCATTATAAAAATTAGAATCAGGAAATTTTGAAATATAGTAAGAAATTTGCCTTACTTCGTTCAAAAAAAGTTCTTCAATGATTTCGATTGTTGGATTGAGCGCACAATAGCCAGTGGAATTACAATTTGTTTGATTCTCTGTTTCAATAAAACTTTTAATATCTTTTCGCATAGAAAAAGATTAATACAAAACAGAGTTTGTTTAATTAGCAAAATGTATATAGAAATTTAACTGATAAAGTTAATTATTCAGCAGAATTTTCTTCAATAAGTGCATTGATGTCTGCAACCATGGCATCTGGGTCAATGCCATGAACTTTAGCACCAGCTTCAAGGTTTTCAAATCTAGCAGCAGCGCAACCAATGCAGCCCATGCCATATTTTTGGAATACTTCAAGACTTTCAGGATAATTTTGAACGATTTCTAAAATACCCATATCTTTTGTTACTTTGCTCATTTTTACCTCGTTGATTTCTGTAATTCCGTTATTAATATTATACTATGAATAAAAATAAAACAAAAAGAGAAAAACTGCACGAAATTGAATTTAAGATTAAGCTACTAGAAAATTCAAGAGTAGATTACGACTGGATTAAATTTGGGGAACAGAAAAAAACTGAGGACAACTTTATTGGACTTTTTGCTTGTCAAAAAATGTTTAGGCGAAACCAATATGCATTTAGACCACTGTTTCTTAAATAGCGCTCATATCAATTGTTTCTGGAATTTCTTCTTCTGCTTGTTGTGCTTGAATTTCATCTGGGTCATCTAAAGATTCGCCACGTTCAATTATGTCGTAACCCAAAATCAAGGAAACATTATGTCTTGCTTCAATATGATTAATGTTTAATTTTAATGCCTTTTTATAATACTTAATTGCATTTTCCAAATCGCCATACATTTCATATGCAAGCGCTACGTTATAGTTGACATCTGGGTCATTAGGAAGTTGCAACAAAACATCTTGAAAAGCTTCAATTGAGGTTTCAAGGTTATATTGTTTTGCAAGAGTAATAGCATGTGCAATTTTTGCTTTTACATTGAGCGGGTCAATATTTAATGCATCAGTGAATGCGACATCAGCGTTTTTGAGCTCGCCAAGCTCATCCAAAACATAACCTAAGGCTAAATATGCACGAGGGTCTTCTGGGTTAAGTGCAATTGCTCTTTTAAAGTGAGAAGCAGCGTCCGAAAAACTTTTAACGTAATAGTTACATGCACCAAGCTTATAATAAATATCTGGGTTGTCTTCATCATACTTAAGTGCAAGGAAAAACTTATCAAAAGCAAGATTGTAACTGCCTTTTGAAAACAAATCTTCTGCCCAGTTGCCAACAAGGTTTGAAATGTGTTTCCTAATAATAAACAACTGCTCTTGAGGCAAATCTTCCATAAGATTAGTATAAAGAGCAACTGCTCTTTCATAGTCTCCATCTCCAAGGTAAGCTTGCGCAAGCGTGAAAGCAAGCATGTCTTCGGTTGGATTTTCTTTAAGAAGTTCTGTCAAAAGTTCAATCGCTGCATCGTTTTTGCCAGTGTTTATATAAATTTCAGCAATTCTGTTTTTATGAAGGATGTAGTTTTTACCCCCAATTTCATCTGTTTCAAGCAGTTTTTGGTAAAGCTCAAGTGCCTCGTCCCACTGCTTCAAGTTAAATTTCATCTGTCCAATTTTTTCATAAGTATCTAAATCATTTGGGTTTTTAATTAGAATTTTTTCATATATTTCAAGACACTTCGCCCAATTTTTCATTTTTTGTAAAGCATTTACTCTTTGAGTCATAACAGAATAATCATCAGGATAAAGCTCTTGAATGCGATCTAAATATTTAATTGCTTCTTCATGGTCTGCAAGCTCCGTATTGATTCTTGCAAGATAAACAAGGGCGCTTTCTATATTTTCATTTGTGCTTTTTGGGTTATCTAAAATCATTTTCAAATATTTCAAACTATTTGGTTTATTTTTAAGTAACCTAAAAAGTTCAGCAAGACTAAGGATTGCCTGAAGTTCACTTGGTTCTTCTTCCAAAATTTCTTCATATGTTTCGATTGCTTTTCTAACTTGCCCATTTAATTTGTAGCAATCTGCAAGCATACCTTTAGCACTATAATTATATGGGTCGATTTCTAAAATTGCAGCAAGATGCGCAACTGCCATGTTGTATTTTTCATTTTGAAAATACGAATTAACTAAAATTGAGCGCAAAGGAATACTTTTATAATACCTTGGAATATGCCTTTTTAGATATTTCTGAAGTGGTTCATGTTTTCCTGCCTTGAAGAGTTTTACAGCATTTGCAATAATGGCTTCTTCTGTGTCTTGTTGCTCTTTTTTGCGTTCAGCAAAACCACTTGCAATGAACAGAAAATATACTCTCGCAACAAAAAATATAAAAATAACCAATAAAATTGTGAGTAAATGCGTAATCCCCATATAAATATTATACAGAAATAGAGCCTAAATGACAATTTTATTTAACTATTTTATATATTTTAAATTCAGATGGTTGAATTACTTCAAAGGTAATTTCATTTTCAATTTGATGTTCAATTTGATTTTCGGAAAGTACCATTTTGCACATATTATCGTGAACAAAATCAAAATAAGAAACTATTTTTGAACCATCAAGTTTTACGGTATTATTAAATGTAGGTGTACCTTTCACAACTTTTTTGCAACCCTCAACATCTTTAAGTTCTGTTGGCGCAAGATAATTCGCAACAACTAAGTATTCATAATCAACTTTATCTGATTTAATTTTCCAAGCAACAAAACCATCTTCTTTTTGTTCAATAAGCTCAGATGTGCCAGATGTTATAAGTTTTGAGTTTGCTACAAATCTATCAATTGCATCAAATTTTTCAAAGAAATTCCAATTTTTATTTCTCTTCATTGAAATTTCAGCACCAATAACTGACTCAATTCCACGAGCAGTAAAGCTTTCGTCTCCGTCAACAAACATGCAAGGGCGGTTTGCGTATTCTCCTGCAGGCAAAAATTTATATTTAAACCATTTAAAGAGCGCCCCTTCTTCTCCAAGTTGTCCTGGGTATTGGTTAATTGCTTCAAACTCTCCGTCTTGGTTATTGTATGTTTTAATTACAGAAAGCTTCATTGAAGAAGGGTTTTTCTTGTTATATTCAGATAGATAATTATTATCTTCAATGATTTGTTTCGGAGTTTTTGCGCTTTGCGAAACAATATCATTACCCCAAAGTAAATCAAATTTCATATCTTTATGGTATTCTCTGTAATAATTATCCCAAAGCATATATTCTGCAAGAGTTGCAAAATATGGAACTTCGGATTTCATTTTAGAATTCAATCTTCTAAGTACATTTTTTGGTGCACGATAGCTTATTGGATTACCTTCGGAATCTTGAGACATTTCATCAACTATGTGATCAATATGGTCAACCCTGAAACCATCAAAGTTAAAGTTATTTCTTAAGTTTTTCATATAATTCAAAAAATAATCAACTGTCGCCCAATTAGTTCTTTTTGTTTCAAAATGAGTGAAATAATATGGAGTTTGGCAATCAAGATTAGCAAACTCTGATACATCTTTGCAGTTATGGTCATAGTGAACAAAAAGCGGATATTCTTTTGTTGGGTTCATTTTATCAAACACAGGAACACCTGCGCTACACCATGCACCACCAGGGGCTGGCCATAAACCCTCTTTAATTAATGCTGAGATAATTTCGGCTTGCTTTTTGATATCATCTTCGCACTTTGGCTCAATTCCGTTAACCGCTCTAATCACCTCACGAACACGAGCAACGATTTGTTCTTGTTCATCTTTAAATGTCATTTTGTATGAAGAAAATATTTTATATTCATTCAAATCTTCTTCTAAAAGTTTGATTATTTCCTGATTTTGTTTTGAAACCCTTTTCTTTGAACCTTCCAAAATTTGGAAATAAGCATCACGAGCTGCAAGAACTTCTTCTTTCGTATATGGTTTTTTACCTCTTTTAGAGTTCATTGCTCGAACCAAAGAATCTGTAAAACCTTTAATTTGATTAGTTAAACGATTAATATCATACCATCTTGCAAGTGATGGGTTGGATAATATAATTTTAGAAAATCTCGCTGTTTGAGGAAGAATATCATAAATCACAGGGTGACCTGCAAGTTGAGCAAGAGCAATAAATAATTTAACTTGACCATCTGCATTAAGCCCTAAGACATCTTCAAGCTTTTCGTCTTTAATGTTTTCACTTACAGAAGATGACATTGGAAGATAAGCACAACCAAATTCCCTTGGGTGGAATGGAATTAAATATATTGTTGCAGGCAAAATATTATTCTCTGCACTTCCGTTTGGTAAAGTTAAAAGTTGTGCAACCCATTGAATAAATTTACCAGTTTCTTTTTTGTTGCCATCATTTAGTGCTGCAAGTGACATAAGTTTGATGTCGTGCCCTTCACGTTTAAACCATTCAGAGTGTTTGATACCACGACGAGCAAGTGGCGATGGGTTTTTAAATTTAACAAACTTTTCACCATCATAAACTTTTTCATAAATTAATTTTTGCTCAAGTGCATAAATAATTTCTTGTGGGTTGAAATTTTCAAGTACCTCGTAATGAGGATGCGGAATGTAACCATATTTTGAAATCACTTCAGAGATATAAAATTGTCTTTCTTCAGCAACATTTTGAATACCATAGATTTGTTTTAGTCTTCCCATTGTATAATTCAAATCTATATTTTCAAGCAATTTGCAAGGTTTTTCTCTGTGTAGCAGTAAATTCAACATATTCTATCCTCATCTGACTTTTATATGGGCAAATATTAACACAAAAAAACTGAAAACAAAAGAAGTTGTATAGTTTTATAAACTTGCCTCACTAAGTCCACAAAGCTCCAATTTTTCTTTTCGAGACAAGTGTTTGATTCTATATTCTTCTTTCATTGCAAGCGATTTAGACTCAAACTCTTTTTTATAAACAATACGCAAAGGTTTATGAGCATTTGTATATTTTGCACCTTTAGCTGAAACACCAGTTAAGTGCTCTTGAAAACGCTTTTCAACATCGAGCGCAATACCAGTGTAGAGAGTATTATCCACAGTTAGAATAATATATGTCCAATATTTCATCCAATGTCCTCAAAAGTTCATCTGCGCTATCAATTCTAACCAAAACTTCTCTATACTTTGAAGCATTTTTAATACCTTGGATATAGTATGTGTAAAATTTTCTCATAAATTTCACACCGTTCACTTCCCCCATTCTTTCAACTTCAAGTTTAAAATGGGTTTTAAGCATAGCTATTTTATCTTCTAAAATAGGCTCAGATTCCATAACGCCTGTTTCTAAATAATTTTCAATTCTAAGAGGAAGTGTAAAATCACCCATAATGCCACGGCCGATGCTCACTCCGTGAGCACCTGTCACTTTTAAACATTCAATAGCATCTGATAAAGTTTTAATATCTCCATTTGCAAAAACAGGAATTTTGAGCTCTGATACCAATTGGCCTATTTTTTCCCAATCAGAATGACCTGAATACAAGTCGTGGCGAGTTCTTCCATGAAGCGTTACAAAATCAACCCCTTCATCTTCAAGCATTTTGCCAAATTCAATAAAATTTTCATTTTCTTTAGACCAACCAAGTCTAAACTTAGCGCTTAAAGGAAGCGTTGTTGCTTTTCTGACTTCTCGCACAATTTCTCGAGCAAGCTCAGGTGTTCTCATAAGCCCTG
>JAFQLC010000020.1 GCA_017396695.1 bacterium
ACCGTAGGTTCAACCTGGAGTGAAGATTTTGAAAAAATCGGAACGATGCTGAGATTGTTTGCAAGCAAAGCGAGCATTACAAGCTCAGTATGCAGAGATTTGATTTTTGAGCTAATGCGTAAAAAATCTAATCGAGTGCTCAGGATGCAATTCTGGAGTGAAGATTTTGAAAAAATCGGAACGACAGGATTTGAACCTGCGACCCCTACCACCCCAAGGTAGTGCGCTACCAAGCTGCGCTACGTCCCGATTTAAAAAAAGTAATTATTAATTGTTAAAAATACGAGCAACTTAATTGTAATATATTTCAACTACTTCGTAAACTTATTTTTCCAAATAATTTTACCAGTTGCGCATTCTTCTCCATTTTCGTTTAAGATTGTATGCAGAGTAATGTTTTCATCATTTTTAATCTCTGCTGTCATTTTTAGTGTATTTTCAATTCTTGTTTCTTTTTTAAAATTAACAAAAATTTCAGAAATTTCATTTTCCATTAAAAACTCAAAAGGCAAAGAATTTATCATCTCTGTTACATAGCATGCGTTGTTTACATGCAAATTCAAATCCAAATTATCAAAACACACAGGTTTTGTGGTTTCGATATCACATTTTGTTTGTTCTCCGCCTCTCCAATAAGAAGTTTCCATTGCAATTTCATCTGCAAGCGGTGGAAATTCAACAGTTTGCATAGGTTTTACAAGTCTTCTTGTTTTGAAATCCAAAAGTGTCCAAAGGGTTGAAGCCGTGCAAATTACTTGCTCTTTTTCATTCAAAATCCTAAATTCTCTTCGGCAAGTAATTCCTGAACTTTGAGTTGGCCATGTTTGAACTGTCACCCTTTCCCAAACTTTTGGCATTTTAGAAAATTTAATATGGTATTTCGCAACAACCCACGCAAGAGAACGAGGAAAAACAGTGCTATACCCAACACCAATTTCTTCTGCACTTTGATAAGCTGCATCTTCAAACATGTGCATTACAACAGATGGTTTAACATTTCCTTTAGCGTCAGCTTCGAAACTTTTAATATCGTATTTTGCTTGTAATAAATTTTTGATTTCAGTCTGCATATTGCATCTCCTTTTAAAATTTGTTTTATCAAATTTCCAAAAAATAAAATAGCAAAATAAAATATTTTTTTCAAATGCTTGACATTTAGTGTTTATTTAATAATATATACTTATCCCAATGGGGTGTCGCCAAGTGGTAAGGCAGCGGTTTTTGGTACCGCCATTCAGAGGTTCGAGTCCTTTCACCCCAGATTTTAAAAGCTTCCGTAAGGGAGCTTTTTTTGTTGTTAAAATTGAACAGACGTTTAAATTTGCATTAAAAAAGACCGCATTTGCGGTCTTGATTAAATGGTGGGCGATTAGGGACTCGAACCCCAAACCCTCTCCTTGTAAGGGAGACGCTCTACCAATTGAGCTAATCGCCCGTCCTATTAACTATATTAAAACATATAAAAAATGAAAATCAAGCATTAATTTTATAATTCGTGCTTAGGGGGATTCGAACCCCCCGCCTTTGGCTTCGGAGACCAACGCTCTATCCAAATGAGCTATAAGCACAAAACAAAATAAATTATACCATAGAACAAAGCCTCTTGGGCTATATAATTCAAGGTAAAATCACAATATCTTTTATATATGAAAAAAGAAATTCTAATATTACTTTTAATATTTTTAGTAACAAAAAATACAGGCCATGCGAAAACTTTTCAAGATATTTGCAAGCAACATCTAAAAGAAACTGTGGTAATTGAAACCATACAAGATTACACTCATCAAACGACAGTTTATGTTTCTCTTAGAGATTGCCTGAATATTGGTTTAATAAATAACTATGGAATAAAAATAGCGCAAGATAAATTTGAAGCCGCAAAATATAACTACAAAAGCCTGCTTGCAATGTATTTACCTGACATAGGACTAACAAGTTATGGAAACTTACTCAAGGGGGAATATTTGATTGGGAGCGCTTTACTAAGAGAAATCAATGAAATTGCAGTGCTTGGAGGTGTTTATATCAAGCATGATTTATTAAATGGTGGAAAAACCATTTTTAATTCAAAAGCTGGAAAATTTTTGATGACATCTGAGCGAAAAAATTTAAATTTCACAAATGAAGAAATTGTTATGAAAATTGCAATGAGTTACTATGAGCTTTTAGATACCAAGCTAAAGCTTGAGATTTATATTAAAAACCATAGTGAAAGAAAAGCGCAGTTAAAATTAACAGAAAACCTTTTTGAAGCAGGGCTTGGCACAAGGTTTGACGTAATTCGAGCACAAAACGAATTAGCAAACGCCGAACAACAAATTTTAAACATGATTGCACAGTTTAAAATCAAACAAGCAAATTTAACTTATATTATGGGAATAGATTTTACCACTTCGCTTTGCCCAAAAGAAACAGAAATCAAAATGTATAAATTAATTGATGAAAACATAACAACAGGTGAACTTGCAATGTCTGCGATTAAAGAAAGGCAGGATGTGAAATCACTTGAAGAAAAAATTAAATCATTAGAATACGAAAAGAAAAGTCTTTATTCAGAATACATTCCAAAAGCTGATATCACAGCACAGTATAGTTCGCAAGGCACAATAAATATAGGTTTTGGACAAAACTTGCAAGTAATTGCAAATTTAAATATACCAATTGGAAAAAATTTAGGCATAAACACCTTAAATAAAATCAAGGCAAAAGAAGCAGAAATTAAAATGTATGAGCACCAACTTCAAGAGAAAAAACGAGACATTGAAAAAAACATTATTAGCTCTTATTACAAAAGCAAAGTCTCAAAAGACAGAGCAGAAATAGCAGAAAAACAAATTGGCTATGCAACAGAAAGTGTTAATTTAGCAGAATTAAGACTAGACACAGGAGAAGGAATTTTGCTTGATGTTATACAAGCAC
This sequence comes from bacterium, assembly GCA_017396695.1. GTDB lineage: Bacteria > Cyanobacteriota > Vampirovibrionia > Gastranaerophilales > Gastranaerophilaceae > RGIG1918. The sequence goes on from JAFQLC010000020.1 coordinate 2,920, forward strand.
AAACACTGAAAACTCAAGCAAGAATTGAATATTTAGACATGGTCATAAACTACAATATAAACCAAGTAGAATTGCTTTACAGCGCAGGTCTTATAAGTAAAATGGCAATTCTTAGGGAATATGAAAACTAGAAAAAAATTCAAAAAAATTAACATAAAATAAAATGTTAATTTTGTAAAACTTTGTTTATTGCGCCATATCAAGGGGCATGGTATATGTAACAAAAATCTTTGCAATATTACACTTTGTAGAAGTTAGATATTTGACATTTAATTAAATGGAGTCAAGGGAATGAAAGAGAAAATATAAGGAAGGAGTGATGGCGTAAAGCCTTCATAACAGGCAAAAGGAAGTTTGAACTAAAGACTATTAACACTATTAGAGATTAGAAATTTAAAAAAATTAGACAAACAAAGGTTACAAGATTTGAGGAGATTTAAAGGGGATTAAGCCGTATATTTTACGGCTTTTTTATTTTATTTACAATTATACATATATTTATATTATTTTTTTTATTTTTTGATAAAATGTACATGACTTTAGAAGAGGATTTTTCATGAAAAATAAAATCATACTTTTTTGGGTAATTTTTGCATTAATTCTAAGTTCAATTGCAATTATCGTTAAAAAACCAACAAAACTTGGTCTTGATTTAGTAGGTGGTTCAAGAATAACTATTGAGGCGCAAACAACTGAAACAATAAAACAAATCACGCCAGATATGTTAGATAGCCTTCGTTTTGCAATTGAAAACAGGGTAAACGCACTTGGTGTTGCTGAAACTATTGTTCAAAAAATTGGTGATAAAAGATTAATCATTGAAATTCCTGCAATTTCTGACCCAAAACAAGCAAAAGAATTTATTGGCGAAGTTGCAGAATTAGAATTTAAAAAACCTGCAGGGCTTGACTCTAAAGGTGATATAAAGTGGGCATCAACAGGTCTCACTGGAAAAGATCTCAAAAAATCAATTGTAGGTAACACTCAAACAGGCGAGTGGGCGGTTGATTTAGAATTTACACTTGAAGGCGCAAAGAAATTTGCAACACTTACTCGCCAACTAAAAGGCCAACAAATGGCAATTTTCTTTAACGGCGAACTACAATCAGCGCCTATGGTAAACGTTGAAATTCCTGACGGAAAAGCTCAAATTACTGGTGATTTTGAATTTAAAGAAGCAAAAAGAATGGTTGACCTTCTAAATGCAGGGGCGCTTCCAGTTCCAGCTAAAATCATCGAAGAAAATTCGGTTGGCCCAACACTTGGTGCAGATAGTATCGAAAAGAGCAAACTAGCTGGCACTATTGGCCTTGGATTTGTAATGGTATTTATGCTTTGCTATTACAGACTTCCAGGTATGATTGCAAATATTGCACTTGTAATATATAGCTTACTTACATTTGCAATATTTAAAATAATCCCAGTAACACTCACTCTTGCAGGCATTGCTGGATTTATCTTAAGTATTGGTATGGCAATCGACGCAAATATTTTGATTTTCGAAAGAACAAAAGAAGAACTCAAAATGGGTCGTTCGTTATATGCAGCAATTAACTCTGGCTTTGATAGGGCATTTACAAGTATTTTTGACTCAAATATGTCAACAATTATTACTTGTGTAATTTTATATTTACTTGGAACATCAGTTGTAAAAGGTTTCGCACTAACGCTTGCAATTGGTGTTGTAGTTAGTATGTTTACTGCAATTACAGTTACCAAAAACTATATGCATATCTTATTTGGCACAGGCGAACTCAAACACCCTGCTCTTTGGGGCTTGAAGAAAGAAGATATCAAAGAAGGCTATGTAGCAGTCGAAACAAAAAAAGAGAAAGCAAAATTCGGTGTACTTGACTAATAAATAAGGAACATAATATGGCAAATCCTAATATAACCAGTGAAAAACAATATATCGACGTAATAAAACATCGCAAAATTTGGTTTTGGATTACAGGTCTAATTCTTGTACCTTGCATTGTTGCAATATTGTACTCAATAATCACATCTCCAAATCACTCACCAATTAAACTTGGTATTGATTTTGAAGGTGGGACAATTTTGCAATATCAAGTTGATAAAAAAATCGAACAAAATGATGTCAACACAATAAGAATTGAGCTTGAGAAACTCGGCATTGAAAACCCTGTTATTCAAGGAATATCGAACGTAACAGTTGGAGATAAAGAAGATAATTTTGTATCAATCAAAACCCCATTTATTGATGAAAAATCGGACAATATCACAAAAATTACAACTTTTATGAATAAAGATTTTAAAGGCTCAAAACTTGTTCAAACAAACTCTGTTGGGCCAACTCTTGGGAAAGAATTGATGAAAAACTCAATGACAGCTTTGCTTTTAGCATTCCTTGGAATTGTGGTTTATATTACACTTCGTTTCCAGTTGGATTACGCAGTAATAACACTTTTGACATTAGCGCACGACGCATTATTTGTTGTTGGTGTATTCTCTATAATGTCACTTGTAGCAAATGTGCATGTTGATAGTTTATTTATTACAGCAATTCTTACAGTTATCGGCTTTAGCGTGCACGACACAATTGTTGTATTCGATAGGATTCGCGAAAACAACAGATTCTTGGGTAAAAAATACAGTATTGGCGAAATCATAAACGCAAGCGTAAACCAAACACTTGCAAGAAGTATAAACACATCTCTTACAACTCTTTTGACGCTGATTGCACTCTATATATTCGGCGGTGCAACAACAAAAGATTTTGTTCTTGCAATGATTCTTGGTATCACAGCTGGCGCATATTCAAGTATATTCTTTGCAAGTGCACTACTTGGCTGGTGGGAAGAAAGAAAACAAAAGAAAGCATAAAATGGCTAATCTAAAAAATAATGATGGATTAACACTCGCTCAATTTGTTTCTCAAACAAGAGAAGAAAGAGGATTTTCGCAAAAAGGGCTTGCTGACTATTGCAACTTAACGCTAGATGAGATTCGTGCAATTGAAGATGGAACGGAGCTATTTCTTCCACAAACTGTGCGCCAAAAGCTTACAAAAGGGCTTAGAGTGTCCTTAAATGCGATAAAATCACATGAAAAAGCGGAAGATTTTAATCTTACACCAAATATCGATACAGAACATATAAAAGATATTATACTAGAACAAGCACATAACCCAAACATTGAAATCAAATGCCCAGTTTGCGGGGAAGTTTTAATTACAAGAATTGCAAAACTTTATGACCTTGAAGACAATCTTATGCTTCATCCAAAAGCAAGATGCCCAAAGTGTCCTTTTCAGATTAAGTAAATCAAGCGCAGTCGCGCTAAAACTCGAGCTTCTTATAAGGAACGGTTTCGCACAAGCCCGCCCGTTCATCACGGCCGTGCAAGTGCTCACACACCAAACTTCGCTCGCTCTCGTTAAGCGCAGTCGCGCTAAAACTCGAGCTTCGCTCAGTGATGATAAGGTGCGCCAGATAAAATTCTATGAGCCCTGTATAATTGTTCAACCAAAATAAAAACAGCATGTTGATGAACAAAAGTCATCCGAGAAAAAGAAAGCCCAAAATCTGCTCTAGTTTTAATTTCTTGAGACAATCCATCTGCACCACCTATAAAAAATAAAATTTCATTATAGTAACCATCTTGCGAAATTTCGGAAATCTTTTGGGCAAATGCTTCACTTGAGAGCATTTTACCTTCAATTACAAGGGCGATTTTATAAGCACCAGTTTTATCAAGTTGCGAAAGCATAGTGCTTTCATCACACTCTATAATCTCAACATTGCCATATAATCTTTTTTGATATTCAGAAATACCATCTTTGAAAAAAGACTCACGAATTTTACCATCGAGAAAGATTTTAGCCTTCAAGATTATTCCTCAACAGTATCAACACTATTTAATAAGTCGTAGTCAAGTTCATTTTCATTATCCGCAATAATCGCAGCAACAACAGCATCTGATGCCACGTTATTTACAGTTCTAAACATATCAAAGAGCCTATCGAGTGCAAACAAGAATGCAAAACCTGAAACAAGTTGCTCTGGAGTGAGTCCTAAACCATTTAAAACAAGAGCAATTGTGATAAGTCCAGCACCAGGGATTCCAGCACAAGTAGAAGATGCAATGATTGCTAAAAATGCGACTTGTATAATTGCAAGCGGATCAAGAGCAATTCCATATGCTTGAGTTAAGAAAAGAACTGCAACTGTTTGAAGTGCAGCCGTTCCATCCATACTTAACGTTGCGCCAAGAGGCAATACAAAGCTTGAAACCTTGTTTGAAATACCATATTTTTCACAACGAGCAATTGTGAGTGGCAAAGTTGCGGAAGAACTTGCAGTTCCAAAAGCAACCATAAGTGCCTCAGTTATTGCATTATATAATTTTCCAACAGGAACTTTTGAAAATATTTTCAAAACAACAGGATACAAAACAAAAAACATCAAGAATAATGTCGCAAGAACAACTGCTGTATATTTCCATACGCCATCAAACATTGAAAGCCCAAAGTTACCAACAGCAGATGCAGTTAAGGCAAATACACCAGGAGCAGCAAGGAATACAATCCAATCAGTTACTTTCATTGTTGCTGCAAAAATACTTTCAAAGAAAGAAATTACAGGGCGGTTCATTTCGCCAACTTTAGCAAGGGCAATTGCAAAAATGATAAGGAAAATCATAATTGGAATTAACTCGCCATTAGCTAGTGCTGCAAAAGGATTTTTTGGAATTAAGTTCAAAAACACGGTTGACAATTGAGCGTTATGATCAGCAAGCGCAGCTTGCACTGTCGCCTGAAGAGATTGCGCAACGTTTGCGTCAATAAATGGTTGAGCCGAAGTACCAGGTTTTACAATAAGCGCCAATGTTGTTGCAATTGAAACTGCCCCAATAGTAATGATTGCATAGTAGAAAATCATTTTCTTACCAAAGCGAGCAAGCATTTTATTGTCGCCAATGCTTGAAATTCCAATCACAATTGTACTTATAACAAGTGGAATTACTACCATTTGAATAATTCCAATAAATGCTTGACCAATAAAATCAATAATTTTATGAATTACTGGATAATTTTGCGCAGGCATAAAAATACCAACACAGATACCAGCTATAAGACCAAATAATATATGCCAATTTCTCTTTAAACCAAGCATAATTGCAACTAAAATTTGAGAACGAATATCCATTGTAAATTTCCTTAAAATCCTTAGTCTATAATACAACTTTTTTCGTTGAATGTAAACTTTTTTAGGCTATACTAATGAGTATGGCGAAGATGAAATCAAAATGGGTGTGCACTTCTTGTAATTATACAAGCGCAAGTTTTTTGGGAAGATGCCCTGATTGCGGAGAATTTTCAACTTTTGTTGAAGAATTTGAAGAAAAGCAAGGGACAATCAAAAACCAACAAAATGCAATTCGCTTTCAAGAGGTGAAATATACAAAATTAACAGATGAAGCGCAATGCGAAAAAGCATATATTCCAACAGGCTTCGAAGAATTTGACAGGGTTTTAGGTCGTGGTTACACTACAGGCTCTCTAACACTTCTTGCAGGCGACCCTGGAATTGGAAAATCAACGCTACTATTGCAAACAATGGGGCACATTGCAAACTCAGGAATGAAGGTTTTATATATTTGTGCAGAAGAAAGCACAAACCAAGTTAAGCAAAGGGCAAAAAGATTAAAAATTGAAACAGAAAATTTATATTTAAGTTCGGAAAATTGCCTTGAAAATGTTATTAGCTTGCTCGATGAAATTAAACCAGAATTTTTGGTTATAGATAGCATTCAGTCAATTTTTACCTCAATTATTGAAGCAACAATTGGCACAGTTTCTCAAATTAGAGAAAGCACAAATATTTTAATGAAAATCGCCAAACAAAAAAATATAACAACAACAGTTATTGGGCACGTCACAAAAGACGGAAATATTGCAGGGCCCAAGGTTTTAGAACACATGGTCGATTGCGTTATAAATTTTGAAGGCGATAAATATAAAACTTATAGAACACTTCGGACAATTAAAAACCGCTTTGGTTCAACCAATGAAATTGCTGTTTTTGAAATGCTTGAAGACGGACTTCAAGAAGTTAAAAATTTATCTGAAATATTTTTAAAAGATAGAGAAGAGCAAAATTCAGCAGGGACAACGATTGTTCCAATTTTAGAAGGCACAAAAACTTTGCTTTTAGAGCTTCAAGCACTCACAGGCGCAACACCATATCCTCAACCAAGGCGAGTGGCTCGTGGAGTTGATTATAATAGACTTCTTCAAATTCTTGCCGTGCTTGAAAAGAAAGTTGGTTTAAATCTTTCGCACCATGATGTTTATGTAAACATTATCGGCGGCATCCAAGTAAATGAACCTGCGATTGACCTCGCTTGCGCTATTGCAATTATCGCAAGTCATAGAGATATTATTGTTCCATACGATTGCGTATTTATTGGAGAAATTGGGCTAACTGGCGAAATAAGATACGTAACAAACCTTGAAAAAAGGTTGCTAGAGGCGAAGAAGCTTGGCTTTAAAAAAGCAATTATTCCAAAAACTACGCAAGATGTTCAAAAGAAATTATCAGATATAGAGCTAGAAATTGTACCCGTTAAAAATTTAACAGAAGCAATTTTAAAAGGGCTCAAAAATTAGTCTAATTCCAGTGTTTCAATATCAATTTCTTTGCTTATTGCCCTAAAATTATCAATATTAAGTACAATATCCTTTCCTGTATCGTAAGTATTCAAAATAGTAATCGTTTCATCATCAAGCGCTTTAACTATATATGCATGTTGTCCAACAATTGTTATATTTTCACCATTTACGTCTTGAGTATCAATTTTGTTTCTTACTGCAAGCATTGTGGCAGCACCATTTTTAATTGAATCAAGCTTTTTGTCCAAATAAACATTATAGTCATCATCCTGAAGACATCTAGGATTGCTCGTAAGTCCTTTGGCAAGTTCAGAAGAATAAAAAGTGTATTCAATGCCATTTGCATCTTTTAAGGTCATTGGTTTTTTTGAAGATGTATTAGACATATCTGAATAATTGTTATACCTTACAAAACCGCCATTATATTCGGTAATTTCATATATTTCCCCAGAGTTTAGAGTAATATTTTTGCCATTGATATCCAACAGGTTAAGCTCATCAGGTGTTGTTCTTGCAAAAGAAAAAGTTTCGGAATTTTCAAGCTGATTTAAAATTTCTCTTGTCTTAATTTGCAAAAATTTATTTTTATCAATAGTGTCGTATGGCTTTCCCGTAAGCGCATACATAACCAAATGATGATTAATGCCATCTAGCTCGGTTGAACCAAGAGAAAATCCTTTTTGTGGAACATTTTGCTCAAGGTCTTTATGGGCAGGGTCTGTTGCTAATTTACTGTATGCAAGCTCCAAAAGAAGCATATCGTCGTCACCAACCGAATAATGGCGAGAGCCCTCTTTGTTGTATAGTAAATCAGCTTTTTCAAGCTCTTTTTTTGTTATTGTATAAGTAGCATCGGCACCTTTAAAATAAACAGAATAACTTTCTATTTTGCCGTTTTCATTTTTATTTATTTTGATTGCGTCTTTTAAAACATCTTTTCCAAAATCAGAATATTGAAGAGAATAGCAAGCGCCAATTAAGGCGCAATTTGCGTATCGTCCTTGATGAGCATCCATATCAAGCTGGCCATTTACATCATATCTTGAATCATTATCAGTATCTTTTGTGCCAAATAAACCTTTAAAAAAGTCTATTATTTTTTGGAAAATATTTTTCTTTGCGCGAACGTCTTCAGGAATTGGATGAAATTCCGTAAGAGAATTTTCTTGAGTTGACCCAGATTGATTAGGCCGAGGTGCATTCTCGGTTTTGTTTGCTTTTGTTTTATTGGACACAGAAGCAACTTGTGTCGCATTTATTTTATGTATTTTATCCATTTGCAAAATTTCACTTTCACACTACAACACAGGATAAAAAAACGACATAAAAAGAAAAAACTTAAGGAAATTCAAAAGGATTTTTACATTTTTAAACAAAAAAAATGCTCTCTAAATCTAGAGAGCATTTTAATTAGATTTTACTGAAAATTATTTTGCAGCTTTAAGTGCTGTATCCACAACAACTTTAAATGCATCTGGTTCATTAACTGCAAGCTCAGCAAGCATTTTTCTGTTGATTTGAATGTCAGCTTTTTTAAGCAAGTTAGCAAATTTAGAATAAGAAATTCCATATTCACGAACTGCTGCGTTAATTCTAACAATCCAAAGTGAACGCATAGATCTTTTAAGATTACGTCTATCTCTGTATTGATATTTAAGTGCTTTCATAACAGCGCAATTTGCAACTTTAAAAATTCTGCTTCTTGCACCAACAAAACCTTTAGCTAATTTTAAAATCTTTTTATGTCTTTTTCTTAAAACGTTACCGCGTTTAACTCTCATATTTCACCTTCCTTATCTTGAATACTTTTTGTATGGCAATTCTTTAGAAACCATTGCAATGTTTCCTTCAAAGATTTCGCCCATGTGTGATAACTTGTTTTTTCTTGCAGATGATTTATGTGCAAGAAGGTGACCTTTGCCAGAGAGGCGGCGCATAATTTTGCCTGATGCAGTCACTTTATAGCGCTTTGCAGCAGACCTGTGTGTTTTCATTTTTGGCATTTTACTTCTCCTTTGTTTTGTGTCTTTTGACTCTTGCGGCATACCAAACCGCTTCGAAATCTTAAATCAGAATACAATAAAGAAATTCTAAAATCAAGCAAATTCTGGTTTTTCGCTAAAATGTAAAGTTTTGTAAAAAATTTGACAAGAAATAACAAAAAATAAGCAATCTTTTTTCTTGAGGGTCATTATAAAAGCGTAAACTCCTCTATAAACTCCGTAATACTAATTCTATCCATCACGACCGATAAGGTCGTTTTTTTTATGCATTTTTAGAGTAAAATTTTAGTATGAATAAAAAAGAAATAATCGAGCTTTTATCAGATAATTCAAACTTTGATGAATTACGAGAAAAAGCAGATAAAACAAGAAAAGAATATAAAGGAGACGGGGTTCACCTTAGGGGTTTAATTGAGTTTTCTAATCACTGCACAAGGAATTGCACTTACTGCGGAATAAGAAGAGACAATAAAAATCTTGAAAGATTCAGATTAGACAGAGATGAAATTATAGAAATTGCAAAACACGGAAAAGAGCTTGGCTATAAAACAATTGTTTTGCAATCTGGCGAAGATTTGACTTATTCTATAGATAAATTACAAGAGATAATAGCCGAAATTAAAAAACTTGATTTCGCGCTCACCTTAAGCCTTGGCGAGAAAACTTATGAAGAATATAGGGCATATAAAGATGCAGGAGCCGACAGGTATTTACTCAGAATTGAAACGACAAACAATGAACTCTATAAAAAATTACACCCAAATTCTTCGCACGCAAACAGGTTTAAGTGCTTAGAACACTTAAAAGAACTAGGGTTTGAAGTGGGCACAGGAATAATGACTGGGCTTCCCGAACAAAGCCTTGAATCAATCGCAGAGGATATTTTGTTTTTTAAAAAAATTGATGCAGATATGATAGGGCTCGGGCCCTTCGTGCCCTCGCCCGATACCCCTCTCGCGCACAATACAGGCGGCAGTTTTGAACTTGCGATTCGCGCTATGGCAATAGTTAGAATTTTAATGCCAGAAATTAATATTCCTGCAACAAGTGCTATGGAAACAATAAAAGAAAACGGCAGGTTTATTGCACTAAACTCTGGCGCAAACGTTGTCATGCCAAATCTGGCACCAAAAAGCGCAAAGTTATATTCAATCTACCCTAAAAAAAGTTCAGATTGGAGCAATATTTCATTCGCTGAAGCAAATAAAAAACTAAGTGAAATCGGAAGATTTGTATCAAGCACTAAAGGTTTTAAAAAAGATAAAGAATAACTAGCAAATGGTAATATTTACAGGTTTTATACAAAAGCAATTGTAATTTATATCGATATGAATATTAAAAAAACACAAAATTTAAGCTTTAAAAGAGCACTAAAAGAGTCCGAAATTGCAGGCTACACAAAAACCCTAAAAGAAGCAAGGGAAGTTTTGGGTGCAAATGGAAAAAATGTTTTAATTGTCCCCGACACATCACTTCCAACAAGCAATAAGTCTTTAATTGGAAATATGTCTGACGAATGCGCCCTTGAGTTTGCAGAATTTATGAAAACATACCTCGGGATTAACGCAATTGAGCATTTACCACAAGGTGATTTTCAAGAAAATTCAGACAAATTTAACCCATATAATGCGACAAGCTTAACTTACCCAAAACATTTAATAAACCTAGAAAACTTTACAAAAGAAGAATTTGGGCAACTTCTAAAACCAGAAGAAATTAAAACAAGCAAAAAAGCACAAGGAACAGGAAGAAGTAGAGTATCATTTAGTGAAGTTTACAATGAAAATTCAGACTTTAACAACACACTTAAAGTCGCTTATGCAAGATTTGATGAAACAAGCCCCCTTTGGAATGAATATCTAGAATACAGAAAAGAAAATGATGAAAATATAATTCCAAGGGCATTATTTTCAGAGCTCGCAAAAAAATATAATAATCACGAACCGTCAAATTGGCCAGAGCCTGATGCAACACTTTTCAAAGATGTTGATAGAGAAAAGAAAAAAAGATTAAGAGAACTCAAGGAAGAATATAAGGAACAAATTAATTTCTATGCGTTCCAACAGTTTTTTGCAAGTAAAAACTTAAAATATTCAAAAGAAAAACTCAATAAAATGGGGATTGAACTTATTGGTGATTGCCCAATTAGATTTTCAAGAGACGAAATGTGGGCGAACCCTGAAGCATGCAAAGATGACTTATTTGTGGGGCATAGTGGTTGGGATATCAAAGCGCTCGATTTTGAAAACATGTTTGATGAAGATGGAGAACCACTTCCTTCGATGAAACTTTTAGGCAAGAAATTCTCTAAAATGCTAAAAGATTACGACGGAATTAGAATTGATTGCGGTTGGTGCTACGTGCAACCTGCTTTGTTTGATAAAAACGGCGAAAGAAAATATATAAACGATAAAAAGAATTTGCTTGATGACAAAGTTGTAAAATATTTTGAAAAACTCGCAAAAGAAGTCAAAGGAGAAGATTTCGACACGACAAAAATAATGTACGAAGCGGAAGTTGGCCCATATGAGGATTTCTTTGGTTTTGATGAAAATGGCGGAGTAATTAAACCACTTGAAGACAGGGTGCAGATTTTTACAACAACTTATGCTAGCGATTCTTGGGGAACACTTGGAAATTATAAATCCCGAGGAATTAAAGATGATGAATTAATAATTGGAACAGGAAACCACGACTCTGAACCTGTAAACAATTTGCAAAAAGCAGGAAAACCTTTAACTGAAAAAGAAATAAAAGAATTAAACGAATTATACACAGATTATTTCAAATATAGAATTGATTTCAAAACAAAAGAGGATTTAATTAAGGCAAAAAGGGCAGAGATTGCACTTGCAAAAAACCAAATGCACCTTTTCTATGATGTTTTTGGCTGGAAATTAGGCAAGGGCGAAAATCATCACCTTGTAGATAATTATTACTCTACAAAAATTAATCAAAATTTCAAAGAAGAGTATCTAAATTCACTTAAAACTGGAATCGGCTATAACCCAATGGAAAGCCTAAAAGTTGCATTTTTAAAAGATGGCAACCATGTGCACCATAAGGAACTTTACAACAGAATTTCAAAATATTCCGAAATATTGAAAGCAGAAGAAGGTGAAATGCTTGACGCATTTGAAGAAACAAAAACAGAACCAAAGAAAAAAGAAAATAAAAAATCGAGCTATTTTGTGTTTGGCGCAATAGTTGCAGGACTTTTTGCGATTGGTGCATTTATACATTCAAAATTTAAAAAGAATACAAATAAAAAAGAAAATATTTAACATTTGGCATATTTCATGAAATAATAATAAAAAAAAGAGGTGTCAAATGAATAGAAATACTCCTTCCTATAAAATTACGCAAATCACAAAACAACTTGCTGCGTCTTATCTTCCACAAAGAAGATTGAACTCAAATAAAGGTAACTATGGAAATGTTTTGAACATTGCAGGAAGTAATCAATATCCTGGGGCGGCGTATTTTTCTTCAATTAGTGCACTAAAATCGGGTGCAGGAAAAGTTATGCTTGCAACAAATACAGACACCGTTTTTGTTGTTGCATCAAAATCTGCAGACATAACATTTTTAGACCTTGGCTCAAGTAAGTCAGGAAGTATTCCAAAAGATGCGCTAAAATATGTTCAGCTTGTTTCTAATCCTGATGTATATTCAATTGGTTGCGGGCTTGGCTTGTCTTCAAGCACAGAGCAGTTTGTTATTGATTTTGTAAACAAAATGATGAATTCAACTACACCAATCATTCTTGATGCAGATGCGCTGAATATTCTTGCAAAATGCAAAAGACCTGCAATGCCACTAAATTCAGCAATCACACCTCATCCAATGGAGCTTGCGAGACTTCTTGATGTTGATGTTGAAGAAATACAATCAGATAGAATTAAATGGGCTTGGAAAGCTGCAATTAACTTTGAATGCATTGTTGTTTTGAAAGGAAATGGCACAGTGATTGCTGTTCCAAATGGTCAAGTTTTTGTAAACACAACAGGAAATTCTGCATTATCTAAAGCAGGAACAGGGGATGTTCTAACAGGTATGATTTCAGGATTTTGCGCACAAGGCTTAAACCTTGAAAATGCAGCTTGTCTTGCAGTTTATCTACACGGACTTGCAGGAGATATTGCAGCAAAAAGCTACACACAATATGGTGTTTTGGCATCCAACCTTATAAACTATATTCCTTTTGCAATTAAAGAACTTTTATAATCTAGGAACCAATAAACGCAGGAATATATTCGAACATTTCATTTACAACAGAAACAAAAGTTGTAATCATCCAAGGCATTGTAATAATTAAAATAATAATTCCTGCAAAAATCTTAGGAACAAAAGTAAGTGTTTGCTCTTGAATTTGAGTTACAGATTGAATAATGCTTATTATGAGCCCAACGATAATAGTTATGAGCAAAACAGGTGCCGACATTTGCAAAATCAGAACCAAGAATTTTTGAAATATATTTAAAAATACTGCTTCATCCATAAACTACGAAATAAACCCTTCTATAAGTGATTTAGTAATCAGATACCAACCATCAACAAGAACAAACATAATTAACTTAAATGGCATAGCAATGGTGGTTGGAGGCAAGAAAATCATACCCATTGCAACCAAAATACTTGCAATTACAATGTCTATTACAAGGAACGGCAAGAAAATAATAAACCCGATTTTGAATGCCGTTTTAAGCTCACTCAAAACAAAAGCGGGAATTAAAACATAAGTTGGCACATCCAGCTGCGTTTTCGGTTTTGGAATTTTTGAAATTTTAACAAAAAGCGCAAGTTCATTTTCATGGGTTTGCTTAAACATAAAAGTTCTAAGAGGTTCAACTGCTTTGGTAAGCGCAACTTCTTGAGTTATTTGATTTTTAATATATGGCTGATATGCAACATCGTTAATTTTAGAAAATGTTGGGCTCATAACAAAGAAAGTTAAGATTAAAGAAAGCCCAATTATCACTTGGTTTGGTGGCAAGTTTTGCGCTCCTAATGCTTGACGAGTAAGCGCAAACACAATAACAATTCTGATAAACGCTGTTGTCATAATTAAGATACTTGGGGCAAGTGTCAAGATTGTGAGCAGAATTAAAATTTGCACACCTTGAGTAAATTCTTGAGTTGAAGTTGCTGTTTTCATTCCGACATTCAAAGTAGGCAAGCCAATTGCTGCATAGCTTTGAAGTGTTGAAATAAAAAATACTCCCAAAAAAGTTAATAACTTAGCAACTTTTTTCACTTAAAATAAACTCCCAAAGTCCTTTAAGTATATTCTAATATAAAAAATTAAAAATGTATAATTTTAAATAGAATTTTTAAATTTATTTTGCGCATCAAGAAGCGCTTGCCTGTTATTTTGGTGCAAAAACGCCCATTTGAAAGTGTTATTCTCGCTTTGGTTCAACATTGGATATTTTATAATTTCTTCATATTTTGGAAGTTTATATTTTTTAGAATATTCTCTCCAAACCGATTTAAATGCCCCGAGGTTAGCTCCTGCATTAGAAACTTCAATCAAATATTCACCCATTGGCATATCATATCTTGAGATTAAAGATTGAACACCATCCCAATCGATGCTTGAAAAATTAAACTTAACTCCAATCATATGCAAATGTTTTTTCAGGTAATTTATTTTTTTCTCTAGAGATTTTTTATCTTCACGGCAAACAAATTCGAATGGTGTATGCGCCTTTGGAATAAAAGTATTTACACTTAAAGAAATATCGAAGCCTTTATGAGCCTTTTTAATTTTATCCATAAGAGAAATGATTGCATCAATATCTTCTTGGGTTTCTGTTGGGTGCCCAATCATCATATATGCCTTCAAACCCTTTAATCCATTTGATTGCGCAATTTCATATGTTCTTAAAATATCCTCGTCAGATAAATCTTTATTAATCAATTTACGCAAACGCTCTGAACCTGCCTCGATTGCAATTGTTGCAGTTTTTGCACCACATTCAACAAGGGTTTGGATTGTTTCTTTATCAGTCAAATCTGCTCTTAGCGAAGAAATGGAAAGCTCGATATGTTTTTCTTTGTTTCTTTTCCTTATGTGCGCAAGAATTTTATCAAATTCAGGGTGCCCAGCAACATATGCGCCAAGAAGCGCAATTTTATTTGTATATTGAAGTGCAAAATCAATATTTTCAATTATTTTATCAGTCGAAATTGCTCTAAATGGAAGATTATGCCAGCTTGCAAGACAGAAATTGCACATTTTAGGGCAACCTCTTTCGATTTCAATTATAAAAGTATCCTTAAAATAGCAATTATCAGACAAAATTGGAGTGCAAACAGGCTCTTCGATGTGCTCAACCGTTGGCACAACAATTTGTTCCGTACCATTTGCAGGGCACCAAATGCCAGATATTTTTGAAATAATATTTAATCTTTCGCTTCTTGAAAGACTAGGGTTTTTAACAAGTTCTTCAAAAACAGAAATTATGTTTGAATCGCCAATATTTACAAAATCAAAAAATTCTTGATATGGAATAGGGTTTGATGTAATTACAGGTCCGCCCGCAAAAACAATCGGGTGAGATTCATCTCTATCGCGTGCAAAAAGCGGAATATTTAGCTTTTCAAGCATTTTTATAACTTGAAAAATATCCATTTCAAAAGAGAGTGAAAAGCCAACAACATCAACATCTTCTATCATTATTTGAGTTGTTTTAGAATTTGAATAATATCTTTCAATATACACATCTTCCATTAAATCTAGTTGTTTAAAAATTGAAAGATAACCAAGCGAAGACATTGCGAAATTTTCAATTGCAGGAAACGCAAAAAGAGCATTCATTTTTGGATTTTTCTTTATTGGTCTGTTGTATAAAAATCTCTCCAATTACTTTTCCTCTTGATTTATAGCTTTGATATACAGTTCATCAATTAAAACAATGAATACACTTGCGACAACAGGTGCTAAAATTACACCCCAAAGTCCTAAGAACTTCGCACCAACCAACAAGGAAACAATAACAAGCAAAGGATTGATATCCATAAATTTACTAAATATCAATGGGCGTAAAAATTGGTTTTCGAGAACTTGGGAAATCCCAAAAATAACAAGAACACCAATGCAATATGGGATGCCAGATGACACACTTGTTACAATTGCAAGAATAATTGCAAGGGCAGGACCAACAACGGGAATTAAGTCAAGCGCAAAAGCAATAAAACCGAGCATAAGTGCATGTTTATGCCCCATTAAAAGAAGCCCGAAACCAAGGAACACACCAACGAATATCATTGAAACAAGTTGAGCAAAAACATATCCGCCCACTTTTTGAGTAACTGAATCAATAATTCCACGAGCTTTTTCTTTTAATTCTTGAGGAAAAAGTTTTACAAAACCTTTTTTAAGACTTTCATAATCTACACAAATATAAAATGTCATAAGCGCAATAGCAAGCATTCCAGTTGCAGAGCTTGCAACAACACCTGTCGCAGATATTGTTTTTTCAAGCACCTTGCTTGAAACAGAATTGAGAACATCTGTTAAATGAATTGGTTCTAAAACACCTGCCAAAGAATATCCAAAAATTTTAACACTTGCAGCTTTATGCAAAAGCTCGATATAGTGTGGCGCATTTTTGATTAAAAGTGCAAATTGCTCAAGAGTGAACACTGTAAGAGGAATAAATACAAGGAAAATTCCAAGGATGAGGGCTACCATAATAAGCCCAGATGCAACACCTCTTGGCATTTTTTTCTCTAGTTTATTTACGAGAGGAAGGAGAGTTGATGCAAGAACAAATGAAGCAAAAATCATAAGGGCAATGTCTGTAATTTTTGATAGAAAATAAATAAAAATACAGAGCATAACTGTAAAAGCAATGTTTTTAAATGTAAAATATTCATTAATTTGCATGAGTTACTTATCCTTCTTTTTTATGGTAAATTTATTATAATACAAAACTACTTGGAGTGTATATAGTAAATGATGACAATTAACCAGTTTATAAAACCAAAAAGCACTAAAAGAAATTCAAAAGGCAATCTCGAACTTGGTGGTTGCGATTGTTTGGAACTAGCGGGAAAATATGGAACACCTCTTTATGTTATGTGCAAAGAAACTCTTGTTGATATGGCACAAAGTTTTAAAAAAGCATTTTCTGATTATCCAAAATTTCAACCGACTTATGCTTCAAAAGCTTTGATGACAAAAAAAATAGCTGAAATTTTATACTCTGAAGGCTTTGGATTTGACGCAGTTTCAGGTGGCGAAATCTACACTCTGCACAAGGCGGGCGTAGATATGGCTCGTGTTACATTTAATGGAAACAACAAAACTCAAGATGAAATTAAACTTGCACTCGAGGTTGGAATTGGGCATTTCAGCATTGATAATTTTTCTGAAATCGAAGATTTGGCATCAGCACTTCAAGGCACTGATAAAATTCAACACGTGCAGTTAAGAATTACCCCAGGGATTGAATGCCATACGCACGAATATATTCAAACAGGACATCTTGATTCAAAATTCGGGTTCGATTTAAGTCAAACAGATTCTGCTGTTGAGGAAATTTTGAAACATAAAAATCTTGAACTTAAGGGGCTTCACGCACATATTGGTTCTCAAATTTTTGAAACAAAAGTTTTTGAAGACGAAATTGAAGTTTTAATTAAAGAGCTTGCAAGATTAAACGAAAAATTCAATTTAAAACTTGATGAAATAAATATTGGTGGTGGGCTTGGAATAACATACACCAAAGAAGATACACCGCCTTCAGTTTACGAAATAGCAGAAATTATTAAAAATGCGATAGATAAAAATTGCAAAAAATATTCAATTGAAAAACCGAAATTATTCATTGAACCAGGGCGCTCAATTGTAGGCACCGCAGGGGCAACGCTTTATAGAGCAGGCTCTTCTAAACAAGTTCCAAATGGGAAAAAATATGTAGCACTTGATGGTGGTATGGCAGATAACCCACGCCCAAGTATGTATGGCGCACAATACAGTGCAGAAGTTGCAAACAATAAAGAAAATAAAACAACTGAGCAAATAACATTATCTGGCAGATATTGCGAATCAGGAGACATTTTAATTAAGAATATTGAACTTCCAAAAATTGAAAAAGGAGATGTAGTTTGCATTTACAACACTGGTGCATATAACTACTCAATGGCATCTAATTATAATCGCATATTAAAACCTGCCATGGTACTTGTAAATCAGGGGCAATCTGCTATGATAGTATCAAGGCAAACATATGAACAATTAATTGAAAATGATTTGTAGTTTATAGGGAAAATAAATGGAAAAATCGCTTTTTAACATTATTGCAGAAAACGCACCGAATTTGTTTAATTTTTCGGGATTTAATTTAGCGATTGTGTTATTTGAAATTATAACAATCACTTTCATCTTATTTTTCTTTTACAAAAAATTTATCAAAGGCACAAATTCTGAATATCTAGTTAAAGGAATTTTTGTTTTAATTGTTTTATGGAGTTTGTCAGAAATCCTAATCAGAATTAACTTGCAAATTTTTGGTTGGTTCTTAAGAGTATTGGTAAGTGTTGTAACTTTTGGCTTAATTGTTATTTTCCAACCAGAACTTAGAAAATTCTTAAGTTACATGGGTCAAGGTGATTTCTTTAGAAAAATATTTTTAAGCAAAGACGAAGAAAAACAAAGTTCTAAAAAAGAATTAGTTTTAAAAGAACTTATTGAAACAATTAAATATTTATCTAAATTCAAAATTGGTGGTTTGATTGTACTTCAACACGAAGGCTTCACAAACATCTCAGACGTTGGAACAAACATAAACGCAGATGTTTCGCAAGAATTATTGCTCACAATTTTCCACCCAAATACTCCGCTTCATGATGGCGCAGTTGTAATATACAATAGCAAAATTTTATCAGCAGGCGTATTGCTTCCGCTTACAGAAAACCCAAAATTAAGCTGGAGACACGGAACTCGCCACAGAGCAGCAATTGGTGTTACAGAAGTTTCATCAAGTGCTTGTATTGTAGTTTCAGAAGAAACAGGTGATGTTTCAATTGCTGAAAACGGCGAACTTAAAAAATGTGAAGATTTAGGGCAACTAAAAGCCTCTTTAGAGAGGATTTTAGGTATAATTGATACTAAAGAAGATAAAAAATAAGAGTTAAGAATTGGCAAACGAAAAAACCGAAAAGGCCACCCCCAAGAGGCGAAACAAGGAAAGAGACAAAGGGAATATATCTAAAAGTCAAGATTTTGTATCTTCAATAACCTTGACCGTGGGTGTTGCTTGCCTTTATGTACTCACAACAAATATGCTAGAGCATTTAAAAAATTTAATGCGGGAAACATTTGGACATCTTCACCCAGCAACACTTCCCAAGGAAGACTATATTTCGGTTTTTGTGCCATCTGTTCATACAACAGTTGCAATTTTGCTTCCATTTTTCTTTTTTATATCACTTGCAGCACTTTTTGTTAAGAGAAGCGAAGTTGGAGCACTTTTTGCAAAAGATGTGCTCAAACCTAAAATAGATAAATTACTTCCCGCAAACGCACTTCGTGCACTTTGGCAGAAAATTAACATCTTCTCCCCCAAAACACTTGTTGAATTTGCGAAATCTATTGCAAAATTAATTGCAGTTGGTATTGTTGGAACAAATGTAATAATCAAAAGAAAAGAAGACCTTTTTGGGCTATTAGGTGTTGATATGGAAACGGCGCTTTCCATTCTTGGTTCAGTTATAATGGAAATTTTAATTGCGGTTTGCATTATCATGCTCATAATTGGAATAATTGACAAAAAATTCCAAGATTACGAATATGAAAAATCAATTAAAATGACAAAGCAAGAAGTTAAGGATGAGTGGAAAAACGCAGAAGGAGACCCTGTAATTAAAGGGAAAATCCGCTCTATCCAGATGAAATTTGCACAACAAAGAATGATGGGTGGCGTTAAACAATCAGATGTAGTTGTAACAAATCCGACACATTATGCCGTTGCAATAAAATATGATCAACAAGAGCAACCAGTGCCTAAAGTAATGGCGAAAGGCGTTGACCTGCTTGCGTTTAAGATAAGAGAGGTGGCTAAAGCAAATGGCATTCCGATAGTCGAAAATAAACCTCTTGCACGAAGCCTATACAAATTAGTTCCGATTGATGGTATAATACCACCAGAGCTATACGTGGCAGTTGCTGAAGTATTGAGCTTTGTATTCAAAAACAGAACAAAATGAGGAAGTTTTAATTAAATATGGGGAAACTTGCAGAATTATTGAAAAATAATGACATAATTCTTGCTATCGGTTTGGTTGTAATCGTCCTAATGATGATTATCCCTATTCCTGCGCAATTTCTCGATTTACTCCTCACTTTAAATATTTCATTATCTGTTTTAATACTTCTTGTTTGCTTGTACACAAAAGAGCCTCTTGAATATTCCTCATTCCCCACGATTATCCTCATTGCAACACTTTTCAGGCTCGGTTTGAATGTCACAAGTACAAGACTTATTCTACTTTTTGGCGACGCTGGCGAAGTTATTGAAAGTTTCGGCTCATTTGTTGTCGGCGGGAATTATGTTGTCGGCTGCATTATCTTTGTTATCCTTGTAATTATTAACTTTATGGTAATTACAGGTGGTGCTGGCCGTGTTGCTGAAGTTAGCGCTCGTTTTACATTGGATTCCATGCCAGGTAAACAACTTTCAATTGACGCCGATTTGAACGCAGGGTTAATTGATGAAAAAGAAGCAAAAGCCCGCCGTAAAAAACTAGAAAGAGAAGCAGATTTCTATGGAACTATGGATGGTGCTTCAAAATTCGTTAAAGGCGATGCCACTGCAGGGCTAATTATTACCGTCATCAACATAGTTGGTGGCTTAATAATTGGTATTATGCAACTCAAAATGGAGCCTTCTGCTGCGGTTTCAACATACACAATTTTAACCGTTGGAGATGGCCTTGTTTCACAAATCCCAGCGCTTATTATCTCAACTGCAACAGGTTTGATTATAAGCAGATCTTCAGGCAGCGAAAAATCTCTTTCGGCAGATATCACAACAGAAATGTTTTCAAGCCCAAAAGTAATGTTTTTAGTTGCGGGCTTGCTTCTTGTTATGGGAACTGTTCCTGGTATGCCAACTATTCCATTTTTCTTGGTTGCGGCAGCTCTTGGCGGATATGGTTGGTACAAACGAAACGCAGACATTGAAGAAGTCAAACAAGAGGAAATTAAAAAAGTTGAAGAACAAACAACTCAAGCAGTTGCTAAAAAACGTAAAAAAGCAACAAGAGAAAGTGTTATGGAGCTTCTTAATATCGAAACCCTTGAAATTGAAATTGGTTACAGGCTCGTAAGCTTGCTTGATGTTCAAAGAGGAGGCGACCTGCTTGAGAGAATTGGGCAAATCAGAAGACAAACTGCAATTGATTTCGGCATAGTGCTTCCTTCAATTAGAGTTAGAGACAATCTTCAACTTGCACCAAACACATATCAGGTAAAATTAAAGGGTGTTGCACTTGAATCTGGCGATGTATATCCAGACAGAAGTCTTGCAATGAATTCTATGGGCGGAGAAGATAATCCGAATATCATGGGGATTAAAGCAATCGAACCAGCATTTCATCTGCCTGCAATATGGATTGAAGAAAAGGATAAGGAATATGCTGAAATGGTGGGCTACACTGTCGTTTCAGCTTCTGCTGTTATCTCAACTCACTTAACAGAGCTTATTAGAAAAAATGCAGCGGATATTTTAACCCGCCACGATATAGCGCAACTTATTGAAAACCTCAAAAAAGAAGTTTCAGAAGATTACGTAAATGACCTTATGAAAGATGTTGCAACATCTGATGTTCAACAAGTTATTCAAAATCTTCTTCGTGAAAAAGTATCTGTTCGAGATTTAAGAACAATTCTCGAAACAATAAGCTTGGAAATCAAGAAAAACAGAAACCCAAATTACTTAACAGAACAATGCAGGTTGGCACTAGCTAGAAACATTGCAAACCAAAATTTATCAGACACTGGCGAACTTCTTGCAATTACACTCTCTCAAGAAGTTGAACAAGTTATAGCACAAGGTATAAACCCAGACGGCGAAAGCCTTACACTTGACCCAGATTTTGTTAAACAACTTATGGATAGTCTTAATTTTGAATTTGAAAAAGCAATTCAACAAACAGGTTCTCAACCTGTCATCTTATGCTCATCGCCTATCAGAATGATTTTTAGGAAATTAATAGAGCGAACATATCCACAAATTGCTATAATGTCGTATAATGAAGTAACAAACAATATTAAAGCAAGATCAATCGGCACAATTAAAGTTAATATGAGTTCAATAATGTAGGGATTAATGTATGGAAGAATTAATTAAAAGCGCAAAAGATTTTAGAATTATACCAAACGTGATTGAATGCTCTGCAATCTGTACGGTTTCAGGTATTAAAGGTGAAAAATTAAGTCTAGAACTTGATTTGGATGAAGGAAAAATAAAAGACAACTACATTAACGGAGAAACTGTTGAAGTTTTTGGCTCAACAGAAGAAGGGCTCATATATTTCAAAGGAAAAATTATTGGCGCAAAAGGGAATACTGTTGAGCTCGCAATCCCTACCGACTTTACCAAAGTTCAAAGAAGAGAATATTCAAGAATTGAATTTGACGGCGAAGTTGAAATCAAAGAAGATGGCATAAAAACTCGCCCTGTAGATATTTCTGCGGGTGGAATTAAATTTATATCAACCGAAAATTTAATTATTGGAAAATCATACAACACTACAATTAAATTAAAAAATAACTTAGATATTAACTGTGAAACCGTGCCAATCAGAACATATCAAACAGAAGCAACAAGAGGCAACTTTATTATCTGCTCAAAATTCAAAAACTTAAAAAGCATAGATAGGGTTGCAATAGTTCAATACACATTCAAACAGTTAATGGAATTAGAAAACAAATTAAATGGCTAAAGGTGTACCAAGAAAATTTTATAGGAAAAAACTTGCCCTTTTATTTGGGTCAACTGCTGCAATTTGTTTTTCTTTTGTTGCTGTTGCAAACCATATAATTGTTAGTGGCCTAAACATTGGAGTAGAGCTGATTACTTTTATCCTTAAGCTTTCTATTCCATCAGCAATTGTTCTTGGCTATATTGGGTATTTGATTGGAATTGTGCTTGAAACTAAACCTAAGAAAAGAAAAAGCATCATAAATAATTTCCAAACTATGGGAGACCCTAGTGCGTACCAAATAAATAGCATATTCTCTGCATCGCCAGAAGGTGAAGAAAACGCAGAAGCAATACCTTCAATGTTTAGCGAAGGTGAACAGACGATAGGCTCAATGTTTGGCGCACCTCAAGAAAGTGACCCAACCACAATTGGAGGTGTTTAATGAGGCTTGATATTAAAAATTGGGTGCACGAAAAAAAACTAACGACATATTTTACTTTTCTAAGTATTTCAACAATTATCCCTATTATTATCTTAATTTGGTATTTCTTTAACCACTTTATGGATATCGTAATTAAAGATAATGCTCAAAACATTGAATCTTTTAATAATTCAATGTCTGACATTATTTTGCAAGGTTATGCAGAGGGCAAAAAGAAAAATGATATTTCAAATATGCAATCTGTTGTTTCAATGCTGCAAAAAACAAAAGTTTTGCAATATGTTTATATTATTGATAAAAGCGCAAATAAAATTATCTGGGCGCACGATGGGAATATAAATATTGATGCCGGAAGCGCATTAGAGCAAAAAATTCTCGAAATGCAACTTGAACAAAAGAGTCAAGAAGTTGTAAAAGAATATGGTAACAAAGAATATATTAGAATGGCGTTTATTTCTGGAAATAAAAAATCACAAGAAATGAACATTGTTATTTGGCAAGTTTATCTTGCGTTTGTGCTCTTTGTTTTGCTTGGCGGTGTTTCAGGAATTTTACTTGGAAGATATTTGAAAGACCCTCTTGATAACTTAACTCAAGGTATCAAAAGATTCGGGGAAGGTGATTTTGAATATCGACTTAAAAGAACACCTTTTAAAGAATTAAATGAAATTGTAAACTCATACAACAAAATGGCGGAAGAGCTTGTTGGTTTGTATAATTCATTAGAAGCAAAAGTAATAGAAAGAACCGAAGCACTTGAGCTTGTGAACCAAGAATTAAAAGAAACTCAAAGTATGATGGTGCACTCTGAAAAAATGCGCTCCCTAGGTGAACTTGTTGCAGGGATTGCGCACGAAATTAATAACCCAATTAACTTTATTTACGGAAATATGGTGCATTTTGAAAATTACACAAAAGATATTTTTGAGTTAATTGAAAAATATGAAAAAGCCGAATCGCTCTTGCCTGAAGAACAGAAAAAAGAAATCAAAGAGTATAAAGATGAAATTGATATAGAATTTCTTAAAAGTGACCTTGTTGATTTAATTAACAGTTGCCGAGAAGGTGCAGACAGAACAAAAAATATTATTCTAGACCTTAAAAACTTCTCGAGACTTGATGAAACAACACTCACACAATTTGACATTCCAAAAGAAATTGAAACAACTTTAAACATTTTACATAACAAATTCAAAAACAGAATAGAAATAGTAAAAAATTATGCAGAAGATTTGCCAAAAATCGAAGCATACGGAAGACAATTAAACCAAGTGTTTATGAATATTTTAGATAATGCGATTTATGCAATCAAAGAAACAGGAACAATCACAATCAATGCTTCACTTTTGCCAAATAAAGAATATGTTGTAATAGATATCATTGACACAGGCGTAGGCATTGAAGCAGATGACCTAAAAAAAGTTTTCGAACCATTCTATACAACAAAACCTGTTGGCGTTGGCACAGGGCTTGGAATGTCGATTGCGTATAAAGTTATAACTTCCCATGGCGGAAACGCTGACATCACGAGCGAAGTTGGAAAAGGAACAAAATTTACAATCGTCCTTCCAATAGCTCAACATAAGGAACTACTTGATGAAATATAAAATATTAATTGTTGACGACGAACAAGACAACTTAGATTTAATGTATAGGACAATGAGACGCGAATATGAAATAGAACGCGCATCAGGACCTCTTCAAGCACTTGAAATATTAAAAAGCAACCAAGATTTTTCACTTATATTTTCTGACCACAAAATGCCAGATATGGACGGCGTTGAGTTTTTGAAAAGAGCAAGTGAATTTGTGCCACACGCAGTTAAAATATTGGTTACAGCATACACGGACTCAAGAATTTTGATTGATGCAATCAACAATGCAAAAATTTATAGATACATCAAAAAACCATACGCACCGGAAGAATTGCTTTATGTTGCAAAAACTTGCGCAGAATATTATCAATTAAAAGTTGATAACGAAAAACTTATTGCAGACCTAAAAGAATTATTCGGCGGAACAATAAAAGCAATCACAGAAGCACTTGATGCTAAAGACCAATATACCGCAGGAAGAAGCAGAAGAGTAACATTCTATGCTTCAAAACTTGCTCAAAAACTTGGTTTTTCAAATTCTGAAGCAGGTAAAATTGAACTTGCAGGGCTTTTGCATGATATTGGTATGATTGGCGTAACAGAAGAAATTTTACACAAAACAGAACAATTAACCCCTCAAGAATTTAACGAAATAAAGCGACACGTGTTCCACAGTATAAAAATCTTAGAAGACATCAAACAACTCGAAGGGGTCGTGGAAATAATTAAATATCACCACGAACACTATGACGGAACAGGCTACTCATTCGGCCTAGAAGGCGAAGAAATTCCTATCGGTTCAAGAATAATAGCAATTGCAGATGCATTCGATGGCATTTTATCAAACAGAGCGTATAGGCAAAAAGCCTCTCTTGAAGAAGCGCAAGCCGAACTAAGAGAACTTGCAGGCACTCAATTTGACCCAAAATTAATTGAAGTGTTCGAAGAAATTTTACCTGAACTTGAATCAGGTCTAACAGAAATTGAGAGTCCGAACATTTTTGAGAAATAAACGCAAGTAAAATTGAAATTAAAAAAATACCGCCCGAATTGAGCGGTATTTTTATACTTTATAAATTATGATTAACCTTTAATTTGGTTCATAACTTCGTCAGCAAAGTTTTCGTTTCTTTTTTCAAGACCTTCGCCAAGAACGTATCTTTCAAATTTAACGATTTCAGCTTTACCAGCAACTAAACCTTCGATAGTAACATCTGGGTTTTTAACAAATGCTTGTTCAAGTAAGCATCTTTGTGCCATAAGTTTATTTACTCTGCCTTCAACGATTTTAGCTCTGATTGCTTCAGGTTTTTTAGCTAAATCTTCTTTGCCCATTTCAATTCTTGTTTCTTCTTCAATAACTTCAGCAGGAATTTCAGCTCTTGAAACAAATTCAGGAGCGCAAGAAGCGATATGTAAGCAGATATCTTTTGCTAATGTACCATCACAATTTGCTTCAGCTAAGCATTTAACTTCAAGTAAAACACCGATTTTACCATTGTGGATGTAGCTTTCAACACAGTTGCCATCATCGTAGCGAACAAATCTTCTGATAGTGATTTTTTCGCCAATTTTAGCGATTGCTGCTTTAACAACTTCTTCAACAGTTGTTCCGTCAATGCTAGTTGCATTTAATGCGTCAACATCTGCTGGGTTTGTATCTAGCACAACTTTTGCAATTTTATCAAGAAGCGCTTTGAAGTCTTCGTTTTTTGCAACAAAGTCTGTTTCACAGTTGATTTCAACAAGAGCGCCACGTTTTCCTTCAACCACTGAACCAACAAGACCTTCAGCAGCAATTCTGCCCATTTTCTTGTCAGCTGACGCAATGCCTTTTTGTCTCAAAAGTTCTTGAGCACGTTCCATATCTCCTTCAGCTTCAACTAACGCTTTTTTAGCATCCATCATGCCAGCGCCTGTTAAATCACGGAGTTCTTTAACCATTGATGCTTTTATTTCCATTGTTATCTCCTTTATTAATTACGCTTTAACTTCTTCAGCAACTTCTTCTGCGTTAGCATCAGCAGCAGTAATTTTTTCAATTTTACCTTCAGTTGCTTTGTTTGCTCTTAATTTTTTACCTTCAATAATTGCATCTGCTAATTTTGAAGCAACTAATTTGATTGAACGAATTGCGTCATCATTACCAGGAATTAAGAAGTCAATTCCATCTGGATCTGCGTTTGTATCAGCAAGACAAATTACAGGAATGTTTAATTTGTTAGCTTCTTTAATTGCAATAAGTTCTTTCTTTTGGTCAACCACAAATAAAATGTCAGGCATACCTTTCATATCTTTGATACCGCCTAATGTTTTTGAAAGTTTTGATAATTGACGGTTAAATTGAGCAACTTCTTTTTTAGTGTATTTAGCTGCAACGCCTGAGTTCATAAAGTCTTCAAGTTCACGAAGCTTGTTAACTCTAGCTCTGATTGTTTCGAAGTTAGTCATCATACCACCTAACCAACGACGGTTAATGTAGTATGAACCAGCTCTTTTTGCTTCTTCAGCAATAACATCTACTGCTTGTTTTTTAGTACCAACAAAAACTACATTTTTGCCTCTTGCAGCATATTCACGAACAATGTTGTAAGCCGCATCAAGCATATCTGAAGTTTTTCTGATATCTAAAATATAGATACCATTTTTAGCACCAAAAATATAAGGTTTCATTTTTGGGTTCCATTTTTGGGTTTGGTGTCCGAAATGCATTCCTGCATCAAGTAATTCAACTAATGTTGCTGTTGCCATTTTATTCTCCTTTTTTCTCTAACACTGAAGGAAATTTTCTATCTTAGGCTTGACTGGTATAAAACCATACGAATAATTTCCTTATTTAATATCGTAATATAAACATATGAGAATGCAAATCACTATAAAATATAGATTTTAATTACGCCAATAGAAAAATTGAACTTTCAAAATATTTATAATATAATCCCAATTAACTAGAAATATTGGAATTATCAATGAAGCAACCATTTTTTTATGACATTACACTAAGAGACGGAAACCAATCACTTAAAAAACCTTGGGACATAAAAGAAAAAGAATATGTTTTTAATATTTTATGCGAACTTGGAGTTCAAGCAATTGAAGTTGGCTTTCCAGCATCTTCTGAAATGGATTTTGAGGCTTGCAAGCTTCTTGCACAAAAAGCACCAAACAACATTGTAATTTCAGGGCTAGCTAGAGCAGTTAAAGCCGATATTGCTCGTGCAGCAGAAGCAATTAAATATGCAGCGAAACCAAGAATACACACTTTTATTACACTCAGCCCATTCCATATGGAACATGTGTTAAATAAAACCCCAGATGAAACAAGAAAAATTGCAGTTGAAGCCGTTAAATATGCTGTTCAAGAAATTGGCGAAAGTGGCGAAGTGCAATTTTCAGTTGAACATTTTGGAGACTGCGGAGAGAATTTAGATTTTGTAATTGAAACTTTAAAAGACGTGGTTGAAGCAGGTGCCGCAACCATTAACCTTCCAAACACAGTTGAAAGATACCGCCCAATGCGCTTTTTAAATATGGTTGAAAGAGTGCGAGAAGCACTACCTGAGCATGTAATAATTGCAGTTCACTGCCACAATGACCTCGGTATGGCAACTGCAACCACTGTTGAAAGTTATTTCAAGGGAGCAGTTCAGCTTGAATGTTCATTAAACGGACTAGGCGAAAGAACAGGAAACACAAACTTATATGAAGTTGCAATCGCACTCCATAATTCAGGAGTTGAAGTTCCTTTGAACTTGGGAAAAATCTATGAAACTGCAATCGATATAGCACATGCATCAAATGTAAAAATTCACGAGAAAGCACCGCTAATTGGTTCAGACTCACTTGCTCATAGAAGCGGTATTCACCAAGACGGCGCGCTCAAAACAAAGGATATGGAAATGGGAGCATATCGCCCAATCAATCCAACACTTATTGGTAGAAATGATAGCGAAAAAATTGCATTCACAAGTCAATCAGGCAAAACCGCAATATTTGAAATTGTAAAATCACAAGGTTACCCAATTACAATCAAAGAAGCTATCAGAATTTCGCACAAAGCAAAAGAAATGGCAGAGCTTATTGGTGAAGTAAACACAGAACAAATTATTTCACTCTATATCAACTATGTGCTTGATGTTAAAGGTAAATTTGACTTTATTGATTTTGAAAAGAAATCAGAAAATAAATATGAACTTAAATTCATGTATGAAAACAACTTGTATCACCCAGAAGGTAGTGGCAACGGCCCTGTTGCATGTTGCCTTGATGCACTTAAAAACGCAGGTTTTGAGCAAAAACTTGTTCACTACGAACAATTTGCTCTTGATGAAACATTGCTTGGCTCATCATCTCGTGCAATGAGTGTAATACACATGGAAAAAGATGATACAAAAGAAGAAATTATTGCTCGTGCAGTTGATTCTGACACAGCAAGAGCAAACGTTAAAGCAATCTTTAATGCAATGAATTTAATTTATCAATAAATATTTAAAAATATTAAATATTAATCAGACATCGCTTGACTAGAAATCTTTAGCAAGTATGATTGATTAAGTTAAACTAGCGTGACTGCGCTTCTAAAATTAAATTTGATTATTAGAACACATATTAGAGGTATTTGAATGGCAACACAAGAATATGCACCAAGAGTTACTCCGATGGGAATTCCCGCTACTCGTTTGGATGACTTGCCGGATTTAATTGAGATCCAAAAAAAGTCTTTCGAATGGTTTTTAAAAGAAGGTTTAAAAGAGGAGTTACTCTCATTTTCACCTATTAAAGATTACACTGGAAGATTAGAACTTCATTTTCTTCCACAGTACACCTTTGATAGCCCAAAATATACTATTGAAGAAGCAAGAATCCATGACGCAACATATGCCAAACAACTTAGAGTTATGATGCGTTTAGTTAACCGTGATTCAGGTGAAATCAAAGAACAAGAAGTATATATCGGCGATATTCCAACCATGACCGATAAAGGTACTTTCATTGTAAACGGTGCAGAACGTGTTATCGTTTCTCAAATCGTTCGTTCTCCTGGTATTTACTATAAAAAAGAAGTATCTCCAACAGGAAAACGTTTATATAACGCAACACTTATTCCAAACCGTGGGGCATGGTTAAAAATTGAAACAGATTCTAACGACTTAATTTACGTTAAAATCGATAAAAACAGAAAAATCTTAGCTACAACACTTCTTAAAGCACTTGGCATTACTCCATCTGAGATGGAAAGCTTATTCACTCACTTCGAGTTCTTAAGAAAAACTTTAGAAAAAGATACAACAACATCAATGGACGAAGCATTAATTGAAGTTTACAAAAAACTTCGCCCAGGCGACCCAGCTTCTGCTGCAGGTGGCCGTCAAATCCTTGAAGCTCGTTTCTTTGATGATAAAAAATACGATATTGGTAAAGTTGGTAGATACAAAATCAACAAAAAGCTTGGTCTAAACTTACCTGAAACACAAAGAACAATCACTATTCAAGATATCGTTGCAGCAGTTGAATACTTAATCAACTTAACTTACGACGAAGGTGTTTTAGATGATATCGACCACTTAGGAAACAGAAGAATCCGCTCAGTTGGCGAATTATTACAAAACCAATTCAGAGTTGGTCTTTCAAGAATCGAAAGAATCGTTAAAGAAAGAATGACTCTTCAAGATAACGAAACATTAACACCGCTCAACCTTTTAAACACAAAACCATTAGTTGCGTCTTTAAAAGAATTCTTTGGTTCTTCACAATTATCACAATTTATGGACCAAACAAACCCACTTGCTGAATTAACTCACAAAAGAAGAATTTCAGCATTAGGACCTGGTGGTTTGATGAGAGAAAGAGCAGGCTTTGCGGTTCGTGACATTCATACATCACACTATGGAAGACTTTGCCCAGTTGAAACACCTGAAGGACCTAACGCAGGTCTTATCGGCTCTCTTGCAACACACGCTAGAGTTAACGAATATGGCTTCATTGAAACTCCATATTTTGAAGTTGTTGACGGCAAAGTGACAGATAAAGTTGTTTACTTCTCAGCTGATGAAGAAGAAAACTATCGTATCGCTCCTGCAGACGTTAAATTAAATGCAGATAGAACAATAAAAGAAGAATTTGTACCTGTTAGATACAGAAACGAATTCACAATGGATAGTTCAAAAAGAGTTGACTACTTTGGTGTATCACCAATCCAAATCATCTCTGTTGCAACATCTCTTATCCCATTCATCGAACACGACGACGCAAACCGTGCATTGATGGGTTCAAACATGCAACGTCAAGCTGTTCCTCTTTTAATTACTGAAAGACCTGTTGTTGGTACTGGTCTTGAAAAAAGAGCTGCAAAAGACTCAGGCATGGTTGAAGTTTCAAGAGTAGATGGAACCGTTGTAAGAGTTGTTGGTGAAGAAGTTCACGTAAAAGATAAAAAAGGACAAGTTCATATTCACACACTTCTTAAATATACAAGAAGTAACCAAGATACTTGTATCACTCAAAAACCTATCGTTAAGGAAGGTATGGAAGTTAAAGCTGGCGATGTTATCGCAGACGGCGCTTCAACAAACAAAGGTGAATTATCACTTGGTAAAAACGTACTTGTTGCGTATATGCCTTGGGAAGGTTTCAACTATGAAGACGCGATTTTACTTTCAGACAGATTGGTTCATGACGATGTATTCACTTCAGTTCACATTGAAAAACTTGAATTAGATGCAAGACAAACAAAACTAGGACCTGAAGAAATCACTCGTGAAATTCCAAACGTTTCAGAAGACTCTATTCGCCACTTAGACGAAAGAGGTATCGTTAGAATTGGCGCAAGAGTGTATGCAGATGATATCTTAGTTGGTAAAATCACTCCAAAAGGTGAATCTGAACATCCACCTGAAGAAAAACTTTTAAGAGCAATCTTTGCTGAAAAAGCTCGTGACGTAAAAGACAACTCACTCAGAGTTCCTCACGGTGAAGGCGGTAGAGTTGTTGACGTTAAAGTGTTTGACCGCGAAAAAGGTGATGAACTTCCACCAGGGGCAAACACAGTAATTAGAGTTTATATTGCACAAAAACGTAAAATATCAGTAGGCGACAAACTTTCAGGTCGTCACGGTAACAAAGGTATCGTTTCAAGAATTCTTCCAAAAGAAGATATGCCATTCTTGCCAGACGGAACTCCTGTTGATATCGTACTTAACCCACTAGGCGTACCTTCTCGTATGAACGTGGGTCAAACATACGAACACTTACTCGGTATGGCAGCATACTTAACTAAAAATCACTACGAATCTCCGCTATTTGATGAAATGTACGGAGCTAACCAATCAGAAAATGCGACAAAAGCTGAACTATTAAAAGGTATCAAAGAATCAGGTTGCGACTGGGTTAGAGAAGACGGTAAAGTTACATTATACGATGGCCGCACAGGTGAACCATTTGATGAACCTGTTGCAGTTGGTATTTCATATATCCTTAAACTTGTTCACTTAGTTGACGACAAAATTCACGCTCGTTCAACTGGTCCTTACTCACTTGTAACACAACAACCATTAGGTGGTAAGGCTCAATTCGGTGGTCAAAGATTTGGGGAAATGGAAGTTTGGGCACTTGAAGCATACGGCGCAGCTTATATTCTTCAAGAAATGCTTACCATCAAATCAGACGATGTTAACGGAAGAAGCCGTGCTTATGAAGCAATCGTTAAAGGCGACAACATTCCTCGTCCAGGTATTCCTGAATCATTCAAAGTATTGGTTCGTGAATTGCAATCAATCGCACTTGATATTCAAGTTGCTAAGAAAAATGGCGATGAAGTTGATCTTATGGCTGATAGCGACGATATCAGAAAAGCTGCTCCAAAAAGAGTGCTTTCTGACATTGATTCAGAGCTTTTAAACATCAATTTCTTTGAAACTCCAGCAGCTTTCAAAGACTAATTAGAAGAGAATTTTAGATAAGGAGAATAAAAGTTGTCCACAAGTATAGATTATTTTGATTATATCCGAATTTCAATCGCTTCTCCGGAACGTATTTTGGAATGGTCACATGGCGAAGTTACAAAGCCAGAAACAATTAACTATAGAACTCTAAAACCAGAACGTGATGGTTTATTCTGCGAAAGAATTTTTGGACCTTCAAAAGACTGGGAATGCTATTGCGGTAAATATAAAAGAGTTCGCCACAAAGGCATTATCTGCGAACGTTGCGGAGTTGAAGTTACGGATTCAAAAGTTCGTCGCCACAGAATGGGGCACATTAAACTTGCAGCACCTGTAACTCACATTTGGTTCTTAAAAGGTATTCCTAGCTACCTAGGACTTTTACTTGACACAACTCTTAAAGATTTGGAACAAGTAATTTACTTCAACAGCTATATTGTTGTCGACCCTGCGGAAACTGATTTCAAAAAAATGCAACTTCTTACAGAAGAAGAATATGACGATTATGTTCTCGAACACGAAGATACTGGTCTAAAAGTTGGTATTGGCGCAGAAGTTATTAAAGAATTACTTTCTGAAATCAAATTAACTGTTTTGGCTGATGAAATCAGAACTGAACTTGATAGCGCAGGTGGCAGTGTTCAAAAAAGAGCAAAATTAATTAAAAGATTAAGACTTGTTGAAAGCTTAATTGATTCAGATACTGAACCAACTTGGTTTGTTATGGATGTATTACCAATCACACCTCCAGACCTTCGTCCAATGGTTCAATTAGATGGTGGCAGATTTGCAACATCAGACTTAAACGACTTATACAGACGTGTTATCAACAGAAACAACCGTCTATTAAGACTTTTAGAAATGGGTGCACCTGAAATCATCGTTAGAAACGAAAAAAGAATGCTTCAAGAAGCAGTTGACGCATTGATTGATAACGGCA
>JAFQLC010000021.1 GCA_017396695.1 bacterium
TCCAACAGCAAACTCTCAAACCCCACCCTTCCACCTTAAAGACGGAGCATTATTATTCCTTGGAACAGGAGAAAAATATCAAGTCTCCCCATCTTCATCAGGAACAATAACAGTAGATGGTTGTGAAATGTCTAAATCCCTCCTTGGAATCATAACAGTAGATATCAACGGCGAAGAAGAACCCAACACCCCCTACAAAGACCAATTCAACTTCCCCATAAGCTCCAAGGGAATTGAGTATGAAATGATGTGTCAGGAGGGAGCTGCAGCTGAACCTGCGTATGATTGTGCTTTAGCTCAGCAGCAGTTTGCTTCTCATTGTAATCCATATAAAATTGCTGATTCAACAGCAGAATGCAATGCGCTAGGTAATGGTTGGTATTATGATTGGCCAAGCGGCGGACTGCCAACTTGTTATTCGCCTTGTGGCTTTGTAATTGAAATGGGCTTATCTTGCCCTTCGGAAACAGTTTGGGCCAATTAAAAAAAGGCCATGAATTTCATAGCCTTTTTATCTTAACAGCCAAGACATCCGTGGAATGTTCTTGAAATTACATCATCTTGTTGTTCTTTGGTGAGTTTATTGAAATTAACAGCATAGCCTGAAACTCTGATTGTCAATTGCGGATATTTTTCAGGATGTTTTTGAGCGTCGATTAATGTTTCTCTATTAAAAACATTAACATTTAAATGATGACCGCCTTTTTCAACATAGCTATCTAATAAATTAATTAAATTTTCTTCTTGTTGTGTTGCCATAGTTTATCTCCTATTGAAAACTTAAATCGTTTTTTGTTTAGCGATACGGGAAATGTTTGGGGATATTTCTATTCACATAAAAACGATTTAAGTTTTAGTTCGTATTACGGATTATTCTTTTTCAAATACGCTTTTGTCAAGCGAGCATAATGGACAAAGCCAGTCCTCCCCTAAGTCTTCAAATTTAGTACCGGCTTTTATAGAGTTTTCCTCATCCCCTAAAGCTTCGTCATATACATAACCACAAGTAGAACATACATATTTT
This sequence comes from bacterium, assembly GCA_017396695.1. Classification (GTDB taxonomy): domain Bacteria; phylum Cyanobacteriota; class Vampirovibrionia; order Gastranaerophilales; family Gastranaerophilaceae; genus RGIG1918. The sequence goes on from JAFQLC010000021.1 coordinate 1,025, forward strand.
GCCATAATTATTTGCCTTTCATTTAAGTTTGTCTTTTCTATGTTTTTAATATAAACTATTTTTTATAAAAAATCTGTTGTAATTACAACAAAAATGTAGGAAATATAAAAAAATGGAAAAATATTTATCTAAAATTAAAAAATCGCCTCTTTTTCTTGGAATAACAGAAGAAGAATTATCAAGAATGCTTAATTGTTTTGGTGCAAGCATAAAAAAATATGAAACAGGGGAGATGATTATTCGCCAAGGCGATGTTGTTTCAAAGATTTATATGATATTAGAGGGTTCTGTTTATATTGAAAAAGACTCATATTGGGGAAGAAGAATTATTGTTCAAAAACTTAATGAATTAAACAATATTGCTCTTGGACTTGTTGCTTCAAGGAACGCAGAATCAAGTATTTCCGCTGTTTGTCATAAGAGCGCTACTATTCTTGCGCTTAATTTTAATAAATGTTCTTCAATGTGTACGAATGCTTGTTCTCATCATGTTTCTTTGATTCAAAACATGTTTAAAATTTTATCCAAAGAAAATATTGAATTATTGGAAAAAATTGAAAATATTTCCCAAAAATCAATTCGTGATAAATTGCTTACTTTTTTATCTAATGAATCAATGAAAAATAAATCTTCAAGTTTTGAAATAAACTTTAATCGACAAGAGCTCGCTGATTATTTGAATATTGATAGAAGTGCTATGAGTTTTGAAATGTCAAAGTTGAAAAGCGAAGGGCTGATTGATTTTGAGAAAAATAAATTTACTCTTTTTGAACTTCCTTAGCAATTTTTTTGTTTAATTAGTTTTAATATTATTATAATAGTGTGTTAAGGAAGAAAAAATGGGTTTTGAGCTTGGCGGTTCACGCGGTGGTTATGAAATTTCAAGGAGTGGCATAGAAAGAACTGATTCTATTGGCGAGGTTGCTCTTTTTGGACACAGAAATCTTGAAACTCAAAGAATATTAGAATTACAACGAAACTTAGAATTGTTCGGACCAAGAAGTTATATTGATGAACAAGGTGTTGAATATTTCCAAATTGGCAAAAACAGAGTCGGTTGGGAAGTTGAAGATATAACTAAAATGAAAAAATATGCAAGCGATTGCATAGAAAATTGCCCTTCATATATTGATAAAAATAAAGCAATGAAAAATATCATGGCTGGTTTAAAATATCGTGATTTAAAAATTTATGAAGGTACAAAAGGTGAATATTTTCTTCATGAATTCAAAAGAAGCAAAGCTCTTGAAGGAATTGATGTTGAACAAGGTTTAAGATTGTTTAATCAATATAATCCTACAATGCAAGAAATCGAAACAAGAGAAATTAACGAGGTTGTTTCTAAAATTACAGCAAGCAAAGCACAGAAAAAATTTTTTGAATTAAACAATCAAGCCTGCGGAAAATCAGCCGAAGAAAGCGCAGAAGTATTCAAAGCACATTATGCAAACTTAGAAGCTCAAGCAAGACAAGCAAACGAAAGCGCTATTAAACGAGCTCAAGAAGTTCAAGACGAATTATTTGAAGTTATCGGAAAGCCTAGAAAATCGGCTCAAGAAAGCGCAAAGGTTTTTGAAGATTATTATAAAGGTATAGCAGCAGAAGCTCAAGTAAGAGCCACAAAAGCCGATTCAATTAAGCAAGCTCAAAAACTGCAAGATAAATTATTTGCTAAAAAGCCTGTAAAATCAGCAAAAGAAAGTGCAAAAGCAATCCTTGCACAACAAGAAGTTCAAGAAAGAATTGCTCAAAAAAACGCAATTAAGCACCAAGAAGCAATGCAAGAAGGCTTATTTGAAGCGTTGCATACTCCAAAAACAATTAAATCAGCAAAAGAAAGTGCAAAAATAATTGAAAGTGCTTATATTAAAAAAGAACAAGCTGAGATAATAGAAAAAGCAGATAAATTGTTTAAAGAGTGTAATGCATTAACTCAAGACATTGACACTGGAATAAAAGAAGCTCAACAAATAATTGACAATGCTCAACAACTTGTGCAAGATAGCCAAGCAATTTCTCAAAATGGCATTAAAGAGATTGAAGCTATTGAAGAAAAAATCGAAGAAATAAGCGAAGTTGAAAATCCAAAAGTTAAAAAAGGAATATCAAAATTCTTTGAATCAGCACTAAATACGATTAAAAAACATAAAGTTGCAAGCGCAGTTATTGCGCTTGGTACACTAGCTCTTGGCGCTTTTGGATTGTATAAAGCATATCAGCACAAAAAAGGGAAAGAAATTGTTGCTTAAAATAGATTAAAAAAGAGGCTCAACGAGCCTCTTTTTTAATACTTCAAAGTGCCTAATTTCCCAAAATCAACTTGTAATATATATATATATATTAGAATGCATATGCCGAGGCTCCCAAGTGACTTGCGAGGAGCAAGGCACTGGAGCTGTACGATGGCGACGTAGGACAATTGAGGCTGTTGAGCGATTTGCGCGAAACAGAGCCGAAATGCCCA
>JAFQLC010000022.1 GCA_017396695.1 bacterium
CAGGGGCGAACCCAGTTTATCCAATGATGGAAGAAATCAAACAAATCTATATTGACGCTTACCACGGAGTTGTATAGATTGTAAAAATATAAAGAGGGGCTTTAAAACCCCTCTTTTTTAATATTTATTTTTTTAATATTTATTTTTTCAATGGATTTTTTAGAACCAGTTTGCCTTCGGTTTCTTCTTTAATTGATTCAATTATGTCATCAATATATGTTTCATACCCTGGGTATTCTCCTCTTTCAATTCTTGGAGCAATGTTGTTAATATAATCTTGCAAATTTTCAGGCATTTGAGGCATTTGTTTAAACCATTCATTATATGGCATTGAACTTCTATTAGAATTACATGTACCACATTCTGCGATATAGTTAGCAGTATTATCAAGTCCACCTAAAGAACGAGGCTTTATATGCTCAGCTGTTGCAATTGCAGGAGTTAAAAGTCTGCGCACAATTTCATTATTCCCACGACGAGAATATTTTGCATAAAACGCACTTACACTGCTTTCTGAATTTGGCAAAGCCTCAGCAATTTTTATGAGTTCATCTTTGAGTGGTGTATCTTCAATTGTTTCAAGTAATTGCTTTAATGCCCACAAAAATTTCTTTCTTTTGAAGAACTTTTCATCATTTTTAAGTTCGATCAAATTTTCAGACCTATTCACAAAATTAAATAATTTCCCTTGGTCATTTTTTGGGAATTTAGAGATAGTTTCTCTTATCTCATCCATAACAAGTTTTTGTTGTGATTCGAGATTTTCAATGTTTTCTTCGTTCAATTCTTTAACAATTTGAGAAATCGAAAGATTAGGATTATTTCTTGCCTTATCTGCGATTTCAAGCGCAACACTCTCTTCAATTGGCCTGAAATATTTTTTCATAAGTTTCATTCTATGCGCAAGCTCTTCGCCTTTTTTGTGCTCAGTTTTTGCAGCAAGTTCTTTAACAACATCCAAAGGAATCATTCTTTGCCCACAACAAGAACACTCGAGGTCAACTATTTTTTTAAGCTCAAAATGTCCGGTTGAACAGTTAATCCCTTGAAACAAAAGCTTTCCGTTTGCTTGTTTATCATAAAGAGAAACAAAATTTTCTCTTTTAGGCTCCACTGCACTCAAAAAAGCAGAACCTTTAAAAGGGGTGCCCTTCTTGTTTGAATCAGTTTTGCTACCCATCAAAACATAATTATTAAGTTGAAATTTCGAAATTTTCATAATTTACACACATATAAAACATGTGAAAGATATTTATTGCCTTTTTATTGAAAAAGCCCCTGAAAAACTCAAGGGGCTTTTAAGTTTTGCATATTTGCTAAAACTATTTGATTTCAACAGTTGCGCCTGCTTCTTCAAGTTGTTTTTTAATAGCTTCAGCATCTTCTTTTTTGATGTTTTCTTTAACAGGTTTTGGAGCGCCATCAACTAAATCTTTAGCTTCTTTTAAACCAAGACCAGTAATATCTCTAACTACTTTAAGAACTGGGATTTTGTTAGCTCCGCAATCTTTAAGGATAACAGAAACTTCTGATGGTCCTTCTTCAGCTTCAGCAGCTGCGCCTGGAGCAGCAACTGCAGCAACTGCAACTGGAGCAGCAGCTGAAACGCCGAATTTTTCTTCCATAGCTTTAACTAATTCAGAAGCTTCTAATAAAGTTAATTTTTCAATTTGTTCTAAAATTGTTTCTACATTACTCATTTTTTTCTCACTTTCTTATTTTAATAAATACTATTCTGCTTTTTGATCTCTAACTGCTGCAACAGCTCTAACAAGTGCTGACATAACACCGTTAACAGCGTTTGCAATTCCTGAAGCTGGCGAATTAACACAACCAAGCATTTTAGCGTAAAGTTCATCTTTACCTGGCATTGTAGCTAACGCTTGTGCTTCAGCTTTTGATAAAACTTTTCCGTCTAAAACAGCGCCTGTGATTTCGCTTTTTTTAGTTTCTTTAATGAAACTTGCCAAAACTTTAGCAGCCGTAACTTCATCACCATAACCAAATGCGATTGCAGTTGGACCTTGCATAAGTTCGCTGATAGCTTCAAATTCAGTTCCCTTAGTAACAATTTTGGTTAATGTATTTTTTGTAACTGTTAAGTCTGCATTTTCAGCTTGAAGTTTACGACGAAGAGTTGTAATTTCTTCAACTGAAAGACCACGATAATCAGCTACAACGGCAACTTTGGCATTTTCGAACTGACGTTTATAATGTTCGATTTTTTCATTTTTGAAAGCCTTTGTTGACATCTTTTCCCTTTCTATTTTTTGTCTTAAAACAAAAAATTTTGCCGATATTATACATTTCACCCGCAAAATTACATGACAAATATAAATTATTTAATCACCTCGGCTGGGTTTACGTTTTCACTACCAACTGTCTGCGGTATAAATAATCTATTATAAAGAAAATTCAATGTCAACAATAATTAAATAAATGTAAATTAAACTCAAAAACAAGAAAAACTAAGCATCAACAGAAAAATTATCTGGAATTTGATATTCAATTTGAGGATTATCCACTTTTTGAAGTCTTGCAATAAGTTCTGCTTCTTCTTGCTCTTCTGGTGTCATATTTGCGGTTTGAGTTTGTGCTGCTTGAATATTATTTGCTTGCGCTAAACTTTGAACATTTTGCTCATTTTGTACCATTTGAGGATTTTCAGCTTCAACTGCCTGAGCCATAGCAAGCATTTGTTTATCGTCTTCAGTTATTTTTTCACCATTTTGTGCTTTTGTTAAAATTTGTGCCTGAACTGCATCTTTAACTTGAGCAAGTGCAGCGCTATCTTGTGCAATTGCTTGAGCTTGGGCTTGCATATCTTGCTCTTGCTTTTTAACAGAATAATTTTTACCTAATACTTTATCTAAAAGCCCACGGCCAAGAGTGTTCAACACTCCGCCAAGAACCATACCGCCAATGCCACCAACAACAGCTCCAACAGGCCCGCCTATTGCAGCACCTGCAGCAGTACCAAGTTTGAGCCCAGCAGTGTACATTAAGCCGTCAACAACAACATTACCTGCTGATTTTACGGTTTGTTTTAAACCTGCACCAATCCCACCATTTTTAAAAGCAGGAATAACTTCCATAAGTTCGAATAGCCCAGTAAATAAAAACATTGAGCTAGAACCCTTAAATAATCTGCCAAGTTTTGTGCCAGCAAATTTTGTGCCATTATACCATTTTGAAAGTTTATCTAATTTAAAAAATTTAGCAATTTTCCCGTGTTCTTTAGGAACGTTTTGAGATTTTAATTTTTCTGCAGTTTTTTTCTCGAGTGCTTGCTTGAAGGTTCCGCCTTCTGCTTTTTTTATTTTTTTTGCACCCCAAAGAGTAGGAATGGTATCAGCAATAAGAGCAAAAGGTAAAGCACCTGCTGCCGTGCTTTTGACATCGTCAAACAGGCTTCTTTCTTTTAAAGTGCCATTTTGCATGTATTTCAATGCTTGTCCTGCAAATGCAACATTTGTATTTGTAACTGGTTGCGTCATAACTCTCTTATAATTCTCCTACATTATAATAAAGTGATTTTTTTCAGGTTAATTGACATTTTTTAAGAACATATTAAGTTTTGTAACAAAATTATTTTTTATGGTTACGATTTCTAGATACGGGGCATAAAAGGAATATAAGAATTGCGCAGTTATTTCATAAAATAAAATTTTTAATCCAAATAACAGAAAAATTTTATAAGATTTTCTCTCTAATTCCTCTCTCTAATATGTTTACTGACTCCAAGAGTCAGTTTTTTATTGCAATGAGCGAAGAAAATTTTAGCAAAATTTGTTTTTTGTAAAAAATTTTCAAGCGAGTCTTCAGGATGTGAGAGTTGGCACAGCGCGGATGACGCGGTGGGCAAACTCGACACTGGACTACGTACCAACAAGCGAACACTTTGAGGGATTTGGTGTGTGAAGCGAGAGCGGGAAAGCGAGGAGCTTTGCCGCAGAGCTGAAACCGTACCCGAAGGGTAAGGAGTGGGCGGCAGTCCAACGAACACCCTGAGGGCAAAGGTGTGTGAAGCGAGAGCGGGAAAGCGAGGAGCTTTGCCGCAGAGCTGAAACCGTACCCGAAAAGCAAGGAGCAAGCGACAGCTAGTGCGAACGCTGAGGGCTTGGAACAAAAATTTTCAAAATACGTCATAGGTTATATATGCCGTATTTGCTACTTGGCCGGGGAGGAGTTTCCGGCCTTTTTATTTGTTAGTTAAGATTTCATTTTTTTTGCAAAAACAAATTTTGCTAAAAAATTTTATCCCGGGGTAAAGTTTCCTACTCGTCGCTTGCTCAACGCATCGGCATCACGAGCTTGCACACTAAAGCTCGTTCGTAATTTTTTGCAAAAAACAAATTTTGCTAAAAATTTTATCCTCGAGGTACGGTTTCGTACTCGTCGCTTGCTCAACGCAACCGTCTTCGTACGTCACACACCGAGGCTCGCTCGCTCTCATTAAGCGCAGTCGCGCTAAAGCTCAAGCTTCGCTCACTCATGAAGAACGGCTATGCTCTGTCTGCCGATGCTCAACGCATCGGCATCACGAGCTTGCACACTAAAGCTCGTTCGTAATTTTTTGCAAAAAACAAATTTTGCTAAAAAATTACTTCACTCGCCCCCATAAATCATACTCAGAAGCATCAATAATCTCAACAGGCACAATGTCGCATGGTGCAAGGTTTTCTTTAGTTTTAATGTAAACAAGCCCATCAACGTCTGGGGCATCTTTAAAGCTTCTTGCAATAACTCCTTTATCTGTTACTTGCTCGATAATGCAAGGTATGGTTTTTCCAACAAGCGCCATATTTATCTCATAAGAAATTTTTTGCTGAATAGCAAGAAGTTCTTTTTTTCTTGCATTTTTAATAGACGCTTTAATTTGAGGTTTCAGCTTATCTGCATATGTACCTTTTTCTCTAGAAAAAGCAAAAACACCAACCCTATCAAAGCGCATTCTTTGAATAAAATCTTTTAAATGCTCGAATTCTTCTTCAGTCTCCGCAGGATAGCCTGTAATAAAAGTTGTTCTAATGCAAACATCAGGAATTGCTTTTCTGATTTTTTTAATCAATTCTTCATAATTTTGAACAGGGCGACACATTCTCTTAAGCATATCAGGGTGAGAATGTTGGAGTGGAATATCGACGTATTTCACAACCTTATCTAAATTTTTATAAGCTTCAATAATCTCATCTGTGAAATTTGTTGGATAAGCATACAAAACCCTAACCCAAGAAATTTCATCTAATTTATTTAATTCTTCTAAAAGCTTATGGAGAGATGGTTTTCCATAAATATCTCTGCCATAGTTTGTGGTGTCTTGTGCAATTAAGATAACTTCCGCTATTCCTTTTTTTGCAAGGTTTTTAGCCTCAAGCACAATATCTTCAATACGTCTTGAAACATATTTTCCACGAAGCTTTGGAATAACGCAATATCCGCAAGCGTAATCGCAACCTTCTGCAATTTTAATGTAAGCAGATGAACCAACTGTAATATGTGCTCTTTCTATATCTTCTGGATAAATGTAGTTTGGTTTTTCCTGAACTCTATCTTCGAAGCTTTCAAGCACTTCTTCGATTTTTGAAATATCCGAAATACCCACAAGAGAAGAGATTTCTGGCATAATTTCTTTTAATTCTTGCTGATATTTTTGTGCTAAGCACCCAGCAACAACAATTTTAACCCCTCGTTGTGCACATTCCAAAATTGCTCTCACGCTTTCTTTTTCGGCATCTTGGATAAAAGAGCAAGTATTAATTAAAATTGCATACAAATCATCGGCTTCTGGATTCAAGCTGATTTCATAACCAGCAGAAATTAACTTTCCCGCCATAAGTTCAGTATCTACAAGATTCTTAGCGCACCCAAAGTGCATTATTGCAACTTTTTTCTTCATAGAAAAATTGTATTATAAAAATGAAAAAAGCTATATGATTTTTTGTTTGTACTATAATGTTTGCAAGAAGAATAGAAAAAGGTAGGTAAAATAATGCAAGTTTCACTTGATTGGTTAAATGATTTTGTAGATTTATCAGGAATTACGCCTGAAGAAATGGCTCATAAACTTACAATGAGCGGGTTAGAAGTAGAAGAAATTAAATATATTAAACCGTCTTTTGAAAATATCAAAACAGTTAAAATTGCAAAGATTGATAATCACCCAAATTCAGACAGATTACACCTAGTTACAGTTGACACAGGCAGTGGTGAAAAAGTTGTAGTTTGTGGCGCACAAAACCTAGTTGAAGGTGCGATTGTTCCATACGCAAGCGTTGGAAGCGTGGTTCTTACAAGAGATACAAAAGAAAAATTCACCCTAACTCCTGCTGTTATTAGAGGTGTTGAATCTCAAGGCATGCTTTGTTCGCAAGATGAACTTGGACTTGATGGCATGCAGGAAGAAGACGGAATTTTAATTCTTAGCAGAATTTACGATAATTTAACTCTTGGCACACCATTAGAAGAAGTTTTAAACTTCAAAGAAGATATTGTGTTAGATGTAGCACCAACGGCTAACAGAGGTGACGAAATGTCCGTTCTTGGTGTTGCTCGTGAGCTTGCATCATTATTCAACAGAAAATTATCTTTTTCACCACTTGAAGTTGCAAGCGAATTAAAATCAACTGATTTTAAGGTTGAAATTATAGATGACGAAACCTGCAAATATTATAGCGTTGGTTTAATTAAAGATATTACTATCAAGCCTTCGCCAGATTTTATGCAAAGAAGACTTATTGCATCTGGCATGCGCCCAATTAATAACATTGTAGATATTACAAACTATATTCTCCTTGAACTTGGCGCACCACTTCACGCATTCGATTTTGACAAATTAAACAATTATTTATGTGTCAGATACGCAAAAGAAGGCGAAAAATTAACCACATTAGATGACGTTGAAAGAGAATTAACACCAGCTTCTGTTCTTATTGCAACACAAGACAAGGGTGTTTGCTTGGCAGGTGTTTTTGGCGGTAACAATTCAGAAATTGATGACAACACCAAAAATTTAGCTTTAGAAGCTGCGTACTTTACACCACACACAAATAGAAAATCAGCTCGTTCAGTTGGATATCGTTCTGAAGCAAGCGCAAGGTTTGAAAGAGGCGTGGATATTGAAATTGTGAAACCTGCCCTTTTAAAAGCAATTGAACTTATTTTAAAATATGCAGACGGAAAATTTGAAACAATAGTTGAAACAGGCAACAATAAACTTCCTGAACTCGATATCACTCTTCGCAACTCTGAAATAGAGCGAATTATGGGTATTGAAATCGGGCAAGACATCTATATTCCAATTTTAGAGAACCTTGGTTTCAAATTGCTTGGCAAAAACGAACTTGCTGCAAAATTCAGAGTTCCAAGTCACAGAGCAGTTGATGTCACAAGAGAAATCGACCTCATTGAAGAACTTACAAGAATTTATGGTTTTGAAAAAATTGCACCAGAAATTCCACCACTATCTGAAGGCGCAAACATCACATACGAAGAAAGAGCATTGAAAAAAGTTAACGAATTATTCCTCGGTATGGGATATGACGAAATTATGACATCTTCTCTTGTTGGAAAAAATTTATGCAAACAATATAGATCAGAACTCAATGACGAAACATCTATTCGTGTTACTAATCCAAAAAGCGAAGAACACACAACACTCCGCCAAAGCTTAATTCCAAACTTACTTGCAACAATCAAAAGTAATTTTGATTTTGGAAACAAAAACTTCAGATTCTATGAAATAGGAAAAACTTATGAAATAGTATCACCTGCAGATGAATCAAATTCAGGAGTTCAAGAAACAACAAAATTGTCAGGAGCTATCTTGGGCAATGTTAATAATGAACTTTGGAATATGCAACACAAAAACGACTTCTACCTTGCAAAAGGCGCCTTAGATAATCTTTTTGCAGAATTAAAAATTGCAAACAGAATTGTTTACGCAAACGACAAAGAAGGAGCACCTGCCTATATGCACCCAGCACAATCAGCTCGCATTGAGCTTTTAGGCAAAAAAGGTGATTTGGTGGGTTATGTTGGTAAAATTCACCCACTTTTGCTTAACGATATGAAAATTAACCAAGATATTTTTGTATTTGAAATTGATTTAGACAAAGTTATTGCAGCTGGAAACAGAAATTTAACTAAATACAAACACCTTCCTCAAACACAAGGTGTTCAAAGGGACATTGCATTTGGTGTTTCAGTTGAAACTAACTACACTGATATTGAAAAAGTAATTAAAAAATGTACAGATAAAGCAATATTCAAATCAGTTCAAGTATTCGATGTTTACGAAGGCGAAAACATTGAAAAAGGACAAAAAAGTATTGCAGTTAGAGTAACTTTGCAAAATGATAAAGAAACTTTGAAAGATACTCAAATTGATGCTGAAATAACCAAAATCCGCACAGCGCTTGAAAAAACTGTTCCAAGTTTAAAATTAAGATAATTCTGATATAATTTTCTTATGGCAGATGAAGATAAGCAGTTTGAGGCGAGCCAGCAGAAGTTGGAAAAAGCCAGAAAAGAAGGCTCTGTTGTAAAATCAAAAGATTTTTCAACAGCGGTTAGTTTGCTTGTAGTGTTTATTGGAATTTTTCAATTAGCTCCGTTTATATGGGACCAAATTACAAAACTTTTCACCTTGCTTTATCAGCAAATTCCAAATGCGCACATCGAAACAATTGGTTTAAGCTATATTTTATTCCTTGCCGCAGTTCCGCTTCTTTTAATTATCGGCCCAGTGCTTCTTCTTGCTTGGTTTATGGCAATTATCACAGACCTTATTCAAGTTGGACCATTATTCACAACAAAACCGCTTGAACCTAGTTTTGAAAAATTAAATCCTTCAAAATATTTCAAAAACTTAATGAACCCAAAAACATTATTTGAGCTTGTAAAAAACATTGTTAAAGTTGTGCTTCTTGGGATTATCGGTTGGGTTGTTTATAAAACACATTTCCCAGGAATTTTGCAACTAGCCCAAATAGATAATCAATTTGCAGTTATGATTGCATTTGGGAAATTGATTACAGACTTTATAACAAAAGCTATGATTGCATTTTTGGTTATAAGCGCTGCAGATTATATGGTTATAAAATGGAAATTTTTGCAAGACCAGAAGATGTCTTTTAAAGAATTAAAAGATGAATACAAAAACTCTGAAGGCGACCCGCACGTTAAAGCTGCACTTCGCCAAAAAAGGCAACAATTGTTACAAAAAAGCATGATGGATGCAGTTCCAGATGCAGACTTCGTTGTTACTAACCCATCGCACATTGCCTGTGCTCTAAAATATAATCAACAAGAAAATGAATCGCCTGTTCTTCTTGCAAAAGGTAGTGAGCTTTTTGCGAAAAAAATTGTTGAAATTGCAAACGAACATAATATCCCAGTTGTTGAAAACCCTCCTGTTGCAAGGGCAATTTTCAGACTTGTTGATATAAACAGAGAAATTCCTCCAAATTTATATAAAGCAGTTGCTGAAATTTTGATTTTTGTTTACGGCTTAAAAAAGCAAAGAGAAGACGCCCTTAAAATAAATAAAAGAAGTAAATAAAAATTAAAAACTTGAGTATATCAGGCTTTTTATATATAATAAAAATAAAAAAGACGGAGAAAATAATGGATATATTTGCGGTAATAGGAACAATTTTGGGCATATCGATGATTCTTATCGGTATGATTATGGAAGGCGGAAATGTTGCTCAAATTATGCAAATTACGGCAGCTTTTATCGTTGTTGGTGGCACTTTGGGCGCAGTTGTTTTAAGTTTTCCAATAGGCACCCTTGCTAGCGCAATAAAACTTTTAAATGTAGTTTATTTTATGATGCCTCCAAAATTTGAACCACTTATTGCAGAAATTGTTGATTTTAGTCAAAAAGCAAGAAAAGAAGGCGTTGTTGCACTTGAAAAACTTGCAAAAAGCGCATCTGACCCACTTCTTGCAACAGGGCTTGAAGCCGTTGCAGATGGCGCTGACCCAGCGCTTGTTAAAAGTATTTTAGAAGCACAAGTAAATGAGCTTGAAAAATATGTTGCATCAGGCGCTAAAGTTTGGGAATCTGCAGGCGGTTATGCTCCAACGTTAGGTATTATTGGTGCCGTTATGGGCTTAATTCAAGTTATGCAGAACTTAACAGACCCTTCTAAGTTGGGTGCAGGTATCGCAGTTGCGTTCGTTGCAACAATTTATGGTCTTTTCGTTGCTAACTTATGGACAATTCCATTTTCAACAAGAATTAAAGTAAAATATGCTGAAATCTTCAAAGCAAAAGAAATTATTATTGAAGGTGTTATGGCAATTCAAGCAGGCGAAAGCCCAGCATTCATTGAAAGAAAATTAAGCGCATATATTATTGACGAAAAACCTAAAGCAAAAGGTAAAGAGGGCTAATTTAATTGGCAAAGAAGAAAAAACACGAAGAACATGAAAATCTGGAACGTTGGCTTGTATCTTACGCCGATTTTATGACGCTATTATTTGCAACTTTTGTTGTGTTATATGCTCTTTCTCAAACGGATGTAAACGAGTTTAAAAAGCTTGAAGAAACAATTCGTTTAGCATTTTCAAGAAATTCACTTCTTCAAGGGCAAGAAGGGGTTCTAACTGGAACAGAAAACCCTTCTCTTTTGGATAATGTTGGTATGGCAGGCGAACCCAACCCTCTTATGCTTGAATATATAAGCACAAAATATGAAGAAAACGCATACAGTGAAATAAAAGATGAAATTGATGGTTTTAAACTTGATGGTGTCAAAACAATCATCGACAATAAAGGGCTCACTATAAGACTCCCTGAAAACATTTTATATTTTGATTCAAATAGCGCAAGGATAAACCCGCAAGCAAGAAAAGTTCTTCTTGAAGTTGGGCAATCAATCTTTTCAAGATTTCAAATTCACTTGATTAGAGTTGAAGGTCATACAGATTCGCTTCCAACAGGCCCAAGAAGTCAATATCCAAGCAATTGGGAACTCTCTGGCGCAAGAAGCTCAGCTGTTATTAATTTCTTCTTAGAAAATTTCGCAATGGACCCAAAAAACTTTGTTTCAATTGGTTATGCTGACACTGTGCCGATTGATGTCAAAAATCCAGCAAGTTCAAAAAACAGAAGAATTGAAATTGTTGTCTTAAGAAATAGAAATAAAGCTATGCAAAATAACGATATATTAACTCTTCTTGAGAAAAAGTCGAAAACTAAAAACATAAAAAGTAATTACGCTAAAAAAGATGCAAGCAATATTATCGAAAACAAAGAATTAACTTCCCCAGCAATTAATAACCCAACAAAAGAATCAATAGAAATTAAAAACGATTTAGAAAACGAAAATTACAGACTATACAACGAAAAAGCAAAAAGCAAATATGCTCCAAGCTTTATGAAAAAATAAATATGAAAGACGAAAAAAAATATTTTTGCATATTTGGTGGCGGTGGAATTAGAGGAACTGCCTATGTTGGCGCAGTCCAAGCTTTAAATGAGCTTGGAATTGAAATAGATGGTTGCGCAGGCTCATCTGTTGGCGCAGTTTTTGCAGGACTTTGGACAGTTGGATATACAACAGAAGAACTTAGAGAACTATTTTATAAAACGAATTTTGATATATTTAGAGATATAAATATCGACATTTTAAAAGTATTTGCAATCACAAAAGGAGATTATTTCCAAAACTGGATTAAAGATTTAATTGAAAAGAAATTTTATGGCGAAAATTATGTTGAAGGTAAAAACCCACCTGTAAGATTTTGCGATATCGATAAAAAACTCGTTATTTTATCTGTCAATTTGTCTGATTCAACTTACCATGAATTTTCAAAAGAATGCACACCCGAAGTTGAAATTGCATATGCAATTAGGGCCTCTGTTTCAATTCCCGGATTTTTCAAACCAGTTGAATACAACGGCAAATATTTAGTTGATGGCGATTTAATCAAAAGTTGGCCGCTTTGGAGAATCAGTGAAAATCTTTGTCCTGAAAACAGAAAAATTCTTGAGTTCAGGCTTGAAGATAATGAAAAAACCACAAAAATAGATTCAGGAATTTCTTATATAAACTCTGTTTATAATACAATCACTGGTTTTGCAACGGATTTTATTGTTGATTTATATGGCATGCGAGACAAATTCGATTATATCAAAATAAATTCAACGGGAATTGGTGTGCTTGATTTCATGATAAGCAAAGAACAAAGAAGCAAACTTATCGAAGAAGGTTATAGAACAACTCTTGAATATTTCAAATATGAATATCCTAAAAAAAGACAGATTATAGACAAGCACTACGAAAACTTACAAAAATATTTTAAAGAAATCGAAAAATTATTAAACAAAAAATATTACAAAGCAGCAAAAAACAAGCTTTTTGAAACATTTGTTTATCTTTGTGAATACAAAAAATATATTGATTTAGCTTATTTTGAAGAAATGGTTGATTTTAAAAATCTTTTTATGGAGTCATATTCCGAAAAAAGCGGGCTTTTTGGAACAAAATATTCTCTTCAAAACCATAATTTAATAACCGCAAAACTAGCAAGTTTAGCAAGCAAAATATTTTAATTTCGAAACTTGCAAGAAGACTGGTAGGCTGGGCTTCTGTCTCCAAATGCAAGCTGAAAAGCTTCAATTGATTCAGAATTTTTAACTCTGTTTAAATAGTCTTTTGCAAAAATTGATTTAGAAAATAGATATTTAAAGCTATTTTCATCTAACTGCGCTTTCAAATCATCAAAAGTTAAATAAGCAGAATTTATACACAACTTTAAAGAATACTCCCTTCCAAGTTTTGATAATAAATAATTTGAATATTTGATTATATCTGAAAGAAAATATACATAGCTTTTATTTAAAACAGGCTCTAAAATATAATTGTTATCACCCTCATCTAAAATTCTAAAAACTGAAAGAATTTCCCCATTTTCAGGATTCTTCATAACGTAAGAAGAAAAACTCAAATAATCAAAATCGATTTCTGAAGCATTCTTTTTGAAATAAAATTTTTGCTCATCTTTAAGTGCATAATTATGAAGGTCAGAAACATAGTCAGAATAAGGAGAAATGTATTTTCTAAAATAACGAGGTGGGGTATAATCTTGAAGTTCTTGCGTGATGTCGTAATAATTTAGAGAAGCAATTTTTTTAAATTTTGCTTTATTTAAAAATATATTAATTACTTCAATATCGTTATCAAACAAAGAAATATAAAAAATCGCTTCTTTTAATGAAGAATATTTCCCTAAAAGATAGTCAAGAAACTCAACTAAAATTTCAGAGGTATTTTCCATTGTCATAAAATTAGAAAAAAGTATTTTTGCCGTATTCTTAATAAAAACAAGCTCAGTGTATGTTTTGATTTCATCATCCAAAATTGCAAGATGAATATCTTCCATAAATTTCATTCTGCAAGGAAGAATATGATTGATGCAATATTTAAAACGATAAAATGGTGCTAAAACTTTTAAATTTATTGTGCTCAAAATAGGGTTTTCTTTGATACCCGATATATTAGAATACAAAAAATTATCTATTTTAAGCATACAAATTCAAACACTACATTTTTCTTGCTTTAAAACTTGTTCTAATTTCCATAACTTTATCCGAAACAAAGTTAATTATTTCCATAAAACCAAGTTTTAAGTTACTTAAGAATTTATCACTTTTTTCAATTTTGTGCAAATTGTCGATATCTTTAAAGTGTTTTGTGTTTGAAAGTTTTAATCTAATCTCTGGCATAAAAGCGCAAAGCGCAATAAAACCAAGCGTAGAAGCAATAAAATAGGGAACGCTGTTTTTGGCGAATTTCACTTTTCCATTGTTTGTGTTTTGTGGGGTTTGAGGCGCATAATAATCAACGCCACTTGCAAGATATTTAACCTTATTAGTATCACTTGCAAGCGAAAGCTTGAAATCAGCCTCGCTAATATTATTTAGTTGTTGCATAGGTGAAATCGTCATAAAATCTGCCTTCATAAGAATAAAAGCGCAAAACATAATTTATTGCCAGAAATTAATTTTAACAAATGTAAATTTTTCTAAATTTATACAGAATATATGCCGTAAAAAAAATAAAGTGTGATGATGAAGGTGGCAAAATGGAAATTCAAAGAAAGAATGTTATTGGTTTTGAAGAGGCTTGGCGCAGGATAGACAATATTGAAGTCAACGACGTAAAAAGCTTTTTCAACGCAAGGTTTTTTGCAACAGTTAACGAAGACGAAAATATTGAAGTAAACATCTCTGAAGAAGATTTTGGGGCTGATGAATGGAATGACGTTCAAATCAAAGACGAAAAATTCTTAGGATTTCTTTGGAAAACAGGAAAATCATACACAACAAGCAACGGTGTAAAAATAAAAGCTAACAACTTGGGTGATGAAAATATCATTGTTAAAGAAAACAAAAAAACAGGCGAAGTTATTATTGTAAATGGCGAAAATGTGCAAGTTGAAGGCGGAAAAAACAACGATAAAATCGCAATAATAAATAGTACTGTCGGAAAAGTCAGAACAGGAAAAGGCGACGATACTGTTGTTTTATATAACGCAGACACTTCTGGAAAAATAGACACGGGCAAAGGCAACGACAGTATTGTTGTTGCAAACTCTGATGTTAATAAAATAAATTCATCATCAGGAAAAGATAATTTAAACATTGTAAGTAAATCAAGCGTAAAAAATATTGAATTAGGTTCGGGAAATGATTACATCTACACAACAAACAGCGAAATCAACAAAATCAACTCTGGCTCAGGTTTAGATGTTATTGAAAATAATTGGGGCGACATAAAAGAATTAAAAACTGGAGGATTTTTTAACTCTTCAAAAGATTATGTTGACGGAAATATAGATAAAATTTCGGGAAAAAAATCTGAATTTAATATAGATTTTACCAAAGAAGAAATAGACGAATTAAATGCAAGATTTAAAAACGGAGATTTTGCTCAACACACAGAAGTATCAGACCTTGGAAATGCAGACCCAGAAAGAGTAAAAGACATGCTTGCATTTTTTGAAAGTGTTGACCACGAAAACTTTAATGTAAACTACCAAGGAGTATCCAAAGATTTTTCAACCGCAAGCGTTGAAAGATACGAAAACCTTAAAAAAATCGCATCAAACAAAGCTTTTCTAGACCAAAATCATAACGGGCAGCTTCTAAATCAAATGTGCTACCTTGAAGATGACGAATTGGAAAATCTTGCAAAATTAATGGAAAACGAAAATTTTGCAAATGTTTTATCAAACTTGCCGAAAACAGAAGAAACATTTTATTCTTACTATGTAACTAATTTTGCGCAACTTGACTCTGAAGACCTTGAAAACTTTGAAAAAATTATAGCAGACAAAGATTTTCAAGAGTTTCATGAAAAAAATAATATAAAAATAGAAGGCTTACTAAAACTTGCTCAATGCAAAGAATTTTCATCACTAGAAGAACAAGATAGAGACATAATTCTCTCCGCCATTGGAGATGGAGACTATTCAGGGATTAACCCTTGCACTATAAGAAATGTAAGTGAAAATTTCGACAAATATAACGAGATTTTAAACGGAAAACCAACAGACCCTGAATTTGCCCAAGAACTTAAAAATCTTGGGGATAAATATGGTATCACAATTAAAGCCGAAAACCACATTTCAACCGATCCAAACAACAGGCGAGCAAGCATCTATATAAACGAGTCGCAAATAAAGGAGATTGACAAAACTCTTGCAAAACTCAGAAGTATGGGCGAAACAATACCTCAAGAAATTTATTTATGCGATATACAGGGCGCAGGTGGGGTATTTACCGAAAGAAATAAAAACGCTATAACTATAAACGTAAATGTCTACAGCACAAGTGATTCATCTAACATATTTAACAATTCCATTTCCAACACCCTGATACATGAAACGGCACACTTGAAAGATTACCAACGAGAACCTTGGTATTTTTCAAAAGAAAAGGCTTATGAGGCAGGTATCATTGATAGCAAATATCAAAGATATAAATCTAACCCGATAGAAAGTATAGAATTTAACGACACGGTGCTTACTGGCGAAGAATTAAATGGAATTGTATCAGATTACGCAACAACTGATATTGTTGAATTTGTTGCAGAAGTTGAAACAATGATTCTTAGTGGTATTATTGTTCAAGATGAAAATGGCAATTACACAATTACAAATGGCGACAACAAAGGGCGTTGGTATTGCGGAGACTGGACAGGCAGTCAAGAAAATCACGAATCTTTGCAAAAAATCATGAATTTATATAAATATTTAACAGAGGTAGAAGAAAATGACGATAATTCCTAGATATAAAGATATAAAAAAAGAATTTGAAGCATTTAAGCAAAATTTGCCAACCGATGAATTTGAAAAATTATATGGCGAGTTTAACTTCGCAAAAAGATTACTAGAAGCAAGCAAATGTGAAGAATTGCCAAAAGAAGAGCTTGATGAACTAGCAATAATTAAACAAACTCGTTTGTCGAAATTACATAAATTAGGTTACAAAAAAATCCGCTAAATTCACAAATATTGCCACATAAAAATATCGTGATAAAATTATCGATATGAAAATAATTACAAACATAATAGGTGGAATAGGAAACCAATTTTTTCAATATATGGCAGGTTATGCATTAGCAAAAAAACTAGGAGCAGAATTGTTGCTCGACATAACCGCTTTCAATGAATATAAAATACGAAACTTTGAACTTGGAAATTTTAATATTGAATTAAAATATGCAACAGATGAAGAAATTGCAGAGCTTAGCAAAAAAAGATTATTCGGCAGAACCTATTGGGGCGAACAAAAGCTATCTTTCGATTTCAGGCAAATTAAAAAAAGTGCATACATTAGAGGTTATTTCCAAAGTGAAAAATATTTCGAAAACTGCAAAGACGATGTGCAGAAACTTTTCGCGTTTAAAGATTTATCTTTCATTAAACATCCAGAATTACTTGAGCAAATTCAAAACACAAATTCTGTTTCAATTTCTATAAGATTAGGAGACTACGTGGGGCACCCACTTCTCGGCGGGCTTTGCACTAAAAAGTATTATGAAAATTGTATAAAATACATAAAAGAAAAATGCCCAGATTGCACTTTTTATGTTTTTTCGGATGAAATAGAGCGTGCCAAAGAAGTTCTTGGCGAAGGCAACTTTATATATATGAACACAGAAAGTTGGCAAGAAGATTTATATTATGCACAAAACTGCAAACACAATATTATTGCAAATTCAACTTTTGCTTGGTTAAGTGCGTATTTGAACAAAAACAAAGAAAAAGTTGTGTTAGCACCAGAAAAATGGTTTAACGATAAACCAAAAACATATAAACACATTGTGCCAGAATCTTGGGTTAAAATACCAACCAAATAATTACCCTAAATCAGCTTCCATTGCTTCTTTTTGAGAAACGGCGATGACTTCATCACCCTCAACAAAATTATCGTTAAACTCAGGTGTCCCGCCAAGTAATAAATATAATTTTAATAATTTTGCAAATTCTTCTTTATTGATAACACAATCCTCAAGGCGAGCGTCTTTGTGTGCTCTATTGATAAAGTATTTTATCTCTCCATTTTCTTGTTTCGCCCCAATTATACCTTTTCTCATCATTGCCCCAAATTCGGCAATAAATTCTGCGCAATTTGTTATCCCGTAATCTGAAACTTGTTGAGTAATAAGATTTTTCAAATCAGAATCAGAAATCACCAATTTGCCGTCTAAAAGCATAATTTTTCCTTTTAGAATTTGACCGTGCACGTCTGAAAAAATTTCCTTACCATAAACAAGAGCATTCCCTGCACGGCTTTGCCCAAGTCTCAAGCCTGAAACATAATCTTTCATATGCTGAATTTCATGTAACACAGAAATATCAAAAAAATCCATATCCCGAACAGGAAGCACGGCGATTTTATTCGTGTGCCCAAATTCACCACTTGTGTTAAACGGCATAAAGGAAGTAAGGAAAATCTTTTTTGGTATTTCGTGCCTTGGTTGAGTTTTTAAAATGTTTTCCAACCTTTGAATATATTTTATATCCACTTTATTATCAGCAAAAAGTTTGACATGAGGAAATTCTGTTTCAAACTCGTCAACAGCTTGCGCCATTTCTTCGCTTCTTTCGCCAAAAATAAGTGTATTTAAACTTTCATAGTCTTCGTCAAGCAAATTTCTTGCAGATTCAACGCGAAGCAAAATGTCAACTATGCTCTCCGTTCCATATCTTGTATTAAAAAGAGAAAGAAATTCAGGACTTTTAATATCCAAATCAATTACCATTTCATTTCTTTCATATACAAGTTGTTTCAGTTGTCCGTTATCAAAAGAAAATCTAAGTTCAAGTGGATAGTTTTTAGAAGAAGCTAAATAAGTAACATCTTTGATTTTACCTTTTTTATCATAAGAATATTCACACTGAATTTTACTTCCTCTTTTATCAATCACATGAGTTGAAACTTTGCCAATTTTATTTTTTACAAGGAAATCGGTCTCTTTTGCACCTTTGATATTGTCACTAAAATAATCTAAAATGCTTTCAGATGCATTCTCAAGGGCAATACGCACTAAAAGTTCTTCTGGCTTTTGTTTTTTAACACCATTTTTAATCTCGGTGAATTTAGATGTGCGTTTAAAAGCAACATTTAAAATTCTAATATCAATTCCATCTTCTATCGCTTTTTCTAAAATTTCACACGTTACCATATCTTTTACAACGTCATCCGCAAAAATAAGGTTAAAGCCTTTTTCTTTGAGCTTAATTGCCTTTTCATATTCTTCGTCTTCAAGAATTACCACATCATACGAAGAAACAAAGCCATTGCCCTCATCAAGCAATTGCACCAACTTTTCAAACTTTTTATCACCAAGCTTTACTGCAGAATCTACCATATATTCAGGGCTAAATTCGCTAAAAATTTTAGCATACCTTTTTAGTTGTTTATTGTCATAATCTGTTGCTTTGAGCGCATACTGAGGAGAAACAGATTTTTCACGCAAATATTTGAAAAGTCCGTCTTGCCTTTTGTCTAACTTGGAATATTTAAAAGCAAATTCAGATTTAGCTTCTTGATTTTCATAAAAATCAACAAAACGATAAAATTCGCTATCAGGAAGCGAAAGCGCTTTGTAATAGTTTTTTATTCCAACATCTTTGAGCTTTGCAAGCATTACTTTTTTCTTTGCAAAAGTCAATTTTTCAACTTCAGTTTTTTTGAAGTCATCTCCCTTAAAAAATATTTTGTGTTTTATGACATTTTGCTTCTTTGTGCTTAAAGCATAAGTCTTTGCAATTTTTTGTATGCGCATAACAAACTAAAACACGTAAAAACATTTTTTAACAAAATTTAAGTTAACATTATTTAACATTAAAGCAAAAAGCCTAAAGTTCCAAAGAAATTAACCGAAATAAAAAAATATGGATGAACAATAGACCGAAAGGAAAATGTATGGGCTTTTTTGGAGCAGCCGGCAAATGGATCAACAACAATATTATTGAACCTGTTGTAGATTACGGCAAGGGGAAGATTGAAGACGTTGTAAACATTGGTCACTCTGCTGAAGAGTTTGTTTTTGACTCGTGCGATGTAGTTGGTGCAGTATTCACTGGCGGAGATGTAAAAGGCGAATGGGATGATTTATGGGGCAATGCTAAAGATAATGCAATAGATATTCTTACTGACCATTATGCAAACACATTGAACAACCAAAGCAATGTGGTTAGATCTGGTTCTAACTTTATACAACTATTTGTAGATGGAGCAGATGCACTTTGGAAACCAAACGAAGATAATTTCAAAGGTGTAGATAGCTTTTTGAATAAAACTGAAGAAGTAACTGACCTTGTTTCTTCAGGGCACGATAACATTGATGCCCTAAAAAGCTTCTTTGGAAACGCTTTCGATGTTATTGGGCCTCAACTCACAAAAGAAAACATAACGGAAGCTATAGCTGAAGCAAAAAAATCAGATGGAATTATAAATCAATTCAAAGCATTCAATATGTCATTATTGCAAAATGCTGCAATTGATGCCGTTAACGATGCAATTCAAAGCAAACCAACAGGAAAAATTTCTGATTCTGAAATTTCAAACACGCAAGAATTTAACGGGCTCACAAACAAAGAAATGTTACTTTTGAACAACCTTTCATACTCAGGCTTTGCAAATATAGACAACAAAGGCAAAACTCTAGGTGAAGTTTCAAATGAAATAAAAGAAAAAGTTAAAACAATTGGCAAAGAAACAGGCGCTAAAAATTTATTTGATGAAAACGGAAATGTAACTCCTGAGGGTATTAAAGCTCTTGCTGAATATGATGGCGAAACTAAAGACTTAAAATATAAAATTGGCACCACAGATTACGAAACATTTGCAAACATTTTAAATGACATTTCAAACAAAGAAGAGTTATCATCTCTTACTATTTTAGACAACACAGATATTCCAGAAAACGGAATTAACGCAACAACTTACGGCAGACTTGATGAAAACGGAAAATTAATTGGCAACCCAACTGTTGTTTTCCAAGGAACAATTGGAAGCGCTGGCTGGCAAGATAACGCAAAATCTTTAAATGAAACAAACACTCAAATGCAACAAGCTGCTTATGAATACATCGAAAGACAAGGTCATATCTTGAAAGATTACAGCAACAACCCAGACGATATCCACCTTACTGTTTCAGGACATTCAAAAGGCGGAAACCTTGCAATGTATTCTACAATTGAAAATTCAAAAGATGAATCTAGCAACCTTACAATTGATAATTGTTTATCATTTGACGGAGAAGGCTTCAACAATGAATATGTAGAACAAAATAAAGAAGCAATTGAAGAAAACAAATCAAAAATCACTTCAATCAATGCTTATGTTGACCCTGTTAACTTGCTTTTAAATGATATTTCAGGGCAAACATACTTCGTTGGTGTTGATTATACAAAACTTGAAACAGATAAAAACGGAAACGCCGTTATCAACGAACTTGGCGACTTCCAAGATTTTGTTTGGGATGCACATAGCCCACAAAGTATGTACAGAGAAGTAAACAATAGTGAAAACGGCGACTGGACTCTATATGAAAAATGCGAAATTGCATCAGCGATAGATGGCGTAAGTAACGATGTTGAATCTATGACAGAACCAATCAAATCGTTTATGGTTGATATGTTGGTTGAAATGTTTGAACCAGATCAACCAAAAGAAGAACCAAAACAAACAAGCCCTGAATTAGGTTTAGGACAATACAATTTAACAATTGTAAGAACTGAAAAAGGGTACAATATCTGCGACAAGGAATCAGGCAATATCGTTGCAAAATATGACCACTATGGCGAATTAATATCTGGTTGCACAGGTCAATATGCAAATGGCGCAGATGAGCAACTTGACAAAGTTATTGATAGCACAATTAAAAATATGGAAAAAAAATACAGTTAAAATATTTATTTAATCGCAATAAAGATATGTAATCGTTATAAAAAGAGGGCATTTGACCCTCTTTTTTAATGGTGGGCTTGGGGGGATTCGAACCCCCGACCAATTGATTAAGAGTCAACTGCTCTACCAGCTGAGCTACAAGCCCTTAAATTTTCCAAGTAGATAATAATAAAAAATTAATAAAAATTCAAGCAAAGTTATTAGATGCAAAAACTCCATTATTTACAAAAATTTACACATTTTATGAACTTTTCTTGACTTTGCCCCGTGTTTCTTCTTAACATGTAGTATCGTGCAATTGAAGAGGTAAGATGATAAGTAATACTTTGCGCAGAAGTTGTTTATCGAAAGAGAGAATGGAAGCGATTGAAAGGTCTAGGTTAAATAATATGGATATGAATGACATACCACAATACAGACAACAAGATTCAAAAAACACAGATTTAGATGCTTTATATAACAGCATTGAAAGAGGCTTAAAAAGACAACCTGCAAAGAAAACTCCTGCAGCATATTTGACAATCGGCTTCTTCGCTGGCGCTATTTTTATGTTGCTTATGGTGGGTATAATCAGCCTTGGCACAATGGGCACAAAAAGCACTCGCATTCCTGAAACTTCAACTGTAACAGTTGCACCTGCTGGAGACACTCAAGTAGCAGATTCAGAACCAACAGGACTTGCTGAAGAAAAATATACAATTAAAGCAGGCGACACTTTAGACAAAATTGCTTTAAGATTTTATGGAAGATATGACAGTAAAAAAATTGAACAAATCCAAAAAATCAACAACATAACAAATCCTGCTGCAATTCAAATTGGGCAAGTTATTATCATTCCACTTGCAGGTCAATAATTAAGGTTATTTTAATGAGTTTACTTAAAATGCGAATTACGGCTTTGCTTGCCTTGTTTCTGACAACCATTGCGCAAGCAGGGGCAACCACCTTAGATAAAAAAATTGATGCAGTTTTTGCGCCATTTTCTGATGCTTTTTCAAAAATCGCATTCACATCAATCAACATTCTTGGCGTTCAGGTGCCAGTTTTAATTTTGCTTTTAATTGTAGCAAGCGTTGTTTTTACTGTTTACCTCGGTTTTATTAACATTTGGGGTTTTAAATATGCCATTTCGCAATTAACAAAAAAGAATAATGGCGACGATAAATGCGGTGAAGTTTCTTCTCTTCAAGCATTATCCACTGCACTATCTGGCACAATTGGACTTGGAAGCATTGCAGGCGTTGCAATTGCAATTTCCGTCGGCGGACCAGGGGCAATGTTTTGGATGTTTTGCGGTGCGTTTTTTGGTATGGCATCAAAATTCTGCGAATGTACACTTGCTGTAAAATATAGAAGATTTAACGACGATGGCACAGTATCCGGTGGTCCAATGTTTTACATTGCGCACGGCCTTACAAGAAAAGGAATGAGACCACTCGGACAATTTTTAGCATTACTTTTTGCTTCAATGTGCATCCCTGCATCACTCGGTGGTGGAAATATGTTGCAAGTTAATCAAGCAACAAATCAAATAATTAACATAACAGGTGGCGCAAACAGTTTCTTTTACAGCAATAGCTGGATTTGCGGTTTAATAATTGCAACCCTTATTGGGCTTACAATTATTGGCGGAATCAAAAGTATTTCAAAAGTGGCATCAAAAGTTATACCTTTAATGTGCGCTTTGTATGTTTTTATGGCATTTTTTATAATATTCACACATTTTACACAAATTCCTGAAGTGTTTGGAACAATTTTAAGAGAAGCATTTATGCCAAATTCTGTGTCTGGCGGGATTATAGGTTGCATTATTATCGGTATGCGTCGCTCAATCCAATCAAACGAGGCAGGCGCAGGCTCTGCTCCAATAGCTTACGCTGCATCTAAAACAAAAGAACCAGTTTCTCAAGGTTTCATTTCACTTTTAGAACCATTTTTCACAATTCTTGTTTGTTCTATGACGGCTTTTGTTATTATCATCACAAAAGAATATTTAAGCTATAACACAGGAATTACAGGCATTCAACTTACCTCTGCCGCATTTAGCAGTGCTTTCCCTTATGCGCAATACGTTTTATCAATTGTAATTATTTTATTTGCACTCACAACAGTTATTTCTTGGGCATATTACGGGCAAAAAGCCTGGGGGTACATTTTTGGCGAAGGCAAAAAAAGAATAAAAACATTCCAAATTATTTTCTGCACATTCACAGTTATTGGTTGTTCTATGAACCTTCAAAGCGTTGTAGATTTTACGGACGCCACAATGCTTGCAATGGCATTTCCTAACCTAATAGCGCTATTTATTTTAATGCCAGAAATTAAAAAAGATTTAAAAGATTACTGTAAACGTCACAACGTGCAAAATCCATTATAATTTCCCTTAATATGGTTGATTTTTCCGTATTTATTTTGACAAAAATAAATACAAATTGTAATATATCTTTGTAAACATACAAAGGATAAAATATGTTAATTGATGAAATTTTAGAATTAACCGTTCAAAGAAGAGCAAGTGACTTGCACATAAGTGCAAATTTACCACCTGTAATAAGAATTGATGGTAAACTTGTTAGAACTGAAATTCCAGCCCTATCAAGCGATGACGTAGAAACTCTACTTTTTCCAATTTTATCTAATGAACAAAGAAGAAAATTAGAGCAAGATTGGGAACTCGACTTTGGTTATGGTATCCACGGGCTTGGCCGTTTCAGGGCAAACATATATAAAGACAAAGGTGATTATGCAGCAGTATTCAGAACAATTAACTCTGAACCACCTTCATTTGACCAATTAGGGCTTCCACCAATTGTTAAAACAATGGCAGATAGACCTCGTGGACTTATTCTTGTAACTGGTCCAACTGGTTCAGGTAAATCTACAACACTTGCTGCAATGATTGACTACATCAACTCAACAAGAACTGAACACATTCTAACAATCGAGGACCCTATAGAATTTATTCACCCTTGCAAAAAAAGTATCGTTCACCAAAGGGAATTAGGGCAAGATACACGTTCTATGTCAAATGCACTTCGTGCCGCACTTCGTGAAGACCCTGATATTATTCTCGTGGGCGAAATGCGTGACCTTGAGACAATTTCCCTTGCATTAACTGCAGCAGAAACAGGCCACTTGGTTATGGGAACACTCCACACCTCATCAGCTGCACAAACAATCGACAGGGTTATCGACGTATTCCCTGAAGGTCAACAACAACAAGTTAGACTTCAACTTTCAAACAGCTTAATTTCTGTATTCTCTCAAGTTCTTCTTCCAAAACTTGATGAATCAGGAAGGAAAAAAGGTCGTGTAATGGCGCAAGAAATTATGGTTGTAAATAGCGCTATTTCAAACCTTATCAGAGAACAAAAAACTGCTCAAATTTATTCACAACTTCAAACAGGTGTAGGTATGGGTATGCAAACTCTTGATATGGCGCTTCGTGACCTATATCAAAAAGGCTTGATTGATAAAACTGATGCGCTCACAAAATCACAACACCCAGATGATTTAGCAAAAATGATTGGGGTTGAACAAGTAAATAAAACAATTAGTTTCTAATAAATCAAATTTTATATATTAAAACAGGGCTTGCGCCCTGTTTTTTATTTTATATTTTGCTTGCTTCCAAAGATTATAGTTTTGAAATGCCAAGTAATGCTGAACCTATCATTCCCGCATAGTTGCCTGCTGATGCGTGAAGAATTTTTGTTGGTTGAGTAAGAATTTGCTTATTCACTTCCCATTGAACAAATTCAGTATCAACAAATTCTGCCATAGAACCAGATAACACAATACAATCTGGGTCAAAAATGTTTGCAAGACCAACAAGACCATTGATAATATATCTTTGCCAAATATCAAATGCTTCTTTCATCTTTTCATCGCCAGCTTCGATACCTGCCATAATATCATAAGTTGTAATGTCTTTATTTCCAGTTACGTCAACACCAGTTAATCTCAAGCCGTTGCCTGAAGCATAAATTTCCCAGCAATCCCAAGCTCCGCAAGTGCATTTACGTTTTTGGTCGTTGCTCATTTTGAAGTGCATTTCGCCAGCTGCGCCAGATTTACCTTTTAAAAGTTTATTTTCAATAATAATACCTGAGCCAACTCCTGTGCCTAGAGTTACAGTAATAGAGTTTGAATAGCTTTTTGCTGCACCAATTGCATGTTCCGCCCAAGCAGCTGAGTTTGCATCATTTTCAACAAACACTTTTCTTTTGCTCAAAAAGCTAAATTCAATTGTGTTATAGCCTTCAACAAGGTTACCTGTTGAGCTTGTAATTGCACTGTTTTCATTATTTACTGCACCTGCAGTTGCAATAGTTACAATATCAACCATATTTTCGCTTTTAGAGATGATATCTTTTAGAGTTGTTTTAATTTCATCTAATGACTTTGGTGTTTTATATTTTTGAATTTCACCTTCAATTTCACCTTTTTCATTAACTACTGCAGCGAAAATTTTTGTTCCGCCAATGTCAAGTGCTAGTGCTTTTTTCATACTTTTGCCTTTCTTATGTATCTTTTAACTATTTCTTTTGGTCTTGTGATGGCACTTCCAATTACAACAGAATGCGCCCCAAGGTCAAATGCTTTTTTAATATCAGTTGGTTCCCAAATCCGACCTTCTAATATCACTGGTGTTCTTAAATTTTGAACAGATTTTTCCAAAAGCTCAAAATCTGGTTCTTCTGAATTATTATCAGATTCTTTAGTGTAGCCCGATAATGTGGTTGAAATTATATCAGCTGAAAATTTATCTGCTTCAACAGCTTCAGAATATATAGCAATATCCGCCATCGCAAGCTTACCTAAAGAATGAATTTTATTAATCATATCTTCGACTGAATTATCTCGCACACGCATAGTTGCATCAAACGCAATAATATCAGCGCCTGCGTTTGCTAAAATTTCAATATCTTCAAATGTTGGCGTAATATACACGAGTTCTTTATAGTTTGCTGGTATAATTTTTGGTTTTGTAATTCCAATTAAAGGAAGTTCGGGAAACATTTGCTTTGCAAGCATAACATCTCGAGCACCTGCAACGCGAAGTGCGCAAGCACCACCCGCTACCACATCTTTCATCATAGCGCTAATTGCAATTTCATTATAAAATGGTTCATTTTCTTGAGCCTGACAAGATACAATAACGCCGT
Source organism: bacterium (assembly GCA_017396695.1). GTDB lineage: Bacteria > Cyanobacteriota > Vampirovibrionia > Gastranaerophilales > Gastranaerophilaceae > RGIG1918. The sequence continues at coordinate 26,608 of JAFQLC010000022.1, forward strand.
TTTTTATGCACTCCAAAACATTTTTCATGGAAACAATTATAATACACAAATTAGAAAAAACAAAAAATGTGAAAAATATACAACAAATTGACCACTTCAATATGTTTGCGGTATAGTATAATAAGAAACAATTAAGAAGAGGAAAAAATTCAAATGGAAAACATTAAGACAAAAGTCAACAAGTTAGATAACAATTTAGTTGAAATCGAAGTAGAAATTGAAGCAAAAAAAGCTGATGAAGCATATGATAAAATGTTAAAAAGATTCAGTTCAAATTTGAACATTGCAGGCTTTAGAAAAGGCAAAATCCCAGCTGCAATGGTTGAAAAACATATTGGCATTGAAAACATCAAGGGCGAAACTTTAAACTACCTATGCAATGACAATATGCCTGAAATCATCACAAGCAACAATTTAGATTTAGCAATTGCACCAACAGTTAAAAAATTTGAATACAATAAAGGTGAAGCATTTAAATTCACTCTTGAAGCAGAATTAAAACCAGAATTTACTCTTGCAAACTACAAAGGTGGAAAGTTCGAATTCGAAGAATATAAAATTGACGAAAACTTTGTTGCTGATGAATTAAAAACAATTCAAGAAAGATTTGCAACAAAAGAAAATGTTGAAGGCAGAGCAACAAAAGCAGATGATATCGTTGTTTTTGACTTCGAAGGTCTTTTAGATGGCGTTCCTTTTGAACACGGCAAAGCAGAAAAATATGAATTAGATTTAGCACATTCTAACTTCATTCCTGGTTTTGCAGAAGGTCTTGTTGGACACAATATTGGCGAAGAATTTTTAATTGATGTTAAATTCCCTGAAGATTACCACGCAGAAAACCTCAAAGGGAAAGACACTCAATTCAAAATTTTGATTCACGAAATTAAAGAAAGAAAACTTCCTGAACTTGACGATAAATTAGCTGCAAAAGCTGGTCAATTCAAAACTTTAGACGAATTAAAAGATAGTATCACAAAATATATCAATGATTATAAACAAGCTGAAGACGACAAACGCAAAACAGATGTTGTTTTCAAAGAAATTCTTGATAAAACAGAAATAAAAATTCAAGATTCAATGATTCAAAGAGAATGTGAAGTTGTTCGTGAAGAAGTTCTTGCTCGTGCTGCTCAACACGGTGCAAATGAAGCAAATGTTATTGAAGCAGAGGGCGGAAAAGAAAAATTTGAAAATAGTATTAAAGAAGAAGCTATAAGAAGAATTAAAAACACTCTTGTTATTGAAAAAATTTCTAAAGAAGAAAATATCATCGTTGAACAAGGCGATATAATTAAAGAAATGGGCGAAATTGCAAGAATGTATGGCGAACAAAGCAGATTTATCTTCGAAGAAATCAAGAAAAATCCAAACAGCTTCTCTGTTATATCCCAACAAGCAGCAAGCAAAAAAGTTGGCAAATTCTTGGCAGATAATAACGAATTCACCGTAAAATAGAAAGGGAATAATATGAGTTTTGTACCAGTTGTAATAGAACAATCATCTAGAGGCGAAAGATCTTTTGATATTTTTTCAAGACTTCTTCGTGAAAGAATCATATTTTTGGGAACACCTATTGACGATATGGTGGCAAATCTTGTTGTAGCGCAACTTTTGCTACTCGACAGCGAAAATAGCGAAAAAGATATTATGCTTTACATAAATTCCCCAGGTGGTTCTGTTACTGCAGGTTTTGCAATTTATGATACTATGCAACATATTAGAGCAGATGTATCTACAATTTGCTTAGGGCAAGCTGCTTCAATGGGTGCTTTCTTGCTCTCATCTGGTACAAAAGGTAAAAGACTTTGTCTTCCACACTCAAGAGTGCTTATCCACCAACCATTAGGTGGCGCTCAAGGTCAAGCGACAGATATCGAAATTCAAGCAAACGAAATTATCAGAATTAAAAAATCGCTTAACTCAATCTTATCAGCAAATACAGGTCAACCACTTAAGAAAATTGAAAAAGACACAGACCGTGACTATATTATGACACCAGAAGAAGCTCTTGAGTACGGAATGATTGACAAGATTGTAACAAGCGAGCATAATTAATATCAGGAGATAAGATGCCAAATCACGATGAACCTATATTAAAATGCAGTTTCTGCGGGAAAACACAAGACAGCGTTAAGAAATTAATTGCTGGTCCTGATGTGTGCATTTGTGATGAATGTATTGAACTTTGCAATGAAATTCTTGATGAAGAATTATTCAATGTTAAACCAGAAGAAAAACCACAAGAAAATGAAGTTGCGCTAAATGGAGTTCCAAAACCACATGAAATTAAAGCGTATCTTGACGAACACATAATAGGTCAAGATGATGCTAAAAAGGTTCTATCTGTTGCGGTTTATAACCACTACAAAAGACTTGCACACAATGCAGCAGAAGATGATGGCGTTGAAATTCAAAAAAGCAACATTTTGCTTGTAGGACCAACAGGTTCAGGTAAAACCTTGCTTGCACAAACGTTAGCCAAAATGCTAAATGTGCCGTTTGCAGTTGCAGATGCCACAACACTTACCGAAGCAGGTTATGTAGGCGACGATGTTGAAAACATTTTGCTCAGATTATATCAAGCATCAGATTTTAATGCTCAAAGAGCAGAAAAAGGCATAATTTACATCGATGAAATCGACAAAATTGCAAGAAAATCTGAAAACCCATCAATCACTCGTGATGTTTCAGGCGAAGGTGTACAACAAGCATTGCTTAAAATGATTGAAGGCACAACCGCAAATGTGCCACCACAAGGCGGAAGGAAACACCCACACCAAGAATTTATTCAAATCAACACAAGTAATATTTTATTTATTGTTGGTGGCGCTTTTGTGGGTCTTGAAAAAATTGTTGAAAGAAGAACTGATGATTCTGGAAACATTGGTTTTGGCGCAAAACAACCAACAGCAGAAGAAAAAGAACTTGCAGCAGGCAGAGTGCTCAAAAAAACTCAACCAGATGACCTTCTTAAATTCGGCTTAATTCCTGAATTTATCGGCAGAATTCCTGTTTATGCAATTCTTAATCCGCTTGATGAAGAAAGCTTAAAGAAAATTTTAACAGAGCCAAAAAATGCTCTAATTAAACAATACAAAAAACTTCTTGAAATGGATAATGTTAATCTTATTTTCGAAGATGAAGCAATTAATGCAATTGCAAAAGAAGCAATTAAAAGAAAGACTGGAGCTCGTGCTCTAAGGTCAATTGTTGAAGAAGTTATGCTTGATGTTATGTACGAAATTCCTGCAAAAGAAGATGTAAAAGAATTTACAATCACTGCAGATATGATAACAAAAGGCAAAAATGTTGTTACTTTAAACAAAAAAACAAAAACAGATAAAAATAAGGAAAAAGAAGAAATAGCATCTTAAAACTAGAAAATGGGGAAGAGTATGATTAAAAAAATATTATTTTTAGCGGCAGTAATTTCAGTTGTATCATTATCACAAAATTGCTTAGCACAAAACGCAGAAATGGTTAATTTAGAAAATGCGGTTACGCCAATAAGCGCAGAAGTAGAAGCGATTAACGCTGAACAAGTCGCACCGCAAGAAGCACCGGCAATCAATGAAGCAACAGGGCTTCACCCAAGATACGATGAAATTTTAGGCACAGAAGGTACAAAAGTGGCGCCAGAAGCTACTGATGAAGCTATTCAAGAAGTTGCTGACGAAAAGACAGCGCCTGCAACAGAACAAATACCTGCACCTAAAAAATATACAACACCTGATTTTAAAGATGTTAATGAAAACACAAAATTCTATGCGGAAATTAAAGACTTACAAGAAAAAGGTATATTGTTTGGCTATCCTGATGCACTATACAGACCAGATGACCTTATTACAAGGGCAGAGTTTTCATCAATCATTACTCGTGCACTAAAAATTGCCGAACTAAAAGTTGAACCTATGAATTTTACAGACATAGACAACCACTGGGCATACAATTATATGCAAGTTGCAGCGAACAAAAACTTACTTAAAGGTCAAGTTGGCGGCGAATTTAAACCAGAAGACACAGTTCCTCGTATTGAAGTAATGGCAGTCATGACAAGCGCCCTCAACACACACCAATTAACTCAAGACCAAGTTAAAACATTGCTCAGCACATATAAAGATGCAAACTCAATTCCTGCTTGGCTTGTTCAAAACGTAGCACAAGCAATCAACCTTGACCTTGTTGTTGATTCAGAAAAAGGCAATGGTTATTTAGCACCACTAGAACCTGCTACAAGGGCTGAATTTGCAGCATTTATCAGCAGAATGCTAAACCCAAAAGAACAATTGCCAAAAGCAAGACTTGGTTTGAGATTATATGAAGGCGAATCAATTGGAAACGCATATACAGATGGCAAATATGCAGTTGTTCCAGCAGGAACTCCTCTAAACTTTGCCATTATTGAATGTACTCAAGATAATCCAGCTTCAGAAGATTCAAACTTCAAAGCAAGAGCTAGAAAAAACTTTGTAACCGTTGATAAAAAACTTGTAATTCCTGCAGGAAGCGCAATTTACGGAAAATTCAGAGAAGCAAAAAAAGCAAGATTATTCAGAAGCAATGTAAGATATATTCTTGAAACAGAAATTGTTGAAAGTTCAAAAACTGGTCAAAAAATTCCTATGATGGCAACTGCAGTTGTTGAGCCAAAATACAACGGCAAAAACATATTCGACAAAATCAGTTTCTATATCATAAAAGGTAAGAAAATGAATATTCACAAGAGTGCAACAGGCACATTCATCTTGCTTCAACCATATAGAGTTCAATTAATTGACGAATGGGTTACACTATAATCTAAAATAATATAAAAAGATACCCTCTAAAAATCTGACGGCACAATGCCCAAGATTATAGAGGGTATCTTGTATAATTAATCAAAAAAGATTATCAATTATTATAATCAGTCAAATTACCTCTTTAGGCAATGTAGTTAATCTTTCAAAAAGAGATAATGCGAGTAAATTCTCGAAGATTAATCACGCTGTTATAAAAATTAAAGGAGGAAATAATGGCTATTAAAAAATTTATTGTAGGAACTGGTTTATGTATGGGTTTACTCGCATCAACTGTTCCGTTTAGTATGACACTCGCTGCAGATTGCAACAATGGTTGCCCACTTTCTAAGGTTACACCTAAAAGCGCAACTTGCGATAAGTGCACAAAAGTTTACGATGAATGCGGGTGCGAACAAGATTTAGTAACAGGGGGAGCTGCTTCAATTGATGCCAAAAAATATCAAGTGCAAAAATATAGCTACCCAGACGCAGTTTACACAAATTCTAACGCAAGCGCTATTGGCGGAGCAATGAACAACGCAATTATGAACCATGGTTCAACTGCTCCATGTGCACCAGAATTGGGAGTTATGGTTACAGAAGGCTGCCCAACAGGTGGCGCTGCGATGATTGATGAGACAGGCGGGGCTGCAATGGTCGCAAAAGACGGGAAAGATTGCGGTTGCGAACCAGAAGTTTCAGTTAAATCACCAACTTCAATTGAAGTTACAAGAAAAGTGCTCGAAGGGCACAACCCAAGAAACATTACTGGTTTTGCAGCAGGTATGGGAAATTTTTACCCAGATGTGCCAGATAGTCACTGGGCAAGCTCAGACATTAACCGTTTAACAGATAAATGCGTATTATATGGTTACCCAAATGGGCTATTTAAACCAAATAAAGACGTAACAAGGGCTGAGATGGCACAAGCTATTGTGAAAGGCTATAACCTTGAAGGAACACAAATGACGGCTGAAGGAAACTTCTCAGACGTTCCAAAATCTCATTGGGCATATGAAGCAATTAACAAAGGTGCAAGCGCTGAATTTTTAGAAGGTGTGACTTGCGATAAATTCAACCCAAATGGCAAAATCACAATGGCACAAGCGCTAACAATTGTTTCAAAGGGAATAAATTGCCCAATGGATAAATGCAAAGCAGACGAAATTTTAGCAAAATATAAAGACGGACATCTAGTTCCAGATTGGGCTAAAATCTCTGTTGCAAAAGCAATAGATAATGGTGCATTAAGTGATATGAACTCGTGTTACATTCACCCAAATAAAGAAGCAAGCCGTGCTCAGATTGCAACAATGTTGCAAAATATAAGGGTTGCAGGCGGATATGATGCAGACAACCAAGTGGCATCTTCAGAAGTCACTAAAACATATCTTGAAAAAGAACAAAAAGTGACAATTCCAACTCTTGAACTCAAAATGGGTGACATTATCAACTCTAAAAATGCAAACGTTGGCGAAAGATTTGGCGCAACAACTTTAAACACCATTGTAATTGACGGCGTGACATTTGAGAAAGGTTCAAAAGTTTACGGTAAAGTTGTTGAAGTTATAAGACCAACTAAAAATTCAAAAGGTGCAATTAGACTTTCATTCAATCAAATTGAAGGTTGTGATGGCAAAAAATATGACTTGCCAAAACAAATCCTAACTGCAAGAGTAGATAAAAATAAAGATGTTAACGCTTTTGCAAGAGCAATCCAATGGCCATTTACTTGGACTGGTTCGGTGTTAGGTAACGTTGGCCGTGCCGCAGGCGGTATAGTTGTAGGGCTTGCAAACGCAACCGAAAATCTACTTGATAGCACAGGTACAGGTTCAGCCGAACTTTTAACAGGTCAATTTAGAGCATCTGGCAGAAGTTATGCTAACGCAGGAAAAGCACTTGTTATGGCGCCAATTGATGTAACAAGAACAGCATTTTCAGGCACAATGGGTATCTTCCAAACAACTGTTGATGAAGTTGCATATCTTGTTGACCCATCTGGTATGAAAGTGTCCCAAGTTAATCCAAAACAAAAAATTACAATTGCATTTGGCAAATAAATTTAAAAGCGACCTTCGGGTCGCTTTTATTTTGTAAAAAATTATGTAACAAATTGTAAATTTTAACCAATTTTTCATAAAGTTTAGCCCCAAAAAACCGATAAATACAACACAAGGATACGAAGGATTTAAGGAAGACAATAATGATTACGGTTGGTGCGAAACAAACAGTTTCTTATACGAATAGAATTAACGATATAGTCTCTCAAAAAGCAGAGTCAATGTTAAGGCTTTCAAGTGGTTACAAAGTTACAAGCGCAGCCGATGATGCTGGAAATTGGCAAACAATAATGGATTCAACTTGCGAATTAAAAGGCTTGGAAGTTGCAAACAAAAACACACAAGCAGCTGTAGAAATTGGCTACATTGCAGATGATGCTTTAAATGCAATGCTAGATTCAGCATATGTTGTTATGGATATTGCAAACCAAGCATTAAGCGCAGATGAAAAAGAAAAAGCCGTTTTAGAAGAAAGAGCAAACGCAATTATTTCTCAAATGAACACAATTAAAAACGACACAAAATATAATGATAACGCAATTTTTACAGAAAATGGCATAACATTCCAAGTGGGTTACGAAAGCGATGAAAATTCAAAAATCACCGTAAACACATCTCTTTCATCTTCTGAAATTGGAGTTGACCTTGAAACATATGAAGTTGATTTTTCTGACGAAGCTAAAATCAAAGAAGTTATGCAACAAATGGAAGATTTGGGATATTCATTATCAAATAAAATTACAGAAGTTGCATCCAAAGGTTCTGTTTTAAGAGACAGAATCTCGATTCAAGAAAACACTTACGCAAAAGTTGCAGATGCAAGAGCTTCTAAAATCGAAACAAATGTAGCACAAGAACTTTTAAACTATGTTAAATTAGGGATTTCAGAAAGCGCAACAAATGCACTGTTGCAATCAGCAAGTCAATTAAATGGCCAATTGGTAACAAGAATTATCGGTTTTTAATTTATTCTTCTAACCATTTTTTAAAAAAAGAAATTCCAGCATCAGCACTTTTTTCAGGGTGGAATTGAACAGCTGAAACATTCCCAGATTTAACAGAAGAACAAAAATCAATATGGTACTCTGTTTTTGATGAAATAATTTTTTCATCATCAGGCACAACATAATAAGAATTAACAAAATAAAAATAATCATTTGTGAGTGCCGAATTATTTTGCACCACGGATATTTTATTCCAACCAACCTGAGGAATATTTCCTTGAGTGAATTTTTTTACTTCGCCTGAAAAAATTGAAAGCCCACGCACTCCTTCAGCTTCTTCACTTTTATCAAATAGTACTTGCAAACCAAGGCAAATTCCAAGAAAATGCTTACCTTCTGCAATCACTTTTTTAATCACAACATCAAGCCCTGTTTGCTGAAGCTGTTCCATGCATTGCGCAAAATGCCCTTGCCCTGGGAAAATTATCTTATCTGCACCAAGGAGAACTTCTGGGTCATTTGTTAAAATTGGTTCTGCACCAAGTTGCAAAAGAATGTTTTTAATGCTTTTTACATTCCCTGCACCATAATCAATAATTGCGATTTTTTGGTTATTTTTCAAAAGTGTGTCCGTCCGCTTTCATTCTTGCTATAACTTCCGCTAGGTCACTTTCTGAAGCTACAATACTTAACCTCACATAACCTTTGCCAAATTTACCAAAAGCAGTTCCAGGAACAATCATAAGCCCAGATTTTTCTAATAAATCAGCGCAAAATTCTTCATCAGTTGCATATCTTGCAGGCGTTTCAATCCAGAGATAGAATGTTGTTTTTGGCATTTCAACATTTTTCCAGCCCAAATCATTTAAACCTTTAATAAAGTTTTCAAGTTTAACTTTAATTTTTGCATTTGCGTTTCTGATGTATTCTTCACCTTCATCTGAAGTTAAAATTTTAGCACCTGCATATTGAATTGCTCTAAATATACCAGTATCTAAGCTTGATTTTAATTTTCCAAATGCTTTAATTGCTTGAGCATTGCCACACACCCAACCAAGACGCCATCCAGTCATTGCGAAAGGTTTAGAGAATGAATGAAATTCAACTGCAACATCTTTTGCACCAGCGCATTCTAAAATTGAATGTGGTTTGTGCGCTTCATCAAAATAAATATCGCAATATGCGTTATCGTACATCAAAAGAACATCGTGTTTTTTACAAAAATCAACCATTGATTGCATATATTCAAATGTGCAAGTAACGCCAAGCGGGTTGTTTGGATAGTTAGCAATAATTGCTTTGACTTTTGAAAAATCATTTCCTTCTGCAATAAATTTTTCATAAACAGCTTCCAAGTCTGGCATATAATTGTCTTCTTTTGTCATTGGAATGCTATATGCACGAGCACCAGAAACCTTAATCATCTCGCCATATGAAGCATACCCTGGATCTGGAATCCAGATAATATCTTTTTCTTCATCTGTATATTGAGGGTTCACAAGCCCTCTAATCATATTTGCAATGCCTTCTTTTGAACCAATTAAAGAAAAAACTTCTGTTTTTGTATCAATATCAACGTCAAATCTATCTTTCATTCTTTTTTGAATAGCATCTAGATAATATTTTTCGCCTTTTGGAATTGAATATGTGTGAATTTTTGGGTCAGTTAAAATATTTTGCAATTCTTGAATAACAAAATCAGGCACCATATCAACAGGAGCACCCATAGCAAGCGAAATAGGAGCTCTGTTTTTTGCAATTAAATCGTTCTTTATTTCTTCTGCACGAGAACGAATTTTAAACATAATATAAGTGTCTAATTGCGATACAAAATTGTTTTCTACTATCATCGGCTATTCCTCAAGTTTTAATGCAATAAAATTATACAACAAAAATCGAAATTATAATTATTTTTTTGTAGAAATGTAAAACTATCCGCAATTTTTGCGCCAGCAGGGTGCGCAAGAAAATGAGAAAAGTTAAACTAAATGTGATTTTGGAGATAAATATGAATAACAAAATAAGACTCGTACTTGTTGAAGATCATAAATTACTCTGCGTGGGGCTCAAAAGCCTGTTTGAAAAACATGGCGAAATAATTGTGGTTGGCGAAGCAGAAAACGGAAAATCGGGAATTGAAAAAATTAAAAGTCAAAAACCTGATGTCGCAATAATAGATATCGGGCTACCAGACATTTCAGGGGTTGAAGTTTTAAAAGAAATAACAAACGAAGCACCTGATGTTAAAACAATAATTCTCACTTCACACATGAAAGAAAACGAGATTTTGGAATGCCTAAAATATGGGGCCAACGCATACGTCCTAAAAGACATTGCAGATGAAATGTTAGTTTCAATTGTTAAAAGCGTAAAAGATGGCGCAATGTGGCTTGACCCAAAAGTTGTAGATATTGTGCGCAACTCATCTTGCGGAATAATGCCTGCAAAAACCACATCTCGAGCGAGCTTCAAAGCACAACACGCAAACCTTACAGAGCGAGAATATGAAGTTTTGAAGCTTTTAGTTGATGGCAAATCCAACAGTCAAATTGCAGAAATTTTAAGCATTTCAGAGCACACTTCAAAAGCACATGTATGCAATATTATCCAAAAACTCGTGGTAGACGATAGAACGCAAGCAGCAGTTAAAGCAATTAGAGAAGGTTTAGTTTAGATTACAATTTCTGTTTCCATAGAATATATCACAAGCCCAAGTTGTTTTGCTGTGGGCTTTTTAAGATATTTTCTTTTAGTGTAAATGATTGAAGATTTGCCAGAGTTTTTATATTTAGAATTTTCTTTAACAAGTTGAGCGCAAAATTCTAAAATTTCTTTATCTGGAGTTTTTTTATCATGAGTTTGTTTTAAAATTAAATGGCAAGATGGCGCATTAAGTGCGTGGAACCAATAATCTTCGCCACGAGCGATTTTTGAGAGCAGATAATCATTTTGCCTTGCGTTTTTACCAATATAAATTTTCCAATCATTATGAATTATTTCTTGAACTTTCGGCTTTGTTTGCTGAGCATTTTTATCTTGAACAAATAAGCTTTCAATTTCCTCAAGCTCTTCTTGATGTTTTGCAATATCTATATCAAACAAAATTTCTTCAAAATATTCTTTTTCAGATTTTGCAATATTAAAAAACTCTTCTTTAAATTTTGCGCCTTGTTTTTCTTTTTGGTAAAGTTTGTAATATTTTTGAGCAGTGGCTGATGCACCTATTTTTTTATCTATAGGAATAGTTTCTTCTTCCGCCATAAGAACTTCATCCAAAGGTGAAATGGCATGCAAATTAGCAAAAATTAAATCTCCCCAAAGCTTGTATTTTTCTTGCTTTTCAGCATTCGTTGGAGCAGATAGAACTTTATCTCTTTTCAAAATTTCAGATTCAATTTTGCGCTTTAACTTATTTTTTTTCTTCAAAAAAACATCTGCTTCAAAATTTGTGACATAATTATCCAAAATAAAATCATTCACTAAACCCTGCATTCCATAAATATTTTTGATAAACTCAAGGTCGGATAATTTAGATATCTTCTGCAGAGTTTCAAAAAGGATAATTGGTTCTTCAAGAACATTTTCAAAACCAATGTTTATAATAATTTTCTCAAGCAATTTCTTTGTAAAATAAAAATATTTTTTGCTTATTGCATTTGTTATATCACCAATTTCAGACAAGCCATATATTAAACCCGCAAAGCCACCAAAGCTATCGTTCAAAATATCAATTTTGTCTTGTTTAGGCGGATAAGAATATTCAATTCCACCCCAAAGTTCGCGCACAGCACTTTTCTCTTGAGAAATATTGTGCGCACAACCTAAAATAACATTTGTTTTTTGGTTATATAAAATTATATTTGAATGTTTCCCCATAAGCTCAACCGCCAAACAAAGTGGCGAAAGCGAGCCTATTTCATCGTAACTGTTAAAGTGAAATTCAATAATTCTTTCGTAATCTACAACCTTAAAATCGACAAGGCGAGAGCTTTGAAGATACTTTCTAAGCAACATGCAAAACATTGGTGCAACTTTTGGCATTTGCCCAATTTCATCAGTAAAAGCTATATAGTTAAACTCTGGCGCAATGTTAATTGAAATATTTTTCACTACTCCACCCGAGCGAAAAGTCAAAATTATTTCACTTTTTGAAGCTTGGCGCACCTTTTGCAAGTATGAACCAATAAGAAAATCTTTGTTTTCAATTTCAAATAATTTTAAAATTAGAGAGTCGATTTTTGCCATTTTAATAGACATCTATTTCCTCGAGTTTATAAATTGCTTTATTTAGCTCAGAAAGTAGAATTTGAACCTCGCTATTTATATATTCTTTTGAATATTGCGTACCATCCAGTGCCATATATTTTGAATATCTTTTTGCATCATACATAATATTCCCAAGAAGTTTGGCACGATATACAACTGAGCAAATCCAGATATAATGCATAGTTTGAGCATCAGGGGTGTTTGAATATTTAGCAATTATATCATTTGTGAGTAAATTTAAATTATTAACTTGCGAAATATATTTTTGAAGCTCAATGTTTTCTGGATTTTTTTGAATAAAATCTCTAAATTTTGTAAGCGGACCACGAATATACAAAACATCATCAATGAAAGGAGAGTTTTTCTTCTTTTTGATTATCTCATCCATAAAAATAGGGTCGTCAAAAGGAGCTTTTTCTAAGTTAGTTTTATTTGTTTTTTTAGTATCATCCGTCGGAACAACGGTTGCGTTTTTCTGCCTTTTAAATTCAAAGATAGTGTTAACATTTGGAAGAACGCCTTTGTATCCGACATCTTCTTTTTTTGTCTCTTCTTTTTGTTTATCTTTTTTGCCAAACCAAAAAGCATCAGCAGGAAGTGCCGAGGCAAAAATCAATATTAAAAGGATTGCAAAACTTTTTCTCATATATTTATTATACTTAGAATTGACTTTATTTCAAAATTATTTTTTAACTTCTACTATATTTATAGCAATTGGAAAGTGGCTTAGCGCAAGGGTTTTAAAATATAGTAAATTAGGTAAACTTGATTTTTTAACATTTTTATGATAACATACTCCATGAAATTAGGGTTTCATTTTGCTAATTTAAGTGTAAATAATGAAAGGAAGCAAATTTTTACCCCATTTCAAAACAGAAGAAAAGAGGATATTATGACAAAAAAGCTAATCAAGTTAATACTTGTATGCCTATGCCTAGTATTTATCGCTCCTGCAACATTTGCAAACACAAGCACAATGCAAGTTAAGAAAGATATAGTGCAAACCGCACTCAACATGGGCGTTGACCCATATCTCGCTTTAAGCATTGCGAAATTAGAATCAAACTTTAATCAACAAAAGAAAAATCCAAGTGGCGCAGTTGGAATTTTCCAATTAATGCCTAGAACTGCAAAATTTTTAGGCGTTAACCCATATGTTGCAAGCCAAAATATTAAAGGCGCACTCACATACTACAAAATGATGTATAAAAAATTCGGTTCAACAGATTTGGCACTTGCTGCATATAATGCAGGGCCAGGAAATGTAAGAAAATATGGCGGAATTCCACCATTTAAAGAAACAAAAAGATTTATTTCAAAAGTAAAACAAGAATCTCAAGCATTTAAAACCGACCCTTACATTCAAGAACACATAACAAACCATAAAGAAGAAATTTCAGAAACATTATAATTTAAATCCCGACATTGTCGGGATTTTTAGTTATTTATATATTCAAAAAGCCCCGATTTCTCGGAGCTTTTTTATTTTTAATTCTATAATTCAGAATTATTTATCATTTAATGCGTCAACGCCTGGAAGAACTTTTCCTTCGATAAATTCTAAGCTAGCGCCACCGCCTGTTGAGATGTGTGAAAAATCATCTTTAGTGTATCCGTATTTTTTAGCAGCAGCAACTGTATCGCCACCACCTAGAACGCTAACTGCGCCATTTTTTGTAGCTTCCGCAACTGCAGCTGCAATTTGGCGAGTGCCTGAAGTGAATTTTTCAATTTCAAAAGCACCAACAGGGCCATTCCAAAGAATAGTTTTTGAATTTTTGATAACTTCTTCAAAAGCTTTAATTGTTTCAGGACCAGCATCAACGCCTTCAAAACCATCTTCGATTTCAGAAACTGGAACAACTTTTGTGTTTGCTTCATTTGAGAAATCGTCAGCAACTAAAACATCTGTTGCCATAATTAAGTTAACGCCTTTTTCTTTTGCTTTTGCTTCAATAGCACGAGCAACATCCATTTGGTCATCTTCGCAAATTGAAGAACCAATTTTACCACCGTTGGCTTTAACAAATGTATATGCCATACCGCCACCAACAATTAAGTTATCAACTTTATCTAGTAAGTTTTCTAAAACACCAATTTTTGATGAAATTTTAGCGCCACCAACAATTGCTGTGAATGGTCTTTGTGGGTTTTCTAATAATCCACCAAGCGCTTTAAGTTCTTTTTCCATCAAATAACCAGAAACTGCAACAGGAAGAATTTTAGCAACGCCTGCAGTTGAAGAGTGCGCTCTATGAGCTGCACCAAACGCATCGTTTACATAAATGTCGCCCATTTTAGCAAGTTTAGCACTGAAATCTGGGTCATTTTTTGTTTCTTCACCATAAAAACGAACGTTTTCCAAAAGTGCAATTTCGCCATCTTTTAAAGTTTTAACAACTGCTTCAGCAACATCGCCAACGCAATCTGAAACGAAAGTGATTTTTTCGCCAACGAGCTCAGATAATCTTTTGCAAACTGGCTCTAAGCTGAATTCTAAATTTCTAACTCCTTTTGGTCTGCCAAGGTGAGCCATAAGAACGATTTTTAAACCTAATTCTTTTAATTTTTTAAGTGTAGGAATAATTGCAAGCAAACGAGTATCGTCTGTAACATTTTTGTCTGCGTCCAAAGGTGCATTGATGTCAACTCTAACTAGAGCTGTTTTACCTTGAACATTTTGTAAATCATCGATTGATTTTTTCATTTTTAAATTTCCTCTTTTATAAATGTCCTCGAGAAAATTTTACAACAAAAACAAGATTTTTGAAATAATTATTCAAATAAGGCTTCTTTAATTCCTTCAGATAATGTCGGGTGAGCAAAAATTATTTCTTTAATATCGTCAACTTTAAGTTTACCCTTCATTGCAATTTGAATTTGAGAAACAAGCGAAGAAGCTTCAAGAGAGACAATATGTGCACCTTTTATTTCGCCATCAAGAGTTGTGATAATTTTTATAAAACCCTCAATTTGATTATCGCAATGTGCTTTTGCAAGCTTTAACAAAGGATAATTATATATTTTATAATCTTCTAAATTTTCAATATCTTGCTCACGAACACCAATTGATGCAATTTCTGGCACGCCATAGATAACCGAAGGAATATCAGCCGAGCTTATTTCAATCAATTCTTTACCATTATACAAATGGTTGAAAAGCGAAACTGCTTGAGCTTCAGCCGAGTGCGCTAACATTAAAACAGGCTTAGCATCCCCTATTGCATAAACCCCATCTGGAAGCTTAGGGCAAACAGGAACTCTGCCTATTGCAACAAGCACTTTGCTTGGTTCTAATGTTTCACCATTTTCAAGTGTAACTTTTTTATTTTCAACATTTTCAACACCGCAAGAAGTGTAAAATTTAATTTTTCTTGCACGCAAAATTCGCTCCATTCTTTTTGAAACGGAGATATCCAGTGCAGGAAGCAAGTTTGGGGCTTTTTCAACAACTGTTACAGATGAGCCTAAATCAGAAAAAATGCGAGCCCATTCAATTCCAATCGCACCAGAGCCAATAATTAAAATGTTATTTGGCACTGAGTCCAATTTAAAAATATCGTCAGAAGATAATAAAAACTCACCGTCACACTCCAAACCCTTAATTTGAGCTTGATGAGAGCCTGTTGCGCAAATTATTTTATCAGCCTTATATTCTGCGCCAGAAGCTAAAACGGTATTTCTATCAATGATTTTTGCTTCTTGAAAAACAATTTCAGCACCAGATGCCACTAAACTTTTTTCAACTGCACTTCTGAATGTTTTAGTTATTTTTTCAGCTCTTGCTTTTGCTTCTTCCCAGCTTGCATGAGTGCTTGCATCGTGAAGAATTGATTTTGTTGGAATGCAACCAACATTTAAACAAGTGCCCCCTGCATGTTTTTTTTCAAAGCAAACAACTTTAAGCCCCTTGGCAAGAGCTAATTGTGCAAATTTTAACCCCGCAGGGCCAAGCCCTATAACTGCAACATCAAAATTTTCCATTAATTATACATTCCATATTCTTTTGATTCAGCTTCCCAATCTTCACGAGTAATTTTGAGTGCATGATTCCAGAATTTTTCAAGTGCATAAATTTCACGAGCTTCTTGGTGCATAATGTGAACTACAACATCGCCATAATCAAGCAAATTCCAACGATTTTTCTTATCTGTTTCATCACCCTTTGGAATGCGCCCAAAAAGTTCTTTAACTTTTTCTCTAGTTGATTCTGTAAGACCTTTAACCTGAGGCGCAGAAGAAGCTGAAGCTATAACAAAATAGTCAGACATTGTGCTCACCTTTGATATATCCAAAATCAAAATATCTTGTGCTAATTTATCGTCTAAAATTCTTGCAATAGCGCTTGCTAATTTTTTAGAAGTTACTTCCATTTATACGTTTCCTGTTGAACTATTTCTATCATTATCTAAAGATTTAATATCAATTCCTGAATCATCAGCATAAGCCGTATCTGTTGTTATTTCAACATTTACAACTTCATCCACCGGTTTTAATACTTCTTTTTTATATTCAATAATTTTTCCATCTTCAAACTTTACGTTAATTTTTAGGTCAAAATAATTTAGGGAAACAACTTTGCCAAGCCCGTCCGGCGTTTTAACAGATGTGCCAATTGGAAGAAGTTTTTTTGTTGTTTCTTTATAAAAACCATGCTCGTAATTCAAGCAACACAGTAACCTTCCGCAACACCCTGTGATTTTACTTGGAGTGAGTGGAATTCCTTGGTCTTTAGCAAGTTTTGAGTTTACATTTTCAAATTTTCTCAAAAAACGACAACAACATAATTGCTGACCGCATATTCCGCAACCCTCTAAAACTGCGGTTTCATCGCGCGCGCCAATATGGCGAAGATCAATTCTAACCCTTTTAAATTCTTGGGTTAAATCTTTCAAAAGTTCTCTAAAATCAACTCTTTGAGGAGCTGTATAATAAAAAGTGATTTTTTTTCTATCAAATGTGTATCTTGCTTGAGTGAGCGACATATCAAGCTTTCTTGCGTTTGCAAATTCTTCACACTTTAATAGCGCCGCACGAGCAAGTTGCTTATTTTCCGCAAGCGTTTTAAGGTCGTCTTCTGTAAGAACTCTGATTAATTTTAGGGGCTCAGGCTTGAATTTTTCCCAATGCGCCATAATTTCATCGTTCACTTTAAAAAGCTTAAACGCTTCTTCGCCTTTTTCCGTTATAACAAGCCCGATTTTTCCGTGTTCTATCCATTTTTCAAGCACAGGCTCATATGTTACAGGATAAAATGTATTTTTTATAATTCTTACTGCAAATTTCATTGTTTTATTATACAATAAATAAATCTTATAGGGGCTAAAAATTGCAAAACTTAACGTTTAAAAAAAATGATATAGAAAAATTACTTCTAAATTTGGACCAAAATCCATATTCACAAAAGAATAAAGATTTTAAATATTGTGTTTCTTTAATTTATGAACTCATCGAAGAAGAATTTTCAGACACATTTTTTGCAAATAATCCAATTTTAAGAACAACTGAAATTGATTTTAATTTTGACGGCAAAAACACGAATATTTTTATTAGCCCACCATACGATTTTGAATATTACCTAAAATCAAGAGGGTCATTATACAGACTTCGTGCCGAATATAAAGGCGAAAAATATGGTTATAACATCGGGCTCGATTTATTCTTTGAATATTTCACAGGGCTAGACGAGAACCTTGATGTTAGCGAATCTTCAAAAGATTATCAGTTTTATTACACATTATGCAGATTTGTTAAAAAAACAATTGAAAAATTAAATTTCATTCCAACCGTTAAGTTTTATTCAGATAAATTTTCAATTATTTATGAACCATATTTAAAAAATGAAGATTATTTAGCTTGCTATAAAAAAGTTCTTGAAAATGATTTTCTTGATATGGAAACAACAAGAAAACTTATTGATAAATATCTAAATTATCTAATTTTTAAATTTTTAGGAATTAAAAATCACAAGTTTAAAGATATAAAATCTGCGCCATATTTTACAAAAAATATTGCAAACAAATTAATGGTGAAGCAAACTAATCTTGGGCTTGATATTCAAACTTGGCTTGACGAAATGGCACTTGGAACATACACCATTGTGCCTGTGTTCAATATTCAAAAAGCAGATAATGAAAAATTCTTAATGGTAATTTCTGCAAAAAATGTGCAAACTGGTGAAAATATCGAACTTGAAGAACTTGATGATTTCCAAAAAACTTTAATTGAAAAACAAATCAACTGGGCAACAAAATACATTGAAGATTTAGAAGATGTGACCCTTGAGCTTGATTTAGCTGGTGTTTACAAGCTTATCACTCAAATTTCATACTACCTATCTCAAGCGGGTATGGAAGTTAACTTGCCTGACGGAATGAATAATATCATCGTTCCAAGAGCTTCAATTAATGCGAAACTTAAACAAAAAAGAGCGCTTGAAGATGGCGAAGTTGTTGATTTTACAAAAAATACAACTATTTCGCTTGATGAAATCATGGATTTTTCAATTGAAGTGGCACTTGGCGAAGACAAAATTTCAGTTGAAGAATTTAGAAAATTGGCTGAAAACTCTCAAGGAGTTATCAAATATAAAGATAAATTTATTTTAATTGACAAAGAAGAAACAGATAAGCTTCTTGAAAAATTAAAGAAAACACCAAACCTTAAAATGTCTAAAATGAAGTTGCTTCATGCGGCATTATCTGGAAAGCTTGATGAATACGACTTTGACTATGATATGGCATTTGCGAAAGTTATTTCAGACTTCACCAAAGTTGAAGACATTGAACTTCCAAAAAATCTTCAAGGTACATTGAGACCTTACCAAGAAGTTGGCTACAGGTGGCTTTATACAAACGTGAAAAAAGGGTTTGGTTGCTGTATTGCAGATGATATGGGTCTTGGTAAAACAGTTCAAGTTATAAGTTTGATTTTAAAACTCAAAGAAGAAAACAAACTTAAAACCCCTGCTCTTGTTGTTTGCCCAACAACCTTGCTTGGAAACTGGAACAGGGAACTTAAAACATTCGCACCAAGTTTGAATGCAAAAATTTACCACGGTTTAGACAGGGTTTTTGATATCAATTGCGACGTAATT
Organism: bacterium; assembly: GCA_017396695.1. GTDB lineage: Bacteria > Cyanobacteriota > Vampirovibrionia > Gastranaerophilales > Gastranaerophilaceae > RGIG1918. Next base: position 45,758 of record JAFQLC010000022.1, read on the forward strand.
CTTACAACTTACGCGATTTTAAGAATTGATAGCGAAGAATTCAAAAAACACAATTGGGATTTAATGATTATCGACGAAGCCCAAAACATCAAAAACACAACAACCTCTCAAACCCAAGCAGTTAAAGCAATTAAAGCTGATATGAAAATTGCTATGACAGGTACACCTGTTGAAAATAAATTAAGCGAACTTTGGAGTATTTTTGACTTTATCAACAAAGGTTACCTTGGCTCGATTGTTGATTTTGGCAAAAATTATTCAATCCCAATTGAAAGATTTAAAGAAACAGCAAGAGGCGAAAAACTTAAACTTGCAATTTCGCCATTTATGATGAGAAGGTTAAAGACAGATAAATCAATCATTTCAGACCTTCCTGATAAAATTGTGCTTGATGAATTTTGCTACCTTACAAAAGCTCAAGCAGCTTTATATGAAAAAGTTTTATCACAATCTATGTCTGAAATTTCTGCCTCTGGTGGCGGAATAAATAGACGTGGTGCAATCTTTAAACTTATAACCTCGCTCAAGCAAGTTTGCAACCACCCATATCACTATCTAAAATCAGGTGATATGTCAATTAACGCAAGCGGAAAAAGTGAAAAACTTGTTTCAATTCTAGATAACATTATTGAAAACAACGAAAAAGCACTCATCTTCACACAATACAAACAAATGGGCGAAATTCTAGAACCAATGCTTGCTTCGCAATACAATATGCAACCATTATTCTTCCATGGCTCATTGAATGTAAAACAAAGGGAAGAAATGCTCGAGCAATTCAAAAATGATGAAGATAAAAAAATAATGATATTATCCCTTAAAGCTGGTGGTTTAGGGTTAAACCTAACAAGTGCGACAAATGTTATTCACTATGACTTATGGTGGAACCCAGCAGTTGAGGACCAAGCAACAGACAGAACCTACCGTATCGGACAAGATAAAAACGTTATGGTACACAGATTCATCACGCTTTCAACTTTTGAAGAAAAAATTGATGCAATAATTAAAAACAAACGAGAACTTGCGCAAACTGCCGTATTTGAAGGCGAAAAAATAATAACTGAATTATCAGATGAGGAAATTTATGAAATCTTCTCACTCGCTTAATAAAGATATTATCGCTTTTTGGGGCTATATTCCAGAAAGTATTGTGCTTAAATACAAAGAAAAGTACGCAGGCGCAACTTGGGTTGATTTAGATGTGAATACCTGTGCACCTGAGCTTTCAATTATTCCTGAAGCATCTTGTAGAATTATAAAAAATATTTTAGATAACGCTTTTAATTTAAAAGATAGGATTATCGAAATTCTAGCACCAATTGGGCATGATAAATGCGATAGCGCACTTTTAATCGCGCAAATTTTAAAAGAAAATGGCTTTAAGGTATATGAGTTTGAAGATAAAAATTTAATTAAAACAAAGCCACGTGCCATTATCTGCGAAAGCGCAATTCCTTTAAAAGAAAAGGTTGAAATGCTGACAAGAAACATTGTAACCCTTGAAAAGCCTAATTATCCTTATGTTGCGCCAAAATTTGGTTTTTGGGGAGTGCCTCCCGATGATTTGAGCATACTTGAGCTTTTTCCAGACGAAACACACGTGTTTGGTTGGCTTAGAGGAGTGGAACTAGGCGTGCCTTCAAGTTTAGAAGTTGAATTATATGTTCCAGAAAATCTGCCTATAATATTTTTTGCACAAACATTTTGCGCCAAAAACCAAATCGCAAAATATTTAGCAGACAAATATTCAGGGTTGTATATCAACGCAGACGGGCTTGCAAATGCTTCAATTAAAGCAAAAATTGAAGCATTTATACAACTTCGATAAATAGAACATCAAATGTATAGAAAAAAATGCCATTTGGTGTTTTAATTAGGGTATGACAGATTGTTTAGACGAAGATATTGCGCTTAAAAAAATCGGTCTTGAACTTATGTTTATGACCGAAGACAAGTATTCCTCGCCAGACGGGATTACTGCTGTTGAGCTTGCAAAAGTGCTCGAAATGGATTTAACAACTGTCAAAAAGAAATTAAGAATTTTGCAAGAAAATAGCTTGGTTAGAGTTATTGGAATTAACCCAAAATATTGGAAGTTTGACGAATATAATTTTCAAAGAATGGACACAGAAAATGAAATATACAGGCTGATTACCTGTTTTGACGATGTAGATTTTGATAGATTTTTTGATTACTAATGAAAAACGGCGACATAATTGAATTAAAAATAGAAAAAATTGTATATTCAGGCGCAGGGCTTGGATTTTACGATGGCATCGCAGTATTTATTAAAAAAACAGTGCCAGAAGACATTGTTCGAGCACGACTCACAAAACTCAAAAAAAGCTATGCTGAAGCACGTTTGATTGAAGTTATAGAGCCTTCGCCACATAGAACAAAACCAATTTGTCCCCTTCAAAATGCTTGCGGAAGTTGCAATTTACAATTCGTTGACTATGAATTTTTGATAGAACAAAAAGAACAAATGCTATATGAAGCATTTAGGGATAATCTTCCAAAAGAAAAATTTTTACCATTTGAAAAAAGTCCAAAAACTGAAAACTATAGAAAAAAAGCCCAATATCCAATAGGCGAAACAAAAAACTCTAAAAGGATTTTGGCAGGATATTACAGAGAACAAACTCACGAAATTACAAACATAAAATTCTGCCCAATTCAGCCCCCTGTTTTTGATAAATTAATAGATTTTATAAGAGAAAATTGGGAATTTGGTGCTTGGTGCAAATACAACAAAAATGGTCTTTTAAGGCAAGTTGTAGCCCGTATAAATAACGCAGGCGAAATTATGCTAACACTTGTGCTTAAATGTGAAACACTTCCTAAAAAGATAGATTTAAGTAAATTCCAAGAAAAATTGCAAAAAGAATTTCCTGAAATTGTAAGTCTTTACCTCAATTTCAATCCGACAGAAGGGAACAGGATTTTAGGCGAAAAATTTGAATTAATTTATGGCGAAGGCACACTCAGGGAAACACTGGAATATAAAGACAACAAAAAAGAATATAAAATTGGTGCAGAAAGCTTTTTCCAAACAAATCCGGCTTGTGCCTCTCAAATCTTCTCATACATAAAAGAGCACACACAAGGAGATAAAACCATTCTAGATGCTTATGGCGGAGTTGGCGCAATTGGAATTTGGGTGTCTGATGAAACAAAAAAAATTGCCCTTGTTGAAGAAAACAAAAACGCAATTCAAATGGCAAAAGAAAATTTCAAATTGAACAATATCAAAAATTACGAAGTTTACGAAGGTGACGCCAAAGTTCAATTAAACAATTTTTATATCAAGAAAAAAACTTTTGATTGCGCAATTATAGACCCACCAAGAAAAGGCTCAGACAAAGGTGCGCTTGATATTTTAACCAAAATTACAGATAAGATTATTTATATGTCTTGCAACCCTGAAACACTTGCTCGAGATGTAAAAATTTTAGAAGAAAAAGGGTTTGAATGTGAATCCGTAAAAGGTTTCGATATGTTCCCTTGGACACACCATATTGAAGCAGTTGCAATTATAAGGAAGAAGAAATGAAAACTTTTTTTGTGAAATCCTTAGGTTGCAAAACAAATCAAATTGAAGGGCAAATTATAGCAGAAAACCTTATAGAACACGGGTTTTCCCGCACTAAAAATTCTAAGCGGGCAGATTTTTTCATTTTAAATTCTTGCACGGTTACAAGCACTGCAGATAGCGAAGTAAAATATCTTTTAAACAAAGCAAAAAGAGATAACCCTAACGCAACAACGGTGCTCGTTGGCTGCATTGTAAGCGCTCAAAGGGAACTTGTTGAAACTTGGGCAGATGTCATTCTTGATAATTCAGAAAAATTAAAAATTTCAGATTGCCTTGAGAAAAAAATTACAGAAAAAGAAAAAGTGGATACTTTCGAACATGTGTTCTTAAAAAACCCAACATCATCAAGAGTGAGCATAAAAATTCAAGAAGGCTGCAACAATGCTTGCGCTTATTGCATAATTCCGCAAGCAAGAGGCAAATCTCGCTCAAATAGCATTGAAAATATTGTTGAAGAAATAAATCATCTTACAACACTTGGCAAAGAAGAAATCATCTTAACAGGCATACACATCGGGCTTTGGGGGCTCGAATGGGGTAAATCACTTCTTGATTTGCTTATTGAAATTGAAAAAACAGAAATAAAAAGATACCGTCTCGGAAGTTTATATGTGAACGAACTAGACGATAATTTGGTTGATTTTCTTAGCAAAAGTAGAAAATTCTGCCCACATTTTCACCTAAGTTTGCAGTCAATGTGTAATAAAACCCTTCAAAATATGAAGAGAAAATACACAGTTCAAGAAGAATTAGATAAAATTTCAAAACTACATAAACTCTTCCCGAATGCGTTTTTTGGGGCAGATATTATTGTTGGTTTTCCTTTTGAAACAGAAAATGACTTCAAGGAAACAATGGAAAATATTAAACTTGCTCGCCTCACGAAACTGCATGTTTTCCCTTATTCAAAAAGAAAAGGAACGGTTGCAGCTAGTATGGAAGGGCAAGTGCCTGAAGCTGAGAAAAAGGCTCGTGCTCGCAAGTTGATTGAAATTTCAGATGATTTGCTCAACAAGTTTTTAGAAAGAAATATTGGCTTAGAGCTTGATTTTATTTTTGATGATAAAATCAACAAATTTGGCATGCAAAAAGGTGTTAGCGAGAATTATATTGAGATTTTCTCCAAAGAAAATTACCCACCATCTAAAACCCATAAAATCAAGCTAACCCAAGAAATGCTTGGCACACAAGGCAATTTCTAGAAAAATTTTAAAATATACTTGCTAAATTAAAATTTGTTGCTATAATTTAAATGTTGAGGGCAACCAAGACACCTGAAAATTAAATAATTTTATTTCACACATTCCTCGATAGCTCAATGGTGGAGCAAACGGCTGTTAACCGTTAGGTTGTTGGTTCGAGTCCAACTCGGGGAGTTTTTTAATGAAAAAGTAGGGTTTATCCCTGCTTTTTTATGAAAATATTTCTAGGATTGAGACGAGAACCAAAGGTTCGATACAAAGCGAACCAAAGAGCTGTGGCGATTTGTGTGAGCCTGTATACGTAGGCGAAGCCGAAGTTGTCCAACTCGGGGAGTTTTTTAATGCAAAAAGCAAGGCTTGACCCTGCTTTTTATGAAAATATTTTTATGCTAAAATTGCCGTATGAAATGGTTAATGTTATTACTTGCTGGGATATTTGAAATCGTTTGGGCAATTGCAATGAAATATTCAAACGGTTTCAGTATGCTAATTCCATCGATTATAACTGCAATCACATACATTTTAAGTGCAATATTTTTAGCTCTTGCACTCAAAGATTTACCGCTTAATATCGCCTACATAATGTGGGTAGGATTTGGAATTGTGGGAACTGCAATATTAGGCGTTTTGCTTTTCCAAGAAAAATTAACCGTCGCACAAATCATCTGCATAGTAATCATAATTTTAGGGATCGCTGGCTTGAAGCTATTCGGTAAAAATTAAACACTCAATTTATCATATTATTTTTTTAATTCCCAAAATATCTTGCCATACAAGCTAATTTAGAGAACACTTTTTTTGGAGGAATCTTTGCTCTATTTAATGCACATTATAATCATTTTTGCTTAATTGCATCGAGTTTTATAAACATAGAAAAATGTAGTATAATCAAAAAATAACGAGGTAAAATGTCAAAAGATTTTGAAAAAAAAGTTGATGATTTTATAGATAAATTACAGAATTTTGATAAATCAATTTTCAAAAGGAACGTCTTTAACCCTTGGGCAGAATTTGATGAGTCAGATATTTCGCCAAATGCGCCAAAAATCAGAACTTCAAATTTAAAAAAATATTTACTAAACCAAAAAGGTGCAAAATATGTGCTCATTGCAGAATCACCTAGCACTGGCGCAAGATACACAGGCCTTGCAATGACATCCGAAAAAGTAATCAACGCAAATAACCTTGGTTTTGAATATTCCTCAAAAAAATCAGCCGACAAAAAATACGTTTATGAACTAACAGCAAAAAAAGTTTGGGACGAAATTTTAGCCCAAAAAGAAAAATTTGTTATGTGGAATGCTTTTGCATTTAATATTTCAGAACTCAAGGGGCGCTGGTTTGAAAACCCAACAGAGGAAGAACTAAAGCAAAATCTTGGTATTTTAAATGCCTTTCTTGCTCTATATAGCGAAGCAAAAATTATAACAGTCGGAAAAACTGCACAAAATGCTCTTCAAATATTAAACTTCAAAAACTTTCAAAGCATTCGCCACCCTTCAAACGATTTTAAAAAAGAATTTCCTGAACAATTCAAAAAATGCATTGGTTGAGTTTTTGGAAAAATCCGATAGTAAAACCAAAAAATGTAAAGAATTATTAAACCAATGCGCACAATGTGTAAAGAAACGCCTTAAAATGCCGTAAATAATACAAAATACTTATTTATGAGGTGAAGATGATTTCAAATGTTGGTGGCGTGGGCAAAACGCAAGAAGTGAAAGGTGTTTCAAAAACTTCAGGAAATACGGCAAGCGCCAAAACAAATGGCGAAATAAAAACGCAAAACGAAGATGAATTGGTTGATATTCAAGAACTAATTGAAGATGGCGTTTTAAAAGAAGAAAAAATGCTCTTTGGTCTCTTCAAAACAGGAAGATATATTTATGTTGCAGATGGCGAAAAATCATATGCTGATATTAAAGAAGAATTTGATTTGGCAGATGGCGCTCTAAGAAAAGCAAACTATGAATTATTTTCAGAAATCAATGGAAACGCAGATAAAAAAGTGCCTGCAAAAGGAACTAAAATTAAAATAAGAGGAGAAGACATTAAGCCTCAACCAAAAGAATTTAAAGACGACGATGGCAATGCAATTGATGGTTTCTACAAAAGTCACGATGGCACTGTATTCTACGAAGTTCAAGCAGGAGACACTCAAGAAAGTATTTATGAAAAATTAGGAAATAAATCCGTAAGACATAATTACCACACAGCAGACGTCTTACATGGTTACCCAGATTACACATTGCAACCAGGAACAAAAGTTGTGCTTGAAGAAAAAGGGTTCTTTAGCAAATTATTCTCAAGAATATTTGATTAAGAATGTAAAACAAAAAACCTAAGCATTCCAAACGTAGGCAAGCCCACTCTTTTTGTCGTTGTCTTCAACAAAACCTGTTTTCTTATAAAACCCTATTGCATCACCGGCTGAAAAAACAGTCATTGGTTTAGCAGAGAACATTTGTTGCAAATTGTTAACAATTGACGTACCAACTCTTCTCCACTTCGCACTTTTAGTATTTCGCGCTAGATTATTAGGCTCAACTTGCAAAAGCTCAATATGGTTTTCGCGTTTCCCTTCATCAAAAACAACGGCTCCCAAAACCTTCTTTTCATCAAGACATTCAAAAGAATCGGCCTGCTCTGTTGCCATATATAAATGTCTTTTAGCATCCTTGGCGCCTTGTTCCATGCATTCTTTTGCAATTGATAAATAGCTCTCCTCGCCCCACTTGTCATTAGTTTTATTAAGCGAATTCATATCTCTTGCATCTTCCATATCGAGCTCAACAAAAGAAATTTCTTGTTTTTTATAATCACTTCCAACCTTTTTCAAAACAGGAATTGAGTTTATATACCTTGCACCAAATGAGATTTTCATATCCGCATAAAAACAAAAAATACAAGAAATTGCCCATTTTATTCTTATTATTAAATTTTATTAATATATTTTGTTTTCAAAACTCAAAAAAATGATAAAATTAAATTGTAGATTTTAAAGGAAAAATTATGTTCGATATGTTTGATACGCTATTATCCAAAACATTTTTAATTCTTGCAGTTTCCCTAGCATTCTGCTATTTTGGAGCGCAAGCAGTTTTAGGTTATTTTAGAAAACTTAAAAACACAGGTTCGCCTTATGTAACTGCCGTTTACAATGAAAAAGGACAAGAGGATTTGATTGTTGACCCAAGCTTCATTATGAAACCATTTTGGATTTCATTCATTCTCAATATCGTGTTTTTTGTTATTTTATTATTTTGCAAACAAATCCCAGTTATTAATATGCTTGCGATGCTTGCATTTGTGTTTTCAGACGGTGTAACGCTTGGGCTTGTTTTAATAACAAAGGATGAAAACCTCGGTATTCAAGTTGCACAATTAACAACACTTGCTGTGTTTTTATGCTCTTTGATTGGAATGTTCTCAGGAATTGATTTTAGCTTCCTTGGAAGTTTCTTGTTTATGGCACTTATAGCCCTTATTGTTGTATCGATATTTAGAATTTTTGTTCGGATTAATGGTGTTGCAAGAAAAGTTTGTGCATCGTTTGGAATTTTTATATTCTGTGGTTATTTGCTATTTGACTTTAATCGTCTTGTAAGATTCGGCGAAATTGCAGCAGCAAACACTTGGAACACAGCCCTTTCGTTTGCACTCAACATATATTTAGACATCATCAATTTATTTTTGCAAATACTCGATTTGTTAAGCAACAGCAATTAAAAGTTAAATTTCGTTAAATTTGATTTTCAAATTAAAGAATATGTGAAAATTTTATGATAATATTTTCACATATTTTTTATGGAGAAATTTATATGAAAAAGAGTTTAATTTCAATTTTGGCACTTTTTGCTTTTATGACACCTGCATTTTCTGCTGAATGGAACGCGGCAGATAGAGTTCCTGTAATCGGAGAAAAAATCTTAAAAGATAATAGCTTACCAACGGGCACAACATTCAAAGTTGTTGAAGGCATTGCAAACAATGCAAATATATCCACCACAAACACAATTGAGATATCTTCTGAATACTTACAATATGCAGGAAATGACAACGAAGTGGCAGCAGTTATTTCACATGAGTTGGGGTACATAATTAACGGAAAAGCAGCAAAAGATAAATTCAGAAATATGGCAAAAGCAGCAATCACTTCTTCTCTTCAAGAAAATAGCTCACTTGCAAACGCAGTCAATAGTGAATATGTATCAAGCACAGCAAATATGAACGATAAAAAAGATGCAGATATTACAGGGGTAGATTTAATGATTAAATCTGGTTATAACCCACTTGCACTTGTTGTTGTAATCACAAAAGAGCCTGGAAGTTTTATGGAAATTTTAACTGGTAAACCATCAAACTCTAAAAGAGCTATGAGTTTGTTTGATTACTTAACATACAACCACCCAACAAAAGTTCAAGCAGGTTATGGTTGCCAAGAATACAGAAACTTCTTAAGTTATGCTACACCAATTGTTGAAAAAAGAAATAAAAATGCAAAAAAATTAGCTAAATTCAACGCAGAACAAAAGAAAAATAAAGATTTGAGAGCAAAAAAAGTAGCACAATATAAAGCAACAGGCTTATCGGGTTGGGATGCATCATATATAATTTTAAATAGCTTGATTGAAACATCTGAATAAGCTTATTTTATTACACATTATAAAAAGACGACTTTTTCGAGTCGTCTTTTTTGCAAGGAATAAATTGATGCCCCTTTAGTTGTGTTATAATTAACTTAACAAATAATGAGGTTTGGTAAATATGAATATTACAAAAGATATCAAATATATTGGCGTAAATGACCACAATATTGACTTATTTGAAAGTCAATATAAAGTTCCAAACGGAGTTTCTTATAACTCTTATATTATTTTGGATGAAAAAATTGCAGTTATAGACACAGCTGATGCAAACTATACTCACGAATGGCTTGATAATCTTCAAGAAGCATTAAATGGCAAAAAACCTGATTATCTTATTGTTCAGCATATGGAGCCTGACCATAGTGCAAACATTTTAAACTTCGCAAATTTATACAAAGAAGCAAAGATTATATCTAGCGCAAAAGCGTTTAATATGATGTCTCAGTTTTTTAAATCTGATTTTGAAGATAGAAAAATCATAATTACAGAAGGAGACACAATCAGCCTTGGAAAACACACTTTGAGCTTCGTTTCAGCCCCAATGGTGCATTGGCCTGAAGTTATGGTTACATACGATAGCTATGAAAAAGTTTTATTTTCAGCAGATGGTTTTGGAAAATTCGGCGCACTTGATACAAAAGAAGAATGGATTGACGAGGCAAGAAGATATTATATTGGCATTGTTGGGAAATATGGCACACAAGTTCAAAACTTACTGAAAAAAGCAAGCGCATTAGAAATTGAAAAAATCTGCCCAGCCCATGGCCCTGTACTTACCGAAAACCTTGGCTATTACTTAAATCTGTACAACACTTGGTCAAGTTATCAAGCGGAAACCGAAGGCATTATGATTGCATACAACTCAGTTTACGGCAACACAAGAAAAGCAATTATTAAACTTGAAGCAAAATTAAAAGCAAAAGGTTGCCCTGAAGTTGCCGTATTTGACCTTGCAAGATGCGATATGCACGATGCTATTGCAAAAGCTTTTAAATATAGCAAATTAATTGTTGCAACAACCACATATAATGCAGATATTTTCCCTGCAACAAGAATATTTCTCGAAGGTTTAAAAGAAAGAAATTATCAAAATAGAACTGTTGCCCTAATTGAAAACGGCACTTGGGCGCCAAATGCTAAAAAAGTTATGCAAGGCATATTTGAAGAATGCAAAAAAATCACATTTGCAGAAAACACTGTCACAATTAAATCTGCTTTAAGCGAAGAAAGCACAAATCAACTTGAAGCGCTTACCGATGAACTTTGCAGAAATTATATTGCTTGGGATAGCAAAAAAGCAAATAAAAACGACTTAAAAGCCTTGTTTAATATTGGTTATGGCCTATATTTAGTTACAAGTAATGATGGTAAAAAAGATAACGGGCTCATTGTAAACACAATTTCTCAAGTTTCAATTTCACCTGATAAAATTGCAGTGACGATAAACAAAGACAACTACTCGCACCACGTAATTAAACAAACAGGCAAATTAAATGTGAACTGCTTAACCACAGAAACTCCTTTTTCAATATTTGAAAAATTTGGTTTCCAAAGCGGAAGAACAACAAACAAGTTTGATGGTTGCACACCACTTTATTCCGATAACGGACTTGTATTTTTGCCAAAATACATAAACTCATTTATGTCACTAAAAGTTGAAAAATACGTAGATTTAGATAGTCACGGAATGTTCATCTGCTCAATTACGGAATCTAGGGTTATTTCAGATATTGAAACAATGACATATTCTTATTACCACGCAAATGTTAAACCAAAACCACAAACCGAAGGTAAAGTTGGCTTTGTTTGTAAAATTTGCGGATATATTTACGAAGGCGAAACTTTACCAGATGATTTTGTCTGCCCACTTTGCAAACACGGCGCAAGCGATTTTGAGCCTATTGCAAAATAATTCAATTAGCAAAAACTAAAGAGTAAACCATTCAGAAGATTGAAAGTCTTTCTTTTCTTTAAGATTAATATCTTTCATTCTGTTTTTTTCTTGCAATTCTTTTAATTTTCTTTCTTGCTTGATTTGTTTTTCTTTTAATTTTTGCAATTTTATTTCGTTTTTTCTTGTTTCTTCAATCTGTCTTGCTTTTATATTTTGCAAGCGAATTTCATTTTCTCTAGCTTGTTCAACTTGTTTTGCTTTTAGGTTATTTAATCTAATTTCATTTTTTTGCGCTTGCCTTTTGGCTTTTTGAGCTTGTTTAAACTCATAATTTTGAAGTTTAATAAATTCTTTTTCACGTTTTTCTTGAAGCTTCATTTCTTCTTTTTGCCTTTTAGCCTCAGCCTTCATTGCGCGATTTTCTTCCATTCTCTCAACTTGAGCATCATAGTTTGCAAAATAAGTATCAAGCGTCCCCGTAGTATTCAGCAAATCTTTTGAACTTCCAACACGCACTTTTTTATTTATGGCATAAATTGCTTCACGGCTTGAACCAACAATTTTATCAGCAGAGCTTACAAGCCCTAAAGATTCTCTAACACCATATGCAATTTCAGGAGAAACAAATTTTGAATACCTCTTAATTCTCATAGCGCCTTCGTAATTGCCATAAGTTATGGTATCCAAATTTTTCATTTTATTATTTCTAATATTTTTAGCGTAAATTCCTTCCCAAAGAACTTTGTCTAACTTTGTGTCAACAAAAACAGCGTAAAAGGTAATTCTATGAGTTGGATTAACAACATCAAATCCTGGAACATTCCAAGCATTCCACAATGTCGATTTTAAGAAATCTCTTTGAACATCCATATCTGATGTAACAAACAAAATTCTTGTGCACCCAATTTCTTTTGAAACTTTTTTAAGATATTGAAAATCAAGGTTGTAAGAATTATTAAAATTCCTCATTGTGGCAATATTTTCTTGCTTGATAGGTTTTTTTAAAAGTTTGGCTTTAACTTGAGAATATGGAATTACACGTAACTCTCTGTCTTCACTTAAAATATCTGCAATGTCTTGCATAAGAAAATCTGGTGTTTTGAAATACCAATTATATGGATTTTCTTTTGTATAAACTGTGTCAGATAAAATTGCAATGTCTATTGCCCCAAAAGATTTATTTGGCAAAGCAAATAGAAACAAAAACCCCAAGATAAAAAATAACCTTTTCATAATTACATATTATCTGTTAATTTTTATAGTTTCAAATCATATAAATTGCCTAATTTTTTGACTTTTTTTACGATTTCATTAAATTTCATTTAGAAAATGTCGTGTGATATAACACTATGCCTTTTAGATATCGCTTGCAAAAATTTTTAGAAATAAGAATAAAAAGAAAAGAAGAGCAACTGCAAGAAGTTATTAAAGCGCAGAATGAAGTTATAAGAATTGAAAATTTAATAGAACAAAACAAGCAAGAAATCTTGCAAATTCGCTCAGATATGCGAAAAGCAGACCCACATATGTTTGAAAGATATGATAATTATCTAAAACACTTATACGAAAAAGGCGAAAAGCTAGAGCAAGAAAAAGAAGAGGCGATAAAAGAACTCGAAAAACAAAAAGAAATTTTGAAAGAAAGAGAAAAAGAAGTAAACGTACTAGATAAGCACAAAGAGCACAAAAAAGAAGAGTATCTCTACGAACAAAAGGCAGCAGAACTCAAACAACTAAGCGAAATAGGCTCGCAAAAACACTTCAGAGCACAACAAGAACAAAAAGAAGAAAGCGGTGAAGATTGATAGTTGGTCAAGGTCAAACACAAGAAATATTAAAACTTCAAACCCCAAACGAGGGGCTAACATCAAATGCACCAACTCCTTCAAGCACACAAAATCTTAAAGAAAGTTTTAACCCACAAACAACAAAACAAGCGCCAAGCGCAGTCAACGAAAATGGTTTTACATTTGCTGAACAACTAAATTCGATGCTTGGCAGATTTGAGACAAACACAAGCGAATTCGATTTTAGCATTATCGGGGAAAATTTAGGCATAGATGGTTTAAATGCAACAAGCTTTGCGGAAATTCAAAACATAGACACGCTTGAAGTGACAAGGGAAGACGCGCAATTTTTTGTAAATATGACACAAGGAACACAAACCTCAGTTCAAAACATTGGTAACGATTTAAAAGTTGTACAAACAGAAAAAGCAATGGAGGTGTCTAAAACCCTTGTAAACCTTCTTGAAAAAGCACACAACACACAAAAACCAATTCGTCTTGATTTTGATAATAACATAACTCTTGTTTTGAAAGTGAATAACCAAGGTGTTGTAAATGCTGCATTTTTCCCATCTGACACTGCAGCAGAACAATATTTAAGAAATAATATCCCATATTTGAAACACGAACTTGATGCAAAAAACATTTCATATGGTTCACTAAATTACTTTAGCAGACAAAAAAATAATCAAAAGGAGAAAGATAATGAATGATTCCTATATTAACGCTCTGAATATCCAAAGCAGTGCAAAAGGCTGGATGGATGCCACTGTTGAAAATATGGTAAACCTCTATACTCCTGGGTATCGTGAAAACAAAGTGACTTTCAAAACTTTTCTTGATAGTGCATATACTGACGGCTATATTAAAAACTTAGGGCAAGGAAAAGCAATTCCTGGAACTTCAACAGAAAATGTTTATCTTGAAGGAAGTGGCTTTTTTGTGGTTAGAAAAAATGACGGCTCTCTTGCATACACAAGACTCGGCGAGTTTAAATTTGATGGCGAAGGTGTTTATAAAGCAGCGGATGGCAGCAAAGTTCAAGGTTACATCTTGAACGATAAAGGCGAAATAATGTCTGGAACAAAAGCGCTCAGCGAAGATGATTTCAACTCAACATTAGAAGAAGGTGGCGCAATGAAAGTGCCAACAACAGAAATCAAGTTATGGATTGACCCAGATAATGGAAAATATTTAGGCAAATATGATGAATATGAAATAAAAGAAGACGGCGTGCTTTATGGGAAAACAAAAGGCGGGAAGGAAACCAAAACGCCTCTGTTTAAAATTGCAACAATGAATTTCAACAATGCTCAAGGTCTATATGAAATCGCTCCAGGGCAATTTATTGAAACAGAAGAATCAGGCAAACCAACAATTGGCAAAGGTGAAATTAGAAGCGGGCTGATTGAGCTTTCAAATATAGACTTTAAAGCAAATATCACATATTACAAAGAAGCAAAAATGCAAATGGAGCTTTCGAATAAACTTATGCAAAGTTATTCACAACTTTTAGAAACCGCAATGGGACTTCTTCAAAGCTAAGTAAACTAGCATATTTTTAAGTAATTTTGTTTCTGCTATATTGATTGTATGGTCAATATAGCAGAAATTTTTAACAACAATAAAAAATATTTTAAAGATTTAATATCACTTGCAATTCCAATTCTCACAGGGCACATTGCCCACACACTCATAAACATTGGAGATATTTTAGTTGCAGGAAGACATTCAACACTTGCTCTTGCTGCAATCAGTGTCTCAAGCGCTATATTTATGACATTTTCCATTATTGGAATTGGGCTAATAATAAGTGTTTCGCCTGTTATTGCAAACCTTAGAGGGAAAAGAGAAGATTCTAAAAGCCTCATACGCCCAACCCTGCTATATTCTTTTATAATGGGCACGGTGATTTTTCTTCTCGTGAGATTAAGTGCGTATTTTGTGCCACACATAGAGCTCGCAGATAATTTAGCGCCTTATGTTGTTGAATATTTAAACATAACAAGTTGGTCGGCTTTTGGAATATGCATTTTTGTTGGCTTAAAAGAATTTTTGCAAGCTTATGAAATAGTTAAATTCCCAAATATACTTGCGGTTATTTCAATTTTTGCAAACCTTATTTTTAACATTATTTTTGTTTTTGGTTTTTGGTTTGTGCCAGCACTTGGAATTAAAGGGCTCGCTTATGCAACAAGTGTTGTAAGACTTGGACAAGCACTTTTGCTTTTTATATATTGTGCACCATATCTGAAACTGCACTTGAGACGCCAAAAAGGATACATGAAAGACTTGCTTAAAGTTGGCTGGCCAATAGCACTAGCTTCTTTTATTGAATTTTTAGGGTTCAATATAACGGCAGTTTTGGTTGGCAAATTTTCTGCAGTGTTATCTGCAGCACACAATATCATCATAACCCTTGCTGGGGCAACTTATTCTGTTCCGCTTTCCCTTGCTTCAGCACTTGCTGTTAAAATTGGTTTTGCTCGTGGCGAAAATAATTACCCAGACATTGTAAAATATTATAGAGCAGGAATTATTTTTATAATCGTGTTTATGCTTATTATGAGCGGGGTTTACCTTGCAACTTCAGAACATATTATCAAACTATTTACAGCTGATATCGAAGTTATTCAGGCAACAATTCCTGTTATTTTATTATTCGCTTGTTTTCTTATGTTTGACGGCATTCAGGGAATATCAGGTGGGGCACTTCGTGGAATTAAAAAAACAAAACCAATTATGCTTTCAATGTTTTTTTCTTACATTTTTATCGGCATTCCAGTTGGTTGCACACTCGCCTTTAAATATGGAATTGTTTTAAAAGGCTTTTGGATAGGACTTGCCCTTGCGCTATTTAGCGCAAGCATATTCTCAACAAGCCTTTTCTTGTATAACTTGAGGAAGATTAAAAAAAAGTTAATAAAATAATGTAATCGTAGGGTGCAATTTATTGCACCAATAACTCAAAGCCCTGAAGAAAACTTCAGGGCTTTTCGCAATATTTAAATTTATATTTTTTTAACTGCTTTTTGTATTTCATCAAGCGGCATATCTAATTGTATCCCTTCTTTTTGCAACATTTCAAGCATCTTGTTAATTTGGTCAACAAATGCTGGCTTTATGCCAGTGATAGAACTGTTTTCTATATTGCCATTTACAAAACTAACGGTATTCAAAGGTTTAATATTATCAGCTCCCCATTCATCGAAAGTAAGCACCGACGCAGGTTTGCTACCTCCATTTTTTGTTGTCATACTTTTAGGGTCGATAGCCATGGTAATTTGACCGCCATATTTTCCTCTAAAATCATACGCATGCCCTGAAGCAAGTTCAGTTATAGCCAAATTTGTTCGGTCTTTTGTATAATATATATTGGTAGGAGAAGAGTGCTTTAAGTCAACCGCTCTTGTTTGCAGAGGATTTTCAAGCCTGCCGCGAGCAGTAACTATTTTAGAACCACTGTCATCTTTTGTTATAATATCCCAAAAACCTCCTGTACTGTTTTGTTTACTTGCTTGAATAGTTTTTACAATATTACCATCATCATCAAAAATTTCAGCCTTGAGAAGCCCGTATGGTCCAAATTCTGTTTTTGCTTGAACTTTACCGTTTGCAAAATCCGTTGCTTTACCCCAGTCTACAGAAGAGACAGATTCATTTTTATTAAAAATTCGGCTTAATTTACCATTTTTACTATCGAAATACAAATTGCTTGATTTCAAGATACTTCCATTCTCATCATAAATTTCGATTGCTTTAGAGTTATCATCCAAATGTCTAATTTTTTTTCTTAATACGTCATTTATGAATGTTTCCCGAGGTTTTCCGTCTACATATTCCACCAATATTTTCTTTTCTTCACCACCTTTTGTAATAACTTTTTCTAGTTTTCCGTTAAATAAGTCGTCTCCAACTTTTGCAATACCATTTTTATCAGGAAACGCAACTTGCACCTCTTTACCTTCTTTATTTAAAAATTTTGTTACGATAGAATCTTTAACTTCGCTTGCAGTTTCTTGAGCATTCTGAACAACTTCTTGCGCCCCCTTTTTACCAAAAAGCGATTTGATTTTCCCTGTTTTAATACCAATACCAATACCAACCGCTGTTGCACCTAAAAGAGCAAGTGCCGTATAAAGAGGTGTTTTAGATTTTTTTTCTGCTCCTTCTTCGCCTTGTTTTTCAAAAGTATCTGGCTTCATTTCGGGAATTTGTTTTTTTGTTTCTTGTGAAGCTTCAACCCCCTTAAAGCCAATTTGTGAAACCTTCCCTATTGCATTAATTGTCATACAAAAACCCTTTCAAATAACTCCATATAGTTAATTAAAGTGTTTTTTTTGCGCACTTTTGACAATCCGTAATAAAACATTAAGAAAAATTTACAAATTTATTTTTTCAAAACCTTTGCCAAATATTTCGCAGTATATGAATTTTTGCATTTTGAAACAACTTTGGGTGTGCCAAAGGCTACAACTTCGCCACCTTTATCTCCGCCATCAGGTCCAAGGTCAATAATATGGTCTGAAACTTTTATAATATCCAAATTATGTTCAATAATTAAAACAGTGTTTCCTGTGTCTGCAAGCTTATGGATAATTTTTACAAGCTTATCAATATCCCATAAATGAAGCCCGACAGAAGGTTCATCCATAAGATAAAGTGTTTTGCCCGTAGCACGTTTATTCAATTCATGCGCAAGTTTTATTCTTTGTGCTTCGCCTCCAGATAACGTTGTTGCGCTTTGCCCAAGGGAAATATAACCAAGCCCCACATCGTAAAGTGTTTGCAGGCGAGAATGAATTTTTGGTACGTTTTTAAAGAACTCAAGCGCTTCTTCAACTTTCATCTCAAGGACATCAGCTATGTTTTTGCCTTTATATTTTATTTGAAGCGTTTCTTCGTTATATCTTTTCCCTCCACAAACATTACATTTAACATAAACATCGGAGAGGAAATTCATCTCAATTTTAACAAGCCCATCGCCTGCGCATTTTTCACATCTTCCACCTTTTACATTAAAACTAAATCTGCCTGCTTTATAACCTCGCATTTTAGCATCATTGGTTGAGGCGAAAAGGTCTCTAATGTGAGTAAATAAATCCGTATATGTTGCAGGGTTAGAGCGAGGCGTTCTGCCGATTGGGCTCTGGTCGATAGACACTATTTTATCAATGTTTTCAAAGCCTAAAATTTCATCTACTCCTTGCGGTTTTGGACGATTTTTAAGCAGTTTATGCTTGCCATATTCATACAGTAAATCGTTCACGAGACTTGATTTTCCGCTTCCAGAAACACCTGTCACTGCAACAATTTTACCAAGCGGAATGTTAACATCAATATTTTTTAAATTGTTTAATTTTGCACCTTTAATTTGCAAAAATTCACCGCTTCCTTCTCGAACATTTTTTGGCACGGGAATAAATCTTTCGCCAGATAAATATTTTCCTGTAATTGATTTTTCAGATTTTATAATATCTTCTATTAAACCAGTGGCTATAATTTCTCCGCCTTCTCTGCCCGCATAAGGCCCAATATCTACGATATAGTCTGCAGAGCGAATTGTGTCTTCATCATGTTCAACCACAATCAAAGTGTTCCCTAAATTACGAAGTTTTACAAGCGTTTCAATTAATCTATCGTTATCTCTTTGGTGAAGTCCGATTGATGGTTCATCAAGAACATATAAAACACCAGATAATCCACTTCCAATTTGAGTTGCAAGTCGAATTCTTTGCGCTTCACCACCTGAAAGCGTGCCCGCATTTCGGCTTAGCGAAAGATACCCAAGCCCAACATCGTTTAAAAATTTAAGCCTTGAATGAAGCTCATCAAGAACCTGTTTTGCAATCTTCATTTCATGTTCTGAAAACTCTAAATAAAGCTTATCAATAAATTCTATCGATTTTGATGTCGGCATCGAACAAAATTCATAAATATTTTTATCTAAAATTTTAACAGACAAAGCAAATTCATTTAAACGAGCGCCGCCGCACACGGCACAAGATTTGTGCGACATATATTTTTCAATTTCAGCTCGAATAATGTCACTATCTGATGTTTCATATTTTTTCATCATATAAGGAATAACACCTTGATATGGAAGAATGTGGTCCCTGTACCTTTTAGTTCCAAAATCTTGGTATCGCATTTTGATTTTTTCTTCGCCATTTCCATATAAAATTATTCCTTTTTGCGAAGGCGAAAGGGATTTAAAAGGCGCATTTATATCAATTTCATAATAAGAACAAACGCTTTTTATAACATCTGCATAATATTGATTTTGCGTTTTTGCCCAAGGGTAAATTGCGCCTTCAGCAAGACTTTTTGTGTTATCTGGCACAACTAAATCAGGGTCAACTTCATAATATTCACCAAGCCCAGAACAACTTTTGCAAGCACCGTATGGTGCATTGAAAGAAAAAATTCTAGGAGATAATTCTTTAAAACTCGTGTTGCATTTTGGGCAAGAAAATTTTTCACTAAATATTATCTCTTGCTCTGTATCCACAAAATAAACAACAACAAGCCCGTCTGATTTTTGAAGCGCACCTTGGACGCTTTCTGCAAGGCGAGATTTAATATTTTCTTTAATTATTAACCTATCTATTACAACATCAATGTCGTGTTTCAAGGTTTTAGCAAGGTTGATTTCATCTTCTTCTAAATTATAAATTTGCCCATCAATTCGAACACGAACATATCCGTCTGCTCTCAAATCATCAAGAAGATTTTGATATTCCCCTTTTTTACCCCTCACAAGAGGTGAAACAACAAGAATTTTACTCCCTTCAGGATAAGTTAAAATTTTAGATACAATTTCATCAACCGTTTGAGGTTGAATTTTTGTTCCACATTTTGGGCAATACGGTGTTCCTAGCCTTCCCCATAATAATCTTAAATAGTCATAAATTTCAGTTATTGTTCCAACTGTTGAACGAGGATTGTTCGAGGTTGATTTTTGGTCAATAGAAATAGCAGGCGACAACCCTTCAATGTGCTCTACATTGGGCTTATCCATCTGCCCTAGGAATTGTCTTGCGTATGTTGATAAACTTTCAACATATCTTCTTTGCCCTTCTGCAAAGATTGTGTCAAACGCCAAAGAGCTTTTACCTGACCCTGAAATGCCCGTAAACACAACAAGCTCGTTCTTTGGAATTTCCAAAGAAACATTTTTTAAATTATGTTCACTCGCCCCTTTAACAATAATAAAATCGTTCATAATATTATTTTACACTAAATTTTTATGATAACAAATTTAAAAATGCGGAAATAAAAGTTCAAAATGCCAACCTAAGTTGCAGAAATTTCTAACCTTAGTACAATTCCATTTTAATTTAACATAGTGTAATATATCAGTGTCAAAGGGAAAAGTTTCCTCATTAAATTTTTACCATTGACTGCCACACCATATAAAAAAGATAACCTTAAAGCAATTTTAAGTGCTTCATAAGGTCTAACTTTTTACACCCATAAAAAGAAATCAAAAAAAGTTTTGCGAACAACTCGTGCAATTCTTTGAATTTCTAGAACAGAAAAAGTCCAGTGAGGGCTTTAGGTGTGGTGCCTCAAAAATGTATTGTATTACTTCACCATAATTCTGCACAAGGAAGGTGCAGAAAAATTAAAAGGAGATTAAAATGGCACTAGTTATTAACACAAATGTTAGCTCGCTCAAGGTTAACAACAATTTAAACAGAGCGACATCCAGAGCAGAAGAAGCAATGGAGAGAATGTCAACAGGTTTTAAAATTAACCGCGCAGCAGATGACGCAGCGGGTTTTATGATTTCAAAAGGTTTACAAACACAAATTTCGGGTTCTGAAGTTGCAGCAGATAACGCACAAAACGCAATCAGTATTTTAACAACTGCAGGTGTTTTAGACACTATTCAAGACAACTTGATGAGAATGCGCGACTTAACACTTCAAGCAATGAACGGCGGTTATTCAGCTTCTGAAGTTGCAGCACTTGAATCTGAAGCAAAAGCAAGAGCGCTTGAAATTGATAGACAATCACTTGCTGCAACATTTAATAAATTCAACATTTTCGATGAAGAAAAAGCAGCAACAGACGAATTTGTTATTCAAGTTGGCACAAGGGCAGACAAAGCAACAAACACAATCTCAATCACAGATGTATTTTATAGCGCAACTTTATCAACACTTACAGGAAATGTTGTAAGCGGCAACTCAGCTTCAGCTGATTTCATCGCATTTACTACGGGAACTGCTGCAGCTGGCGACCTTGAAACAAAAGATTATGATGAACTCGGCGAAATTTTAAATGCACTAGACTCAGCAATCGACCAAGTTTCAAGCAGAAGGGGTATCATTGGTTCAACAACCAACAGGTTAAATTCAACAATTGATTCATTAACTGTAACAGTTGAAAACCTCTCAGCAGCAAATTCAAGAATTGTAGATGCTGATATTGCAAGAGAATCTTCTGAATATACTAAGCAATACATCTTGCAACAAGCATCAGCTTCTCTTTTAACTCAAGCAAACCAAACACCTTCACTTGCACTTTCTCTAATTTAGTTAAATAAAGCGCAACGAGAGGTGGCTGGCTAACAGGAATTATGCTTGCGCAACTGAGCGCAGGTGGGTTTAAAAGAGCAAGCAAAAGCTAGGTGATTTTAAATCGAATTGAAAATTAAAACTAAGTTTTACGTAATATCTGCTAAATGTTAGATGCGGTGAAGTAAATCTAGTGCCAAATAAGGTCATTTAGCAGATTTTCTTAAGTTTGATATCCAACAAAGTAACATGGAAGTACTGATACGGTTATCTAACTGGTGATGGCAA
>JAFQLC010000023.1 GCA_017396695.1 bacterium
AATTTGTTTTTCTAAGCCTTTAGATAGCATAAGCTCAGCTGCGCCATCTGATGCTGAATTTATTCTATAACCTGTTGATAATCTGCCCATAGCCGTTGCCAGCCTGTCACCCGTGCGGTTCAGGTTATTTAGGAGTATTAAATTGTTGCTTGTTACCTTTATTGTCATTTTATTGTCTATTGCGTGAGATTTCACACCTTGTTTCAAATTTTGAGCATAGCCGTTGCCAGCCCGTCACTTCTTGACTTTGGCTATTTGAATATATTAAGTTGTCCGAGTTTATTTTAATTATCATGTGGCCGTGCTATTAGTGTTTTGAGATTCGATACGATTACCTAATAGCAATAACAATTAAAATATTTATATTGTTTTCTTCGGTGTTTTTTAAAAGAAGCTAAATTTAAACACATAAAAATAATGTTTTTAGGGTAGTTTTTGTTTAATAAAACTACCTATAAATTTTAAAAAATGCTAAAATCAGATAAAGGTGAGGTAAAGATGAAAGCGCTTGTTTATAACACAGAGTTTGAAAACAACTATAAATTAACCGAAAAAGATAAACCAAAAATTCAAAATCCAAATGATGCAATATTAAAAGTAACATTATCTTCAATTTGCACAAGTGATTTACATATTATTCATGGGCAAGTTCCAAGAGCAAATAATGGAATTATATTAGGACATGAATATGTTGGCGAAATTGTTGAAGTGGGCTCTGGGGTTAAAAATTTAAAAGTTGGAGACAGAGTTAGTGCTAATTGCGAAACTTTTTGCGGGGAATGTTATTATTGCAAACGAGGCTACATAAACAACTGTGAACGTGGCGGATGGGAAATTGGTTGCAGGATTGATGGATGTCAAACTGAATTTGTTCGAGTTCCATATGCAGACAATGCGCTTAATAAATTGCCAGACAATGTTTCAGATTTAAACGCTCTTTTTGTAGGAGATGTTTTAGCAACGGGCTATTTCGGCGCTGAAATGTGCGAAATTGACTCTTGTGATGTTGTTGCAGTCATTGGTTCGGGCCCTGTTGGAATGTGCGCTATGATGTGCGCTCGTGTTATGGGAGCAAATAAAATTATTGCAATTGATATTGATAATAAAAGGCTCGAGCTTGCAAAAAAACAAGGTATTGCAGATTATTTTCTAAACCCAATTGAATGTGATATTGAGCAAGAAGTTAAAGCGCTCACGAATTTAAGGGGTGCAGATAAAGTAATTGAAGCTGGTGGCACAAAAGAAACTTTTAAGATGAGCTATGAAATTGCAAGGGCTAATGCAATTGTTGCAGTCGTTGCTTTGTATGAAGAAGATATGGTGCTTCCGTTACCTAAAATGTATGGCAAAAATTTAACTTTCAAGACAGGCGGAATTGATGCAATTCATTCAGAAGAGCTTATAAAATTGATATCTGAGGGAAAAATTAATACAGATTTTTTAGTAACACATAAGTTTAAACTTAAAAACATAATGCAAGCTTATGAGCTTTTTCAAACTAAGGGCGATAATTGTATAAAAATTGCGATAGAGTCTTAAATTTTTTGCAAATAATTGTATGCTTTACACTTGATATTATTTTTTGTTAAGCCTAAAATAGTTGTGTCAAAAGTTTTAGCCAAAATTTTAACAACAGCTAAAAGTAAGAAACTTCTGCTAATTGTTGTTTTGACTGGAAACGAATAAATTCTAGATTATATTTTGGACGGATAAAAATGAGTAATTATTTCATCGGAATAATAATTTTTATGGCAAGTGGTTTTCTTGCAAGGTTGATTTTGCCAAAATACAAAGTTCAATTTCTTTCAATGCTTTGCGCTCTTGCTTCTTTCTTTTTGATGGAGCCTGCTTTAGAAGTTTTATCAAGTGGCAAAATCTTATCTCAAACATTTAATTTTAACCATATTTTTGGTGGCGTTACCTTTGCCATAGATTCGCTTTCGGCATTTTTTATTTTGGTTATTACTCTAATGAGTTTAATCTCGATTTTTTATTCAAAAGGTTATCTTGCGCATTATATTGAGCAAAACAAGTGTTTAAATTCACACCTTGTTTTTCTTCCAATGCTTGTTGCATCAATGCTTTTGGTTGTCACTTGCGAAAATGCTTTGATGTTTCTTGTTTGTTGGGAATTGATGTCGCTTTCTTCATTTTTCCTTGTGATTTTTGAAGGTGAAAAGAAAGAAGTTTTAAAGGCTGGAATTAAATATCTTGTGTTTATGCATATTTCGGTGCTTTTTATAATTATTTCTTTTGCTCTTTTGGCGCTTAATTCAGGCTCTTTTGAATTTGGTGAATTTGCAAAAATTTTACATAATAACGCGCATCTTGCAAATCTTGTTTTTATTTTTGCTTTTATTGGTTTTGGGACAAAAGCAGGTTTTGTTCCGTTTCATAATTGGTTGCCAGATGCCCACCCTGCAGCGCCAAGTCATGTTAGTGCAATTATGTCTGGTGTTATGATAAAAACAGGGATTTATGGAATTTTAAGAGTCCTAGCTCTTATTGCAACACCAACTGAATTTATTGGTTATTTAGTTCTTGTAGTTTCTGTTGTATCTGCACTTTATGGTGTTTTATATGCAATAGGACAACACGACCTTAAAAGGCTTCTTGCTTATCATAGTATTGAAAATATAGGAATAATTGGAATTGGCGTTGGCGTTGGTGTTTTGGGCTTAGTGTGGAATAATCCACTTGTTGCAACAGTTGGTTTTGCAGGCGGAATTTTGCATATCCTAAATCACTCTATTTTTAAAGAATTACTATTTCTTTCTGCGGGCAATGTTTATATCAAAACTCACACTAAAAACATTGAAATTTTGGGCGGATTAATAAAATCTATGCCAGCAAGTGCTATTTTATTTTTAATTGCATCAATTGCGATATGCGGGCTTCCTCCGTTTAATGGTTTTGTGAGCGAGTTTCTAATTTACATTTCTATGTTTAAAGGATTAGGCGAACATAATTTCTTCTCGCTTTTAACTTTATTGTTCTCTATTGCCTCTCTTGCTCTTGTTGGCACAATGGCAATACTTTGCTTTACAAAAGCGTTTAGCATAATTTTTCTCGGGTCACCAAGAAGTGATGAAACAGGGCAAGTTAAAGAAGATGTTGAAAATTCTATGATTATACCAATGTCAGCTCTTGCTTTTCTCACTCTTTTAATAGGACTTTTCCCTCGTCAGGCATTTGAATTTGTAATAAAACCAACTCAGGTTTTTGTTTCTTGCCCACAACAAGCATATCTTGAAACAACGACAATTCTTCAAACAGTTTCTCATTATGCTTTTGCTTTTATTTGTGCGGTTGTTATTTTGGTTGTTTTGAAGCTTATTTTAACTCGTGGCAAGGTTCAAATTCATAACACTTGGGGTTGTGGATATAACAGAGGAAATTGCCGTATGCAATATAGTGCATCGTCATATGCAAATCCTTTTCTTGCAATGTTAAAACCTTTGTTTAAAAAGGTTTTAGATGTTGAAAAACCAAGAAAATTATTCCCTAAAAAAGCGCATTTTAATTCACATATAGACGATATTGAAGAAGCGTATTTAATTAATCCACTTGTGAAGTTTGATGAATGGTTTTTGTCGAAATTCGAGTCAATGCAGAGTGGAAATATTCAATCTTACATAAAATACGGAATGATTTTCCTTGTAATTATTTTAATTGGAAGTTTATTGGTGGGGTAAGGATATGATATTGAAATTTATAGATATAATAATTCTTTTATTCGCTCCATTTTTGATGATGGGTTTAATTAATAAAACAAAGGCTTTTTGGGCAGGTAGAAAAGGCACTTCAATTTTTCAACCTATATATGATTTTGTGAAATTGTTGAAAAAAGAATTTGTTGTAAGCGAAACGACATCTTGTGTTTTTAAAATTGCACCGATAATTACTTTTGTAACTGTAATTTTTGCTTCGCTTTTTATCCCCCTTGCCTCTAGTTCAGCATTTTTAAATGTTCCAGCGGGGCTTATTGTTTTTGCTTATACTTTGGGACTTGGTAAGTTTTTAGCTTTAATTTCAGCAATGGATACAGGAAGTAGTTTTGAGGGAATGGGCGCGTCGCGTGAGGCTTGCTTTACATCAATTGTTGAACCAGCATTTTTTATGACGATTGCTTCTATTATGGCGCTAAGCGGGAATTACACTTTTGATTCCCTAAAAATGATTATTCAAAATGCAGGAAATTATGGGATTTTAATCATTATTTTTGCGGTTGCGGTGCTATTTTTGATGATTTTAATTGAAGGCTCAAGGGT
The DNA here is from genome assembly GCA_017396695.1 of bacterium. GTDB lineage: Bacteria > Cyanobacteriota > Vampirovibrionia > Gastranaerophilales > Gastranaerophilaceae > RGIG1918. Next base: position 4,272 of record JAFQLC010000023.1, read on the forward strand.
TCCTGTTGACGACCCTAACACTCACCTTGAACTAACAATGATTCATGAGGTTATGATTTTAGATAATTCTGCTTCTGATTTAGCTTTGTTCACATACGCAAACGCAATCAAAATGCTTTTGATATCATCGCTTATCGCATACATTGTTATTCCTGCAGGGCTTGGTTTCGAACTTGGAGTTTTGCTTTATATAACTGTTCTTTTGGTTATTTCACTTCTTATTGGAACAGTTGAGTCAGCTATGGCAAGAATTAGAATGTCACATGTATTTGAATTTATTTTTATAATGAGCTCTTTGGCGCTTATTGTGTTATCTCTTGTTGTTGCAAAAATATTTGGAGATGTGTAAATGGTTAATGGTTTTATAATATTATTTGGGCTCACAATGTTATATCTTGCTTCAACAAGCAGGATTATAGCGCATATTAGAATATTGATTGTTCAAGGGATTTTGTTGTTTTTAATATGTTGCGCTGGTGCGGAACATATGAATATATTTAACTTTTTGTTTTTACTTCTTGAAACATTTATTGTGAAAGCTGTTCTTATTCCAATTTTTCTCTATAAAGTGCTCAAAAAAACGCATTCAAACAGAGATGAAGCTCCAAACATCCCGCATTTTTATTGTCTTGTGATTTCAAGCTTGATACTTCTTGCAGGATTTTTGGTTTCAAACTATTATTTTTCTTCAGAAAAAATGATATCTCCGCTTTATTTTGGGGTATCTGTTGCAACAATTATAATAAGTCTTTGGCTTATTACGATTAAACATAAAATTATATCAAATGTTATTGAATTTATTACAATGGAAAACGGTATATTTTTGCTTTCTTTATCTATTGCAAAAGAAATGCCAATGCTTGTAAATATTGGGGTTTTACTCGATGTATTTATTGCAGTTTATATTTTAGGCTTATTTGTAAATGCTATCAATAAAGAATTTAAAGATTTAGAAGTTTCGCACTTATCAGATTTAAAGGATTATGAATATAATGATTAATACGATTTTAATATTTCCAATAATTGCAAGTGTTTTAATGTTTATATTCAGGAATAAACATTTTGCAACTTTTTTGGTGAATTTATACGCCATTTTGCATATCTTAGTTTCAACTTTGCTTGTGTTTGGTGTGTCAAATGGTGCTAAAACTCATTATTTTGCAGTTGATAGTACCAATTTAATTTTCCTTGCTATTCTGTCTTTTGTTTATTTGATGGTTGCAATTTATAACACAAGCTATGTTAAAACTTTTGATGTTAAAGATAAAAGAATAGTTAAATATTCGTTTATGATGTTAATTTTTGTGCTTTCAATGACAGGCACAATTTTAAGCACAAACCTTGGGCTTTCTTGGGTTTTAATTGAAGCAACAACGCTTGCAAGTGCATATTTGATTTATTTCAATAAAACAAAACACGCAATTGAAGCTGCTTGGAAATATGTTTTTATATGTTCAATAGGTATTGCTCTTGCTTATGTTGGCATAATTTTCTTGAGCATCTCAACAGGCGCTATTAACACTTTGAATTTTGCTGAATTATATAAATATGCAGGGCAATTTGACCCTATGTGGTTAAAGCTTGCATTTATTTTTATGTTGTTTGGTTTTGGCGCAAAAATGGGGCTTGCACCGGTTCATTTTTGGTTGCCAGATGCCCACTCTGAAGCACCAAGTCCAATTTCAGCTTTGCTTAGTGCAACTTTATTAAATTCTGCATTTTTTGTAATAGTTAAAGTGTATAAGGTGATGACAATTGCAACCGTTGCAGATTATGCACGCATAATGCTTTTGGTTATGGGATTTTTATCTTTGTTTGTAACTGCCGTGTTTGTTTATCATATAAAAAATTACAAAAGAATGCTTGCTTACTCGTCAATTGAAAATATGGGAATTTTGGCAATTGGGCTTGCTCTCGGTGGTGGGGCATATTACGCTGTTATTTTGCATCTTATTGGGCATTCTTTAGCTAAAGCTTCTTTCTTTTTGACATCTGGCAATGTTTTAGAACTTTTTGGAACAAAAAGGATAAAATCTATTAATGGTTTGATGAAGGCAGATAATAAAACAGGCTGGCTTTGGGTGGCTTCTTTCCTTGGAATTTGCGCTTTTCCAACATCGGTTCTGTTTATAAGCGAATTTTTAATCATAAAAGAAATGCTTGTGAAGGGGAATTATATGCTTTGCATTTTGTTTGTTCTTCTGCTCACAATTGTTTTATACGGTATAGGGCAAGTTGCAATTAAAATGGCCTATGGTAAATTGAGCGAAGAAAAAGCAAAATTGGTTCTTGAAAACAAACAAAAAATAACTGCTTTGATGTATATTCCGCAAGCAATAATGCTTATTATTGTGTTTATTCTTGGTGTGTATATTCCGCCATTTTTAAATAACATAATAACAACTGCAATTTCAGGGTTTTAATTAGGGTAAAAATATGAAAAATTGGATAAAAACAAAAAATAATGAAAGATTGGATTTAGCGCTAATCCCTGTGCTTCCTGTGTATGAACTTAGAGAAGAAATAATAGAACTTAAAAAAAGACCGATTGCTTTCTTTGGGAAAGATTGGGGCAAGGGTTATGTTCGCTTGTTTGTTGTGCTTGCAGATGACGAGCAGGGCGAATTACTTGTTTCGTCAACAATTTTTGACGCAACAATGCGTGAATATGAATCTATAACTCAAGTAATTCCAGCTTTTCATATGTTTGAAAGAGAATTTTATGAGCAATTCGGAATTAAACCTCTTAACCATCCTTGGTTAAAACCTGTAAGACATAAACAAAATGACTATGAATTTTTTGAAATGGAAGGCGAAGAAGTGCACGAAGTGGCGGTTGGGCCAATTCATGCTGGCGTTATTGAGCCTGGGCATTTTAGGTTTATGTGCCATGGGGAATCTGTTTATCATCTTGAAATTATGCTCGGATATCAAAACAGGGGTGTTGAAAATTTAATGCTTGAAGCACCTTCCAACCAACTTGCAGAATCAATCGCAGGAGATAGCGTTATTGCCTATAATACTGCATATTCTCAAGTTATGGAAGCGCTTCGTGAGATTAAAATTTCAAACAAAGCAGAATTAATTAGAAAAGCGGCACTTGAGATGGAAAGAATTGCAATTCATATTGGTGATATGGGTGCAATATCGGGCGATATCGCTTATTCTATGGGTGCTGCTGTGTTTGGAGTTACAAGAACTCTTGTGATAAACACGTTGCTTGAATGGTCTGGAAGTAGGTTTGCAAGAGGTTTGGTGACAGTTGGCGGTGTGAATTTTGATTTGCCACAATCACTTATAAAATCAACTCTTAAAACTTTAGACAAAGTTGAGACGGATGTTGTTCGCATGACAAAAACTATGCTTAAAAATTCAACAGTTATGTCTCGTCTTGAAAAAACAGGAACAGTCAGTGCGGAAAGAGCTGAAGAGATTGGGCTTGTTGGAATGGCGGCAAGAGCTTCTGGTTATCCGCTTGATTCGAGATTTGATTTTCAAGACAAATGGGTGGCAGAGCTTGAATTAAAGCAAAAGAAATTTAAAGCAAAAGGCGATGTTAATTCCAGATTTAAAATAAGATACAAAGAGATTAAGCAATCGATTTCTATGGTGAGAAAAATCTTAGCTAAGCTTGAAGAATTTGCAAATGAAGAAATTTTAACTTCTTCTTGCGTGGCATACAAAAAAGATTCTTTTGTGGTTTCAATTGTTGAAGGCTGGAGAGGCGAAGTGGTGCATGTTGGTATGACTGACGGGTTTGGAAACTTATCTTGCTATAAAATAAAAGACCCTTCTTTTAATAATTGGTATGGGCTTGCACTTGCTGTTAGAAACAATGGAATTTCAGATTTTCCACTTTGCAATAAAAGTTTTAATTTGTCATACGCAGGATTTGATTTATAAGGATAAATATATGTTTGATACACTAAAATCAAGAATTTTCCAAGGTCAACAATTTATAAAAGATATAGAGCGAGCGCCTATGCGCGAGCAATTTAGAGGTTTCCCAAAATTTTGCGGTGCAAATTGTAATGCTTGTGAAAAGTGTTTAGATGTTTGCCCAACGGGGGCGCTAAGCCTTTATCCCCTAACTATTGATATGGGGAAATGCACATTTTGTGGTGCTTGTAAAAATGTTTGCAAAGCAGGTGCAATTGACTTTTCAAATTATTATAAATTATCTGCAACAAAAAGAGAGAGTTTAATTATAACAGAAGGTGTGCAGGAAGCTGATTTTGAGCGTACTGCAATTGAAGTTAGAGCAGAAATTACCTCAATGTTTTCACGTTCTTTAAAATTAAGACAAGTTTCAGCGGGTGGTTGTAATGGTTGTGAAATGGAGCTCAACGCTTGCTCTAATGCTAATTTTGATATGGGTAGATTTGGAATTGATTTTGTTGCATCCCCTCGTCATGCAGACGGAATTGTTATCACTGGGCCAATCACAGAAAATATGGCATATGCACTTGAAGATTGCTATAAATCTACTCCTGAGCCCAAAATTGTGATTTTATGCGGAGCTTGTGCAATATCTGGCGGCGTTTTTCAAAAAAGCACAAAATTAAACAGGGAATTTTTAGAAAAATATCCAATAGACTTGTATATTGCAGGTTGCCCTGTACACCCTTTAACGTTTATAAATGGTGTTTTAGGGTTTATTAGAGGTAAGAAAAAATAGCAACTTACTTTAAGTTTTTGATAACTTCATCAGTAAATTCAGTGGTTTTGGCACATCCGCCAAGGTCTTTAGTTAAGAATTTACCTTCTTTTAAAGTTTTATAAATTGCGTTTTGAATTTTTTTAGACGCATCCCCTTCGCCAATGTAATTTAGCATTTCGCAAGCGCAAAGAACAAGTGCAGTTGGGTTTGCAAGGTTCTGACCTGTGATGTCTGGCGCTGAGCCATGCACTGGTTCAAACACTGCGCAATCTTTACCAATGTTTGCACCTTGTGCTACACCAAGCCCGCCAATAAGACCAGCCGTTAAGTCTGAAACAATATCTCCATATAAATTAGGGAGCACTAAAACATCGAATTTTGAAGGGTTTTGAACAAGTTGCATGCACAAGTTATCAACCAAAATTTCTCCATATTCGATTTTGCCTTCATATTTTTTTGCGACATTTCGAGCGGAGTCTAAAAATAGGCCATCAGACATTTTGCAGATGTTTGCTTTGGTTACTGCAACAACTTTTTTTCTATTATTTTTAAGTGCATATTGAAAAGCGTAATCGACAATTCGCTCTGAAGCGCTTCTTGTAATAAGCTTAATCCCATGTATTGTATTATCGTCAATTTTTTCTTCAAGCCCAGCATAAAGGTCTTCTGTGTTTTCCCTAACTACAACAAGGTCAACATTATTAAACGGAGTTTTAATCCCTTCAATATTTTTGCAGGGTCTAATATTTGCGTATAAATCAAGCGCACGACGAAGCTCAACATTAACTGACCTAAAACCTTTGCCGATTGGTGTTGTAACAGGAGCTTTAAGTGCTACTTTGTTTTTCTTGATTGATTCTAAAACTCTATCAGGAAGCGGTTTTCCTTCTGTTTCAATAACATCTGCGCCTGCGGTTTGAATATCCCAGTTGATTTCAACCCCCGCTGCTTTAATTATTTTCATTGTAGCTTCTGATATTTCAGGTCCAATTCCATCGCCTTGAATTAAAGTTATGTTATGCAAAATTAAAATCTCCGTTTTTCTTAATATGTTCAACAAGCCCGCCGTCGTTTAGAAGTTTTACCATAACAGGCGGAAGTGGCATAATTTTAATTTCAATATTTTTTGTTAGGTTTTTCAAAATGCCTTCTTCAATATAGAGTTCGAGTTCATCGCCTGCGTCAATTTTATCTGTATCGCATTCAATTGCAAGAAGCCCGATGTTAATTGCGTTTCTGTAGAAAATTCTTGCAAAACTTTTAGCAAAAACAGCACCAACTCCTGCGATTTTTATAATTTGTGGAGCATGCTCTCTTGATGAACCTAAGCCAAAATTATTGCCTGCAACAACAAAATCGCCTTTTTGCATTGTGCTTGCAAAAGTTGGATCAGCATCTTCAAGCACGTGTTTTGAAAACTCTTCTAGGTTACTTCTTAAGTGAAATAAGCGTCCTGGTGCAATATGGTCGGTCGAGATATCATCTCCAAATTTAAATGCTTTGCCTTTTTTAATTTCCATAAAATTAAGCCTCATAAACTACTTTTTTGTATTATAATATAAAAATGAAAATTGGAGTTATTGGATTAGGTTTAATTGGTGGTTCAATTTTGAAGGCTTTAAGCAAGAACCACGAAATGTATGCAGTTAGTGCAACAAGTGCGCAAGAAGCTTCTTTGTATGCTAAAACTTCAACAAACTATGACATTTTAGCAAATTGCGAAGTCGTTTTTGTGTGTCGTCCGATGAACAAAATCAATGAAACATTAAAAGCTTTGAATGACATTGTTTCAGAAAACGCTATTGTGACAGAAATTTCATCTGTTAAGAATTTCATTGTGCGTGATAATTTAAAATATAATTTGATTTCAACCCACCCTATGGCAGGAAGTGAAAAAACAGGTTTTGTGTCATCTGATGTTAATCTTTTTAAGGGCGCAAAATGGGTAGTTGAGCGTGATTGTAAAATTCTTGAAGATTTAATATCGGAAATGGGGGCAACTCCTGTTATTTGCTCAAATGAGGAACAAGACAAAGCCTGTGCTACAATTTCTCATTTTCCGCTTTTAGCTTCAATAGCATTGTTTGATATTATAAAAGATGAAAAATACTCTAAACTTCTTGCTGCAAGTGGTTTTCGAGATATGACTCGTCTTGCTTCAGGCTCACCACAAATGAGTTTAGATTTTATGAAATATAATTCAGAAAATATAAATAAAACTTGTGAATTATTTATCGAAAAGTTAAATAACTTGAAAAATTTGCCTGACGATGAGAAGATGAAATTGTTTGAAGAAATTCAAAAACAACGACTTGAGATGTATGATAATGAAGGAAAAAATACTACAATTTTATAAAGACACTCGTGCAAAAATCGAGCAAAAATGGGCTGAAACTAAGCTTATTGATAAATATATTTTGTCTCAAATGCTCGAAATTTTTGTTTTGGGGCTTGTTATTTTTACCTCAATTATTTTCGCTTCAGAAACATTCACTCAGCTTTTTAAACAGATTTCAGATTACGGGATTTCATTTAATGTGGCATTTGTTGTTGTTATTTTGAACTTGCCACAAGTTTTTGTAACATCAATTCCAATCTCAACTTTGTTTGCAACTGTTATGACAATTAATAAGTTGAGCCTAAATTCCGAGATAACTGTTTTTAAAGCGTGCGGAATAAGTATTCCAAGAATTGCAAAACCTGTTATGTTTTTTGCACTTGTTGCAACTATTGCAAGCCTTGCAATAAACGAGCTTGTAGTACCTGTTGCAAGTGCTCAATCAAAGCAGTTGGGGCTTTATTCGCTTCAGCAAAAACATGTTCCAAATGGTAAAACAAACTACACTTTAAAAGAGCTTAAAGACGGCAAAATTGTTAAAAGACTTTTTTATGTTCAAGAATGCAAAGATAATATTTTGCACAACGTGACCCTTGTTGATATGTCTAAAAGTGATACTGTCCAAATTGTTCAAACTCGTTCAGGTAAAACTTCAAAACAAGGCTGGATTTTTGAAAATGGCATAATTTACACTTTGTCTAAAGAAAATAAAACTTTGAACACTGCGGTTTTTGGTGATTCTGTTGTGAATTTTGGTCTTGATAGTGCAGCAAATTTTGTGAAAACTCGTGCAAGTCAGTTTAATTTCTTCAAGCTCGCAAGATACATCAAAGAACAAAGTAAAAATCCAAAAGTTCCAGAAAAAGAAATACTTGAATACAAAGTTGCTTTGTTTGATAAAATTGCGCTTCCCCTCACAACTATCGCACTTGCGCTTGTTGGCATTCCGCTTGCAATAACTCCTCCAAGAGTGCGCTATAACAGAGGGTTTTTATTCTCTGTGCTTATCATTTTTGCTTGTTTTGTAATAAGAGCATTTTCTTTAAACCTTGGTGAAACAAAAGCAATTCCGCCATTTTTTGCTGCGGCTTTGCCTGTAATTATAATTGGTGTTGTTGGTTATATTTTGTATAGAAAGAAAGCTTATCATATTTAGGTGTTTGGATTTATGAATTTTAAGAAAATTTTCAGTGTTTCAATTTATGATTTTTCAATAATCATATATTTTTTGGGAATTAAAATAACATCTTCTGCTTTGTATAATTTGATTTACGGGAACCCTTTGTACACAAATTGCACAATTCTCCAAGATATTAAAGATTTGAAACGCAGGGGAGTTCAGTTTTTACATCCGCTTGGCATAGTGATTGCACCAGAGGTTAAAATTGGTGATAATTGCATAATTATGCAAAATGTTACAATTGGTTATGGTGGAAGCGAAAAAAGCCACGGCTATCCTATAATTGGTAACAATGTCAAAATTTTCGCAGGTGCCGTTGTTGTTGGGAACATTAAAGTGGGTGAGGGCGCAGTTATAGCTGCAAATTCCGTTGTTACAAAAGATGTTGAGCCAAATACTATGGTTGCAGGCGCTCCTGCTAAATTTAAAAAGAAGTTGAATTTCTAGAAATGGAGCCTAACTCGGAAAAGTTCATCATCTTAAGTTAACCTTTCAGATTTACTTTCAACTTAATGAGACGTTGTTTTTTTGTGTTTATTTTATCTTTGCGTTAGCAAAGATAAAATAAAGCCACAGTGGAAAAATAACTGTGGCTAACTAACAAGGATGACAATAAATCTATTTATAATTTTTAAATTATATTTAACTTTCTCTCTCTGATTTGTTATTCGTCACATTTAATTTTGAGTTTAGTAATTTAATCTAAATATCCACCACATGGTGTAGTTACGCAACAAAAGCCTTGCAAGACAAGGCTTTTTGATTTGCTATGTTATTTATTTAGAGTATATTTTGCTTAATTTGTTACGCAATTTACGAAACAAAAGGCGAGTTGATAGCAATTAATCTTGCAAGTGCACAAAAAATTGCAAAATAAACTGCTAAATTTCTTGCCAAATAAAATCTATACATAAAATAATGCATGTTATGTTTCTTAATTTCTTCCCAGTTTTCCATAACACCCATATACCATCTAGGTCTTAATTCTTTATCTTCAAGAGTTATGTATGATTTCATAGAATTTATGAGCTCAACTGCAATTGGAATTGTGATGCAAGCAAAAATCATTATGCCGTTTAAGTAGTAAAGCGAAACAAGTATCCCAAGGTTTAAATATGCGCCAAAAATCATCCAACCAAGCGCTCTTATTGCATTTTGTTTGTTTTGACAAATCATTGCAAGCGTTTTTTTGCCACATTTTTCATCATTTTCCCAGTCCATAATTGAATGTGCGTGAGCGAGTGCCACAATTAAAAATGCAAGAGAAAGTGAAAAATGAGCTAAATTCAAACTTGTGTTACCTGTCATTACATAAAAACAAGCATTTGGTAAAATATACCCAAATAATGTTCCAATAATTATTTCAGATGCGAAAAATTTGCTTGAAATTGGATAAAGTAAAATAAGAACTGCGACAACTAAAGTAATTCCTAAAATTCCTACCCCATATTGCATAAAGAAATAAATTCCGCATAAAATAGCAACTGTGAAAAGTAATGTGTCAAGTGTGAGGGCTGTTTCGAGGGGAATTGTGCCATCTAATATTAAACGAGCTTTTGCACTGTTGCAGAAGTTAATTTCGCTTAATTTTTCGCCTTTTTTGAGTCTTAAAATAACATCTAAAATATCGTCAAATAAATTCCCGCCAAGGTGCAAACAAATAACGCTAATAAAGGCTAAAAATGCGTGCAATTTGTTTACTTGTTCAAAATTTGCCCAACAAAGTGCCACAAAAAAAGCACTAAGCGACACAGGAAGTGAATAAGCTCTTGTGAGCTCTGCAAAGTTTTTAACGATTTTTTTTATCATACTCTATCCCTTTATCTTGCAGGTTCTAGAATCTGAAATCTCTTTTCCCTGCTGTAATTTCATCTAAATTATTTGTCAAAACTTCTTTAACTTTTGACTCTTCAAATTCTTTAAGTTCTTTTTCAATTAATTTTTCGCCAACAAGTTTTGTTTCAGGACTTGCATAGTCTTCAAGATACTCTTTTAAAGTGATAAGGGCATTTGGGTGGCAGCAATTTTGAATTTGTTTTGATTTGCAAATTTCCATAAATCTTTCGCCAGTTCTGCCTTCCCTGTAACATGCTGTGCAGAAACTTGGCAAATAGCCAAGCTCCATAAGCCATTTCATAACTTCATCGAGTGTTCTTGTGTCAGTTACATCAAATTGTGATGAATCTTCCTCAGTTGCATTTTCTTCTGCGTATCCGCCAACAGACGTTTTAGAACCACCTGAAATTTGGGAAATTCCAAGGTTTAAAACCCTAGCTCGAACTGAGGCAGATTCTCTTGTGGAGCATATCATGCCAGTATATGGCACGGCAACTCTAATGCAGGCAACAATTTTGCAGAATGTGTCATCATCAATTCCGTTATCAAATGCAGATGGGTCGATGTCGTCTGCGTGTCTTATTCTTGGAACACTAATTGTATGAGGTCCAACGTTGTGCACTGCTTCTAAGTGTTCAGCATGCATTAAAAGCCCTGCAAATTCATATTTATATCTTTCGAGTCCAAATAGTACGCCAAGCCCAACATCATCAATCCCGCCTTCCATTGCCCTATCCATTGCCTCTGTGTGGTAGGCATAGTTGTGTTTAGGTCCTGTCGGGTGAAGTTTTTCATAAGCTTCTTTATGGTAAGTTTCTTGGAATAGAATATAAGTTCCAATTCCTGCTTCTTTTAATTTTTTATAGTTTTCAACGGTTGTTGCTGCGATATTTACATTCGCTCTTCTTATTGCTCCGTTTTTATGGTGAATGCTATAAATTGTTTTAAGGCTTTCAAGCACATATTCAATTGGGTTATGGATTGGGTCTTCCCCTGTTTCAATTGCAAGACGTTTATGCCCCATATCTTGAAGAGCAATGACTTCTTTTTTGATTTCTTCTTGCGTCATTTTCTTTCTTGGAATGTGTCTGTTTTGCGCATGATACGGGCAATATACGCAACCATTCACACAGTAATTTGATAAATATAATGGCGCAAAAAGAACTATTCTATTTCCATAAAATTCTTGTTTGATTTCACGAGCAAGTTTGTATATTTCTTCGTTTTTTTCTTTTATGTCACATGCAAGAAGAACGGAAGCTTCTCTATGTTCAAGCCCTTTTTTTAATTTTGCTTTTGCAATAATTTTATCAATAAGTTCTATGTTGTTTTTATTTTCTTCAGCATATTTGAGGGTATCAAGAATTTCTTCGTGAGAAATAAACTCCTCTGCTTTAAGTGATTTTTTATCGTACATTTTTTATAATCCTTACCTTATATATAATTTTATATCAAAATAATATGTTGTTGAGCATGGTTTTATGTTTATTTTTTAAAACAAATGAATTATTGAAATATTATTTTTTTATTGAAATTATGACCTAAAAACCTTGTATATCCTGAAAGTTAAAATTTATGTGATTTTAAAGATTTTATTAGTTTTAAAAAATAAACATAATTTATGTTAAGAAAAATTGCCCAATATGCAAATAAACACTTGCATTTTAATATTGATGTAATAAAATTTTTTTACATTCGTCATTCAGAAAGGTACAAATGGCTAAAGATGATGTAATTGAATTTGAAGGTAAAATACTAGAAGCATTGCCAAGCGCTATGTTTCGAGTTGAACTTGAAAATGGTCATGAAATTCTAGCTCACGTATCAGGTAAAATCAGAAAGAATTTCATAAGAATTCTTCCTGGAGATATGGTTAAAGTTGAAATGACACCATATGACCTAACAAGAGGCAGAATTACATTTAGAATGAAATAATAATAAGGAATAAAACAATGAAAGTTAGAGCATCTGTAAAACCAATGTGTAAAGATTGCCAAGTTATTAAAAGACGCGGCAGAGTTACAGTTGTGTGCAAACACCCTAAGCACAAACAAAGACAAGGTTAATTAAAGGTAATTTAGGAGAACATAAATGGCAAGATTGGCTGGGGTAGATTTACCTCGTAACAAAAGAATTATAGTAGGACTTACCTATATTTTCGGTATAGGACCTGCAAGAAGTGCAAAAATTTTAGAAGCATGCGGTATTTCACCTGACATCAGAACGGATGATTTGACTGAAGATGATATCAGAAAATTAAGAGATGAAATTTCTCATTACACAATCGAAGGTGATTTAAAAAGAGAAGTTACTCTTAATATTAAAAGATTGAGCGAAATCGGTTCATTCAGAGGTATTCGTCACAGAAAATCATTACCATGTAGAGGACAAAGAACAAAAACTAATGCTCGTACTCGCAGAGGTAAAAAATCAGGCCCTATCGCTGGTAAAAAGAAATAATCATAAAGGAATATTATAATGGCTAAACCTACAAAAACGAAAAAGAAAGAAAGAAAGAATGTATTACAAGGTGTGGTTTATATTCAATCAACCTTCAATAATACAATTGTAACTTCAACTGACACTCAAGGTAATGCTGTTGCATGGGCTTCAGCTGGTGGTTGCGGTTTTAAAGGTGCTAGAAAAGGCACTCCATTCGCTGCTCAATCTGCAGCTGAAATCGTTGCTAAAAAATCACTTGATTGCGGTATGAAAAAAGTTGAAGTTTATATTAAAGGTCCCGGTTCAGGTCGAGAAACGGCAATCAGAGCAATTCAAGCAACAGGTCTTGAAATTACATTAATTAAAGATGTAACTCCAATTCCACACAATGGTTGCAGACCTCCAAAGAAACGTAGAGTATAAGATAAGGAACTTATAAAATGGCTAGATACAAAGGACCTACAAATAAATTATATAGAAACTTTGGCGTTGTTGATTTATCAAACAGAAAATTAGCAACTTCAATGAGACCTAACCCATCAGGTCAACATGGTGCTAACAGAAAAAAACTTTCTGACTACGCACTTCACTTAAAAGAAAAACAAAAAATCAGAATGACATACATCGTTTCTGAAAAACAATTTGCTAAATATTACAACACAGCTTCAAGAAAAAATGGTGTAACAGGTACAATCCTTTTACAACTTCTTGAATCAAGATTAGACAACGTAATCTTCAGAGCTGGTTTCGCAATGACTCGTAAGCAATCTCGTCAAATTGTTTCTCACGGACATGTTCTTGTTAACGATAAAAAAGTAAACATTCCTTCATACCTATTAAAAGAAGGCGATGTTGTTACAGTTAAAGCAAAAAGTTCAGAATATATTAAAACTGTTCAAGATTCAATCGATTTAGCACTTAACTACGCTTGGCTTGCAGTTGATGCTGAAAAACAAAAAGTTGTATTTGAAAGAATCCCACAAAGAGAAGAAATGGATCCAAACTTCAAAGAACAACTTGTAATCGAATACTACTCTAAATAATAGTTAGTTAAGGAGAATTGATTAATGGAATTAAAAATTAAAAATACAAGCACAACAGCAGGTTCTGACGGCGCTCAATATGGTAAATTTGTCATTGAGCCGCTAGACAGAGGTTTTGGTGCTACAATTGGTAATTCATTAAGAAGAGTTTTATTATCAAGTCTTGAAGGCGCAGCAGTTACATCTGTTAGAATTGAAGGAATTACACATGAATTCGTTTCAATTCCAGGCGTTGTAGAAGATGTTGTAGATATTATGTTGAACTTAAAAGGTTTGGTTTTCAAAGTTGAATCAAACGATGTTCACCACTTGAGATTAGACGCTGTTAAAGCTGGTCCAGTTCTTGGTTCAGACCTTGTTCTTCCAGCAGGCGTTAAAATCGTTAACCCAGACCATGTAATTTGTAACTTAGCTGAAGGTGGTTCAATTCACGCTGATTTAGTTGTTGAAACTGGCAAAGGCTATATTACTCAAGATATTACAAAAGAACAAAGAAATGGTGTGCCAATCGATATGCTTCCAATTGACGCAGCATTTATGCCAATTAAAAGAGTTAGCTACTCAGTTGAACCAGCTCGTGTTGGCGATGTTCTTGACTATGATAAATTGACTATCGAAATTTGGTCAAATGGTTCAATCGATGTAAATGTTGCATTAAGCAAAGCTGCAACACTTCTTATTGAACACTTTATGCAAATCGCTTCAATCACAGGCAAACCACAAATTGCTGAACCTGTTATCGAAGTTGTTGAAGAAGCTCCAGTTGAAGCTGAACCAAGCTTCACAATTGAAGACCTTGAACTTTCTGTAAGAGCATACAACTGCTTAAAAAGAGCAAGCATCAATTCAATGGCAGAGCTTTTGAAAAAATCAGAACACGACTTATTAAACATCAAAAACTTCGGCAAAAAATCTTCAGACGAAGTAATTGAAAAATTACACGAATTCGGCTTGGATTTACAACCAAATCCAGAAGGTATTGATGACTTGGAATTAATATAAGAAAAGGAAATAAAAATGAGACACCAATGCAAAAGAAACAAACTAGGAAGGGCGCAAGACCAAAGAAAAGCGTTACTACGTTCACTTGCAACTGAATTGTTTGTTCATGGCGAAATCACAACTACAATGGCTAAGGCAAAAGCATTGCAACCATATGCTGAACAAATCATTACTTTTGCTAAAAAAGGTGACCTTGCTTCAAGAAGACAAGCTCTCAAAAAAATCTATGATAAAGAAAGCTTACAATACATTAACCTTGAAACAGGCGAAATCAAAGATACTTTAGCAGAAGGAGAAAAACTTCCAAAGCTTACAGTTTTGAGACAATTATTCGGCGTAATTGGTAAAAAATATGCTGATAGAAATGGCGGATATACAAGAATTTTCAGACTTCCACCTCGCAGAGGCGATGCTGCTGAAATGGCTTTAATCCAACTTTCTTAGTCAATGCAGAAGTATTTAATATATCTTCAATACCAAGGGCTTGGGTATTGTGGAAGTCAAAAACAAAATAAAAACCTCGAGCCCAAACAAAAAACAATCCAAGAAGAACTCGAAAAAGTTCTTAGCACATTGAAAAAACAAAATATTAGCACTATATTTTCAGGCAGAACAGATGCAGGTGTAAGCGCATATTCGCAATGTGCACACTTTGTGTCAGAGGAAATTGAAGATTTAGATAAATTCCAATATTCAATGAATTCTCTTTTGCCTGACGACATAGCGGTTTTGAAGATAATTCCTGTGCCCGATGATTTTCACGCTCAAATGAGTGCGAAATACAGGCATTATCAATATAAAATCAAAATGTCGAATGTGAAGCCTATATTTGATTCTTGCTGTTTTTACACAAGGCAAAAATTAAATATTGAAAGACTAAATAATATGCTTTCTTATTTAGTTGGCGAACATGACTTTAGTGCTTTTAAATCTCATTCCGAAAACCCAGCAACCATTTGCACTTTATATAAAGCAAGTGCTGAGCAAAAAGAAGATTATATTTATATTGATATAATCGGAAACAGATTTCTTTATAATATGGTGCGAACAATTGTTGGAACACTTTTGATGATTGAGAAAAAGAATTTAGAAACAAGCACAATGCTTGAGATTTTAAATTCAAAAGACAGAACAAAAGCTGGAATGACTGCTGACCCAATAGGGCTTGCGCTTGTTGAGGTCGGATATGAAAATTACAAATAATCAGATGAAAGGTAAATAAATGAAAACTTACAGTGCAAAACCGCTTGAAGTTGAAAGAAAATGGTATTTGATTGATGCTGAAAACCAAACACTCGGCAGATTAGCAGTTATCATTGCTGACATTTTAAGAGGTAAAAACAAACCACAATATACTCCGAATGTTGACACGGGCGACTTCGTTGTTGTAGTCAATGCTGAGAAAATTGTTGTTTCAGGTAAAAAAGAAACTGACAAAATGTACTACCACCACACAGGTTACCTTGGTGGCTTGAAATCAGAAAGTTTCAAAGATTTAATGGCTAAAAATCCTGTTAAACCTTTAGAAAAAGCTGTTCGTGGTATGCTTCAACATAATACATTAGGCGATAATCAATTTAATAAATTGAAAGTTTATGCTGGTCCTAACCATCCGCATGAAGCTCAAAAGCCTATTAAATATGAATTTAAAGGAGAAACTAAATAATGGCAACTAAGAATACGCAAGAAATTATCAAAACAGGCAGAAGAAAATGCTCAATTGCAGTTGCTAAGCTTGTTAAAGGTAAAGGAAGAGTATTTATCAACGGTAAAACTCTTAAAGGATACCTTGGAAATCGTCCAACTCTTGAAATGATGATTTTCAGACCACTAGTTTTAACTGATAACACTGATAAATTCGATATCAGAGTTCGTGCAATTGGTGGTGGCGTTTCTTCTCAAGCAGGTGCTATCAGACACGCAATCTCAAGAGCATTGCTTGAAGTTAACGAAGAAAATAAAGCTGTATTAAAACAAGAAGGTTTATTAACTCGTGACCCAAGAGTTAAAGAACGTAAAAAATACGGTAGAAAAAGAGCTAGAAAACGCTTCCAATTCTCAAAGAGATAATATTATTTATACAATTTTTAAAGGTGATACCATGCAAATTATATTAAAAAAAGATGTACAAAATTTAGGCGAAGCAGGCGATGTTGTAACTGTTAAAGATGGTTACGCAAGAAACTTCCTACTTCCTTCTAATTTAGCGCAAGTTGCAACAAAAGGTTCTCTCGAAGCTCGTGAAAGAGATATCGCTAGAATCAAAGCTAAAGCTGAAAAATTACACGCTGAAGCGCTTGAAACTGCAGAAAAAATCGAAAAACTTGAAGTTATTAAACTTTCTGCAAAAGCTGGCGAAAGCGGAAAATTATTCGGCACAATCACAACTAAAAAACTTGCTGAAGAAATCCAAGCACTTTGTGGCGTTGAAGTTGATAGAAAATTAATCACACTTGATAACCCAATCAACAAAGTTGGCAACTTCACAATGACAGTTAAATTAACTTCAAAAGTTAAAGCCGTTGTTGCAGTGAATGTTGAAGCTTCTGAAACAGTTAAAGAAACAATCGTTGAAGAAGTTGAAGCAACTGAAGAAGCTGCTGAATAGTTATATGCGCCCTTGAGTGGGCGCAAATATGCACTTGTAGCTCAGCTGGATAGAGTGTTTGGCTACGAACCAAAAGGTCGGGAGTTCGAATCTCTCCAAGCGCGAATTATATAAAAAGACCTCACAAGAGGTCTTTTTTATTATAATTGTCTTGCAGTTTGATAAACATTGACTTTGAAATGATACAAAAGAACATCCATAATATAAATTTTATAATATTATTTCTTTATTTAACAATGTTTTTAAATCGCTTTGTGCCTTATATAGAGATTCTTGTAGTGTCATTATCTTATGATATTTTTCTGCAATAACATTTTGCTCTTCTATAGAAGGAATATCAATGCAAACGTGTTCAAAAAAGCCCGTCATATTCCAAGTGCCATTATCACTATTGGAAGCATATTCTAAGAAAGTTTTTCTATATGCTATGGCTAACCATTGTAAGTTAATTTTATATTTACATTCTTCGTTCTTATATAAAATATATGCATGATCATTTATTGTATAATTACCTTTCGGTAAAAATTTTGTATAACCAGCTTTTCCATTCCTTGTTACTAAAAGTCCTTCTTTGTCTTTAAAAACTTTTAAATCCTTACCTTTAATTTTAATTTTTGAGATTTCTCCCATACTTGTATCATCTTCGGTAGAAGATGATAGTATTTTATATTTCTCGCCATTAATCTTGATAGATTGATATATTATATCTTCAGTTAGCCCAGAATTTCCGCTCATATATTTCAAAACCTTGTTAATCGGCTCGCTATATGCCTGATAAGGATGTTCTATTACTTTTAAAGAATCATTGGTAACATTTTTAAATTTAATTTTTAAAGAATTTAATATATTTATAGAAAGTTCTTTATTCTCATCAAAGGTTGTGTATTCAGGATCATATGGTCTTAGGTAATATTCTGGTAATAATGTATAATATTTATCATTTGCAATATCTTTAATATTAATATTTCCACCTTTGCGGAATCTACATATTTCACCTTTTTCGTTTATCCATTCAGTACCTTTTGTATCTTTATCATCAAAAGTCAACCAACGAGACTCTATAAGACCTGGCATTTCTTCTCCACCAGTACTAACCCATC
>JAFQLC010000024.1 GCA_017396695.1 bacterium
GACTGAAAATCCCCGTGTCCTTGGTTTGATTCCGAGACGCGCCACCATTTAAAACCACCCAACAAGGGTGGTTTTTTAGTTTCTATAATGTATATTGAAATAACATTCTTTGGTCATCGTGATATAAATAAGTTACGAAATCCTGCACCCAATGGCGGTTAATGTCTTCAACTTTTATCTCGTAGCCTTCTTGCTTTGCAATCCTTATCATTCTATCTAAAAACTCTCTGATGCTTTTTCCAAGCAGTGTTCGTGTTAAATCTCCAGATTTTCGATACAAAGAGGATAGTCTTTTGGCATCGATAAACGGGTAAAAGTCTTGAATCCATAGTTTTTCTTTAACGCCAATTTTCTTTTCGATATCAACCAAATTAAATACTTTTTTGTTTTTATCATAAAGAATATTATTTGGGTTTACGGTGTCAATTTCTATACTTTCTTTCCTTAATTCCATAACGTCGTGGCAATATTTAGCAAATGCTTCATCTGGAATTTCTTTGAGCTTTTTCAATTCTCTAAAATATTTATAAGGATTTATGTTTGCGCTCATATTCCATTTTTTACCATGAAGCGGTTCGCCATCTAGCTTCCTTAACACTTTGCATTCACCATCTTTAGTAGATGCAATTACATTTGGGACTTCTTCAGGTTTAACAAATTCTAATTCTGGCGGGCTGAATTTACTTTTGAGTTCAACTCGTGCAACCCAATCTGGGTTATTTTTTATATTATAAACAGCCGCTTGGTGTCCCCTGTTGATTTCTGAGCCTAATTTTAAATTGTTTAAGTCTTCTTCTTTTGGGGTTTCTTGTTTTCCAAGTTTTATTTTTGTAAATAAGTTATTTCCCCTGAAATCAACCTTGTTTTTTTCTTTGCTTGCAAAGTGGAATGTATCATATGGAATTGGCGAAGTTGAGCAGCTTAAAACTTTGCCCGTTTTGCAATTTGTTTTTTGCGGGCATATTCTGAAATTTAGCGAATTATCAATTTTTGATAACATATCTGCTTCCACACTTACAAGTATTAGAAAGCATCTCACTTCTAAAAAGTGCGTAATTCTTTTTATATTTTAAATCTTTGTTACAAAACGAATAAAAAAATAAAATGTTTATTTAAATTCGAAGGTATTGTTGCCTTTTTTAATTTTCCAAACGTATAATTCGCCATATTCTATGCAAGCTTGTTTAAGCGAGAATTTTTTTCTGGCAACAGGTCTTCCATTTGCGAATAATCTTAATGTATATTCTGTGTCACATTTTGCTCTATTGTCATTACCTGCTTTACATTTACTGTATCTTTCGCAAGAATATCTTATGTATTTACCGTCAAATGTGCTATATATTTTCCTTTTCCCACTATATCTGTTTTCATTGTAATAAGAGCACAGACTATCCTCATTACATGAGATATACTTTGGGTACATATAATGGTAGAGATGCATTATAAACAAAGTTACAATAATGAAAATTCCGACACGAGTTTCAAGTTTTCCAATTTTTAATTTATTTTTTGTTGTTCCAAATTCCATAATCTTATTATAGTTATTTTCTTTTTTTAAAAATCATTTACAGATACTAATCTAATCTGAAAATAAAAAAGACCTCTTTTGGGGAGGTCTTTTTGCTTATATATTTTCAAATTAATTTAAAAATCTGAAATAAATATAAACTGTGCTTATGATTAAAGAAATTAACACAACTGGCACGCCATATTTCATAAACTGCATAAAACCAATTGGATAACCTTCTTTAGCTGCATTTTCTGAAACAATAACATTTGCTGCAGCTCCTATTATTGTCATATTTCCGCCAAGGCAAGCTCCAAGAGATAGTGCCCACCAAAGTGGATATGTATATTCGGCGCCCATTGTTTTTTGAACTTCTACAAGCATAGGCGACATTGTTGCTGTGTATGGAATATTGTCAATAATGCCTGAAATTATACCTGAGCCCCAAAGAATTACCATTGATGTTGCTTCTTGACTTCCGCTTGTAACTTTTAGCAACCAATCTGCCATAAGTTTAATACCGCCAGAAGCCTCTAGACCGCCAATGATAATAAACAAACCAATAAAGAAGAAAATTGTATTCCATTCAATTTTTTCTAAAAGTTCAGTCGGTTTTTCAAACAACATCAAAATGCAAGCGCCAACCATTGCAATTACGTATGTGTCAATGTGAATTATGTCGTGAAGCATAAAGCCTGCAATTACAAGTCCTAAAACACTCATAGAGCGAATCATGTGCTTTTTATCTGTAATTGTTTTTGAGTTATCAATGCTTGCCACTTTTTTCATGTTTTCTTCAGTTGCAACTAAGTCTTTTCTGAACACAAGTGCAAAAAATCCAAGCACTACAAATAAAATTATTGCAACAACAGGGGCAAGCTCTACAACAAAATCCATGAATGAAAAGCCTGCGGCAGAACCTATAATAATGTTCGGTGGGTCGCCAATAAGAGTTGATGTGCCCCCTATGTTCGATGCCATAATTTCTGTTATCAAAATTGGAACAGGGTTAATATTTAATTGTTTTGCGATTGCAAAAGTAATTGGCATAACCAAAATTACTGTTGTTACGTTATCTAAAAATGCACTAACAACCGCCGTAAATAAACCTAATGCAAAAAGAATTTTGGTTGGGCTGCCTTTTGTTAATTTTAATAGTTCATTTGCAAGCCAAGTGAAAACACCGCTTTTTGTTGTAATAAGAACTAATATCATCATTGAAACAAGCAAAAATATTACATTGAAGTCAACGAAGTTAGCAAAATAATGTGGGTTTAATGTATCGTTTACAACTTTATTTTGACTAACCAAGCCCAACAAAAGGGTTAGCCCTGCGCCAATAAGCGCAACAGTCACTTTAGGAATTTTTTCTAAAGCGATAAATATATATGCAATAAGTAGGATTAATCCCGATATTGTTACTGCATTTGCATGTATAAAATCCATTTTATTTACCTTTCTTTTTAGCCAATAAAATATTTGAGTGCCAGCATAGCGATTAACATACCTAGAGTAAGTAAAATTGCCCACAGTGGCCCTTTATCACCGCTTTGTTTCGGTGTGCCATTATTTTCCATATTTCCTCCTTAAGCTTTTCTTGAATTATGAATAGCTGCCGCAATTGCCGCTGCAATTTTATCTTTGTTGCTTGCAACCTTTTTCTTTGCGGTTTTCACTTCAGGAATTTCTTCTGGAAAATATTTACCAATAAAGCTTAAAATTTTCGAATTAATTTGCATTGCACATATCATTACAACAAGGAACACAAACACAGTGCCCAAGCCAATTGCCATAATGATAGTGCCTTCTTTTAATAGCGCCATGTCCATCATTATTTCTCCTTATAAATGTGTCTTAACTGTAAAACTTGTAGTTAAATTTAAGGAGCTCTAATTTGGTGTATTTTTTGTTTTTCGGTTGTGCGATTTTGAATGAAGCAACCGATATATTCTGCTCTACCTGCACCTTGGAGGCAATTTGTTTGGTGATAAGATAGAGCAAGGGGGGTCAAACTAGAAAGTTTTTTGTTGCTTTTTGCTTTGTATGTAATGGTTTTGCTATCAAGAATGTTGTATGCTACAAACTCAACAGCCTCTTTTTTGATTTGAATAGAATCGCTCGTGCGAATTATTTGAGTTTGATTGGCACTAGAGTCTAACAATAATGAAAATGCCAGAGCAAAAAATAATACAACTATGCCAATAAATTTCCTCATATAGTTATAATTTTCTTTCAAAAATATTTTTTATTCAAGCAAAGTTTTGTACTTGCCTGAATATTGTAAAAAACTGCCCCTAACAATATTAGAGGCAGAATATTTTGAATAAAAGTTTTTATGAGTAGAGGTCGCTTTCTTCCCAGTAACTGTCGTTTTGTGGGTATGTAAAGCAAATGCTTCCTTTAGGGAATAGCTTATGCATTTTTTCATCTGTTGCAGCTACGTTAACGCTTCCGTCTGCATTGTAAACTGGTGGAAAGCCTTTGCAACCTAATGTGTTATCGTATTTGGTGTAGTGTACAACTGTGCCCTTTGATCTTGCATTGGTGTTAATATTTTCTTCAAGGCCATCCATTCTTAAAGCATTTTTGCCCATGCTATCTGAATAGTATTGTTCGCTTATTTTTTCAAAGCCAGATAATGTTGTATTAGAGCCATGTTGGTTTGCTTGTTGTACTGTTTTGCCTGAGAAATCTCCTTTTCCGAGTTTCAATTCGCTTTGTTCAACCACTTCTAGTTTATTTAAGTCAATTAAATAATATCTTTCATCATCTGTGCCTTGAGTTGTGTCAAATATGCCAAGCATTCCAGTTGCTTTATCTTCTTCGCTCAAATTGTTATATCCTTCGAGCGCTTTTTCGAAGACTTCTTTATTTAAGCCAAGCTCTTCAAGCCCCATTTTTTCATAGAGTGCTGCTGCATCATCTAAACTGCTTGTAGAGTATTTTCGCTCCGATTCTTTGTTTTGTGCTTCGGCAAGTTTAGTGTTTAGTTCGTCTAGCTCGCCTCGTTTTTTATCAATTTCACCTTGAATTTTATCTGTTAATTCTGTTTTCTTGGCCTCTGTTGCTTCTTTTGCTTTTTCATATTTTTCTTTTACTTCTTGAATTGCGTCATTATCTTCAAATTCTTTTTCAATTTTTTCAAGAGCTTTTTGCGCTTTTTCATGCGCAGGTTCAAGCTCGTCTGTCTTTCTTCTTTCAAGACGAGTCTTAACTGCTTCAAGTTCTTTTTTGTTCCCTTCTTCTGCTTGTTTATCTTTTTCAACTTGAGCTTTTTCTGCTTTAGCGGCTTGCAGTTTTTCTTTTAAGCCTGATGTATCTTCATCTTCTTCGGCTGATGAAATTGCGCTTTCGAGTTCGCCAATTGTGCCATTTAAACTATCAATTCTTGACTGACAAGCATCTATTTTCTTTTGTGCAGATTGAATTTCGCCTTCTCTTTGTTTAATTAGATTATTTTGCTCATCAATCGCTTGTTTTGTTTTGTCAACTTCTTTTTTGGCGTCATCTAGTTGTTTAGCTTTTTCTTCGCCAAGTTCATCTTTAACTTTTTTTTGATACTCTTCATATGCTTCATCTTCAGCTTCTTTGAGTGCCTTAATTTCTTCATGTTCGCCACTTGCAACTTTAGCTAGGTCGCTTTCAGCGGTTGTAATTTCACCTTGTTTTTCTGTGATTTTTTCTTGTATTTGCTCAACAGACATATTTTCAATATTTTCTGTATCCGCTTCTTTTGTTGATTTTGTGCTTCCTGCACCACCAGACGAACTAGCGCCTGATGCGCCACCACCTGAACGTGCACCACCTGCTCCGCCGCCACCAGATACACCGCCGGCGCCACCTGCGCCAC
This sequence comes from bacterium, assembly GCA_017396695.1. Classification (GTDB taxonomy): domain Bacteria; phylum Cyanobacteriota; class Vampirovibrionia; order Gastranaerophilales; family Gastranaerophilaceae; genus RGIG1918. The sequence continues at coordinate 5,358 of JAFQLC010000024.1, forward strand.
CAGCACCACCTGCGCTTGGAGAATTAGTAGGTTTGCTTATTGTTTCTTCGTTTTGTATATCGCTAACTATATCTTTATCAATGCTTGAGGCATCTTCGCTGCCTAAAAGTTCTTTCACTTTATCATTAAGTATTTTTTCAGGGTCAACCCCAAGACTACCAAGAGCTTTTTCAATATCTTCAAGAGATAGCGATTCGCCTGTGCCATCCTCTTTCATCATCGCTGCAAGGTATTCTTTTGCTTCGGATAGCGTTATTCCGTCTGAGTTTTTATCAGCAAGTTTTTTAACTCCATCTTCGCTAAAGAGTTTGCCTAGCATATCTTGTACGGCTTCTTTTGCATCGTTGTCATTCGCCACTGAGGAGTCTAGCTTTTTGCCATTGCTTGACAATTTTACTTGGTCCCCAAGCAGGTCATCCGCAAGTTCAAAAACAAATTCAGGTTCTTTTAACTCTCCATCCGCAGCACCTGTTTTGCTTGCATCTTGGTCAACACCAGTTACCGCATTTGCCACATTTGTGAATATTTTTTTAATTAAATTATCCTCGCCTGGCATTAGATATGTTCCTTTCTCTGCATACATTTATCCATACATGTATATATGTAATAACGGCAAAAATTACCTTGAAATTTAGAAGAATATAAAAAATGTTACATATATTTACAATTCTATTGTTTGAGATAATTAATTATATATGTTTGAGATGGACTTATTTTTGCGTGCCCACCCCTAATTGGAATAAGCAATAATCCAAGCCCAAAACAAAAGGTTGTCATATAAATTGTTGGGTATAACCAAAGTGAACGATTTGCGCCCGTTTTATTAATTTCCCCTTTTAGCAGTTTCCCGTCAATTGTAAAATTCCCTATAACTAAATCTGAAGGCACACCCCAAATTTTATTTTGTGAAATTGTCTCAACCCTTGCTTGAACACTTGTTCCTGCAGGATAAGTTTTGTTTTTAATTTTTACATCTTCTAATGTGACAAATTCAATATAATCGCCTTCATCTATTTTGTGGCGAGTTGAAAAATGTTTTTTGATTTTTATTTTAATTGGCACTGAATTTTCGCCATTATATGTTGCAATCCTTTTTGTAATGTTGCCACTACTTTTTGGAAGTGCAATTTGCTCGCCAAAATCAACATTTTGCTTTATGTTTATATTTTTATTTGCGTTTTTTTCAGCAAAAACGTCTTTAATAATTTTATTTTCTACTGTTTTAATTTGAAGATTTTTATTTAATGAGTTTTCTATAAAATTGTCTTTAATAACAGGTGCGATTATTCTTTCAGGTTTTTTTGTTTTGTCTAGTGTGCTGTGCACAAAATCGTCTTGAATAATGCAATATGCAGGAGAATAAAATATATTTAAACAAATGATAAAAGCTAAAATTTTCTTTATCATCTCCCACCTATAAATAATTCACTGTACGTTTTGATTTTTTCTCAATTTTCTTTTGAAATTTTGCTCTATTTTCTTTAGATGTGAGTAAGAAATTTTGATAGTAAATATTATTTTTATATGCGTTATTTGCTAAATATTCAGGATATTTTTTATAAATATATTCGTAAACTTCCATCATTCTTCTTGATGTTAATGGGTGTGTTGAATACCAGTCGAATCTATTTTGAGGGAAAGTTTTATTCATAACAACAATTAGTGCAACAGGGTTGTAGTTTGCATTCACCATATAATCGACAGCTTTTTTATCTGCTTTATATTCGTATTTTTTAGGTGCAAAATAATAAGACCAAGAATAGAATACTCCTCTTAAAATTCCGTTATAGCTATCTACGCTATGCGCTATTTCGTGTGCTAAAACTGCTGCAATTTCATCGTCTGATTCTAATCTATTAAAAAGTCCTCTATATATTACAATTTGCCTATCTGTGCTTCTTGAATATGCGTTTTTTATTTTTCTGGTGTCGAAATCAAAAACTGTTCTTTTTTCAATCCCGTTATAGTTTAAAAGCTTAAAACCGATTTGGTCAACTTTTGCTTGCGCTTTCCTTATGTATTCGCCACTTATAATTTCATCTGCTGCATATGTGCTTGTGCAAATAAAAGTTAGTAATGATAATAAAATTGCGATTTTTTTCATATTCCACCCACTATATTTAGCTTGTTTAATTATATTATTTTTTTATACCCCATGGCAACTTTATTTATTCACTCACGTTGTATGCGTATGCAAATTCAGGCTATAAAACCACATATTTTTCATCAACCACAAAGGATATTTGCGCCAAAGCTCAAGCCTCTTCCTTGTGATACATTTTCTTTTTCGGGGCTTGAACCTCCAAAACCAAGGGTGATGACGTCAGAGCAAAAAGAACGATATTTTAGGGAATGTGCTATAACTACGGCAGATAGGGTTTATAATCCTAAAGAGTTTTTAGTGTGGGCAGATAAAATTGACTACAAAAAGCTAATTGAAATAGCTCCTCCTGTTGCAAAATTTGATGGTATGCAAATTGAGGATTTTCTTGCATTTCACTACAAAAATGGCACGCAAGAATTTACAAAAGAGACTTTATCTTGCAAAAATCTTGAAAAACTTTTAGCCCAAGACCTCATAAGCCACAACGAATTATCTGGAATTTTAACCACATATCCTGCAACGAATAGAGCAATTGGCAAGCTTCCTGAAGGCTGGGGCGAAGGCAAGGAAAAATTCGATAAAGTAATAAATGCAATAAACAACATCACAAGAACAGTTGATGTGACTAGTGAAAATGCTTTCACGCCCTCAGAGATGACATATATTGTGAAATCTTTAACGGATGCGCTTGAAAAACCTGTTGTATGCCAGTATATTGATAATGGTGTGTTTGGACATGCAATTAAAATTGAAGTTAAAGGCGCAAAGCCAGTTGTGCTTAAAATGTTTAAAACCCCTCCTGCTTACGATAATGGTTATCACACGCATGGTGCAGGCGCAGAGCCACAAATTGGTTTTTATGCTCGTGCGCATAATCTTTCTAATTATGCAAAATTTCATTTTGGCCAAGTTGCAAACAAACACGACTTCGGTGCATTCTATGTTGCAGATTTTATTGATAAAATGCCAAGAATTGAGAAAAAAACCAAAATGGAAAAACTTGGACTTCATTTGATGTCTATTGGCGATATTGATGACAGTAATATGATAAATGGAAAAATTGTAGATTACGGCTCAAGTTCTTTTGTTGTTTCGCCAAGAGCATTTAAAGTGGCAGAAGAAATCGTTGAAAATACAACAAGCTCAACTCCGTTTGGAATTAAAACAAAAAATGTTTCCGAATATTTATCTAATACATATAAAAATTTATCAGATATTGAAAAAATTGATTTTAGGGAAGCTGTTGATTTTATTGCTTTTCACGCAAAAGAATCTTATGGAAAAGAATATGAAATGTGGTTAAGGAATTTATAAGACTATAATTTAAAAGTTATATTTCTTTTTCTTGCCAATTTAACATATTTTGTACCATCTTTTATGCATTTAGATTTTCGCCCATAACCACTTTTTGTAATTTTATATTTTTCTCCAAGATATAAATTTAAAATCCAGTAAATATCCCCACCTCTTACTGCATATTGGCCAGCGCTATTTAGCTCGCATTCGTATTTTAAATCTTCTCCCCTGAATTGTTTTATGCTTGTTTTTGCGCCTGTTTTTTTATTGATAGTGTAGAATTCGCATTCTCTATAACTATTACATGATACATAATCTTGGTGCTTTATATTTATGAAAAAATCAGGAATTGTAAAAATCAAACCAATAATCACCAAAACCAAATAGCAACCAATGTGCCGTCCGTATCTTGTCCTTATAAATCTTCTATACATGTATGCCATATAATCATTATATTTAATTGAGTTACATGTGGCAAAAAAAATTTTTAGATGTTTTGTATAGCAAAGAGGTAAACAATGAAAATTCTAGCTATTCGAAACTATTTAACAACACCAAAATTTCAAAAAAATAATAATCCAAATTTTATAAAACCAATTGCTATGAAGGCAGACACGGTGTCATTTGCGGGTAAAATAAATGTCGTAACTTTATCTGGCGATGAATTAGCTCTTGAGGCCAAAAATTCTAAACTTGCAAGAAGAATAGGAATTTGTGCTCCCGAAGTTAAATCTGATGGAACGTATCAAACACAAGGAAAAAACGCAGATTTTGCAAGTAATCCAATTACTAAATCGCACCTAAAAAATGTCTTTAAAAGCATTGCTTTAATGGAGGAAAACGGAATTTACCATGGTGACATCGAGCAGAAGCACTTGTTCTATGACCGCAAAGGAAAAGTTCAATTTGATTCTTTCAGATTTGGCGAAATAAAATCACAAAATAAAGATAAATATAATGCAAGAATTGCATACCTTCTTTCGGAAGGTCAAGGTCTTGCTAATTTGTATGACTATGAAAACCACTGTATTGGTGAATATTTAAGGCAAATTGGAAGTCCTCAAAAAGAAAAAGAATTTATTAGAGAATATTTAATTGAATCATCTCAACTTCACGAAAAAATGAGCAAAAGCCCTAAAATTTCTGACACTCATTTTGAAGAACTGCAAGCAAAATTATATCAAAATCCAGATGATGACATTGTGGAGCTTGTAAAAGATAGAATTAACTTTAAGCACACAGAAAGAATGGCTTTCACAAATTGGGACGAAAGCGCAAGCGGTTCTTCCGGCAGTGTTTTAGATGAACCAAAAGCACTTTTGGGTGTTAATCTATATTTTAGAGCTTGGTTGGAATCACTTAAATATATACAAAAGATTGAAGAAATCAAAACTAGAACTCAAGATAAAGATAAGCTTGAACTTTTGAATTATTTTGAACAATATGCTCGCCACACGGAAAAAAATTATGAAGGCTCAATTTATGGTATGGCAACATGGCGCTTGAGCGAAAAAAACCCAAATAACGTGCTTTTTAAATATACAAGTAAAGAAAAATTAAAAGAATTTGAAGAAAAATATCAAGAAATAAAAAACACTGACGATATTAAACTTAAGTGTAACAAGGTTGGTTTAATCAAAAGATTTTATAATAATATAAATTAATTTAACCATTTTCTCTTTGTGATAAAATGTTTCTCGAGGAGATATTATGAGAGTAATAAGCAAGCAAACAAGTTCTAAAATGTGTTTTATATGCGGGCTTGAAAACCCAATTGGACTCAGACTTCCATTTTATAATATGGAAGATGGTTCCGTAATGACAAAATTTCAATATAAGGAAGAACACCAAAGTTTTCCTCAAAGAGTGCATGGTGGGCTAATTGGCACTTTGCTTGACGAGCTTGCATTTCGTGCCTATTGGGTAAAAGACGAATCTATGTTTGGCGTTACAATGTCTATGGAAACAAAATTTAGAAAACCTGTTCCATATTTCGAAGATATAATAGGCAAAGGTTACATAGTAAAGGATATGTCTAAATTTTATGTTGCAGAAGTTTCGCTATCTGATATTGAAGGAAATGTTTTAGCAAATGGCACTGTTAAATATATTAAAATGCCTTTTGATAAAATTGCTGATGCAGATGTTCATAAAGAAGTGCTTTTGCGCACTAGCGATAATGTTTCTGAAATTTAGTTTAATTCAATTGCGCTTTTCGACTTTGCAAAAATTCCATGTTTCCAGCATATTCAAGTTGGTCAATGCAGGCTATTTGCTTGCCATTTAAACCTGCGCTTCCCCCAATGTATTTTATTTTGCCTAAATTTTCTAAAGCACAATGACCAAAGCAGCTCATACTTCCACCAACGTATTCTAATTCGCCAAGGTCTGTTATTTTTGCATCATATAAATTTAAATTTCCGCCAATTTTTTCAATTTTATCAATTTTAGTTAATTGATTGTCTGAAAAATCTGCGTTGCCTTTAATTTCTCTAATATTATATGTAGTGTCAAATTTATAGCCCCTGAAGCTTGCATCGCCATCAATTACTTCGATTTTTGAGATTAATTCTTTTGCACTTACGCCATATTTTTTGAAATAGTCTAAATATTCAGGGTTGCAATCGAAATTCTTAACTTCATATAATCCGCTTTCAAGTTTTTTTGGTTCTAGCCCCATATGCTCCATTATTGTTTCCCAATCACAAGATTTGATTGCTGCTGGGGCTTTATTCCAAAGGTCGTTCGCCTTTTTTGCCATTCTAAAACCATAGTTGAATTTGCTATCATCCATAATTTTAAAATTATGTTCTTTTATAAATTCTTCCATAATTGGCGCATATTTATATGGGATATGAAAATCGTTTTTCTTGCCTTGGACATCAAAAATTTGCCCCCAGCACATTCTAACGCCAAGCTTTGCTTCGTTTGATTTTTGGCAAATATAGAATTTGTTTTCTGCAAGAGCATCTCGTGCTTTATAGTCTTCTGTTGTGCACCATAGGTCACTACTTAATGCTTTTAATTTTTTAATATTTTGTTCATAATTTTCAGGGTCATCTAATTTAGACGGAATTGCAATCCAAAAAATTTCTTTAGAATCTTTGTCTATTCCGAGTTTTTCTTTTTCTTCGTTTATATATTTTATTTTTAAATTATCTTTATATTGCCTTGCAAAATCAAAACCAGATTTTGTGTAATTTCTATTTTTTGCAATTTTTGCTTCAATTTCTTCTATAGTTTTTTCAAATGTTTCTTTATCAAATTCGGCAGGCTCTCTTATGTAATCATATTCTAAATCTTTTGTTATAGATTGTAAGACTATAAGCCCTAGACTTGGGTTTTTTGAATATTTGCTTTTTGGCGAAAATAACACTTCTTTCCAATCTTCAAGAATTCTTTTTTTGCTGTCTGTTCTATGATTAATTGGATCTGGCACGCATTCAAGCTTTTTATCGTTTAAAATTTTATCAATTTCTGTTTTTGCCCAAGCATCTAGTTCTTCTTGATTTTTAAATTTTTCAATTGGCGCTTTGAATTTTTCAACTGCGCTTAGTGAAAACCCGTCAAGTTTAGATTTTTTAAACGCTTCTCCGCAAAAACTTATTGTGTCACATTTTAGTGGCGCAAGCGAACTTGGTCTTGTGCTTGTCACAGGTTTTTTGTAATTTAAATTTATTCCACAAAAAGAAATACTAACCATACACTTATATAAAGTGTTTTTCTTTCTTAAAATTGCTACATTTCTTAACAAAACTCAAAATACTATCGAAGTTTTCAGCTCAATATGTTATAAATAATAATATTGCGAGGTGTGGTTATGAAAAAAGTTTTAGTTGTGTCATCTAGTCCAAGACGTGACGGGAATTCAGATTCTCTTGCGAATGAATTTGCAAGAGGTGCAGAAGATGTAGGCTGCGTTGTCGAGAAGATTTTTCTTGCTGATTACAATATTAATTATTGCACTGGGTGCGGGGTTTGTTTTTCTTGCAAAAGATGTTTTCAACACGACGATATGTCGTTTCTATTAAATAAAATGGTAGAAGCTGATACCATTGTGCTTGTAACTCCTGTATATTTTTACAACATGTCAGCGCAATTAAAAACATTTATAGATAGATGCTGTCCAAGATATAAAGAAATGACAAATAAAGAGTTTTACTATATCTTAACCCAAGGCGAAATGGAAGAATATCTCATGGATAGAGCGGTTACTGCCCTTAGAAGTTTTTCTGTTAACTGTCTCTGTGGAACAGTTGAAAAGGGAATTTTAAGAGCGGTTGGTGTTTACACGCTTGGCGAAATTGAAAAAACAAAATATCTCAAACAAGCATATCTTATGGGACAAGGCTGCGCAGAAAGAATACTAACAAGAATTGAATAAGTTATTGGTAGAATTTATTAATTGCTGAGAATTTCTTCTGAATTATTTTGTGATTTGCTGATATTTGGACGGTCTAGTTTTTATTTTGTTTTTGCTTTTAATAATTCAAGCATATTGATAAATTCTTTTTCCGTCAATATGGTTTCTTCCTTATTTTGCAATCCAATTGAGTGCGTAAGAGTTTTTCCATCTGTAGCGGCGATTGCTTTTCTAAACAATGAATCCTTTTTGAATTTAGCATCGTATGCTCTTTTTAAGAGCTCTTGATAATCTTCGGAAAACCTATCCAGGGTTTTTCCGTTCCAATGTAGCGTTTTCCCGTCAAATCCCGTTTCTTTTAATGTTGTCCCTGCGATTTTAGCATCTTTGCCAACCATTTTGCATATTTTCTTCTGTAGTTTTTGGTCAGGTGTTTTTAGCGACTGCAAAAAACCTTCCATGGAATTTATTTTAATTCCGTCTAATTCAAATTTTGACTTGTGGAAATTACTTAAGACGTTGCTTGGAAATGCACCTTTTGAATGTATATCTATTATTGAACTTTCAAAAACATCTTTTTTTAACGTCTGATTAGCTCCCAAAATAGTACTTTTTATGGGTGCTAAAAAGTTTTGTGTAATACTGTGAAAAGATATTTTATTCATTTATTATTTAGCCTTTGAGACTACTACACATCTATCGGTATTGCCTATTTGAATAATATCTACAATTGTTCTTCCAGATTCTTGGTTGATTTTTTTAATGTCGTATCTATCTGTGTATGCTTTAAGGGTACATTGAAATTTATAACCACTACCTGCAAAATCCGTTAAGTCTGTTGCAATAAATTCAGATGTATTTGCAACTGCATTATCAAGAATTTTGTACATCTCATCTTGCGTGGTTGCTTTTTTTAGATTGCTAATTATATTTTCTATGTATCTTGGTGTTTCATTCATTTTTGCACCCCTAGAAGTAAAGGTTAAATTTTTATTTGTTTGAATATTGTGGCCTTTGCAGAGATTACTTAAACTATTATTAACAACTTGCATCATTTTTCAACCTTTGTTCGAAGTATATGTTATTAAAAAACAATCAAAAACAAACTTGCTTAAAAAATCGATATTGTTAAGAATATGTAACATTACTGAGGACTAACAACATTGTTTGTTTTGTTAAGGGTTTATTTATTTTATGCAAAACTTCTATCTTCGAATGAGCTAGAGGCTTCTCGCAAGTTGTTTTTTATTCTTTCGGCAAGATTTTCGCTTGAAAGAATTTTTAAAATCTCTTTTTTGTTTCCCAGCTTCATTGCAAAATTGGCATTGCTTTTCCCAGATTTGCTTGGAACGTCAAGTTCTAGGCGTTTAAGGGTTTTGTCGTCTTTATAGTTTGCATAAACAATTTTGATTGATGCTTCACCAATGTTTAGGGTTTTATCGTAATCGGCAAGTTTTTCAACAACAGGTGCAAAATCACCATACTCTGCAACTTCTCTTTCTGCGCGTTGGGCTAATTTATTTATTCCACTTTGAATTGCATCTTCCATGGGTTCTTTTCCTTTACTTTTGCCGTCAAAAGACAGATTATTAACTCGTGCAAATTTGTTATTTGGAATTCGGTTCATTGTGTACTCCTAGTAAATTAATAATAACATATTAATGTTGTTTTTTAAATTTTTTGTAGTGCCTCGTAAGATATTTCTTTTGGAATTCCCTCTGGTAGTTTTGGTTTTGGCCAAGGAATCCCTCTTTCTTTCTTGACTGCATATTCATACATTTTTCGCCAATAATTTTCATATTCTTTATATGCTTCGTCATTCAAGGCTTTAATTTTTTGAACTACGCTATCGTATTTTGGTTTGAGTTGTTTACCTTGTCTTGTGTCATATGGAATATGTTCAACTTCTGCAAGTTGGTCCATTTCCCTGCCCCTTATTTGGATTTCCCCAAGGGCTCCGTTTTTGTATATAACATTCATTTGAAATGCTGTATAACCTGAAGCCTTAACTGCTTTTTCATGGGTTCCGGTTATTGTTTTAAAATCTTTTAAACCTTTTGGATAGAATTTATGTTCCGTATCTTCTTCGCGTGCTCTTAAAACAGTGTTTCTAATTTGCTCGATTTGTGCATCTGTAAAATACGGTGAAAGGTCTTCGCCACGGTAATTGTTAATTTCGGTTAAAACAATATTGTATTTTTTGATTTCTTCGCACAGTTTGTTTGTTATTTTTTGTATACTCTCTTCGTCAATTTTATCCATAATAAGTCTTGTTCCAATACCGTCTTCGACCTTTTCTCTTGCAGCATTGATGTCGGGAATATTATCACCTTTTTTAATTTTATTTACAAGTTTATCACCTAAAGAGTCAATTGTTTTTGGGCGTCCATACATAATATTGCCTGAGTTTTCGTATATATTGCCACCATTCTTTTTGACATCGTTTACATCGTATCCAATACCTTCAAATACTTTTAAGAATTGAGCATACGCTTCAGTGAATTTTTCATTTAGTTCTTTGTTTATTGCGGTTGCGTAACTTTCACGAACTTTTTGTATTTGCTGTATTTGAGCTGGAGTAAGCTCTTTGGCTTTTTTGCCTGCCCCAAGTCTATATGTTTCAACGCATTTGCCGTTAACTTTTAATATAATCTCAGAGCCAGTTATTTCGTCGTTTTCATTGCGTATGCCTTTAACTTCTTGAATGTATTCTGCGTCTTCTCCGTCTGTATTTTTAACTATATGTGTGCAAATTTTATCTACTGGTGAATCCATTATCCATCTGTTTTTTATACCTGCAGAATTGAATGTTAATTTTGGGGCAACAAATGTTGAATAGAATGCATTGTTATTGTTTGGCGCCATATATGGGAATGCTATACTTGTTGCGTTTCCTCTGAAGCCAAAGTAGCCGAATTCATCATTTGGTGATTGCCATTTTGATGCTTTATCTCCTTCTGGGTCGAATCTCACAAATGTATCGAATGGTTTTAAAATTTGTTGGAAAGTTCTTTGGTCGTTGATTGGTAAGCTCTTCATATAATCAGATGACATAAATAATGGAATTTCATCAGATGGCATAAATGTAAGTTTTGGGTCGGCTTCGGTATATTTTGCAAAATTAACGATAGCAGAACCTTCACCCGTTGTTGAAGCTAGTGGAGCAATTAATATTTCTCCGTCAAATTTTTTCAAACTAGAGTTGTAAGGTATTAAGGTTGAAGAATTTTGCGCAAGTTCTTCTTCTATTTTACTTTCTATCCAAGCTGCTTTTTCGGATTCTAAAAGTACACCTTTTTCAAATTGTTTTTTTGCTTGTTTTGTAATTTGCTCGCGAATAATTTCTTCCGGATTTGTGATTGCGCGATAATTATCTATTAAACTTTTCCCGCTGCCAGAGAAATCGTCCAATATTACAACCATTGAATTTTTTGCATCTGGAACTTGAGAAATATCGGAAATAAATTTGCCTACAGGTATGCCGTTGCTATCTCTATAAATTGTTGAAACCATACCATAGCTTTTTTTACCTGAGCCCATTTCAACTGTTGGAACTAAGTAATATATATTTTCGGTGTCAACACCCTTTTGTGTTGCCATATTTTGAATGTTTGCAAATTGTTTTTTAGTTTGAGCAGATAATGTTGACATACTTGATGGTTTTGAAGTTTGTGCCAAAATCTCAAGAACATATTGTCTGTCTTCTGTAGCATAGTTTGATAAAATTTCTTCTATTTGCTCATTCGTGATTTGTTTTGAAGAATACAAATGAGATATTTGAGAATTGTCTAAAGTATCTTGCGAAGATTCATTCTTAATAATTTGAATATTGCCAGCTAAGCCTAATTCTTCAAAATCTTTTATAATATCGCCATTTAAAACTTTGTTAATTACATCTTGTTCAGAGTAGCCTTCGTTTACAAGTTTTTTAACTTCTTTGAATATTGTGTCTAATTTTTGCTCTACATCTGCTGACGAAGAGTGGTTAAATGCAGTTATTCCCTTATTGTATCCGTCAAGCAAAACAAGCTTTACATTTGGATTTGAACGAATTAAGTCTTGTAATTCGGTATCGTTTTTGATTACAGCAATTGTTGATGCATCTAGGATTAAACCAGGAGTTGCGCTTTCTTGCATAACTTTTTTTATTCCGCTTTTAATATCGTCAGCTTGAACAGTTATATCACGTGGGAATGCTTGTTTATTTGATAAATATGATAATACATCACCAAGGCTTGTATTATCCTTGTCGGTAATTAAGGTAATTTTTGAGTCGCTTAATTGTTTGTATAAGCTGTTAAAGCCATCTAGATCGGCATATTGGCCCATATTCGCCAAAATGCTTCTTGCCAGTTGTTCATTACCTTTGGATGAATACTTTGATAGCATATTTGCAATATTGTCTTCGCTCACAATATTCATTCTAGCGCTGTATAGCTTGGTAATATCTTCAACAGATAAATCTTCAGCACTTCTTATTGTGCCATTTTGTGGGGTTTGGATTGCTTTAATTACGCTATCTATTTCAGTTGTTTCTTCTACTTCTGCAACTTTGGTAACTGCCATAGGGCTCGCCACTTGTTTGGCAGCAATTGCATCTTCAAAGAATTTGGTAATCTCGGTTTCGCTCATTCCACAAGATGACAACAATTCTCCAGCTCTTGCTGGATTATTTTCTTCTAAAATTAATCTTCCTGCTATTGTTATTATTTCTTGTTGTGTTTTTGGTAATTCCGAATTGTCCAATTTGATTGCTGGTAGACTAGTTCCATCTTTAATGGTAACTTCAGCACCACTTTTGATGTTTGTTGCATCAATATCTCCACCTGTTTTGGTTGGTATATCTGTTATATCGATACTTGTCTTGCCATCAAAACCTGAACGAACAGCATTTACTGACGTGGTATCTACACCATTTACTTTTGATGACGCAATACCTATTAACAAACCTCTGATTTGATTTCTGCCTTCGCCAAGTATTCTGTCCCAACTGAAGAATTCATCTTTGTCTATAAATTTACCGGCTTGTGCGCTTGCAATTAAATAATCCGCACTAAGTGATAATGTCATATCTGAGGCAATTTCCGCAGCATTGCCCACAACTACTGAATTTGTTATAGAAGTTGCATATGGATTGATAATGTTATTTGTAACTTTGCCAATTCCAGCACCAAGTGCAGCTGTTCCTGCGCTTATCGCTGTTTGTTTAGCCAAATCTTTGAAGTTGAAGTCATTACTGCGAGAAGTGCTTAGAACATTTCCTTTAATTAAATTTCCTTCTTTGTCTTTGGAAAGTGAATCTACTGTTTCGATTTCGTATGAAATTACATCTCCTGTGTTTGAATCCGTGAGTTCATAATAAACAGAATATGTGCCATCTTCGTTTTGAATAATATTTGCAGGAGTTTCTGATTTTGTGTAATTTCCTGTCATTTCGTATATTGCATTTGTTCCAACAGTGTTTAAAAGATAATTTGATGCTGAGCTGAATGTGGCAATTTTGGCACCCCTCAATGCGGCTTTTCCAAAGCCGTTAAATGCACTTTTTGCCGTATTTTTAAAGCCACCTGAAACCATTTGTTTTGCTGTTGCTTTAGCACTGGCGCTGCCAGCTCCCTTGAGGGCCGAGAACCCTTTCCCTGCAAGCCCTGCTCCACCCAATGTCATTGCGGTTACTGCACCATTTATTGCGCCACCGCCAAAATCAAGAAGACCTTGCTCGAGCGAGTATTTTTTGTCTGTTCCGATTGTGTCTGTTCCATTGATTAAAACCGTTGTTGCACCACCAAGTGCTGCACTAAATGCAACTGTTGCGGCTAATGATGCGCCACCTGTGAATGGAGCCGCAATAACACCTGCTGCAACAACTACGCCAGTTACAATACCTACACCAATTTCTTTTGCTGCTGCTTGTGTTTCTTCGTAGTCCATAATTGCTTCGGCAGCAGGGGAATTTCCAACTTTTGAAACCCCTTGAGATAGTTCTTCTATTCCTTCAAGTGACAACGCTTCACCCGTTAATGCTTGGTATTTTGCAGCAAAATCTGGGTCGTTGGGGTCTAGCAAATTAACTTGGTTAACAAACTCTTCTATCTTTGCATCAGCCTTGATTGAATTTGTTCCAAAGCCAAAGATATTATTTATTCCACCCATAGCCTTTGAAAACCAGCCTTGGTTATCTTTGGTTTGTTCCATTAATTGAGAGAGTGATGCAGCTTGGTTTTTTAGTGAGTTTATAATTTCTTGTTTTTCTTCTGTCGATAAATTATTACCTAAATTCTCTGATTCAATTGCATTTTGCCTAACTTCATCCGTTAGTTCTGCTCCCATAATTTCTTTATATGCTTCCGCTAATTTTGAAGGGTCTGCCTTTGCGGCTTCAAGTAATGCGATTTTATTATCTAATTCAACCTTGTCGCCATTTTTGAAGCCATTTCCTTTTATTCCGTTCCAGCAAGATGAGAAAAAGCCCCCAATAGATCCAGCAATACCTTTGCCTTTTTGGCTTGCTTTATATTCGGCTTCTAATTTGGAAATTTCTGCTTCAAGTTGTTTTATTAATATATTGTTTTCATCAATACTTTCTTTCTTATTGTTTACGTTTGCAGAAGTACTTGAATTATTGTTTTCGTCAATATTAATATCTACGAATTCGTTGTCAGCTAAAGTATCCAAAGGCGCTGTGCTTTTTTTGTTTTGAACAGTTTGTACTTCGTTGTTGCTAACGTTATTTAAGACTTTTTGTTTTGATACACTGTAAACATTATTGTTTAAGCCGTTTTGCACTTTTTTGTCGTAAGACATAAAATTCACTCACCATACTTCTTTACGTATTTTTTACGGTTTTTTTCTAATGGACCTTTAGATACATCAAGAAATTATTTACAAATTGTTACACGAGTGAAATAACTTGCATGGATTATATTTTAAAACACCGTTTTCTGATTCATAATAATTGGTATTTGCCTTGCGGGGTTAACGCGGATAATAAAAATAAGGAGTGAAAGGGATTCGAACCCTTGGTGGGAAACCCACACAACCTTTCCAAGATTGCACCATAGACCACTCGGACATCACTCCTTAAAATAATTTGTATTGTTGAAACCTATTCTTTAACGATGATAATTTCTTCGTTATCCATTTTCATAGTCATAGTGTCGCCTTCAACATACTTTCCGCTAAGGATTTCTTCTGCGAGCACATCTTCAACTTTCTTTTGAATAACTCTTCTTAAAGGTCTTGCACCATAAGCTTCGTTGTAGCCTTCTTTTGCAAGATAATCTTTAACTTCGTCAGTTACTTTAAGTTCTAAGTTTCTTTCGCCTAGTCTCTTGAAGAGGTCTTTGAGCATTAAATCAACAATTTCCCTGATTTCTTCTTGAGCCAAGTGAGCGAATACAATGATGTCATCTATTCTGTTTAAAAATTCAGGTCTGAAAGATTTTTTCATTTCTTCCATAACTGTATCTTTTAATTTTTCATATTTATCTTTTTTAACATCTTCTGCAGTTGAAAAACCTAGCTTTTGAGTTGATGTAATCATTGAAGCACCAACGTTAGATGTCATAATGATAATTGTATTTTTAAAGTTTACGTGGCGGCCTTTTGAATCTGTTAAACGACCGTCATCTAAAATTTGCAACATAATGTTGAACACATCAGGGTGCGCTTTTTCAATTTCGTCGAATAGAATAACAGAATAAGGTTTTTTACGAACAATTTCAGTCATATGACCACCATCGTCGTAGCCAACATACCCTGGAGGAGAACCGATAAGTTTTGAAGTTGTATGTTTTTCCATAAACTCTGACATATCGATTCTTATCATATTATCTTCAGAGCCAAAAATTGTTTCAGCAAGTGATTTTGCAAGCTCTGTTTTACCAACACCAGTTGGACCTGCAAAAATAAAGCTACCAATTGGTCTGTTTGGCGATTTAAGCCCAACACGAGCTCTTCTGATTGCCTTCGCAAGAGAAATTACCGCCTGACCTTGGCCGATTACTCTTTCATGAAGTGTTTCTTCAAGTTTTAAAAGTTTTTCAGATTCACCTTCAGTGATTTTTGTAACAGGAATGCCTGTGATTTGAGCGATAACTGCTGCAACTTCATCAACGCCAACAGTTGGTTTGTTCATATCTTGTGTTGCACGCCATTCAGCTTCGTATTCTTTAATTTTTGCTTTAATTTCTTTTTCAATGTCTCTTAAATCAGAAGCTTTTTGGAACTCTTGGTTTCTAATTGCTTCTTCTTTTTCTTTGATTGTTGCTTTTAGTTCTTGTTCAAGTTCCCTACCTTCTTCAGGCAAGTTTGAAACATTTAAACGAACCTTAGAGCTTGCCTCGTCGATAATATCAATCGCTTTATCTGGTAAAAATCTTTCTGTAATAAATTTAGATGAAAGCTCAACTGCAGCAACAATTGCTTCGTCTGAAATGTTCAATCTGTGGTGTTCTTCGTATTTTGCTTTTAAGCCTTTGATAATTTCAATTGCTTCATCATTGCTTGGTTGTTCGATAATTACAGATTGAAAACGTCTATCAAGTGCTGAATCTTTTTCAATGTGTTTTCTGTATTCGTCTAACGTTGTTGCGCCAATAACTTGAATTTCGCCACGAGAAAGCGCTGGTTTTAAAATGTTTGCAGCATCAATTGCACCTTCTGCTGCGCCCGCACCAATGAGTGTGTGAATTTCATCAATGATAATGATAATATTTCCTGCGGTTCTAATTTCGTCCATAATCTTTTTAAGACGTTCTTCAAACTCGCCTCTATATTTTGTGCCTGCAACAAGAAGGCCCATATCAAGCTGAATTACTTTTTTGTTTTCTAAAATATCTGGAACTTCGCCATCAACAATTTTAATTGCCAAGCCGTTTGCAATTGCTGTTTTACCAACCCCTGGTTCACCAATTAAGATTGGGTTGTTTTTAGTTCTTCTTGCAAGAATTTGAATAACTCTTTCAATTTCTTTTTCTCTGCCAACAACTGGGTCAAGCCTTTGTTCTGATGCAGCAAGAGTTAAATCTGTACCAAATTCATCAAGAGATGGTGTTTTTGCTTTAGACGAACCAACACTTCCTGCAACTGCCGCTGTTCTTCCGCCAGATGTTTGACTTTGCGCATCTGATACTTTTGTTTCACCTAAAAGTTTAATAACATTTGCTCTGCATTTGTTTAAATCTACACCAAGGTTTTCAAGAACTTTAACACCAACGCCGTGACCTTCTTTGATTAAACCTAAAAGCAAGTGTTCTGTGCCAATGTAGTTATGACCTAATTGACGAGCTTCATCCCAAGAAAGTTCTAAAACTTTTTTAGCTCTTGGAGTGAATGGAATTTCAACCGCAACGAAACCAGAGCCTCTGCCTATAATTTTTTCAACTTCTTCACGAGCGTCTTTTAAAGTAACGCCCATTGATTTCAATGTTTTTTCAGCAACGCCTGCACCTTCGCCAATAAGCCCTAAAAGAATTTGCTCTGTGCCCACAAAATTGTGCCCGAGTCGTCTTGCTTCTTCTTGTGCCAACATTATAACTCTGATTGCTTTTTCGGTAAATCTTTCAAACATTATCTATCCCTTGATTAAATACAAAATAATTCTAACACAAAACGCACGCACAACACAAGCTAAAAAGCTCAATTTATTTATTTTTTTCTTGGATTACAAAAATCGCATCAGAAGAAAAGAAATTAGCTATATGTTTGTTTGCTTTAATTAAATTACTTCGATAGCTTTTTTTAAGCCCCGAGGTAAAATAAATTGAATTTAAAATCTCTATATTGCGAGCTTTGCAAAACTCGTGGAAGTCATTAATTGTGAGCAAGTGGATGTTTGGGGTGTTATACCATTCATAAGGTAACATTTCAGATTTTGGCATTTTTCCTTTTAAAAGAAGGTAAAATCTGACTCTCCAATATGCAAAATTTGGAAAACTCACAATTGATTTTTTCCCAATTCTCAAAATTTCTTTTAAAACATAATCAGGTTTCACGGTTGATTGCAAGGTCTGATTTAAAATTACATAATCAAAACTTTTATCTTGAAATTGTTTTAGGTCTTCGTCAATATCTCCTTGAATAATTGGAAGCCCTTTTTGCATAGATTCAATTGCTAAATCTTGGTTGATTTCAACGCCTGTTCCAATTACATTTTTTTTCTTGATAAGTTCTTCAAGCAAATATCCATCTCCTGAGCCAAGGTCTAAAACCCTTGCGCCTTCAGGAATTAATTTCATAACTTCATTGTAATTTATAAGTTTATCCATACTCGGTATTCTACCAAAATTATTTTTTCTAATCAATTTTTTATTCATCTTGACTATTGTGAAACGCAAAAAAAATGCTATAATCAAAGTGCAAACAATATTAACGAGGTAAAAATGTCAAAGAATGGTGCAGATTTTGGTATAGGTATTTTATTCGGGGTGCTTGCAGGTGCTCTAATCGGCACGCTTATTGCGCCTTGCGAAGGTGAAACCACAAGAGAAAAATTAAAAGATGCGATTGATGATTTTAAAGATAAAATTTCCCCAGAGTTAGATGAGGCTAAAAAGCAAGCGGTCGCTTTAATTGAAGAATCAAAATGCAAGCTAGAAAAGCAATATGAAAAATTTAATAATACAATCAAAGCTCAAAAAATGGCAAAAGCTAAAGAACGTGAAAATGAATTAGAAAGTTATTAGGAATTTATTATGACGCAAATTGATGTTAGTTTAATTGTTTTGATTTACACAACAGTTGTTGTTTTGCTTGTGGTTGCAGGCTTTTTGGTTAAATTGTTATTTGATTTATCAAATTTAGCAAAAGCAGCACAAAATGCAACTGAACTTATTCAAAACGAACTTGAGCCTACATTGAAAGAGCTTCAAGAAGTTGCAGCAAGTGTTAAGTCTATTGCCAACACGGCTGATGAAAAATTCACTTCTTTGAAGAATACTTTCTTTGGTGCTCTCGAAAAAACAACCTGCATTACAAACAAACTCAAATCTGTTTTATCAGGTGTTGCTCGTGGCATTAGTGTAGGTATTAAATTATTTAGAAAGTAAGAAAGGAAAATTATGTCAGTATTAAGATTTATGGCAGGTGTTTTAGTGGGCGGCGCAGTTGGCGCAGTGCTAGGTGTTTTATATGCTCCTAAATCAGGCGAAGAAACTCGTGAAGATATTAAAAATAGCGCACAAGAGAAATATTCTAAAGCACAAGATGCAGTTCGCCAAATTCAAGATAAAGCAGACACAGCGCTTGAAGAAGTTCAAAAGAAAGGCGATGAAATTATCGATAAAATTCAATCATTGATTAACAAACAAAAAGAAGGCGAGTCATACTAGAATTTTATTGATATATACAAAAAGTATATAATTTTATAAAGCAAGCAGAATTTATTTTACTGCTTGCTTTTTTATTTACCCTTATGTAGAGCCGACTTTCAGGAATGTTAAGTATTGTAACAAAAAAAATAAAAATTGAAATCCGATAAAGTATATCGTTTTTATATATTTGTAGAGCTTAGAAACACGATATATAAGGAGAAATAATTATGGCACTCGGTATTCAAGGCGTTGGGCAAGATTACAACAAAATTAAACTTCAAGATTTGAACAAATCAGATGTTGCAGCAGTTGTTGCTCAAAACCAAGATTTGCTCAATAACCCATTCGTTTCAAAAATCGGAAATGATATTGCAGCAAACGATGTTAAAAACAATTCACCTGTTGATACTGCAGCCATAATTGCAGAAAATAAAAAGAAACAAAAACAAGAAGAAGCAGGCTCAGATGTTTCAGCGGTGCTTGCAATGTCTTCACATCCACCAATCACAGACTCATCTGTTGGTAATAACTTCGACTCTTCAAAATGGTTGAGTTAAGGGGCATAAGCTAATCAGAAGAATTTTGTTGGCAGAAAAATTGGTAGTAAACATTAATTAGAGAGAGAAAAATGGAGAAGAATAAACTGATAAATACGGCAGTATTTTCATATATCGCAATAACTTTTGTCTTGTTTGTCTTCACTTGTTACTATGTTAACTTGGCAATGGAAAGCACAGGGTTAACACAAGTTGTTGCAGGTTTTGCTGGATAAAAATTATTATACTCATAATGCTGATTTTAAAAAATCAAAAAATATAGTATAATAATTTTATGCAAAATGTTGAAAAAATTGACGTTATAGTTGTTGGTGCAGGCCCTGCAGGAGTTGCGGCAGCAGTCACAGTCGCAAGAGGCGGAAAAACCGTCGTTATGATTGATAGAGCCGATTTAGCTGGTTCTAAAAATATGTTTGGCGGTGCAGTTTATTTAAATTCTATAAAAGATTTGTTTCCTATAACTTGGGAAGAAGCTCCATATGAGAGTTATATAAGTCAGAACAGATATTCATTTTTAACCGAATCATCTTCGGTTGAAATTAATCATAAAACTTTGAATTATCCATCGGCTGCAACAGTTTTTAGACCTAAATTTGATGCTTGGCTCATTGAACAAGCAAAAAAAGAGGGTGTTTTTTATGCTCCAAAAACCACAGTACGTGCACTTTTGCTCGATGACAAGCGGGTCATAGGTGTTAGAACTGATACAGAAGAATTAAAAGCAAAAGTTGTGATTCTTGCTGATGGCGCTCAATCAAACCTTGCGCAAACTCTTAAACTTAGAAAACCAATCAAACCAAAAGATTTAATTTTAGGCGTTAAAGAAACTTTTTATCTTGAAAATTCTAAAATTAAAGAAAGATTTAATCTGGTTGGAAATCAGGGAATGTTGTGTGAATATTTCGGTGGCCTTTCAGATGATGAAGCATCTGGATATCCTTTTGCAATGGGCTTTTTGTACACGTTCAAAAACCATATTTCACTTGGTATTGGAATAAATACAGAAGATTTAATCAAAATGAAAAAAACTCCTTACGAGCTTCTTGAAAGATTAAAATCTCATCCTGATATTATTCCGTATTTAGATGACGCAAGAAGTATTGAATATAGTGCGCATACAATTCCTGAAGGCGATTTTTATCATATGCCTAAGCTCTATACTCACGGCGCAATGCTTGTAGGGGATGCTGCGGGGCTTGTTAATAATGTGCATTTTGAAGGCACAAATTATGCAATTTATTCTGGAATTTTAGCAGGCGAAACAGCGCTTGATGCAGTGAAAGCGGATAATGCTTCTAAAAGAGTTTTATCTGCTTATGAAAAACGTTTCAAAAAAAGTTTTATGTACAAAGACATGAAATCATACAGAAATGTTGTTTCGATGTTGCGTAAAATGTCTAATTCAATTTTCTTAAAATATCCTAAGAAAATGGATGAATTTTTTACATTGTTTAATATGGTGGACACTATTCCAAAAGCAACGAAATTCAGAAGTTTTGCACTTAAAACAGGTCGAGCTGTCGCACTAGATGTTCCAAAGATTGCAAAAACAGTGCTTGAGGTGCTAAAATAATGAACGATAAATTTAACAAAAGAATAATAGAAGACAAACTCTCGCACGTTAAATATAAAACGGATAAGGATTCACATATAATTGTTGATGAAATGGTTTGCGAAAAATGCACTACTAAAGAATGTCTTTATGTTTGCCCAGCAAGAGTTTATTCAGAAGAAAATGGTAAAATCAAAGTTGAATATGAAAATTGTTTGGAATGTGGAGTTTGTAAAATCTCTTGTCCTAAAAAAGCAATCACTTGGTCTTATCCTGAATCTGGTTACGGTGTAGTTTATAAGTATAGTTAGCGGAGATAAAATGAATCAGTATTTTTCAAGATGGTATGATAAAGATCCAGTTCTTTCAATGTCAATGAGAACACTCTCAACTTCAGATGATGCAACACAAATTTCAGTTGCTCTTAATTTGATTAAAATAATTATTGAACACTCAATTCAAGAACACGAGTTCAATAATGTTGAAGATATTGTTGATGCAGTTGAAAATGGCATTATTCAAAGAGGAAATTGTCGTTGGTATGACATTGATTCAACCGTTAGAACTGCAATTCAAATGCTTGAAAAATGTTCTCCTGCAACAAGGCAAAAAGTTGCAATTGATATGGCACAGCTTGTTATTGAAAAAATTATTCAAGATGATGATATGGAAGATGATAGCATTGCGCCTCAAAGTGAAAATGTTGATAAAAATTTGCTTTTAGACTTAGATGTTTTATCAAAAGATGCGCCAGATATTGAAATAATTAATGATATTGATAACTAATGAGCGATTTTGAATTACTTGAAAATTTAAAAAATACAATTGAAGCCGACCCAACAAATTTTCAAGCAAGAAGAGAGCTTGCGATTTTGTGTATGGATATGGGGTATGAAAAAGTTGCCCTGAACCAATTTAGCTCGCTTTCTCAAATTTTTACTGAAGATGCAGACATTTTCTTTAATATTGGGATTTGTTGGGAAAAATTAAAAAATGATAAAATGGCGCTTAAAGCATACCAAAGGGCAATTGAACTTAAGCCAAATGAAATTGATTATGTTTTCAACCTCGCTCTTGTTTATGAAAAATTGGGCGACCTTGAACAAGCTAAATATCAATTTAAAAAAGCAATTTGCATTGACCCAGAAGACTATAATTCTTTTTTCTGCATTGGTTGCATTTTTGTAAAAGAAGGTGATAACCAAAATGCGATTAAATGTTTCAAAAAAGCAATTCAATATAATTACAGCGACTATTTTGCTCATTTTTACCTTGCGCAAGAATACAAAAAAGCTGGAAACATTGAACTTGCAATTGATGAATACAATAAAGTATTAGAGCTTTCTCCAGATTACGCTTGGGCAAATTTCAACCTTGCTCAAATATATTATGAAAAAGGAGAAACAACCCTTGCGATAAGGAATTTAGAAACAAGCCTTTCAAAAAATAAAAAAGATTTAGAAGCATATAAAATTCTTGCTAAAATTCATTTGCAACTTGGAAACCCAGAAGTTGCAAAAGAAATTTTATTGCATGCACTTGAAGTGTTGGACGAAAATGGCGATATTTTTTACGCCCTTTCAAAATGCGAAGAAAAACTTGGGAATATTAAGGGACGTCTTGAATACCTTGAAAAAGCGATTACTTGTGCAACAACGCTAACATATAACATGAGAACACTTACGAACGAGCTTAAAAAATGTCAGAAACTCATTTAATTCAGGAAAAAATTATGCTGGATGAAAATTTTGATAAATATTATCTCGCAATATCGGCTCTTGCTGAAGTTTCACCTGTTTTGAAAACTGCCTTGCTCGAGTATTTCGACTTAAATCCTGTGAGTTTTATTAATTCAAATGAAGATGATTTAAATCTTTTTGCTTCAAATTATCCTGAAATTAAAATTCCAAGAAATTTTCTTGTCAAGCTTAAAGAGCTGGATGTTGATAAAATATATGATGAAGTGGTTTCTTCTGGTTTTAAATACATCACAATTCAAGATGAAAATTACCCGCATCTTTTAAAAGAAATTCAAGATTACCCTTGTGTTCTTTTCTATAAAGGAAAATATTCGCCTGAAATTTTTGAAAACACTCTTGCGATTGTTGGTTCAAGACGAGCGAGCGAAAATGCCAAAAGTTCTTTAAAAAGAATTATGTCAGGTATGCAAAATGCCCCAATTACAATTGTTTCTGGGCTTGCTTATGGAATTGATGCTGAAGCGCATCGCCTTGCACTTGAATTAAATCTTAGAACAATAGGGGTCATTGGAAGTGGGCTAAGCCACACTTATCCATCTTCAAATTTGGATTTGTACAGGCAAATCCCAGAAAATAATCTTATAATATCTGAATATTTGCCCTCTGTTCCTCCTGTTAACTACCATTTTCCACAAAGAAACAGAATTATAACAGGGCTTTCGCTTGGTACTCTTGTGGCAGAAGCTGCCCTTAAAAGTGGAGCTATGATAAGTGCTAATCTTGCACTTGAGCAAGGCAGAGAACTTATGTGCATTCCAGGTCTTATTACAAACCCTAATACTGAAGGCATATACAAACTTCTTAAATCTGGCGCTGGGCTTGTTACTTCGGCTGAAGATGTGTATGAGTATCTTGGTTTTGATTTTTCCTCAACTAAAAAAGAAGTTGAGCTTTCAGAAGATGAGGAAAAAATTGTTTCAGCTTTGCAACTTGAAGAACAATCATTTGAAAATTTAGTTGAAAAAACAAAAATCAACCCCACAAGTTTATTAGTGCACTTGACAGGGCTAGAATTAAAGGGTTTAATAAAACAGACGAGGGGAAAATATTTTATTACGGATTAAAAATGTCAACTAAAAATGAAAACACCTTGGTGATTGTGGAGTCGCCTGCGAAATCGAAAACAATTAAGAAAATTTTAGGTTCAAATTATACAATTGAAGCAAGTTATGGTCATATCAGAGATTTAGCTCCAAAGGGGCTTGGTTTCGATATCGAACATAATTTTGAGCCAACTTTTGTGATTATTCCTGAAAAACAAAAAGTTGTAACTCAGCTAAATAAACTTGCAAAATCAGCTGACACCGTTCTTCTTGCATCCGACCCTGACCGTGAAGGAGAAGCAATCGCATGGCACATTAAAGAGGTGCTTAAAGTTCCAGAATCTAAAATCAGAAGAATTGTTTTTAACGAAATTACTCCAAAAGCTGTGCGTGAAGCAGTTGAAAACCCTCATGAAATCGACATGTTAAAAGTTGAGGCACAAAAAACTCGTCAAATTTTAGATAAACTTGTTGGTTTTAAAATTAGTCCAATTCTTTGGGAAAAATTAAAAAATTTCAGACTTTCAGCAGGTCGTGTGCAATCTGTTGCGCTTAGAATAATTTGTGAGCGCGAAGATGAAATTGACAAATTTGTTCCTCAAGAATATTGGAAAATTGTGGCAAATCTTGAAAAAGATAAATTCCCATTTACGGCTGAGCTTCAAAGAATTGCAAAAGGTTCAAAAGATGAAAAACTTGAAATAAATTCAGAAGAAGAAGCAAATAAAATATTAAAAGAGCTTGAAGGTGCAACATATAAAGTTAAAAAAATAGCAACAAGAAACACGCAAAGAAAACCTCAAGCTCCATATATCACATCAACTCTTCAAAGAGAAGCAAGCTCTCGTCTAAATTTTGGCGTGCAAAAAACAATGCAAGTTGCCCAAAAATTATATGAAGGTATCGAGCTTGGAGAAGAAGGCGCAGTTGGTTTGATTACATACATGAGAACAGACTCTACTCGTGTATCAGATGATGCCGTTGTTGCTGCAAAAGATTTTATAACATACAACTATGGTGATAAATATTACCCAAAAACCCCAAATTCATATGAAGCAAAGAAAAAAGCAAATGTGCAAGATGCGCACGAAGCGATAAGGCCAACATACATTGAAAAAACTCCAGAGAGCATTAAAAAATTCTTAACTCCTGAGCAATTTAAGTTATATAAACTTATTTGGTCTCGTTTTATGGCATCTCAAATGGAATCTGCTGCGGTTAAAAATATCACAATTGATATTGATGCAGATGGTTACATTTTCAAAATTGGTTCTTCAAAAATTGAATTTGATGGTTTCTTAAAAGTCTATACTGATGAAGAAGATGAAGCACCAGCACAAAAACACCCAGATTTAAAAGAAGGTGATGTGCTTGATTTTGTATCTCTTGATTCAACTCAACATTTCACACAACCACCTGCTCGTTATTCTGAAGCAACCCTTGTAAAACAACTCGAAGAATATGGAATAGGCAGACCTTCGACATATGCTTCAATTATCACCAAAATTCAACAAAGAGGTTATGTTGAAAAACTTGAAAAAGCCCTTAAACCAACAATTCTTGGGCGCACAATATGCACTCAGTTGCTTGAGCACTTCACAAAAATTATGGATTACAAATTCACTGCTGATATGGAGCTTAAGCTTGATAATATTGCAGATAACAAAGCAGATGGTGTTAAAGTTTTGAATGATTTTTGGAAGCCATTTGAAAAAACCCTAAACGCAGCGCAAGAAAATATGGGTGCAGTTGTTATTAAAGCAGATGTTAAATGCCCGAATTGCGGTCGAGATATGGTTGTTAAAACAAGCAGATTTGGAAAGCAATTTCTTGGTTGCTCAGGGTACCCTGAATGTAAGACAATGATGCCATATGGTGAAGGCAAAGTAATTGAAAAAACTCCAGATGAGCCATGTGACGTTAAATGTGAAAAATGTGGTGGTGAAACAGTAATTAAGACTGGGCCATACGGCAAATATTACCAATGCTTAAATGACAAATGCAAGGCAAGAAAAGGCATTGTTGTAACATCTGGTGTGGAATGCCCTAAATGTAAAGAAGCAGGAAGAGACGGCGAACTCATCCAAAGAAGGTCACGTTATGGTAAATACTTCTGGGGTTGTTCTAAATATCCAGACTGCGACTTTGTTGTTTGGTCTGAACCAATTAAAGAAAAATGTCCTGATTGCGGAAGCATTCTAGTTAAAAAATTCCTAAAAAAAGGTAATTTTTATGCGTGCTCAAGCAAAGAGTGTAAATATGCAAAACCAATGCCGGACGAGGAGTAAAAATGAGTTACAAATTTGCTATCATAGGTTTTCCAATAAAACATTCCCTCTCGCCAGTTATTCAAAAAGCGGCGCTTGAATCTGTTGGGCTTGATGGCACATACGAAATTATTGAAACTCGTCCAGAAAACTTGGTTTCGGTTGTTAAAACACTTAAATCTCAAGGCTATAATGGTTTCAATGTAACCATTCCGCATAAAGTTCCAATCACGCTTTTTTTAGAACAATTCGATGATTTTGCAAATGTAACAGGCTCTGTGAATACTGTTAAAATCACAGATGAAAAAACCTTGTATGGTTACAACACTGATGTTTATGGTTTTATGCGTGCAATCCCTAAGAACTGCAATCTTCAAGGTTCAACGGTTGCTGTTATGGGAACGGGTGGTGCTGCAAGGGGTGTTTGCGCTGCGCTTTATCAGTTAGGCGTTCAAAGAATTGATATGTATTCAAGAAATGTGGCAGATTCGCATATTGACGTTGAAGGGATTAGAACTCGCTTTAAAGACTTGAAAGTGAATTTATATCAATATCAAATGCTCTACAATCTAAATATCTATAAAATGGTCGTAAACACAACCCCAATAGGTATGTCTGGGCATAGTCAAGGAAATTCAATTTTAACTGATGAAATCGTTGGAACATTGCCTCCTGAAGGCTATATCTATGATATTATCTACACTCCATCTAAAACAGAACTTATAAAGCAAGCAATAAGAAATGGCAGAAAATATATTTCAGGGCTTGATATGCTTATTTATCAAGGTGCGAAAGCTTTTGAAATATGGACAGGTCAAACCCCTGATGTCGATAAAATGAAAATTGCAGCACTTGAATATTTATCGTAAATCCCTTAAATGCTTCTCATAATTTTTCTAGACTATTTTTATTTTTCTTATATAATAAGAAATGTAAATATTTACTAAGTCAAGATTATGAAATGTCCGAAATGTAAAACGGAAGTAAACCCCAAAGAAGCGATTTGCCCTAATTGTAACACTCATTTAGTTGTTACTTGTCCTCGTTGTGGTTCAAAAACAAGAATAGGTTCATCGTCTTGTTCTAAATGCAATTTTGTGTTTGTTAAATTCTGCGAAAGCTGTGGTAGTGCTAACTATCTAAGCGCAACTCAATGCAGAAAATGTTATCAAGAATTTAAAGAGCAAGAAGAAGCACAAGAGGAAACACCTGTTTCTCAAGTGGAAGTTGACGAAATACCGCAAGCGCAAGAGCAAGCAGCTTCGGCTTCTCAGATTAAAGAAATTCCTGAAATAGACGAAGAAATCAAATCTAAGCCAAAAGAAGCTGGGCAAACTTTCGCTGTTTTTGTTGATTTTATTAATCTCGTTCACACTTTTTCAAAATTTAAAGATGTAGAGTTTAGGGAAAAAGTCATTTTAAATATTCGTGCAGCAATTAAAATCGCTTTTGGTGCACCTGCTGACTTTGTTCCGCCAAATTTTGCGCATTTTAAGGTTACATACAAAAAGAATGTGCAAATTTCTAAAAAAATCTCTAAATTTAAAGCTGAAATGCAAAAATTTAACGACATTTTGCAAGAAACTTTGGGCGAGCGTATTTTGTATAAAATCATAATTACAGAAGATGACAAGAAGCAATTCAAAAATATAACCCAAAATAAAATTACTGGAAGTAATTTTGATGTAATTGTCACAAATGCTCTTTATGATGCTCTAAAATGGGAAATGAATTTAATCAAAGTTTCTCCAGATGCTTACAAAATGATGCTTTTTGAAGATATTAAAAGAGATAATAATTCAAAAAAAGTTTCAGATACTAAAGCACTTGAGACTATCTCTAATATTTTAAAAGAAAGAGATAGTGCAATTTCTGTAATTTCAGTTAGCGCCCCAAGAGGTGTTGGTAAAACATATCTTGCAGATTGTTTGCAAACAAGTTTTTCATCAGATGACATCTTATTTCTTCGTGGTCGTTGCACAGCGCTTACGCAAATTAGTCCAATTGGGCTTGTTCAAGATATTTTTATCACTTTGTTTAATCTTTCATTTTTATCAAATAGACATGAGAAGAAATTAAAAGAAATTAGAAATATTTTACAAAAAGCAATTTCTAGAAACCCTGATATCACAAGCGAACAAATAGATACACTCATAAATCTTTTGTATCCTGTTCGAGAAGATATTTATGAAAATATTCATACAAATAAATCAAAAACTTTCCAAGATTTAAAAATAATTTTAGATATTATTAAATCTGGCAATCGTGTCGTTATGGTTGTTGATGATTTTGATTTGATTGATGAAACAAGTTATGAATTTATCAAATTCTTAATTGAAACTGGTTTCTTTAAAGATGGTTCAAAACTTATTCTTCTTTATCGCAGGGACGGTTCTGTTTTAAATTACATAAACACAGATAAGCTAGACAAGCACGAAGTTTTAGATGTTGTGCTTGCGCCAATTTCTTTGTCTCAAATGAGAGATTTCTTAATAGACAAGTTTAATCCTGAAAAAACAATACCAGACATTGTTTTAAGCCAAATGATAAATAATGCTGGTGGAAATTTTGCATATTTGGAACAAGCACTATCTCATCTTATAGATATGGAAATTGTGTCAAATGATGCTGATGCACTTGAATTTGATAGAAAATATTCTGACTATTTTGTTCCTCCAACATTTGATGAAATTCTAAAACAAAGATTTGTTCTTTTAAGGGAAAATTCTCTAAATGCCTTTAAATTGCTCGGGCTTGCGTCATACCTTGGTGGTAAATTCAATAAAAATTCAATAATTAAAACACTTCATTTTAACGATGAGGAGTTTGATGAATATGCACAATTCTTAATTGATGCAAACTTTATTGTAAGGCTTTATAAAAATACATACGCATTTAAAAATAATCTTGTTTGGACATATATTTACGACTTTGCAAAAAATGATAGCTTGCTTGAAGATTTAGGCAGAGAATTTTTGAATAACATTATAAATTCAACTGTTGCAACGCCAACAATTAAGGCGCTACTTGCACAAAACACGGGAGACAAAAAACTTACATTTGAACTTTGGACTCAAAGCCTCAAAGTTGCATCATATATTGGTGATATCGGGCTTTATATTACTTCTCAAAAGCAAAGTTTTGAAAATATAACTCAAAATCATAAAGATTACGACGTAACAAGAAAAAATATCTCTGAAAGACTTGGTAAACTTGTTTACACAAAAAATCCTCGTGATGGCATAAATTACTTGACTAAGGCAATTAATTTTGCAGAATCAGATAACAATATCCCAAAAGTTGTTGAACTTACTGGATATTTAATTACAAGTGCGTCAATTATTCAAAATTATCATGGTGTGATTGAAGCGGTTGATAACATTTTGAAAATTTACAAAGGTCCTAAATTCACCCTTGAACGTGCGCTTATCAAATCAAGAAAATTGAACGCACTTAACTGTATTGGCGATTGGGAAGAAGTTGTATCTATTGTAAATAACGAAATAACACCTGTTTTCCAAGAATATTTGAAAAAGCCAAAGAAAATAGATTTTGCAACATATAAAGATATTTATAATACTTGGATGTTTGCAAACATTGCTCTAGCTCTTGCTTACACATATCAAGGAAATGCTGTTGCAGTGGAGCTTTTAGCAGATATCGAGAAAGAACTTTTCAAAACCAAAAAAACATCAGATAAAAACGACAACATCGATATAAAAATTGAATTTTTAATTGTTCGTGCGCTTAATTATTCGCTTCATGGTAGCTTGAATATGTCGGATGAAATTTTGCAGACTATTGTGAAGGACTACTCTTGGGCGATAAAAGATCCTCTTGTTGTGTCTCGTTGGAATTTTGTTGATATTGTAAATAAAATTATTGCAGGTGCATATGACAACATAGGTGAAGAACTCTTTAATGCGGTTGCTTTTGCAAACAATTGCGGCGATTCGTTCAACAAAAACATGTTTAAAACATTCTTGTCCTATGTTCTTTTAAAAGAAGAAAATTATGTTAAGGCGCTGAGCATTAGCAAAGAACAAATGATGTATTTTGCAGAAGAAAAACTTGCGCTTGGGGCGCTTATGTCTTGGTATGTAAGTGCTAGTGCTACATTTAAAACAAATAATCCGAAAGAAGCGATTAATATTTGCGAAAATTCTTTAAAAATTGCGCAAAGCTCTAAAATTAATTCACTTTTCTTTACGGCACTTTTTGAAGAGCTTCTTGCTCACTGCTATATGACCCAAGGTGATTTTGAAAGTGCAAAAATGTATAACGAAATGTCTATTGAAATCTCAAACGAAAACAACATTGCGTTTATGCAAGTACTAACACATAGAACAAGAGTTCTTATTATGCGCGAGATGATAATTAGAGCAGATGACCTTAAAAAACGTGAACTTTCTGCAAAAACAAAAAAACTTCTCCAAAAAACAAAAACATTAGCAAAAATTCTAAATATTCCATATTACATTGAGTTGGTCAATAAAGAAATTGTTTCATTTGAAGCATTTTGTAAATTAAACAATTTAGAAGATAGAACAAGAAAAAATAAACTTTAGATATTAAAAGAGCCTTATTTCAAGGCTCTTTTTCTGTTTTAATTATTCGAATCTAATTCCTGCATCTTCAAGTCTAACAATTGCTGCAGCCAGTCTTTCAGGCGGTTGAACAATTGAAATTCTGAAGTGGTCATCAGACATTTCGCCAAATGCAATCCCCGGAGTGAACACAACACCAGTTTTATCGAGCACCATTTTGCAAAATTCTTTTGAAGTATATCCTTTTGGAACTTTGAGCCAGAAATACATCGTAGCA
Source organism: bacterium (assembly GCA_017396695.1). GTDB lineage: Bacteria > Cyanobacteriota > Vampirovibrionia > Gastranaerophilales > Gastranaerophilaceae > RGIG1918. Next base: position 36,436 of record JAFQLC010000024.1, read on the forward strand.
GAGCTTCTTTTAACTTCCCAGCCAAGTTTAGTAAACCCTTTTGCAACAAGTTCTCTTCTTGCGTTATATTTATCCATAATTTCTTGAACGTGTTTAATATCGCAGTTTAGAGCTGATATCGCAGCATCTTGAACGATTGTCGATGTGCCGTAGTCCATATTTGTTTTCATAGCATAAATTACATCAATAAATTCTTGTTTCCCGCAAACAAATCCAACACGCCAACCTGCCATATTGAATGTTTTAGAGAATGAATGGAACTCAACCGCAATATCTTTTGCGCCTTTAATTGAGAATATACTTGGTGGACGATATCCATCGTAGCATGTTTCAGCATAAGCCAAATCTGAAACAAGAAGGATATTGTATTTTTTGCAATATTTAACCATTTTTTCTAAAAACCAGACAGGTGCTGTTGCCCCTGTTGGGTTGTTTGGATAATTGATAATAAACATTTTTGCTTTTTTAGCTACTGCTTCAGGAATTGAATCTAAATCTGGCAAATAATCATTTTCTGCAAGAAGTGGCACGTGATGAATTTTGCCACCAGCAACCCAAGTTCCTCTTGAGAGCACTGGGTAATATGGGTCTGGAACAATGTTTATATCCCCTGGGTTAGTGTAAGCAAGAGCTATATTTGCAAGCCCTTCTTTTGCGCCAACAAGTGTTTGAATTTCTGTTTTTGGGTCAATATCAATGTTATATCTTCTTTTCACCCAATCTGAAATTGCTTCTCTTAATTCTAATTTTCCTCTGAAGCTTGGGTAACCATGGCTTGAGGGTTTTTTGATTGATTCAATTGCGCTTTCAACAATAGGCTCAGGTGTTGCGCCGTCTGGGTTTCCAATTCCAAGGTCAATTAAATCAATTCCTTTTGCTCTCGCTTCTTCTTTCCATTCGTCAAGTTCGGCAAAAATATATTTTGGTAATTTTAAAATTCTGTCTGATGGTTTTATTGTATATTCTGTTGTTTCCATTTATTTTACTTCCTTCTATTAAAAATCTTTACTATTGGCAAATTCTATCATGGCGTTCGCTCCCGCTCGATGAGAAAAATTAGTCTCAATAATCTGCCTTATGTTTTTAGTTATAATAATCGCTTCTTCCCTGTGTCTTAAATAATAATATATCTTTTTAAACATCTCATCAAGGGTTTTGAAACTAATATAATTATCTTTAAAATATTTTGTGCCGTCTCCGCGCTCATCTGAAATGTGCAAAGTTTCACATGCCATAGTTTGAATTGCTCTGTAATTAAGTGAGCTTACCCCTTGTGCGTTAAAATTAATAACAATATGTGCTTCGTTAATTTTCTCTGCCATATCGGGTTCGTTGTCAATAAAACCCTTGTATGCTTTTTCAAGAAGTACTTTGTGTTTATCGTCAAGCCTGTTTAGTGCATCTTGATAATGTCTTTCAATTGAGTAAAACGCAAGAGATGGCACTTCGTCTAAAATTCTTTTAAAATTGTTTAATCTAAAGTCTGTATCCAATCTTCCCATAAACATAACATCATATTTTTTCTCTACGTCAAGTTTTTTGTAAATATCTGTGTTTACAAAATGTGGAAGATACATCATGTTTTTATTATTTTCTTTTTCAAATAATTCCTTGTCCCAAATGTAAGATAAATTGGAATCATCTTTTAGGTCATCATAAAATAAATTCCAACCTTCGCCACTATGTGGGTCATAAATTTCATCTCCAAAGAAATTAAGAGTTTTTGCCTCAATTCCGTTTTTTCTTTTTAAATTAATTGCGCAAAAATCATAACTTGTTAAATATTTATAATTCCCTTTTTCAAATGCACTCTTAAAGTTGCTTCCAAAAAGTTCGTCAAAAATATCAACTTTGAAACCAAGAGATGAAAAACCATCAGCCATGCTTGAAACAATAAGCCTTCCTGCAATGCTGTGTGGTAATATAGCGAGTATTTTATCTCCTGCTTTCATGAAATCCCTTAAAATTAAAACCCTTAGATAATAAAAAACGGACCCTAAATTTTTAAGGCCCGATAAAGTGTTCTTCTCTTAAAACTTATGCTTGCTCAACACTTTCAGCCTCTGCATTTTCTGCGGCGGCTGCGGCAGCTGCTTCTTGTTCAGCAGCTAATTTTGCTTGAGCTTTTTTAGATAATTTTACTGTTTCTTTTTTAACATAGTTCAAAGTGCCATCTTCATTACAGTTTTTAATTAAATAAGTAACTGTGTCTGTTGCTTGAGCGCCTTTAGCGAGCCAAGCTTCAGCTTGAACTTTGTTTAATTTCATTTCTTTTGTTTTTGGATTGTAGTGACCAAGTTCTTCAATTGGTGCACCTTCTCTTTTATTGCGTGAATCAATTACAACAACTCTGTAAGTAGGGTTTTTCTTATAACCGAATCTTTTTAATCTGATTTTAACCACTATGTAGTTTCTCCTTTGGTATCTAACTTATGTATATCAAAACACAAGCATAATTGAAATGCAAGCGCATTTTTTAGGCTTTTGCTGAATTTTTTATTTTACACATCAGATAAATCTGCTAAAATAGTCTTATAGAAAACAAATGAGGTAATTATGTCAGGACATTCCAAGTGGTCAACTATTAAACATAAAAAAGCAAAAACAGACGCTGCTCGTGGCGTTGTGTTCACTAAATTTTCTCGTGAAATTATCGTTGCAACAAAACTCGGAGGTGGAGACCCAGCGGGCAACTTCAGATTAAGAACTGCAATTGAAAAAGCAAAAGCGGGCGGGCTTCCAAATGATAATATCAAACGTGCAATCCAAAAAGGCTTAGGTGGTGACACAAGCGAAAACTATGAAGAAATAACATACGAAGGATATGGCCCATCTGGTGTTGCGGTTGTTGTTGAAGCGATGACAGAAAACAGAAACAGAACAGCAGGCGATGTTAGAAGCTATTTTACAAAATTTGGCGGTAACTTAGGTGAAACAGGTTGTGTTGGTTGGATGTTTAAAACACTTGGCCAAATCGCATATCCACTAGACACGGACTTCGATAAACTCTTTGAAGATGCAATTTCGCTTGATGCGCTTGATATTGAAGCGGGCGAAGAAAACATTATAATCACAACAAAGCCTGAAGACCTTGAGAAAGTTACTCTTGGGCTTGCCGATTTAGGCTACAAGGAACTCACATCAGAAGTTACTAAAATTCCAGATAACACAGTTCCAATCACAGACAAAGCAAAAGCTGAACAAATTTTAAAATTAATCGATAGGCTTGAAGAGCATGACGATGTTCAAAATGTTTATGCTAATTTTGATATTTCGGATGAAATTCTAGAGGAACTTGGTTAATGCAGGAAAACAAGTCCAAAAAGAAAAAAAGAGAAATCAAAATAACAGGTCTGAATATTGACAAAGCGGAATATCAAGAGATTATTCTTTCAAATTCTAACGACCCAACTCGAAATTTTGGCAAAAAAAAGAGCATTTTTTAAAATGCCCCTAGAATACTTTTCAGTAGTCTCTCTTGTGAAGTGAAGGTTAGTGTGAAGTGCGATTTTATGAAAAATTCTTTGTTTATGTCTTACATATATATAAAGTATATATTCATATAAAAATTGCGCATTAATTATATTTTGTTACAAAGCTTAACAAACTACCTTAAAACTACTGAAAAATGTATAATATTTGAAGATTACAAGGAGATACAAAAGTGGAAATTAAACCAATTAACGCAATTATTTACAATCAAGATAAAGTGGATATGGAAGCAGTTATCGCTCCTCCATATGATGTTATAGGTTCTGAATATCAAAAAGAATTATATGGACGTTCGCCATATAACTTTGTGCGCTTAATTTTATCAAACGAAGAAGATAGATATAAAAGTGCAAAACGAGATTTTGATGCATGGCTCAAAGAGGGCGTCTTGAAAGAAACCGAAAAGCCTTGCATTTTATATATAGTTCAAAATTATGTAACCGAAAATGGGAGGAAAGTTTCAAGGAGAGGTTTTATTGCAAGAAATAAAATTGAAACTTTTGAATCAGGAAAAGTTCTTCCCCATGAGTTTACAATGGGTGGGCCAAAAGCAGATAGATTAAACCTTATGAGCGAAGTTCAAGCTAACCTTTCTCAAGTGTTTATGGTTTATGAAGATAAAGAACAAACAATTGACAAAGTTGTTGGCGAAAAGGTTATGCAAACAAAACCTTTAATCGATACAACTGACGACAAAGGGGTTCAAAACCTTGTTTGGATTGTTGATGATGAAAAAGATATCGAATTAATTCAAAAAAATATGGAAGACAAAATCCTTCTCATTGCAGACGGTCATCACAGATATGAAACTGCAATGAATTATTCAAAAATTAACACAAACCCTGAAGCGCAATATGTTATGAGCTATTTCACAAATTTATCAGATGATAACTTAATTATTTTCCCAACTCATAGAATTATTACAAAATGGGTTGAACCTTATGTACTTCTTGAGGGTGTTAAAAAATATTATGACATTGAAGAAATTATCTTTAATTCTGAAAACAAAAAAGAATTGAAAGCCAAATTCCTTGCAAGAATTGAAGAAGAAAATCAAAAACAAATCACAACTGGTTTGTATATGAAAAATGTTAATAAATTCTTCATTTTAAAATTAAAACCTGAAGCACTAGAGGAAGTTGATGCTCCAGATGTTTTGAAAAAACTTGATTTAACTGTTCTTCATCAATTAATCATTACAAAAGAATTGGGCTACACAAAAGAAGAGCAAATGGGTCAAGTTGGAATTAAATATCTAAAACAAGAAGCGGAAGCTTTCGAAGCAATTGATATGGGAACTGCTGAAGCAAGCTTTATTATGGCTTATCCTAAAATGCAAGATATCCGCGAAATTTCTGGTGCAGGCTACAAAATGCCTCAAAAATCTACATATTTCTATCCAAAATTATTAAGTGGAGTTGTAATTAATCCTTTATGGCAGAGATAGTAAAAAAACTTGGCGCAATATTTAATCCTGAAACAAATGCAGTTGATTTTCGCTTGCATTCAATTGGGGCAGATTCTATTGTGCTTGAAATTTTTGAAAACGCAACTGATGTTGAGCCGCTTGCAACATTTCCTTTAAAAAAATCAGAGGATAATGTTTGGGAAACTTCAATCAAGAAATATGCACTTTTTAATTTGCACAAGCCTTTTTATTATGCTTACAGAGTGTTTGGCCGTGGCAGATTTTTTGATGAAACTAAACTCGCATACGACCCTTGGGCACAAGCTTTAAGTTACGATAAAACAAAAAGCAATTATCAAATAAAGTCTGAATTTTTCTTATATGAACCAAAACTCGTAACGCCAATTGCAACTCGCCCAATAACAGACGAGGTAATCGGTGAAGTTCATATTAAAGATTTAACAATAAATTCTGGCCTTGATTATGCTGGAACATGTTACGCTGCAGCAAAATATGCCAAAAAACTTCAAGAGTTTGGGCTTACAATGGTTGAATTTTTGCCATTGAATGATTTTGATGACAGCTCGAATTATTGGGGCTATATGCCACTTAGTTATTTTGCACTTTTGAAAAAATATTTTAGGGCGCAAACCTCTTTCGAGATGCTCTCTGAATTTCAGGACATGATTAACGAATTTCATAAGTGCGGAATAAAAGTTTGTATGGATATGGTGTTTAATCATAGCGCAAATAATGCATCATATCGCTTGATTGATGGCGAGAATTACTATAAGTTTGATGAACTTGGGAATTTTCTAAATCACTCAGGTTGTGGAAATGATATCAAGATGACAAACCCTGCAGTCTGGTCTTTAGTGGCGGATTCACTTGCATATTTTGCAAACCTTGGGGTTGATGCCTTTAGATTTGACCTTGGGCTTGCACTTATGGATACGTCTGAAGTTGGTGAGGCAGTTTATGATAATAAAAACTCTTTGTTTGCGCATTTGCCTGATTTGCTCAAAAAACGAGGAGTTAAGGTTTCAGATGGCGAAGATGATGGCATTTTAATTATCACAGAGCCTTGGACATGTGGCGGTGCTGGTTGTTATGCGCTTGGCAAGTTCCCAAAATTTGTTTACGAATGGAACGATATAGCAAGAAATGTAATTAGAAGCTCCACAATCAGGCCAAACGAAGTAAACCCTGAAGCGCTTTACAATTTAACAGAGGGCTCAAAGCAAGTTTATGGCGATACATCTCGCTCTATAAATTATATAGCTTCTCATGACGGGCTTACTTTGCGAGATTTAAACACTTATTATCAAGACGGTTGGGAAATTTGCGGAGACCATTTTGGAGACACAATGTCTCAAATGCGCTCAATTAAAAAACAAATTTTACTTTTAACCCTTGCTTCTGGCACACCAATGCTTCAAGTTGGCGACCTTATTGGTCACACAAAAAGAGGCAAGGCGGATTCTTATCAAGACGATTCAGACATTAACTATCTTAATTTTTCAAATATTGAAAAATCTCCAAAACTTAAAGAAATCTTTGATTTTTGGCAAATAGCGCTTAATTTTAGACGTGAATTTAAACCGCAAAATTGGGATAGGAAATATTTTTCAGCATCGTTATCTGAAATTAAAGATTTTGCACAATATCAAAATCAATTCTTAGGCTATATTGCCCATGTTGGTGAAAATAAATTCTATGTTGCAATTTCAGGTTCATCTGAAGAATTGTATTTTGCACTTCCTCAAACAGAAAATGGTGCGTCATGGAAAAAAGTTATTTCCAATTTAAATAATGCAGTTGATGATTGGGATATATGCAGACTTCAGCCTTATGAAATAGCTATATTTAAAGAAAGTTAAAGTTTTTGACAATCAATATTGAAGACCTATAATAAAAATATGATAAAGTTCACTAAAAGTTAAATAATATAAAAAAGAGAAAGGCGTTCTTGTCTTTCTCTTTTTTTATGTGGGGAATATGAAAAAAAATCTTGAAGGAAAAATTTTAAATATCACAGAAATTGCTAAAGAAATTTTTGAAATAAAAATCGAAAGCGAATTAAATGAAATTTCTGCAGGGCAATTTTTTCAAGTTTTATGCCCACCCAAAACAATGCGCCGTCCTTTTGGTGCTGCAGGTTTCGAAGACGGGGTGCTCAAGGGAATTTTTAAACTTAGAGGCGATGGCACAAAATATTTATCTAGCTTGAAAGCAGGCGACATTGTTCATTTTACTGCCCCTCTTGGAAATGGTTTCAATATTGAGAACAAAAAATCTTTAATAATTGGAGCAGGTGTTGGCACTGCTCCGCTTTTATATTTGCGTGATACGCTAAAAGTGCAAAATATTGAAAACTATTTTATTGCAGGCTTTAAATCAAAAGAAGAAGAAATTAAAGGCGCTGATTTTGCTCAATACGGCGGAACAATTCTTGATTTTGTTGAGCCTTACATTGAAAAATTTAAGCCAGAAAAAATTTATGCTTGCGCTCCTGATATTGTCTTGAAGAAAATTTCAGAAATTGCTTCAAAATATGAAATTGAAACAGAAGTGGCGCTTGAAAAAACAATGGCTTGCGGAATTGGGGTTTGTAAGGGTTGTGTTATAAAAGTTATTAAAAATGGCGAAATTCAAAATGCAACAATTTGCCATGATGGCCCTGTGTTCAAGGCTTCGGAGGTTGTATGGGGATAAAATACTTTGATGCTCTCGGGCAAGATTTTGGCAAAATTTCATTTAAAAACCCAATACTCACTGCAAGTGGAACTTTTGGTTACGCAACTGAATATTCCGATTTCTTTGATGTTTCAAAGCTCGGTGCAGTGGTTACAAAAGCAATCACAAAAGCGCCACGAGCTGGAAATGATGGTGCAAGAATTTTTGAAACCTCATCTGGTATGATAAATAGAATTGGACTCGAAAACGTGGGTGTTGATAAGTTCTGTGAGGAAAAACTTAAAGAGCTTCAAGAAAATAATATTAATTTTATAGTTAACGTTGCAGGTAGCTCCCCTGATGAATATGTTTATGTAGCTCAAAAACTTGATGATGCAGGAGTTCAAGCAATTGAAGTTAACGTATCTTGCCCTAATGTGAAGGCAGGTTGTCTTGAATTTGGAACAGATGAAGTTGCGCTCGGGGCACTTACATCTCAGATAAGACAAGCCTTTTCAGGTTTTCTTGTAATAAAGCTTACCCCTAATGTAACTCGAATTGAAAATCTCGCTCAAGCAGCCCAAAATGCAGGTGCTGACGCAATTAGCGCAATTAACACTCTAAAAGGGGTTGGTTTGAAGCTTGAATTTTCAGGCAAGAATGTTCGAAAAACGCTTGTAGAGGGTGGTTTGAGCGGAAAATGTATCAAACCTCACGCACTATCTTGCATTAAGCGAATTAAATCCGCCGTAACCATACCTATTATTGGCATGGGCGGTATTTCAACACTTGATGATGTGCTTGAATTTATTGCAGTTGGTGCAGATTTAGTTCAAATTGGAACAGAGAATTTTACAAATCCCGATGTATCATCAAAAATCATAATTGAATTTGAAGATTTTATGAAAACACACGGATTTAAAGATTTTAGTGAATTAAAGGAGATATTAAGAGATGGAATTTAACCCACTTGAGATTTTAAAAGAAACAGACGGAGTGCTCACTGGACATTTTTGCCTAACGTCTGGACTTCATAGTGATACATATTTTCAATGTGCAAAGTTATATCAATACCCACATCATGTTGAAACTTTTGCTCGTGAACTAGCAAAAAAGCTCTCTAACATTGAATTTGATACGATTGTTGCGCCTGCAATCGGAGCTGTTATTTTTGGTTATGAAGTTGCAAAGCAAGCAGGGAAAAGAAATTTATTTGTTGAAAGAAAAGACGGTGAAATGCAACTTAGACGCGGTTATACTCTTAAAAAGGGCGAAAGAGTTGTAATTATTGAAGATGTTATTACAACTGCAAGAACAATTTTTGAAACAAAAGAAGCATTGAAAGATTTTGAAGTTGAAATTGTTGGAGTTGGTTGCATTGTTGATAGATCTGAAGGTAAAACTGGGCTTGATATAACATCAATTATGCAAATGAAACCTGTTTTATATGAGCCTGAAAATTGCCCATTGTGCGCTAGTGGAATTGAAATTATTAAACCTGGGAGCAGAGTTGGAAAATAAAATTAAAAATTTAATAAACATAAAATCGCTCAATAACGAAATAATTGAAAAAATTGTTTCTCGTGCTGAATTTTTTAGCAAAAATCCTTATAGTGTTTCTTTAGAACATAAAAAACTTGCGTTTATGTTTTTTGAAAATTCAACAAGAACAAGGTTTTCATTTGAAGTTGCTGCAAAAAATTTGAAAATGGATGTTTTTCATTTTGATAGCAATGTTTCGTCATTAAGTAAGGGCGAGAGTTTTGTTGATACACTAAATAACCTTGAGGTACTTGGAATTGACGGAATAATTTTAAGAAACAGAACTTCTGATTTGATAGAATCTGGTGTTCAAAATTCTAACTTATCTTTTATTAATGCTGGCTCTGGTTCTGATTTTCACCCAACTCAAGCTCTTCTTGATTATTACACAATGAAAAAATATTTAGGCACAGTCGAAGGCAAAAAAATTGTAATTATTGGCGATATTTTGCATTCTCGTGTTGCAAGGTCAAACATTGCATTATTAAATAAATTTGGGGCTAAGGTTTATGCCCTTGCACCGCTTGCTTTTCAAGATAAAACACTATCTGGGGTTACTTGGGAAGATTCGCTTGATACTGCACTTCAAGGGGCTAATGTTGTGATGTGCCTTAGAATCCAAAAAGAGAGAATTGAAGAAAACATTGATTTTGATGATTATATTAAAAATTATCAAATCTCAAATTGTGAAATGCTAGATGGTGCTTACCTTATGCACCCAGGTCCAGTAAATGTTGATGTTGAAATTGCAAGTTCTGTCCTTCAAAATTACGACAAGAATTTGATATTGGAGCAGGCAAAGAATGGTGTATTTATTCGAATGGCAATTCTTGAAATGCTCTTTGGAGGTGCACTTTGTTAGTTGAAATTCCAGCTTTAATTGATATGCACGCACATTTAAGAGATTTTGAGCAATCTGATAAAGAAACTTTTGAAACCGGAACACATGCTGCGCGCGAGGGTGGATATGGAACTATCTGCAATATGCCAAATTCAATTCCTGCTTGTGATAACATTGAAATTTTAAATCAGGCCTTAAATAAAAAAACTAATTGTAAAGTTTTACAGGTGGCAGCAGTTACCAAAGGGTTAAAAAGCCTTGAGCTTGTTGATTTTAAAATGCTAAAACAAGCTGGTGCAATTGCTTTTTCAAATGACGGTTTTTCAATCCCAGATGAAGTTTTTGAAGATGCGCTTATGTCTGGTGAGCTTATTTTGTCTCATTTGGAAGATGAAATAAGAGAGTTAAAATTTCAACTTGGTGTATTTAAAAAACTTCAAGATAAGGGATATTCCCCAAGGCTTCATTTTTGCCATATTTCACTTGCCGAAAGTGTTAATTTAATTCGACAAGCAAAAGCGCAAGGGTATAATGTAACATGTGAAACCTGTCCGCATTATTTTACATTCACCAAAAACAATGTTACAGAAAATGGCATATATAAAATGAACCCACCACTTGGAAGTGAGGAAGATAAAAAAGCAATTATAGAAGGCGTTTTGGATAATACAATCGATGTGATTGCAACTGACCATGCGCCACATTTAATTAATGAAAAACTATCTGAATATAAAAATTCTCCAAATGGAATAACAGGTTTTGAAACAGCATTTTCTTTGACTTTTATGCAATTTGGGCTTGATGTTGTAACCCAAAAAATGGCAATAAAACCCGCTGAAATCTTGGGAGTTGAAAATAATAAGAAAATTCAAGTTGATACTGAAGCTGAATGGATATTCAGGGCGGAAAATTCTAAATCTAAATGCAAAGTTTCGCCATATAACGATATGAAAATGATAGGAAAGGTAATAAAATATGCAGTTTGAAGAAATTAAATCAAAAATCGTTGTTGCACTTGATGTTAAAACTCTTGATGAGGCAAAACATTTGGTTGATGAACTAAAGGATTATACGGGCACGTTTAAAGTTGGACTACAGCTATATTGTGCCTTTGGTAATGAAATTGTTGATTATATCAAAGGTCAAAATGTAAATTTCTTTTTAGATGTCAAATTGATGGATATACCAAACACAGTTGCGGGCGCTGCAAACTCTCTTGTTTCTCGTGGTGCTAGTTTTTTCAATGTTCACACATTGGGTGGAGTTGAGATGATGAAGGCTGCAAAGCGAGCTGCGGATGAGATTAACCCTGAAACAATTGTGCTTGGAGTTACAGTGCTTACAAGCATTTCTGATGAAATTTTGCAAAATGAAATTAAAGTCGATGATAATGCTTCAGATTATGCGCTTTACCTTGCGGGACTTGCAAAAAAAGCAGGACTAACAGGCGTTGTTGCAAGTGCGCATGAAGCAAGAAGAATTAAGGAAAAATTAGGTGCAGATTTTAAAGTGTTGTGCCCAGGGATAAGACCTGAATACACATCTGTTGATGACCAAAAGCGAGTTGCAACACCAAAATTTGCGCTTGAAGAAGGTGCTGATTGGATTGTTCTAGGCAGGGCAATAACTAAAGCTGAAAACCCAAAAGAAGCTATGAAGAAAGTTTTTGAGGAATTAAAATAATGAAAGCAACAATAATTCTTGAAGATAAAACAATGTTAACAGGGTGCTCATTTGGGGCGCAAGGCACAGTTTTTGGTGAACTTGTTTTTAACACTTCAATGTCAGGATATCAAAACATTGTGTCAGACCCAGCATACACTGGACAAATTCTTGCAATGACATATCCTGAAATGGGAGTTTATGGAATAAACAAGGCTGATTTTGAAAACAAGAAGGCGCACATCAAGGGCTTTATTTGCAAAAAATACAACCCATTTTATTCGAACTTTATGGCAGAGACCAGTCTTGGTGAATATTTTAAGAAAAATAATGTTATAGCGCTTGATGGAATTGATACAAGAAGTTTAGTTAAAAAACTTCGTGATGCAGGAGCTATGTCTTGCCTTATAACAACAGAAGAAGTGACAAAAGATATGTTTAAGGCTTTAAAAAACTATAAACCTCAAACTTATTTTCCTGAAATTTCAACTGAGAAAAAATATTCTTTAGGTGAAGGAAAAGTGAAACTTGCATTCATTGATTACGGAACAAATGATGATATTTTGAATAAGCTTGTGGGGCTTGGAGTAAATATTGAAGTGTATCCTGCAAACGCTTCCGCTGACGAGATTTTAAATTCAGGAAATTGTGCACTTTTCTTATCAAATGGTGCAGGCGACCCAAGAGAATATAAAGCTGAACTTGAAACAATCAAAAAACTTATTGGCAAAATTCCAATTTATGCAATGTCTTTTGGTTGTACACTAATTGGTTTGGCACTTGGTGCAACTGTTGAAAAATTAGGGCACGGGCACCGTGGAGCTAATCATCCTGTAATAAATTTAGATAATGAAACAGTAATGCTTACAACTCAAAGCCATGGTTATGTGCTTGATAAGCAAACTTTAACAGACGGAATGAAGGTAACATATTCTAACTTGAATGACGGCTCGGTTGAGGGTTTTGAGTGTTCAAAATTAAATATTAAAGCAGTTCAATTTTTGCCAGAGAAGATTATTCCAGAGGGTTCTGAGGATATTTTTGCTTCTTGGGTAGCTGATATGGAGAATAATTATGTTAGATAAAGATATAAAAAAAGTTTTAGTCATTGGTTCTGGTCCAATTGTTATTGGGCAAGCGGCAGAGTTTGACTATGCTGGCGTTCAAGCGTGCCGAGCACTTAAAGAAGAAGGCGTTGAAGTTGTTCTTATAAATTCTAACCCTGCAACTATTATGACAGATGAAACTGTTGCAGATAAGGTTTATATTGAACCACTTACCCCTGAGTTTGTTGAAAAAATTATAAGAATTGAAAGACCAGACGGGCTTATCGCTTCGCTTGGCGGGCAAACAGGGCTTAATTTAGCTGTTAAACTTGCTGATTCTGGTGTGCTTGAAAAATACAACGTTCGAGTGCTTGGAACTGACATTCAATCAATTAAACTCGCAGAAGATAGAGAACTCTTTAAAAATTTAATGGAAGAGATAGGTGAGCCAATTCCAGCGAGTGATATTGTTTCGGATTTTGAAGCCGCTAAAGAATTTGCAAATAAAATCGGTTTTCCAATTATTATTCGCCCTGCATACACTTTAGGTGGCTCTGGTGGTGGAATTGCACAAAACATGGAAGAGTATGAAGAAATTGTTCTTCAAGGTTTGTCTCAAAGCCCGATTAACCAAGTTCTTGTAGAAAAATCAATTGCAGGCTATAAAGAGCTTGAATATGAAGTTGTAAGGGATTCGTCTGATACTTGTATTATTGTGTGTAATATGGAAAATATTGACCCGATTGGTATTCATACAGGTGATAGTTTTGTTGTTGCGCCAATTCAGACTGCAACAAATGAAGATTGCGCTATGCTCCGTGCTTCTGCAATTAAAATTATTCGTGCGCTTAAAATTGAAGGTGGTTGCAATGTTCAATTTGCGCTTGATACAAAATCGAATAATTATTATGTAATTGAGGTGAATCCAAGGGTATCAAGGTCTTCTGCTCTTGCAAGTAAAGCAACAGGGTATCCTATTGCAAAAATTACAACAAAAATTGCGCTCGGCTATAAACTTCATGAAATGAAAAATGCCGTAACAGGCACAACAGTTGCTTCATTTGAGCCAACAATAGATTATGTCGTTGTTAAAATTCCGAAATGGCCTTTTGATAAATTTGCAAAAGGAGATAGAATTTTAGGAACTAAAATGAAGGCAACAGGTGAGGTTATGGCAATTGGCAGAACTTTTGCTTCGGCTTTCAAAAAAGCAATTACAAGTTTGGAAAATAAAAGAACTGGAATTTTGCACTACAAGTTTGAGAAATTATCTGATGCAGAGCTTATGAAGGATTTAGAAATTCAAGATGATATGAGAATTTTTAGGCTTTCAGAGGCAATTTCAAGAGGTTTTGATATTTCTGAATTAAATAAAATTACAAAAATTGACCCTTGGTTTATCAATGAAATCAAAAATATAACTCTTGTTGAAAAAAGGCTCGAGACTGAACCAATGTGCCCTGAGCTATATAAAGATGCAAAAGAATTTGGGTACTTAGATTCTGAAATTGTGGCATGTTCTGGGGTTAAACATTCAGATTTGAAAAAATATAAAATCGAAGCATCATTCCGTTTGGTTGACACTTGTGCGGGAGAATTTGCATCAAAAACTCCATATTTTTATTCAACATATGGTGAAAACTGTGATTTAGAAGATATTCAATATGAAGAAATTCTAAACAAAGTTGAACCAAAGAAAAAGATTATGGTGCTTGGTTCTGGTCCAATTAGAATCGGGCAAGGCATTGAGTTTGATTATTGTTCAGTGCATGCAAGTTTTGCAATTCGAAATCAAGGCTATGAGAGTATTATGGTGAATTCTAACCCTGAAACTTTATCAACTGATTTTGATGTTGCAACAAGGTTATATTTTGAGCCTATGGCGCTAGAAAATATTTTAAACATTATAAAAAGAGAGCGCCCAGAAGGTGTTATGGTTCAGTTCGGTGGGCAAACCGCAATCAACCTTGCGCAAAGCTTATCTAATGAAGGGGTGAAAATTTTAGGCACATCATTAGATAGCATTGATGTTGTGGAAGATAGAAAATTGTTTAGCGCGTTACTTCAAGAGCTTGGAATTAAACAACCAATGGGGCTTGGGGTTAAAAACTTTAACGAGGCAATGAAGGCACTTGATAAGCTTGGCTTCCCTGTTCTTATTCGTCCAAGTTATGTTATTGGTGGACGCGGAATGCAACTTTGCTACACAAAAGAAGAGGCAATTTCATATATTGAAGAAGCTTTCAAGTTTTCAGACGGACACCCAGTTTTAATTGACCAATATATCGAAGGTTTGGAAGCTGAGCTTGATTGTGTTTCAGATGGCGTTGATGTTTTAATTCCAGGAATTTGTGAGCATATTGAAAGAGCGGGTGTTCACTCTGGCGATTCAATGTCTGTTTACCCATGTCAAAACATCCCAAAAAGCTTGCAAAATAAAATGGCAGATTGCGCCAAAAGCATTGCAAAAAGACTTAATATTAAAGGCTTGATGAATATTCAATTTATTATCAAAAACGGTGTTTTGTATGTGATTGAGGTTAATCCAAGAGCTTCAAGAACCGTTCCAATTATGTCTAAAGTAACGGGAATTAATATGGTTGATTTAGCTGTTAAAACTTGTCTTGGTCATAAACTTCGTGAATTAGGTGCGCCAGTTGGGCTTTACCCTAAATCAAACTTAGTTGCAGTTAAGATGCCGATTTTCTCGTTCCAAAAATTAAACAGGATTGACCCAGCGCTTGCGCCAGAAATGAAATCAACAGGTGAGGTTTTGGGAGTTGACACTTGTTTTTCAAAAGCACTTTTGAAAGCTTTTATTGCAGGCGGATATAAATTTGGTGCGCCAAAGCAAAGGGTTTTGATTTCTTTAAGTGATCATTATAAAAATCCAGCATTACCTATAATTCAAGATATTTATAAAGCAGGTTATCTTGTTATGGCAACACACGGAACGCATAAATTCTTAGAGAAAAATGGTGTGCCATCTAAGATGATTGAGAAATTTATGATGGATAAACTTCAAAAAAGAATGAAGGAGGGAAGATTATCTTTTGTTTTGAATACGCCAAAAACAGGCGGAGATTCCCAAAAAAGCGGATTCCATATAAGAACAATTGCAGAGATGTATTCTGTTCCTTGTTTTACATCAATAGACACAATGAGAGCCTACTTGAAGGCACTCAAAACATATGAAGAAAAAACAATTCTTTTACCTGACACTATTTCAAATTACAGAAAAAGAAAGTTTTTTGGAATTTTTTAAAGGTTCTCTAGAATGCATCAAAAGAAAAGCTCCCAAGTTCGGGAGCTTTTTATATTATCATTGTTCGATTGTTTTTACGCTTGAGTTGTATTCAATGCGCTTGGCGAATTTGCTTTTGAAATTGCCTTTTGTGCTGCTTCTTTAACTGACGCATCTTCATCGTTTGTGAAGTTGCTTAGTATTTGGATTGTTCCGTTTGCTTCTTCTGGTCTTGAAACATAAGAAATAGCTTGAATTGCAGCTTTTCTTACTGCTGGAACTTCGCTATTTGAAGCGGCTGTCATAATTTCGTTGAAACCAATTAATTCAGGCATTTTGATTTGTGCGATTGTTTCTTTGCCTTCTGGAATTGATTGGTTGTGTGTGTCGATTTCGTCTCTTAAGTTCTTTTGAAGTTGAGCAAGTGTGTAAATTGCGTAAACTTTGTTTCTTTCGGCTTGTTCTTTTGGAGAACGAACATCATATATTGCTTGTTCTTCAGGAGTTAGTTGTTCGCCGTTTTTAATTTTTGTTGCAAGTTTTAATTCTTCTTCAGAAGGACCTTCGAGAGCTGATGTGTCTTTGCTTATGATGTTTGCAATAGAAGTCATTAATTCTTCTGTGTTAAGTTGACTCGCAAGGGTTTTATCCATTTGACTTATGTTAGAAATTGCAATTAAAGCTTCGTTTTGGGCTGCAAAATCTTCAGAAGCTAAATCTTGAATGAATTGCTCAAGCTGAACTTGTTTAGGGTTTGTGTAATTTGCAGGTGCTTCTTCAACAGGTGTTTGAGGCGCAAGCGGTGCAGCTTCTTCGGCTGGTGATGCTTGTGCTTCAGTGGTTGGTGTAACTGCATTAACTCCATTCATTACGCTTTCTGGCATAAAGTTTGGAGCAGGTGGAACTGTTACCGCTACGCCATTATTTTTTTTTTCACCAAGTCCGTTATCAGCTTGGCTTGTTTGTTGATACGCATTTGGTGCATTCAGTGAAGTTAAATTCTTAAGGGCGTTTGCAACTTCAGCTGATACTATATTTTGAATCATTGCTTGCATTTGTTCTGGTGAAATATTTGCAGGCGCTGTTACAACTTGTGAATTTTGTGCCAAGCTTTGAGCTGCTTGTTGTTCGGTTGCTCCAACAGCTGGTGTGTTAAATGTGCTTGGGTTGTAAATTCCGATATTTACTGCACTTGTTCCTGTTGAGGTTGGTGTCATTCTTGGAACGATGCCGTTAATTGCAGTCATGTATTTCTCCTTTTGACGATAACTTACATGATTGTAATGCATGTGAATAAAAAAATTTGTTAGTTAATAATTGATTTTTTTATAATTCAGGTGAAAAGCCTTAATTTGTGTGAGTTTTAGTCATTTACAAAACTTAATAACGGTATTTTTATTCTTTACAAATATCTAGTTTTCCAGCTTGTAAATTTGAGGGCGCTATGCTAGAATTTTTGTAAGGCGACATGTGTATAGTGAGAATATGAAAGTTAATTCGGTTCGAAATTATAATTGTATAGCAAAGCCTAAAAAGCTCTCTAGCGCTGCTTTTGGTATGCCTACTAGAGTTTCTTCTTCGATTCAAAACACTGCAAATCCATATTATAGACTTGCGGTTGCAAGCCTTAGGGATAGAAAAATCGAAAACGAATTAAAATTAATGGGGTTAATATAATAAATGAAATTGACTGTTCTTGGTCTTGGTTGTTGGGGTTTGGTTTTAACTAAGCTTTTGACAAATAACTTTGATGAAATTTGTGGGTATTCAAGAATTGAAGACTTGCCTGACGAGTTAAGATTGCACAAAAAAACAACTAAACCTTTTAATATTCAACTTGATGACAAGGTTCAAATCACTTCTGATTTAGCAGAAGCAATAAAAGGTGCTGATATAATTCTTCTTGTCGTTGCAACAAGTGCCATTAGAGTTGTTTGCGAACAATTAAAAGCGGCAGGAATTAAAGATGACCAAGTTTTGGTTAATGCCTCAAAAGGCATCGAGCTTCCAAGCTTGCTTCGTATGAGTGAGGTAATTAAATCTGTTCTTCCAAATCAAAAAACAGCAGTTTTATCTGGCCCTACTCTTGCGCTTGAGGTTTTGAACGGTTGCCCAACTGCAGCAGTTGTTGCTTGCGAAGATATTGAAACGGCTGAATTTGTGCAGCGTGCTTGCAATGTGCCATCTAAGTTTAGACTATACGCCAACACGGATGTTGTGGGAGTTGAGCTTGGTGGCAGTTTGAAAAACGTAATAGCTATTGCTTCTGGTTTTATTGATGAGCTTGGAATGGGCGACAATGCTCGTGGCGCATTGCTCACTCGTGGCATGGCAGAGATTGTTCGTGTTGCAACGAAATTCGGCGCAAAACCTTCAACGTTATGGGGTTTATCTGGAATGGGCGATTTGATTGCGACATGTTCTAGCCCCTTGAGCCGAAATCACACAGTTGGCGCTATGCTTGCAAAAAATAAAAAAATAGATGATATTTTAGCAGAATTAGGTTCAGTTGCAGAAGGTGTTAAAACATCAAAAGCGGTTTGCGAAATTGCAAAAAAACTTGATATTGAAGCGCCTTTATCAACCGCAATTTATGAGGCGGTTTATACCGATAAAAATTCTAAAGAAATTTTCGTAAACCTTATGGCAAGAGCATTGAAAACAGAAGAAGACTTTCAGGTAATAGAAAAATAGCCGTTTCGACTTGGTTCTTCTTGTTATTTTCTGCAATTAAATTTTATGTGGCAAAAGTTAGAATGGGTTTATAAATCCTCAACTCTTCTGATTCTTGCCTGCCTTTGCGCAGGTTTTTTTAGTGGTGTGGCTTTTAGTTTGAATTAGTTTTCAAAGTTTTCTGTGAAATATTCAAGGCTTTCCCTAAGCGCCATTTCATCAAAAATTTCAAACACAATGAGTGGTTTAATGTTTAACGTTTCAATTGTGTTGAATATCGGTTTAAAATCAATATTTCCATTTAGCATTGAGCTATGCGAGTCTTCATCTTTAAAATTGTTATGTAGATGTATGTGATGAAGCATAATTCCGTATGTTTTTATCCATTCTTCAATTGGGATTTCCCCGTGTAAATTAGCATGCCCAATATCAAGAGTTGCTTTGAGGTTTGGTGAATTAATTGCCCCAAGTAAATCTCTAATAAATTCAGGATTAGGTTCATGCACGTTTTCGATTGTTGCAGTTATTCCTTCTTGTTCAAACTCTTTTATAAAGCCTTTAAAAAATTCAACATTTGATTTGAAGTATAAATTGTTAAATTCTCTGTGCTTTAGTAGGTTGTTTCTGCAAGTATGAAATACGATGTTTTTGCAACCTAGGGTTTGAGCTATCTCAAGGCTTTGGTAATATCTTTTGATTGAGATTTGTTTAATGGCAGTGTCTTTAGATGCTACATTTAAGTTTGAGAAAAAGCCGTGGAGCGTGAGGTTACCTTCAAAATCTGCAAGAATAGTTTTATATTCCTTAAGAGTTTTTTTGTAATTCAAGTCAAGCTCGGCAAGTTTTCCGAACCTGCTGATTTCAATTCCGACATTTAATTCGTTTGCAAGTTTAACAACGCCTGCAAAGTCATGAAAATTTACTGTTGATGATAAAAATTTTTCGTATTTCATTTTGTTATTCCGTTTAATTTAATTATAGAATATAATAAAATTATGTACATTTTTGAGCTAATTGCAAAATTAAAAAATAGAAAAAAATCTCAAAAACCTGTTGTTGAAGAACGGCAAGAGGTGCTTGAGGAGGAAAATTGCAACCACAATTTTGCGCCATTAGATAGCACAAAGAAGTATTTTGCTTGCACAAAATGTGGGCTTGTTGTTGAAGGTAAAGATTTAAAAGACATAAATTTTTTTAAGTCTTAATGTTTTTTAAAATATAGAGCAAATTATTTTATTTTCATGTTTTAATCGTTTGTGAATATTATATGTTAGGGAAATAAACATGAGAGTATCAAGCATTCAAAGTCGCCCATTAGTGCGCAGTATTACAAATTTTAGACCAAATTTCATTGCCCCAAAATTAGCGCCACTTGCGCATGACACATTTAGCTTCAAAGGAAGAGATTCTGAGCTTTTATCTGTTGATGATGCTAAAGCCGCGAAAGCTAAATATGAAACTTCAACTTCTGGGTATAGAGAAATTTATGGTGATAAATTTAACGATAAATTTGTCAACACAATGACCAACGCAATTGCAAAATATGCACATGATAACGATATCGCCGTGATGGGTGTTGGTGGAGATACAAGAGCTGCAACAATTAATTATATTCCGCAAATTGCAAATACGCTTTTAGACAAAGGTATTGATGTGAAAGTTCCTATTATGCGAGGTGAAGACAAATTTTCTTCCCCTGCTGCGTCTCCTGTTCTTGCAGTTTATGGTAAAGAATACGATATTCCGCTTTCAGTTTTGATGACCGCAAGTCATAATCCTTGGACTTATGGCGGATATAACTTGTTGACATCTGAAGGTGCTGTTGCAACTGACGTCGTTACTCGCCCAATTGCAGAAAATATAGTTAAAGTTGCACAAGACGGTAAACCTGTTGAAAATTCCGCAAAACGTGGTGAACTCACATATTTTGACCCATATGAAGAATACAATGAATATATTGATAGTAAAAAATTAATTAATTATGATTTGATTAAAAATGCTGGAATTGAAATATTCTATGATGGCTTAGAAGGAACAGGAAATTATTACTTCCCAAGAATGATGGAAGAGCATGGCGTTACTTTTGAAAGAATTTTAGATTCAAAAGTTGAAGGCCCTGAACCAAATGCTAAAAACCTTGCAAATCTTTCTGAAGAAGTTAAAAAATCAGATGCAAAATTAAAAGTTGGCCTTGCAACTGATGGTGATTCAGATAGATTTGGGCTTGTTGATGAAAATGGTAATTACATCAACTCTAACGATGTAATTATGCTTGTTGCTTATCATATGATTAAAAATGAAGGCATGAATAAAGGTACGATTATTAGAAACTGTGCAACAAGTAAGAGAATTGATGTTCTTGCTGATTATTTCAATAAATTAGACCCTGAAAAATACGACATTAGAGTTGAAGAAACTCCTGTTGGATTTAAATATTTAGGGGACAAAATGGTTGAGCTTGAAGGCACAGAGCATGAAGTAATTGTTGCTGGTGAAGAATCTGGTGGGCTCACAATTAGAAACCACATTCCAGAAAAAGACGGCTTTGTTGCAATTTCAAAAATCCTTGAATTAATTGCTGCTGAAGGCAAACCTTTGGGTCAAATTCTTGCTGAATTAAAAGAAAAAGCAGGAACAGGCTACACTTCAGTTGCAAAGAAAATTGGTTTTGCAAATGAAGAAGCAAAAGATGCTGGCGTTAAACATTTTGATAAATATTTAACAGGCGAAGTGGATAATGTGGCTGGTTATAAAATTGACTTTGCAAAAACTAAAGCTGCCGCTGAGCACATTAAAGAATATAAAAAACAAGGCGACGGCACAAAGTTATATCTTGAAAATGGTACTGCAATTTTGATTAGAAAATCAGGCACAGAACCAATTGTAAGATTAACAATTGACTCAGCTGACGACGAGGTTACTGCTAATCTTCAAAAAGCATTGCTTGCTGAAATGGAAGAAGTTGGCGGGTTTGAAAAATAAGAATTAAATAAATTCTTGATATGTTTTGAAATGCGCTTTGCAAACAGAGCGCATTTCTTGCATTCCGAATTTTGAAACAAATTCGTGCCCTGCTTGAATAACTTTATCTGAAGCACCTTTTGGAAAATTCATTTCATAATATGAACATAATTTGCCCATTTGATTTACATATTCGGCACGAGCAAGAATGGAAGCCGCTGCAACTGCGGTGTCTGCTTCCGCTTTTGTTTCTTGAATTATTTGGATTTGGCGCCCTTTTTCTTTTAATGCCGAAAGGATAAATTTTTCATCGCCAAATTTATCGCAAATTGCAAAGTCGGCATTTTTTTGGGCAAGCACATTTTCAATTACAGTTGAATGCCCCCATGCAAGCATTTTGTTTAGGTTTTTAAATTTGTCATAAAGCTCATTATATTTTTTAGGGGTGATGTGAATTGTGTTGTATATGCTATTTTTTTTAACTTCTTGGGCAAGTGTTAAGATTTTTTTGTCATCGAGTTTTTTTGAATCTTTAATTCCAAGCTCTTTTAAATATTTGGCTTGTTTTTCATCAAGCAAAACACCCGCAACACAAAGTGGGCCAAAAAAATCCCCCTTTCCGCTTTCGTCAACGCCGATGTGCGGATAAGGTTTTTCATCTAAGCTAAGAGCAAGTGTTGCTTGATTGGCGTATGTTTTTGGACTTTGTTGAATGTTTAAATATTCCTCAAGGAAGTTTTCGATATTGGCGCCTTGGACAACAAGTTTTCCGCTTGTGTAAAAAGTTGCAACAACCCCATTTAAGCGCACTTGAAACTCTGTATATTGAGGTTGCATAAATTTTGCGCCTGCTTGTTCTAGCTTGTTTTTGAGTGTGCTTAGTGTGTGTTTATCGTATTTTCCAGAATATGATGTCATAGACATATATTAGCCTAAAAACTTGATTTTGGTGTTTTGTAAAGAAATGTAACAAAATAATGAAGTTTTGAAATCTCAATCTTTTTATATACTTTATATATATGTAAGAGATAACACACTAAACTAAAAACTAAAGATAAACATTATACAAACACGATAACCTTCCTTCCCTTCCTATTCAAATTTACTCCCAACTCGGGAGTTTTTTTTATGTCTTTTTTTACTCCTTTGTGCTAAAATAACTTTACCTATTAGATTAGAAGGAGTTAAAAATATGACAAGAAAACCACTTATTGCAGGAAACTGGAAAATGCACAATAAAACAGCTGAAGCTCGTGAGCTTGTAGTTGGTGTTATGCAAGGTGTAAAAGAATTTGAAAAATCAGCACTTCCTGATATCGTTGTTGCACCTGTATTTACTTCAATTCCAGCGGTTTCTGAAGAAATATTTGAAAAATGCGGTTGCGGTAAAGTAGCTCTTGCTGCTCAAAATTGCTACTTTGAACCAAAAGGCGCATTCACTGGCGAAATTTCAATCGATATGATTAAAGAATTTAAAGCTGAATATATTATTATTGGCCATAGCGAAAGAAGACAATATTTTGGCGAAACAGATGAAATGATTAATAGCAAAGCTAAAGCAATTTTGGATGCCGGCATTATTCCAATTATCTGCTGTGGTGAAACTTTAGAACAAAGAGAAGCTGGTGTTACTGATGCTCATATCGCATCTCAAATTGTGAAAGCTTTAGAAGGAATTACACCAGCCGATGTTGCAAAATGCGTTATTGCGTATGAACCTATTTGGGCAATTGGAACTGGCAAAACTTGCGATAGCGTTGAAGCTAATAGAGTTATTGCTGAAATCAGAAAAGTTGTTGCACAAGTTGCTGGCAAAGAAAATGCGGATAAAATCAGAATTTTATACGGTGGCAGCGTTAAACCTTCAACAATTAAAGAACAAATGGCGCAAAGCGATATTGATGGCGCACTTGTTGGTGGCGCAAGCTTAAAAGCTGATGATTTTGTTGAAATTATTAAAGGTGCAATGTAATTAAGAGGGAATAAAATGAATAAATTTTATATCACAACAGCAATTGATTATGTAAATGGCGCTCCGCACATCGGTCATGCTTACGAAAAGATTTTGGCTGACATTATCTTTAAGCATTTCAAACAAAGAAGAGACGAGTATTTCTTCTTAACAGGAACCGATGAGCATGGTATTAAAATCCAAAAAACAGCTGCCAATATGGGGATTACCCCTCAAGAGCTTTGTGATAAAAATTCTGCTTTGTTCTCTTCTGCTTGGAATGAACTTGGTATTGAATATTCAAAATTTATTCGCACAACAAACCCTGAGCACAAAAGAATTGTTCAAAAGATTTTTGAACAACTTCTCTCATCTGGGGATATCTATAAAGATAGTTATGAAGGTAAATATTGTACAGGTTGCGAAGCATATTTAAGTGATAAAGATTTAGACGAAAATGGTTGTTGCTTAATTCATGGTACAAAACCTGAAATCACAAAAGAAGAAAATTATTTCTTCCGTCTTTCTAAATATAAAGATAAAATTGCGGAACATATTAAAAATAATCCAAAATTTATTGTGCCTGCATTCCGTGCTCAAGAGGTCTTAAATCAACTTGAAAATATTGAAGATATTTCAGTTTCTCGCTCGGTTGATAATGTTAAATGGGGTATTCCTGTTTATTCTGACCCAAGTCAAATTATTTATGTTTGGATTGACGCACTTTCTAACTATATTACAGCTTTAGGCTATACTCCTGAAGGAATTGGCGATATTTTATTTAATAAATATTGGCCAGCGAATGTTCAGGTTATCGGTAAAGACATTCTAAAATTCCATGCAATTTATTGGTCAGCGCTTTTGATGGCCCTTGGCGTTAAGCTTCCAAAAACAATTTTTGCACATGGTTGGATTACAATTAACCAAGCAAAAATGAGTAAAACAACAGGAAACGTTGTGTCTCCAAGCACCATTATGCAAGCATTTGAACTTGAAAATTCTGACCCACTTAGATATTATTTGGCAGTTTGCACTCCACAAGGTCGTGATGGCAATTACTCTGATGAAGAATTTAAAGAAAGAGTAAATGTTGACCTTGCAAACAATATGGGCAACTTGTTGAATAGAACTTTAAATATGCTTGTTAAATATTTTGACGGGGAAATTAAAAAAGAATTTATCTGTGCAAATGAGTTAACCGAAATTGCACACGCTTCAATTCTTAAAGTTAAAGAGCATTTTGATAATTACAGAGTGGCAGAAGCAGCAGCTGAGATTTTGGAAGTTGTTGATGAAGCAAATAAATTTGTAAATGACCATGCGCCTTGGTCTCTTGCAAAAGCTGGCAAAATGGAAGAATGCGGTCGTGTTTTATATTCTGTTCTTGATTTGATGGTTTATGTTGGAACTTTGATTAAACCATTCTGCCCAAATATTGCAGCTGAAATTGCTCGTCAATTGAATTTTGACATTGATATGAGACTTGATGAGCTTAATCCTAAAATGATTCCTGCAGGAAAATTAATTTCAAAAGAAGATATTAAACCTGTTTTCTTAAGATTAGATAGTGAATTTGCAGATAAAAAATAAAATCTAAATTTAGAATGTATATTTAAAAAGCCGAGTTATTTTCAACTCGGCTTTATTATTTATCTTCTTCTTTTGATTAGTTGTTTGTTAAGTGGCGCATTGTAGGGAATGCTATAACGTCTCTAATTGATGGTGAATCAGTAAGTAGCATAATAATTCTATCAATACCAATTCCAAGGCCGCCAGCTGGAGGCATAGCGTGTTCTAATGCGCAAATGAAGTCTTCATCGATGTCACAAGCTTCATCATCACCCATAGCTTTTGCTTTTGCTTGTGCTTCGAAGCGATTTCTTTGGTCAATTGGGTCAGTAAGTTCAGAAAATGCATTTGAAACTTCCCAACCGTTAATTCTTGTTTCAAATCTTTCGGTTAATCTTGGATTATCTCTGTGAACTTTTGCAAGTGGAGATATATCGCGTGGATAGTCGATAATGTGGATTGGTTGAATTAATTTAGGTTCAACATGTTCTTCAAAAATTCTGTCCAAAATTTTGCCCCAAGAATCGTTTTCTTCAACTTCGACGTGAAGTTTTTTTGCTTCTTCTGCAGCTTCCTCTGGAGTTAAGAAGTTAGAAAAATCAATTCCAGTATATTCCTTAATTGCGCCAATCATTGTTTTTCTATCCCATGGTGGGGTTAAATCAATTTCTTTTCCTTGGTAAGTTATTTTCATTGTGCCAAGAACATCTTGTGCAACAGATGATACCATATTTTCAACAAGTACCATCATTTCGTTGTAGTCAACATATGCTTGGTAAAGTTCAAGCATTGTAAATTCTGGGTTATGACGAATGTCGATACCTTCATTTCTAAAGTTTCTGTTAAGTTCAAAAATCTTTTCACTAATACCACCAACAAGAAGTCTTTTTAAGTGAAGCTCAGGCGCAATTCTCATAAACATTTCCATATCAAGTGCGTTATGGTGAGTTGTGAATGGTCTTGCATTTGCGCCACCTGCGATTGTGTGTAGCATTGGAGTTTCAACTTCTAAGAAACCTTGGTCACATAAGTAATTTCTGATTTTTTGAATAATTAAAGAACGTTTTTTAAATGTGTCACGCACGTCTTTATTCATAATCATATCAACATATCTTTGACGGTAGCGAGTATCTACATCTGTTAAACCGTGGAATTTTTCAGGAAGCGGAAGAAGTGATTTTGAAAGCATTTTCACATCTTTTGCTTTGATTGTAAGTTCTCCACGTGGAGTTCTTCTGATTGTTCCTTTGAAGCCGGCAATGTCGCCTACGTCAAATAATTTTATTAATTTAAGTTGTTTTTCGTCTAAATTATCCTTGTGGCAGAAAACTTGAATTTTGCCTGATGAATCCATAAGATCAATGAACATACCAGAGTTGCGCATTGCCATAATTCTTCCTGCAACGCTATATTCTTCTTCCGTTTCTGCGCCTGCTTCAAGATTTTCGTATTTTTCTTGTAAGTCGTTTGCACTGGCATTTTTATCGTATGAATATGGGTATGGATTGACGCCCATATCAACTAAATCTGCGAGTTTTTGAATTCTTGTGTCTCTAATGTTTGTGTGAGTTGTAGTTTCCATTTTTTTCTCCATTTCTTAACTCTATTTTATCACAAAAATATTCGACACAATTTAAAAAATAAAGTATAATTTATCTATATTAAAGGGTATTTTATGCTTAAAAATATGGATAGTGTAGAAAATATTACAACTGCTGAGCAAATAAATTTCTTAGATTCTTGTTATAGCGATTTTTTAACTAATGGGAAATTTGATAAGCTTGAAACAGTTAAAAAATTTCACAAATATTTTGTCGCAATTAAAAATTTTGAATTGGCTTCAATTTCGATGTCTTTGCTTGCAATGTGTCAGATGAAAGAAGGGCAAAAATCATATTATGAAACACTTCTGCTTTTAAATGATGCCAAATTTCTTGCAACATCTGTTAATTCAGCTCTTGCAAATAAGTTTAATTTAATTGCTCAAGGTTATGTTGAATATTTGAACAAAAATTCAGAATTGGCTCTTGAAAGCTTTATTGCGTCTCAAAGCTTGCAAACACTTTTTGAGCCAGTTTCTATGCATGAAGTAAATGGCTTTATTTTGAAGTTAAAAAGAGAACTTGAAACTGAAAAAATTGCATCAAATCAAATGACTTTTATTCCACCTAATCCTGCTGAGGACCCATTCTTAGCATTATTGAAGGTTGGAAGAACAATATCTGTTGAAACAAATTTGGATAATTTGTTAAATATTATCGCTCAAGAAATTAGACATGCATTAAATGCTGACCGCTGTACAGTTTTTATGCTTGATGAAGAACGTCAAGAACTTTGGTCTAAAATTGCAACTGGTGTTGAATTAAAAGAAATTAGATTTTCTGTTAATTCAGGAATTGCAGGCTACGTTGCAAAGACCGGTGAAACTGTAAACATTGATGATGTTTATTCTGATAGCAGATTCAACAAAGAAATTGACCAAAAAACAGAATATAAAACAAGAAATGTGCTTTGTATGCCAATTGTAAACATTAAGCACGAAATTGTTGGCGTATTCCAAGTTTTGAATAAAAAAGAGGGTAGCTTTACCCAAAAAGATGAAGATGTTCTTATTGCGATTGGTGCAACAGCTGGTATTGCACTAGATAACGCTGCATTATTTGATAAGCAGCAAAGGCTAATTGAAGAACAATCTAAGCTTATGTCGAGCTTTATTGATACTTTATCAGCTTCTCTTGATGCTCGTGATAAGATTACCTCAGGTCATTCAAAGAGAGTTACAATGTATTCTGTTTTAATTGCAGAAGCGCTCGGAATGTCTGAAAAAGAAATTGACACAATTAAACAAGCAGCACTTTTGCATGATATTGGAAAAATTGGTGTTAAAGATTCAATTTTGCAAAAAGAAGGCAAATTAACTGATGAAGAATATGCAAACATTAAACAACATGCAAATTTAACACATTCGATTTTAAGCAAGGTTTATGCATCAGGCGAATTCAAAGATATTGTGGACATTGCTTCAAGTCATCATGAAAAATTTGACGGTTCTGGATATTTTAGAGGTGCTAAAGAAACAGATATTCCTCTTGGCGGAAGAATTTTGGCGGTTGCCGATGTTTTTGATGCAATAACTTCTAAAAGGCACTATCGTTCCAGAATGGAAATTGAAAAAGCGGTTGGAATATTAATTGATTCAAAAGGCAAGCATTTTGATCCAAATTTAGTTGATTTATTTTTAGGTATCACACTGGATAAGCTTGTTGAAATTTTTATTGACGGGACCGATATTCAGGTTGATTTAAGAAATGTTGATATACTTGCAAAATATAATCTAAAAAATATTCATGATTATATTTTATTGGGTGATGATAAATCAGACAAAGAAAAACAAATTGTTGAAATTTTCTCAGAATATTATTATGCAAGAAGTTAAAAAAATAATTGCAGTGTTCTTTTTGCTTCTTTTTTCGCAGTCCTCTTTTGCAATTGAGGATAAAACTTCTTTCGACTTGTTTTCGATTGTGGATAATATTTTGACGCAAGATGTCATCCAACAAGGAAGTGGAACCGATGTTTTGATAGATAATTTTCAGCAAGTTGTTTATAAAACAAAAAAAGGAAACCCGCTTGCTGCAAGAGAAGATTTGAAGAAAATTTCTCTTGCTCTTAAAAATGGTTACCAAAGATTGAATTTTGCTAAATTTTTGTATGCTAATGGATATTTTGTGCTTGCGCAGGATGTTCTAGCTGAAATTACAAAACATGAGCATTTTAAAAACCAAATTATAGCAATAAAAGAGGCATATGGCGTTTCTTATACACTTTCCGAAGAGCAAGAAAATATATTGCATAAGTCTTTATCATTAATTTATCAAGAGAATATGCCACAGGAAGCTTCTTTTGATTTGAATAAGCAAAGTGATTTGATTAAAAATTCCGATTATGCAAATTATGTTATGTCTTGCGCTTTTTATGAACTCGGGCAATTTGATAAAAGTTTGCAGTATATCGAAAGAGCGATGAAAATTAACGACACCAATCTGCTCTATAAGCTTTATCAGGCTAAAATCTTAAGCGCCAGAGGCGAGCACAAAAAGACACTCCAGCTAGTTAAAAAATATGGTTTTAAAAATGAGATTTTAAAGCAAGAGTTTTTAGAGCTGCACTATGTAGCGCAAGCAAAACTTTCAAAAAATGTTGCAGATAAAATGTTTTATGAAGGCCTTGTTTATTATTTGCATAATGATTTTTATGGCGCAATTGAGGTGCTTCGTGCAGGACTTTTAGCAAATGACAAAGACTTAAGATTGAACCATTTGCTTTTTAAATCGCTAATTAATTTAAAAGAAGTTTCTGTCGCTCAAAAAATTGCGGATAAAATGAATATCCATAACCCTAAAAGTCCATATACCCAAGATGCGCTTGGTGATTTGCATTTTATAAATGCTAATTACATATCAGCTAGTGAAAATTATAAAAAAGCTTTAAAACTTAAAGAAGTTGAAGTTTATTCTAAGTTGATTTTAACTAACACTATTTTAGACGAGAACAAAAAAGCCAAAAAGCTCACAGAGGAAATAGCAAAACTTCCTCCTTCTTTTGTGGATGAAAATTATCAGCTGGCGATTGGAATTTTAAACAATGCTAATTTTAAAAATTTAACCCTAAAAGAGGAAAGGGACTATAAAAATGCTCATAATAATTTAAAATTACATTATTTAGGGGCTGCACTTAAGAAAAATCCTTGTAATTCTTTTTATTTGCTTGAGTTGGTTGATTCTATTCGTGGAAGTGAAATACATAATTTGAATTTACTTGAGCTTGCCACTTATCTTGGTGATTTTAATTTTTATTATTATTGGAAACTTGCAGAATTTGAAGATTTTATCGGAAATGATGATAAAGCTATTGAATATTATAAAAAATCCGCAAGTTTAAATCCCAGGTTTGAACCAGCAGTTAAGGTCATATCTAATATTAATTTTTAAGCATTAAAAAAGCCCTGTGAAACAGGGCTTTAAAATATCTGTCTAGTAATTAGCTTCTTGCGAATGCTTTACCTGCAAGTGCACCTAGTGCTAGACCTGCAACGCCACCAACAAGAGCGCCGATTGGTCCACCAACAGAGCCAAGTAAGGCACCTGTTTTACATAATGAAACACCTGCTGCAACACCAA
>JAFQLC010000025.1 GCA_017396695.1 bacterium
GCAACAAAGCATGAAAAATCATGATTTTGAGTTGCTTTTTGAAAGACTGGTTATTTTTTAAAATATAGGTTTTTTTAAAGTAGCATGGCGCTGTCAAGTATTAGTTAAGTTTTTTTGAGAAATATTTATGTAAATCTTTTGTTAAGCAAAATTAAAACCTCAAAATCCTTCAAAAATACGAGGAAATAATGAAACTACAAGTGTAAAATTACATTATATTCAGTTAGATATAAAAATAAATTTGCCCAAGGAAAATTATTCAGATACTATATTATGTAAGGTATCGAATCCAAATAAATCCCGACAAGGAGGATAATTGTTAGAAAACGGTTACATACAAATTTACACAGGTGATGGAAAAGGCAAAACCACAGCAGCGTTGGGATTGGCATTAAGAGCACTGGGACATGGCTGGAAAGTTCTTATCATTCAATTTACAAAGGGTGATAAGGGTACAACATATGGAGAAATTGCATCTTCAGGTCGCTTTGCGGATAACTTAGATGTTGTTCAATGTGGCTTGGACAGAGTTTGCTATTCTCACAACACAAATATTGAAGATTACAAAGAGGCAAAAAGAGGCTGGGGAATCGCTAAGGATGCAATCTTGAGCGGTAAATATGGCCTTATTATTCTTGATGAAATCAATATTTGTTTAGACCTTGGAATGTTAAAACTTGAAGATGTGAAACAAGTTTTGATGAACAAGCCGAGAAACTTAGAAATTGTTTTGACAGGAAGACGCGCTCCTCAAGAGCTTGTTGCAATGGCACATTTAGTAACAGAAATGCAACCTGTTAAACACTATTTCGATATCGGCGTGATGGCAAGGAGAGGTATCGAGTACTAGAGAAAGATTTTAATGGGGAAATGGGGGTTTAGAAATTCTATACTCCCTTTTTTTATGCGAGCGAAGTTAAAATCGTAGTGCGACGCACTAGATTTTAACGAGCGAGCCTTTAGTTTCAATTTTTATTTGTGATTTTTTTGAAATTTTGCCTTTCTTCACTTTTTCTTTTTGTTCAAACGCCGATGCAAAAAGAAAAAGTGAACCGAAAAAGAAAAACACGGCTTCCGTGGGGTAGCCCTAGAATATTGTATGGAAAATAACTGTCTAATAATTATTTTCATTAAAGTATATCTTTCTTATTTTTGTTTTAAAATATAACCAAAGGAGAATTTGTTATGTATTATGTTTATGTAAAAGAAGAAAATTTGTTTGATTCAAAAAGATTAATTGGCGAATATAGAGATGTGGATAAAGCATACGAAAGAGCTGACAAAGAAGTTGCAAAAAATCCTAATGTTAAATATTCAATCGAAGAATCAAACGGAAACGTGGATAATTACGGTGAATTAATTACAACTGTTGTTAAGGAAAACTAGCTTATAATGGCAATAGATAAAGCAAGAGAGCATTTGGCGCAATTTGGCGCTCAAGATAGAATTTTAGAATTTGAAACATCTTCTGCAACAGTAGAGCTTGCGGCAGATGCAGCAGGGGTTGAGCCTGCAAGAATTGCAAAAACTTTATCTTTTGATGTATTAGGCGGTACAGTTCTTGTTGTTTGCGCAGGCGATGTAAAAGTTAAAAGCGGAAAATTTAAAGCATATTTTGGTGTTAAACCAAAAATGCTTGAGTTTGCGCTTGTAGAGCCTCGTGTGGGGCACGCAGTTGGCGGAGTTTGCCCTTTTGGTGTGAACCCAGATGTTAAAATTTATCTTGATAGTTCACTTAAAAGGTTTGAAACAGTGTATCCTGCTTGTGGAAGCGATAATA
This sequence comes from bacterium, assembly GCA_017396695.1. Lineage (GTDB taxonomy): Bacteria > Cyanobacteriota > Vampirovibrionia > Gastranaerophilales > Gastranaerophilaceae > RGIG1918. The sequence continues at coordinate 1,781 of JAFQLC010000025.1, forward strand.
GCGCAATTGAGCTAACCTGTTCAGAGCTTCAAGAATATTCTCGTGCTCTTGATTGGGTTGATGTTTGCGAAGTGCGCGAAGCGTTAGTTTCTGCTCAATTTTTTCATTTTTACATAGAATACGCAAACAATTGCTAGGCAAATTATTCCAGCAATTGTGTATGATAAATTTAAGTTTAAATTAAAACCAAATTTAGCGTTTAATATAAAGCTTGCAACCATAAAGCTCATAAATACGCTAGGAATAAATGTAATCAAGAAATTTTTCTTTGTTTTATAGAGGTAAATTGAAGCTACAAGTAGTACTGGAATTGAGATTAACTGGTTGCAGAATGTGAAATATCTCCACACAAGAAAGAATTTTTCGTTATCTAATTTTGCATAAATTAAAACCGCAACCACAAGTGTTACAAGAACAGATGCCGTTAAAACCCTGTTCCTAACGCTTTTTTGGTCAATTTTAAAAGTTTCTGCAATTATAATTCTTGCGCCACGAAGTGCAGTATCGCCAGATGTTATTGGAAGCACAACAACTGCAAAAGCTATAATCCAAGTAAGCATTGCTGGCACAAAATTGTTTGTAACTATGTTTACAACATTCACTTTTCCAACCATATCGGCAGGCACAAGCCCGTTGGCATAAACATGCATAGCGCCAGCTGCCCAAACCATTGCAATTAGTGATTCAAGGCACATCATTCCATAAAAAACTTCTTTAGCGTCTTTTTCTTTATCAACTGCTCTTGAAATTATTGTTGATTGAGTTGAATGAAAACCTGAGAGCAATCCACAACTCACTGTCATAAAAAATATCGGAATAAGCGCTAAATTTTGTGGGTGTTTGTTTAAATTATGAAAATCAATTTCTTCTAATGTTATGCCGTGCGTTATAAAACCAAGTAAAATAAGCCCTGTGCCCAAAATTAAAAGTGCACCAAAATATGGGTAAAACTTTCCTATAATTTTATCTATTGGGAATAATGTTGCAACAATAAAATAAAGAAGAACTGCAGAATACAAAACAACCATAATCGGGTTGGTTAGTGAAAAATCTCGAACCTTGAAGCATTCTGCGGCAATGATATCTCCTGAACTATATAAAAACACGCTTGATACCATAACAAGCATAATAACAACAAGTGCTAAAAAGAATTTGTTTGCGGCTTTACCTAAATATTTTTCAATGAGCCCTGTAATTTGTGCCCCATTTTCTCTAATTGATAGCATTCCTGTTGCATAATCGTGCACTGCACCCATTAAAATACAGCCTGTTGGAATTAAAATAAATGCAATTGGCCCAAATAAAATCCCCTGAATTGCCCCTAAGATTGGCCCAATTCCTGCTATATTTAAGAGTTGAATTAGCATATTTCGCCATTTTGACATCGGCACAAAATCAACTCCGTCATAATTTTTGTGCGCCGGCGTTTCAGCATTTGTTGGTGCGAAATTTTTTACCACAATTTTTGAATAAAAAATGTAACCTAAAATAAGAATTAAGATTCCAAATAAGAATGTAAACATAAAAAGCCTCTTTTAGTTTATAAAAATATTATAAGGCATAATTTTTTTATAATATAATTTTTGTATGTTTAAAAGTTTAACGCCGATAATTTTACTTACAATTTCAAATATATTTATGACTTTTGCGTGGTATGGGCACTTGCGTTTTAAAAGCAGTGCGCTTTGGATTGTTATTCTTGTAAGCTGGGGGATTGCTTTTGTTGAATATTGTTTTCAGGTTCCCGCAAATAGAATTGGACACGAATTTTTTGACGCAGCACAACTCAAAACAATTCAAGAAATAATTACTCTTATTGTTTTTTGCGTGTTTTCTATTTTTTATCTCAAAGAAAACCTAAAATGGAATTACCTTGTAGGTTTCGCGTTTATTATTCTTGCAGCATTTTTTGTGTTTAAGAAGTGGTAACAATCCATTTATTTACGTGGTTCTTGTGTAAATTAGTTAATTGGTATTCCACATTCAGCAGGTCCAGGTTGCGCGTAGCTTGGCCCAGTTAAAATTAGTGGCCTTGCGCTATAATCTTCATCTATAAGAAAACCTGGTAAATTGCCAAGCGCAAAAGATTCATTGCCTGCTGTGACATTGCCTGGGATTGGTTTATTTGGAGAGTAATAGCTTCCTTTTCCATCAATATCAACAAAAGCAACAAATGAAGCAACAGGAATAGATGAGAGTATATTACCTGCATCATCTCTTTTTACATGAAGTCTGCAAATAGGCTGCCCATTGCCACCCGGACCCCATATGTAAAATACCATACCATTTAATGTTTCAATTTTGCATTGGCTTTTGTTTCTCGCTGCACCCAAATAAGCGCTTGTGTCGCTTTCGTTTCCTATGGCGTCTGTTGCCCTTGTTGTGTTTAATGTTTCATTTAAGCCTTTGCATAGTTGCATAACTGGTCTAACATCGTTAATTGTGCTTTTTGGAAACCTGTGGTGTGTATATTTCGTTCTTAATATTGCTTCACGAACAGAGTCAGACAAAGTTGTTTGTGCCTGTTGGAATTGATATTTGTACTGAATTTCACGTGGTTTTACTATACTTACGGCGAGTGCCATCATAACCCCAATAATACCTAAAGCAATTAAAATTTCAGTTAACGTGAAAGCTAATTTTTTCAAGATTTTTCTCCGTTTATACACCTTTTATACGAATTATACCACATTTTTTAGTTTTGTAACTTTTTTTGACATTTTTTTATTGATTTGTGTTACAAAAATTGATATAGTGGGTATATAAAATTTACATGTGTAATTTATTATAGGTGGCTGCTATAGTATGTTTTTAAAGATGGAAAAAACGAGTGAGAGAGGCTTTAAATTTAAAACTTCGCCTTTTGGCTGCCTTTTGTTTGGATTTTATTAGTATTTCTAAGGGGTAATTATATGGTAATGAATTGCAGAAAATACAAAGCATTTACTTTGATTGAATTGATGACAACGACATTAATTATGGCGATTATCATCTGTGCCGCAATTCCTTTTGCAATGAAAAAAGACATCCAAAAAAGGGCAGTTGCAGGGCATATTGGTCTTTTTGAATGCTATTACGATTCTAGTGGCAGATTGATGCAGCATATAAGAACAAAAGACGGCGAAGAAACAAGAACTGCCGCAAGTGGTGGGAAATGCGTCTTTAACCCTAATGCTAACTACGCAAAAGGTGCTAAAAACTTCCAAATTGTTGCAATCGGCGGTGGCGGTGCAGGTGGAACATATAACACTCATGATACCGATGCCGATTTAACAAGATATTTAAATCAAGGTGTTTCTGCAAATGATACCCTTGAGAGTAATCATATAAAATATCTCATGGATCATGGCAGATTAAAATTTGGAACTCTATCGAACACAGGTGGTCTAAACGCATGGAACTGGAACGGGCAAAAAGAAGAAGAAAATAAGATTTGTTACAGATGGTATACGGATAGTTGCGGCAATTGCAGGGGTTACCATGAAGGCAATTGTCCGAACTTCTATTATAAAAATGGGGTGAGAACAAGGGGATGTCAAAATCACGCTGCCGCAGGTAAACAATTCTGTGAAGTAGTGAGTCGTGAAAACCGCTCTAATGCTGACTACATCTCTGTATATAACATAGGTCCAAGGCTATGTTCACTCAATCGCTCCACTAAGCCTTATGACGGCAGAAATAGACTTATGGAAGATGATCTTCCTGAAGAGGATATTTTCCAAGCTATATATAAATATTATGCTATTGCAGGCAAATATCAAGTTGGAAACAGTGGAGATATAACATATCATATCAAAGCACCATCAGGTATTTCTTCTTGCGCTTGCTTAAATAACCCTACGCAAACAAGTGGTTGTATGGGTACTAAAAAATATTCTGCTGCTGGTGCTGCAGGCGATGCATATGATTATTCAACACACAGCGGTATTCTTCGTGGCGCTTATGCTGGAAATAGCTTCTTAACAACGAATGATTCAGTTGACCAAGCTGGACTAAATAGATATATTACTGGTTTTTGTGATAGTAAATTATATTTATCAGGTACAAGCTTTACATGTGGCACTGCTGGAAATAATAATGGATACAATGATAACGCATGTAATGGTTCAACCGAAAAAACAGCTTCCCAAAGAGGTTTTCCTAATTTCTATTACAGAGGAAACAACTACGTAAGTAATCGTGTCATTGGATATAATAAATCAAGCATTGATAGCTATTCTCCTTGGTATGCAAAAATTAGTATGGTTTGGAATACACATAACAACCATAAAGCACAAGGCACAAATAGCTTGAACGATTATGGCGGTGATGTATATTTCAGACTTGTAACACATAATGGCGTAAGCAATCATGCAATTATTCCTAGAGGTCACCACGGTGATATCAGCACCACAAATGGCGGAAATGCTCAAAAATCAGCTCAAGAGGCAATAAGCAGTAATTTCCCAGGATATATATCAAGCACATTCTCAAGTGCAAATAACCCTGCAACTGCTTGTCAACCTTTGAGCAATACTTATTCACGAACAGATACAAGAATTTATCAAATGGGTGCGCAATGCAGTGGCTATGCATCCACAACTTGTAACTGCGTAACTACTTGTAGCGAAGAGGGCGGTTGCTCAACCTCTTGCGATAGTGGTAGTGCATCTTGTTCGGATTCCGAACCTCTTAAAAATTATTATACCGGCGGCTCTAAAAATAGTCCTGCTCATATTACTCAAACAGCTTCTTGTACAAGTTCAGCCTGTGGTTCTTGTAGCTGCACAGCTTCATGCACCGCAACAAATAATGTTCCGACTTATACAGATTCAGAATATACTTGCGAACACTTAAATTGTTGCAACAATTACAGTCAAGGTAGCAAAAAATATACAATTAGGTATTTGACAGGTGAGCTTGCTTATGAAGGTGAGCAAAGAATAGAACGCAATTTTGCACATCGTAGCCAACAATTAGACTGTAATTCGCAATTATATATCTATCGTCAAATCAAAGAGGTGCCATACGAAAGAGCATTCGTTGCATCTGCTGGTCAAAACGGCGCAGTAAGACAAGCGGCATATCCTAAAATTGACGAAGAGCTTACTCTGATTCCTGGGCTTGGCGGTGTTGTAAGTGGTGGCGAAAATGCTAACGGCAAACCAACAACTATTAAAAACGAAAACGGGAAAGTTATATTGTCTGCCCAAGGTGGCGCCAAAGGCGCAAGCGATAAGCTAAATGACACTTGGGTTGGTCCTTGTATGGTGTTTAGCCACAGAGGTACCTTTAATCCAAGCCAACCAGGTTGTATGGCCCGCCATGACATTATGAAAAAACCAACATATAATTCTCTTCTTATGGCAAATATGCAATATTTAGACAGTGTTTCCGTAAAAACAGGTGAAGATTATAAAGATATGCCGGGGCTTGGCGGAGATGGTGCATACGCAAATGTATTCCCTGATAGATTCTTATTGAGTAAAGCAATAAGAGACCAAATCAAATTAGAAACTACATATATTGGACCTAACCAAAAAAATCCTTGGAGTAAAACTGAGGGTAAATATGTTGTTAAAGGTTTTGATAAATTTATTTACGATACTTCAAAAGGTCAAGTAAATGAAGAATTCCTTGGTAACGGCAGTTTTGCTAGAGCGTTCAAACAAAGATATGATCAGCTTTCACGAGCTTCAGCAACTTTCCTTGACGATTCATCTACAACAAAACGTGACGGCAGAGTTCCAAACTTCACAAAAGCTACAAATGGCAATAACGGAGCGATAGTAATTATATGGTAATCAAAAAAGAAAAACTAAAAAAAATAGCTTTTTCGCTTGCAGAAGCAATGATTTCAATGCTCATAATATCTGCAATTGCAACAATGTCAATAAAGCTTTTTGCAGGTCAAAAAACAAAAAAAGCCGCTGATATGGCACATCACATCATGGGGTGCTACATCACAAACACTGGTGCTATTGCTGCAATGTCTATGGAAATTGGCAAGCCTGAAACGCTTTATATCGAAAGTTTGGGCCCAGGTGCAACTCCAACAACCTTAAATGGTGTTCCGGTGTCGGAAGGCATAGGTAATATGAAATTATATTATAACGGGCAAAGAGAAGCGGCTACGGAGCACTTTAACTACACTCCTATTCCGATTAGTGGCATTGATGGTCCGTTTTGTGCCATGGACGTAACTGAAACATTAAGCTCTACCGCAAGAACTGTTGCAATGATAGGCGGTGGTGGTTTTGGCTTTATGTCAAACGGCCCTACATGGGCAGAATATAACCGTCCAGGAGACTCTGGTTTTTTTGCAACATATACAAATCTTGATTTCACACGTCCTGGAATTTATCGTCTATATCCAGGGTTGGGTGCGCAAATTAGGGGTGCAGATATAGAGTCTCAAGCATTAGGTGATTCCACAAATAGAGAAGGTAGTCCAAGTAGGCTTCTTTATGTTCCAACAAGAGTTGATGCTAACGGTGTTACTACTGAAGTTTTTGGTGTTGGCAACAGTAACGTTGAAACTTTGGCAGAAGTTCGAGGTGGATATAGTAGAAATCATTATTACCCAATGGGGCCAATTCCTCTTGAAGATATTGGTTGCGATGATAGTCAATCATGTAGATTTGAAGGCAGTGAATTCAAATTAGCAACACAAAAATTGAGTGATGCAAAAGCAACAAAATGCGCAGGTAAGACCGAAGCCCAATGTAATGAAATCATGCAAGATCGCAATACCGACAATTGGACAGAATACAACGAACCAAGACAATTATTTAGCGAACAAAGATTTAAAAATTATGTTACAAAAACCGTTCCAACAGCTTCAGGTGATGAAGTTCAAAGCACTTTTGCTGGCAATAACGGAGCCGATGCATTTAACGATTACTATAAAGGCGGAACAATGATTGCAACGGAAGCTAGTAATAAGATTATGGTTGGCATGAATGACCTTGCACCAAGATGCGCTAATGATATGCATGACTTCTTAAAACTTGCTGCAAATAGTGGTGCACCTACAATATTCACAGGCACTGTAAATGATGAATATTTATATACATTCGGAACAGGTGGTGCTTGTTCAAATTATCATAATTTTAGCGCGGGCACAAATGCTACACCAGGTAAAGGTGGTGCAGTGTTTGTTATTTGGTAAAAATAGATAAATTATAAAAGGATATAAAATGAAAAAACTGAACGCCTTTTCTTTAATGGAAGTCATGACATTGCTATTGATTTTATCAATAGTGGCTGCCGCAACTGTTCCTCTTGTCACAAAAAGAACTTTGAGCGAAAGTCACGGTTGGTATGCTTGCTATCACCAAGTTCACCCAGATGGTACAACAGATAGAAACTTGATGCGTGAAATTCGTGTTGAAAATAAAACGGAAGATAATGCTCAAAACAGAATTGACCATCAAGTAAGTCAATGTTATTTTAATTTCCCAACAGGCAACCCTAAACCTAAGGTGTTCACAATTACAGCAATTGGAGCTGGTGCTAATTTGACTGGTACACAAAGAACTGCAAGTCTTGTTGAAGTTGAAGGCGCTGGTACTTATGATTATGAAGATGACGACCCTGAAATAAGAAAACATCATATTTTATCAAACATCTGGGGTTATATGATGAATTCTTCAATGCTAAATGCCGTTGCCTCGCACACAGAAGGCGGTGTTCCTACGTATCGTTCTGGCAAGTACGGTTCTTATTTCGGCGTTGTTAGAGCAATTTGCAAAGGAGAAGATTATACATTCTGCACGCCGACCCCTGGCGAATATGTAAGAACTGTATATAGATTAAACGATTCGGACCCGAACGAATTTCAAAGGTTGAAAATCGATGTTGGTATGCCGATGACTTTTTCGGATTCCCAGATTTACGACTACAAACTAGCAAACCAACCTAAAACTCCATCTAGTCATTCCGGAATGAAAACAACAGTTACAACAGCACAAGGAGAAGTGGTTGTTGAAGCTCAGGGTGGTTATGTTTATAAAAAAAGTAATTCGATTTCAAAAATCATAGTTCCCGTTTATGATGAACTCGCATGTAAAAAGGATGGACTTCAACTTTGTGCTCAAGTTGATGGTTGCACAATGAATGATTATAGAGTTTGCATGGATTCAGGCTTTATTACTGAAGTTAACTATCTTACAAAATTAAACAGCACTTATCCAATGAAAGATAATGATCCTGACACAGTTGATGCTTTTTGGCTTTCAAACAGATTGGTTCACACCCCTGGAATATTTGACGGACAGCCAGAATACGAAGCGTTTATGAGCATATACGACACGCCGCTTGATGATTCAGGTTGTGATGCTTATGGCAGAAACTGTAGATACACAAACAGAAAACTTGCTTTTGGTGACCCAACTTTAGTTTATTTTGAAAAAACAGATTCTCAAAGAAATTCGGGTAATGCGTTTCAAACAGTTACCCCGAACCATACTACAACAATTACACATACGTATCTAGGTGGTTCAACCGCCAGAGAACAAAACGCTCGTGCAGGTTTAGTATTTATCACTTGGTAATATAAAGGAAAATAATGAAAAAGGCTTTTACAGTTGCAGAAGGACTTGTTACGCTTGTTATAGTTGGTGTACTGGCAAGTGTTATGGTAACTTCTGTAGTTAAACAAAAACCAGACAAAAATAAAATTATGATACGAAATGCATACGCTGAACTTACAGGGGTTGTTAATCACCTTGTTGCAGATAGTATGCTTTATCCTGATTTCGCTGAATTCGGGCTTGCAGACGACACAAGAGTTACTGTTAGATATGGTGGCGAATCGTTCGTGCTTGCAGATAACCGTGGAAAACTTTGTGTTGGTTTAAGACATTATTTTAATAGCATTACTGAAGGCTATGTGGAAGATAACGTAGAACCTGATATTCCATGTCGAGCTAGTTTTTATACAAAAAATGGCGTGAAGGTTAGATTCGAAGTTAACCACAGAAATGCAAATGATTTTGTCCGCTTTATTTATATGGATGCTAACCCAACAAACGATAGCGAAATATTAAATGGAGTTGACACAGACACTGTTCAAATACAAATTTCAAGATCTGGCAAATTAACCATCCGAAATGCTGCTGCTAGGTCTATTATAAGCGAAGGACAAATTAGGTAGGAATAATATGAAAATAAAAGCGTTTACACTTGCAGAAGCAATGGTGATGATAGCTGTTCTTGGAATCATCACTGCTGTTGCGCTTCCAACTCTTGTTAAAAAAGATTTTAAAACGGACACAAGTGTTCGCGCAGCGTCAAAAGCGTATGCTGCCCTTGCTCAAATCACCTCAAACGTTATTCAAGATGGTTATTATTACAGAAGGTTTGATATTGATGGTTTTGGTGATGCTACGCAAGGTGTTGACGTTTTAACAGGTGAAACCTTTGGAGGCGCTGGAGTTAATGCTCCTGAAAAATTCAAAGATATTTTGCTTGATGCGCTGTATGTTTCTAACGTTGAAGAAGATAATGACAGTTGCGTGTTCGACACAGCAGATGGCGTCAGATGGAAGCTTAAATGGGCTAATAATACTTTTTCTAGCTTAGCAAATCCTATGATTGTATTCATTGATGCCAATATAAAAAATGGCGACGATTTCGAATGCAATAGTTTAGATGCTTGCAGAGCAGTCGATACAGTTGCTTTCTTGATTTATAGGAATGGCAACGTGGTAATTGATGGAACAGAAACTCGTGCAAGAGTTGGTGTAAATTCAAGTGGAAATTTGGCCAATGTTTCCACATTTAACGATGAGACATTTGTGAAAAAGATTTTAGGTCAACACGAAGATACTAAAGTTATTTCAAACGAAAATTATTACAATTAGGAGATAAAATGAAAAAAGCTTTTACATTGCCTGAGGCGATTATATGTGTTGGGATTGTTGCAGTTATTGCGGCGATTATGATTCCTGGTTTGATTAAAGCAAGGCCAGATGAAGAGAAATTAATGGTCAAAAAAGCTTATAATACAACTTCTGAAATTATTTCGTTTTTCTCAAATGAAGTAACTATTTATTCCAGAATGCAAGCTGACGGGTTTGCAGATGCCCAACCTTATGAAGATTTAGATGGTAATACTTTTCAAGGTGGCGGAAAATTTTGTGATTTGTTTAAATCTAAAATAAATTTGCTCGAAGAAGATAGGACGTCAACACTTGGTATTTTAGGGTGTGAAACGGAATTTACTTCTATTGATGGCATCCAATGGTATGTAAGAACAAATCCTTCTACAAACCTTAATCACGATATCAACACAAGAACAGATCAATCTGATTACGTAACAATTGCTTTTAAAGCACCGAAACCAAGAAATGAAACTAGTTGGTGGGCAGTAAATGTTTCAAGATATGGCAGAATTTCTATTCCGCAAAGATACACATACAATACAAATAATGCTAGATTATACGATATAATCTCTGATGTAGATTTAACTAAAAATTAATTGACTAAACTAATTAAAAAATCACCTCGTAATACGAGGTGATTTTTGGTTTGGATTAGGAGAAAAAAATGAAAATTAGCAAATGAAGCTGAGCACTGCGCCTTCTGTTTCGTTTGTTTCGTTGTTTTTAGAAGAAGCTTCGCTTTCATATGAGAAAGGGTTTGAACCTTTTTTGTCTTTATTTGTTTGGAAAACTTCCATCATTGAATCTGGAGTGAACTTTGTTTCAAATTCTTTGTTAACACCTTCAGAAATTGAAACTGTCATATTTCCGTTCACTGCTTTAGCTGCGTCTGATTTGTATGCACCCATTGCAGCAAGTGAGTTTAAAGTGCCGATTTGGTTTGGAGTTTGAACATTAAGACCAAGATTAGAAATTGCGATTTGTCTTTGAGCTTCGATTGAAGTAGCTCTTGAGTAAAAATCAATGCCTTGGATTTCTCTTACTTGAGCAACTCTTGAAGTGTTGATTGTAGCGTTGTTTTGAGCTCTTTGCAAAATTTGTTCGCTAACTTTTTGAGCTGCAGCTAAATCAACATTTGCCCATTTAGATGAATTATTGATATTTACCAAACCCATTGTCATCTTGTTTCTTATCTCCTTACATATTGTTTATCGGAGAGTTTACAGTTAAACTTTAGGTTTTTGTTTTATTTTGTTACATTACTTAATATATTTATAAAAATATTTCTCTTGCAAAAGTTTGAAAAATAATGTAATATACAAACTCGGGAATGTTTAAAAATGATTAATTTAGCGCAAAAGTTTTATATTAATCGCTGCCGTATGGTCCTGGAAGGGACTTGGTAGTTTTATTTTGCGTTTTTTCATTATTTGTTAAGCACTAAATAAAATGACCCTTTCAGGATTATTCAGTATTTTATTTAGTGTGAATTTTGCTATGCATAACATTTAATGAAAGGAAAAATCATGTTAATATCTAAAATTAATTTCTATACACCATATGCAAAAAGTTTACAAACAAAACAAGGGTTCATGTCTTTTAAGGGCAATATTCCAGAGCCTAAAAAATGTTTTGAACTATCAAGCGATGAATTATATACAAAACATGGTGCCTATAAAGCTATCCTTACTCAAAACCAAATTAATGCTTTAAAGAAAATGTCGGAGCATTATGAGAAAAAAGGAGTTACTTCAAACCTTGCAGTTGCATTTTTTCCTGATCCTGTTGCAGATATTTTCGTTGCAACAAGTCAAAACGATTTAATTAAAGGTGATGCAAAGTGGCAGAAGATAACTGATTTTGATAGCTTGTAATTTTAAAGCCTCAAGATTTGATACTTATCTTTTCTTGAGGCTTTAATTTTATTTACTTAATTTTTCGATGTAACTTTTGAGCATTTTGATTTGTTTTGGTTTAATGACTTTGCAATCGCCTCGTTTTAAACCTGTGAGTGTTATTGTTGCATGACTTATTCTTTTGAGGGATAAAACTTTGAAACCAAAGCTCGCAAACATTTTTCTGATTTGCCTGTTTAAGCCTTGGTATAATGTAATTTCAAGAGTTGTTATTCCTTTATTTTTCTCTAAAATTTCAGAATCGCACCAAGCAAGTTTGCCCTCAATTTTAATTCCTTTTGCAAATTCTTGAAGATGTTCAACTTTAATATCGCCATCTGTTGTCACTCTATATTTTTTTGGAATTTTAACTGAAGGGTGAGCAAGTTGATTGATTAAATCACCATCGTTGGTGAGAATTATAAGCCCCGTACTTTCTTTGTCCAATCTTCCGATTGCTTTCAGGTGCTTTACCTCATCAGGTAAAATATCATAAATTGTTTTTCTGCCTTTTTCGTCGGATTTGGTTGTGATATATCCTGCGGGTTTGTAAAATCTCCAATATTCAAATTCTTTTGGTGGGTGCACAATTTTGCCGTTAATCTTAACGACATCCCTTTTCCTTATTTCCCAGCCAAGTTGCGTGATAATTTCGCCATTTACTGTAACGGCGCCACTTATAACTAGCTCATCAGCTTTTCTTCTTGAGTAATCCGATGATAATGCGATATATTTATTAATTCTCATCAAATTTAACCAAAGTTTCGATTTGAATATCAGATGGCAGTTTTTCCATTCCGCCTAAACCAACAAGCTCAATCATAAAGCCTGCGCCAACAACTTTACCAACGCTGTTTATAAGGTCAACACAAGCTGCAGCAGTTCCGCCTGTTGCAAGAAGGTCATCCATAAGAAGAACTCTTGAGCCCGGCTCAATTGCATCTTTGTGCATTTCGATTTTATCTGTGCCATATTCTAAATCATATTCAATGCTTATTGTTTCTGCAGGTAGTTTCCCAGGTTTTCTGATTGGAATAAAACCGCAACCAAGTTGATATGCAACAGGCATACCAAAGATAAAACCGCGGCTTTCAGGGCCTGCAACATAGTCAATTTTTTGGTCTTTAAATTTTTCAACAAAATAATCAATGATTTTTTTCATTGTTTCTGCATCTTTAATTGCAGTTGTAATATCTCTAAAAACAATTCCTTTTTTTGGAAAGTCTTTAATGTTTCTGATTTTATCTTTAATTTCTTGCATTTTATTCCTCTTTGGATTTTGATTTTTTAGATTTTGGCGTTTTTTCTTCAGCCTTTTCTTCTGTTGCCTCAACAGGTTCTTCGACTTCTGCCTCTTCTTCTATTTCTTCTTCGTCTGCTTCGTCTGCTTCTTCGCTTTCTTCCTCGGAGTCTTCAGTTTCTTCTTCTTCTTCTTCTTCAGACTCTTCTTTTGCAGCTTCAATTTTTTCTTTTATTTTTTCTTCAACTTTTTCTTCGAGTTCGCTTCTTTCTGTGTTTTCTTCTTCGTTTTCGTTTTCATCCGAAATTTCATCAAGAATTTCTTCGCCTTCTTCTGCGATTTTCTTCGCAAGAGATTTTGCTCTGTCTTTAATCATTTCTTCAAGTTCAAGAACAATTTCTTCCGCTTTGATTTGAGTTCTTTCTTCTTTTTGTTTAACAATAGCGTCAATCTCTTCGTCATCACGAGCACGTAGCACAGGAATGCTCAAATTCAAAATCGTAGCATTTTCGTTCGCATCAATTTGAAGATTGAAGCTATCTTCGTCAATTTCCATATATTTTGCAATACATTCAAGCATTTCTTCTTTCATGGATTGAATTGCACGTTCTGAAAAACCAACTCTATCTTGCATCAAGACAGTTTTAAGTCTGTTTATTGCCAAATTTTTTGTAGGGTCAACTTCTTCTTGTTGAATAAAGAAGCTCATAACTTTATTATAAAGTTCCGTAAAAATATCCTTCATTCCATCTTTCATATCTTAGCCCTGCACTTTCTTTTGGAAGAATTTTTTGATTTTTCCGACTAATGTTTTTGGTTGGTCAATATCAAGCCATGGGATATCTTCGCCCAAAATTCTTCTTGCAACATTAAAATAAGCTTGTCCTGCAAGGGATTTTTCGTTGTTTACGATAGGCTCACCTTTGTTTGTTGAAGTGATGATACCTGTATCTTCAGGAATTACACCAATAAGCTCTGCTGATAAGATGCTTACAACATCTTCAACGCTCATCATTTCATTTGATTTAATCATATTAGGGCGAACTCTGTTTACGAGGAGTTTGTATTTTTTAACATCTTCTTTTGATTCTAATAAACCAATAATTCTGTCTGCATCACGCACAGCGCTCATTTCTGGAGTTGTAACAATGATGGCTTCGCTAGCTCCTGCAACTGCGTTTTGGAAACCTTGTTCGATACCTGCTGGGCAGTCAATTAAAACATAATCGAAATCACGTTTAAGGTCTGCGCAAATTTCAAGCAATTGTTCCGCATTAAGTGCTGATTTGTCTCTAGTTTGTGCAGCTGCAAGTAGGCACAAGTTTGGATTTCCTTTATCTTTTACAAGGGCTTGTTTTAGCTTACATCTTTTTTCAACAACATCAACAATTGTGTAAACAATTCTGTTTTCAAGACCAAGAAGTAAATCTAGGTTACGAAGTCCGATGTCTGTGTCGATAACAACAATTTTATTGCCTAATTTTGCAAGAGCAGTACCAATATTTGCTGATGTTGTGGTTTTACCTACGCCACCTTTTCCACTTGTAATAACTATAACTTTTCCTTTACCTTCAGGCAAGGTTTCTTTTTTTGATTCTTTTTTTGCTTTTTTGGCAGGTTTTTTAGGAGCTTCAACCACTGCTTCAGGAGCTTCTTCAGTTTCTTCTGCTACTTCTGCAGTTTCTTCTTCTACTTTTTCTTCGCATTCGCAATGTTCGCCATCGCATTTACAATGTTCTTCGTCACATTCGCAATCTTCACATTCGCAATCTTCTTCGCTATGACAAGAACATTCGCCGTGGCATGTGCATTCTTCGCCTTCTTCGTGGCATGTGCATTCTTCGCCTTCTTCATGACAAGAGCATTCACCACCACATTCGCATTCGTGCTTTTCTTCTGTCATTTCTTGAATATCGACATTTTTTTGATTTTCAAAATTTTCAGTCATAGTTATTCCCTTAGTTTAATTTGTATAAAATGATACCGTCTTCTGTTAGCCTTGCTTCTTCTGGTGTGCAAGTTGTTGATTTTATAATGTATGGAATGTTTGTTCCGTCTGGTCTTCTTGAATAAGTGTCTGCTATTCTTAATTGAACTGCGTTTAATTTTAGCGCCCTAATTTTTGCATCTCTATTGCCTTTGATGCCAGCATGAGCAATTGAACCTAGAACACCCCAAACAGTGATATCGCCAGTTGCTTTAATTTCGCTTCCTGGGTGGCAATCGCCAATAATTACGATGTTTCCATCGTATTCAATAACTTGTCCACTTCTAAGTGTTTGAGTTACGTAAATTGTTTGCGTTGAAGTTGCAACAACTGGTTCATCTGTTGGTGCTTCGTAAAAATTATAAGCTTCGCCTTCTGTTTCGTCTTCTTGGGCTTTTGTGTATGAAGGCATATCGTCTTCAAAATCATAAGCTTTTGCTTCAAGCCTTGCTGGTGCTTCTTTTGGAATTTCTGAGAAAATATATTCTATTGCTTCGCTTTGAGCAATTTTTTCTTCTTCTGTTTTTTCTGTTGCAGCTTCATATGCAACTTGAGCACTTTTCATAATTGCTTCTTCAATGTTTATATCTTCAGCTTCGGCTTCTTCTTTTTGTTCAGAAACGGTAAATATTTCTTTTAATTCTTCTTTGACCATTTCTTGAACAGGCGGAAGCACTTCTTCTAATTCTTCTTGTGGGAAGTTGTTTGCAATGCTGAATTCTTCTTTTGGTTCTTCTTCTTCGATTTTTGTTTCTTCAACTTTTGGTGCGCTAAATTCGGAAATTGTATCCGCTTCAACTGGGCGAATTTCTCCCATAAAGATACACCTAATGTTTAGGGAATCGCAAATAGATTTCATTTCAGAAGATGTTGTCTCAATTGAGTTTAATTGTGAACCATAGCTTGTAATAAGGCTTTTGATGCTTAATAATTGAGATTGGTTTAAAACCATCTCTTTGAATTTTAGGTTAATTCTTTTATCTCTAGCATTTGGCAATTCAAGCGCCAAAGAAACATTTGTGATTATTTCGCTAGATGTGAAACAACCTGTCAAATCAATCGTGAACATATCGTTTGTGTACATAACTTTCCAACCAATTAACTAATGTAAATAATAATTCAAGCATATAATAAAAAACTATTAATTACAATTATTTGTATCGAAAAATTTAACATTAGGGATTGATTGTTTTAAACGCTTGCGAAACAAGTTGCAATTGAGTGCTAAAACTTGCGTCTATAACTCCATTATGAGTTGTAACTTTGCAACTTCCTTCTTCAATATCATCATCAGAAATTAAAGTTATTTTTACATTTTCAGCTTTTGTTTCAAGGATTTCTGGCATTGTTTCACGGAACAATTTAACATCTTTTGAATTAAGTGCAACCGTGATTTTTGAATCACCTAAATCTATTTCGTCAAAAACACCAAGAACAATGTTTTTTAGAACATCGTTACCTAACTCCACTTCTTTTTTCATTATTCTTTTGGCGACTTCAATTGAAAGTTCTAGAATATCTTGAGAAATTTTTTCGTACATTACATTTTTATATTCAAGAAATTCTTTTATTGCTGATTTTAGGTTTATAATATCATCTGCAGCTTCTTGCATACCAGATTTATAGCCTTCTCTTGAAGCAAGGGCTCTTATGTTTTCTGCTTCTTCTTGCGCACGAGAAACAAGAGTTCTTTCGTCAATTCTTCTGTAGCCTCTTCTTCTGTCTCCTCTTCTTCTTTCGTCTCTTTCTTTAAAATCAAGAGTCGAGAAATCTTCTTCTGGTATTTCTTGAGCCTGTGCTTCTTTTAGGCTAAGAATTTTCTCTTCCTTCGGGCTTGGCGCTTGTGAAGCAGAGTTTTCGTTTGATTTTATTTGATTGTTTTTTTTCTTGATTATCATATTGCTCTTTGTTGAATATAGTTATATAGTGCACCTGCAATCCCTGATGAAATTTCTACTTCTTCATTTTTTGAGGCGCTTTTAATTAATTGTTTAACAAGCGGTCTTTCTGTTTCTAGCATTGATTTTACAAATGCTATATTTGCACTCGGCATTAGTTTGTGCAATTTGCGAATGTATCTTGCGCCTGTAATTACTTTTGGTTCAGGCAAAATTGCTTTAACTTCGCTTATACATTTTGATGTAATATTTACATCAACTTTACCTTCTAAATCTTCCATTTTTAAATAATCATTTAAAACTTGAGCATCAGCATCATTAAATTTTGAAAGGATAATTTCTTTTTTATTTTCATTTACTTTTTTTAGAAGTAGCGCAACGGAAGCGAGTTTTAAAAGTTTTGTGTCGCTCATTTGTGAAATAACAGGGTGTTCTTCAGCTGCCACCATATTATCCACATTAGATTGCGCTTCTGCGTTTTGCATCGCTTCTTCAGAAATTACATTGCGTTTTTTTAAATCTTCAAGAGCAGCTTTGAAACTTTTATCCACATGGTGCTCTACAAGAGGGATGAGTTGGTCTTGTGGAAGATTTTTCATAATTGCTTGTTTTGCAATTTCAAAAATCGTAAAAGCAATTTTTTGTAAAATACCTTCTCTTAAGTTTATGTCAATTCCAGCACGAGCTAAGTCAATTGATTTGTGGAACGTCCACTCGCCAATGAATTGTGCAACAAGAGAGGCTTGAGCGGCATTAAAGTTGATGTTTTCATCTTTGATTATGGCATCGCCAGCAAGAAAACAGAATTTATGAATAACCATTCTTATAAATTCTTTGTCTTCTTCGTTTATTTCAGGAGGAATTATTTCTGCAGCTTGGTTTGATAAATTTCCCGCAAACGCCTGCGGGTTAAATTCCTCTACATTCTCCATTGCATTTTCTGACATATTAGTTATCTATCCAACTTTGTAATTTTTGCACTGCTTCATCTTCGTCTATGTCTTCAAAATCAAGACTTAATTCGTCTAAATTTTCAAACAAGCTTTCAGCTGAATTTTTAGTTTCTATTGGGTTTTGAGCTGCATATTGTTGCTGTTGCAAAACAGTATTTTGTTGTTGAATTTGTTGAATTTGAAGATTTTGAACTCTTTGTTGTTCGATTAAATTTTGTGCCATTTGCGCTTGTCTTTGAATAAGCTCAGTTGCTTTTGAACTTACATCTTGTAATTGTTTGT
Organism: bacterium; assembly: GCA_017396695.1. Taxonomy (GTDB): domain Bacteria; phylum Cyanobacteriota; class Vampirovibrionia; order Gastranaerophilales; family Gastranaerophilaceae; genus RGIG1918. The sequence continues at coordinate 19,902 of JAFQLC010000025.1, forward strand.
CCTGAGCTTCTGCCTTTTCTCTGAGAAGATACATTTCTTCTTCTTGTTTACGGGTTTCAACTCTTACTTTTTTAGCTATATGATTGAGACCAAATCCAAGCCCTGCAAGAAGTAACAAGCCCACAACCCACCAAGGGTTTCCGCTTTCTTCAGGTTTTGGCAATTTATTGATTTCGTCTGGTGCTAAAATATCAGGATCTGGGTCGATAAATGCGATAGACACATTTTCAGGGTTAACTTTAGGGCTTGCGGCGTGCGCTATAAGTTCTTTTAAGTCTTCATATGAAACAGATGATGGAATTTTTGCGTGTTCAATTGAAACTGCAATTGAAATTTCTTCAATAACACCAGCTTTTTGATATTCATTTATGTGAGTTTTGCTCACACCATATTGAGTTTCGCTTGCGCTTCTTGTGTAGCTTTTGTCTTGATGTGAAGCACCGCCACCAGGAGTTCCAACTGTGCCGTATGGAAGATATGTGCTAACAGGGCTTCCGTTTCTGCTATCAGATGCGGTATCGCCCATTTTTTCGCTAAAATCTTGTTCTGAAACAGATGTTTTAGAATTCGGGTCGTAAATTATGCTAGATTTTTCAATTGGCGCTTGAGTTAAAAATGTTGAAACAGTTACAACATAATTTCCTTTGCCAACAAGCCTGTCAAGTTGAGCCGCAACTTTTGCTTGCATATATCTGTCATTTTCTTGCAATTTTGCAAGAGCATCATTTGAAGCATCAATAATGCTGTTATATGTATTTCCGTTTGTGTCTGTAATTGCAATATTTTCTGATTTTAAATTGTGCACAGCACCTAAAAGCAAGTTTGTGATTGCTTTAATTTTCATATTATCGAGGCTTTCGCCCGCAGGAACAACAAGTTGAACTGTTGCAGTGATTGGTTTTTGTTGAGTTGCAAACATTGATTGTTCAGGAATTGAAATGAAAACTTGGGCATTTTCAACAGGTGGAATTTTTCTGATTAATCTTGCAAGTTCACCATTTATAGCTCGAGCAAGTCTGATTTTTTTATCTTCTTTTGTTGATGTAAAATCACCTTTGTCAAAAATTTCAAGCCCTGTGTGCTCATCAATTAAACCGCTTTTAACGATTGCAAGAAGTGCTCTGTCACGTTCTGACATAGTATAGTTTTCAAGATATAATTCTGATTTCATACCGTCAGGTCTTCTTTTAACTTTTATGCCTTCACGAGCAAGTAATGCTTGAACTTCTAGTGCTTGCCCTATTTTTTCTGTTGTGAAAAGTGGTAGAGTTTCTTTTATTACAACTTCATCAACAGGTTTTGATTTACCTTTGGATTTTCCGCCACCTGCAGCAGATGAGACAATAAGCACAAGTGCAAGCACCACAACTATAATAGCTGCGGCTATTGCACCATATAAAACCTTTTTATCTTTTAATAACGCTTGAAAATCCATTTTTCTTATTTAAAATCCCCATATTTATTATACTATATAACGGCTAAATTTGCATATTCATTACTTTTTCATACGCTTGGAGTATTTTTGATGTCGCAGTTGTTGCCATTGAAACTTGGATATCTGATTTTGCAATGGCCGCCATAACGTCGTGAACATCGGCACTGCCTGAAATTACCTCTTTCATAACAGCGTCTGGTGCTTCGATTTCTTTATTTAAACCTTGAACAAGTCCGCCAAGCACATCTTTAAATTCACCTTTTTTAACACCTGTTGTGCCGTCAATTTGCATTTCAGACATAAAGTTTGAGGTTTTACCTACGATATCTAAATTTATTCTTGGTGTGAAGCTCATATTTTACCTTTCTTACAAATAATTTTTCAAAATTGATTTTACGTAGTTTTGAGTTTCTTTATATGGCGGAACTGTGCCATATTTTTTAACTGCATTTGGGCCTGCATTATAGGCAGCAAGTGCCAAAATTGTGTTTCCATTAAACTCTTCTAGCATATTTTTTAGATATTTAACCCCGCCTTCAATGTTTTGCGCTGGGTTCATAGGGTCTTTAACGCCTAGAGATTTAGCTGTTGCAGGCATTAGTTGCATAAGCCCAAGTGCGCCTGCGTGAGATTTTGCTTTTGGGTTATATCCGCTTTCTTGTTTAATAACTGCTTGAACAAGTTTTTCATCAACGCCATATTTATTTGATATTTTTTCTACAAGCCCTAAAATTTGCGCTTTTGTGTAGTTTCCGTTTGTGCTTGAAATGTTTGCTGTGTTTCCAATTGAGTTTGCTTTTTCAACCGTTGCAGGTTTTCTTATTGCCTCAATTTGGTCTAGTGTTGCACCAGATGTTATCATCTGTCCAAATTTTGTGTTTTCTAGAACCGGTGGGAGGTCAAGTGCGAAAGGATTTTTACCGCTTGGAGTTTTGATTTCTTCAAGCATTGTTTTGTTTAAAACGTCTGCAAAATTGCTTTGCGCCCCATTTGTTTTATTGTCTGCTTCGGCTTGTTCTGTGTAGCTTATGCGGGCTGAAAGTTGTTTAACTCTCGCAAGAGCATTTGCTCTTCCGCTTGTGTCTATATAATTTTGAATATTTGGACTAAACATACTTTCTCCCTTATCGGCATTAACGATAAAATGATGGAAAAATTTAATAAAATCGCAAATTATCCTCTAATTTAAGGATAAAAACGGAAAAGTCTAATAAAAAATATATAAAATGAATATCAAATTAAGTTAAACTTCTAAATTGCAAAGCTTGTGCAATATGGGTGGCATTTATAACTTTTGAGCCTTCAAGGTCTGCAATTGTTCTTGATATTTTTAAAATTCTATCATATGCCCTTCCGGATAAATTAAATTTTGAAATTGCACCTTTAAGCATTTGTTTTGAAGCTTCATCAATGTTGCAGAATTTGTTTATATATTTTGCGCTGAGCTCAGAATTTGTGCGGATTGAAGCGTCTTGATATCTTTTTTCTTGTATTTTTCTTGCAGATATAACACGAGCTCGAATTGTATCTGATGTTTCTCTTTCTTCTTTAATATTTGTAAGTTCTTCTTCGGTTAACCTTGCAACTTCAATTTGAAGGTCAATTCTGTCGAGTAGTGGACCAGAGAGTTTTCCTTTGTATCTTTTGATTTGAAATTCAGAGCAGGTACATCTTTTTTTGGAATCTCCAAAATATCCACAAGGGCAAGGGTTCATCGCGCCAAGTAATATAAAGTTTGCGGGATATTTAACGCTTCCTTGTGCACGAGATATTGTAACGTCACCATCTTCTAGCGGTTGCCTTAGAACTTCAAGTACAGCTCGAGGAAACTCAACCATTTCATCTAAAAATAATACCCCACGGTGGGCCAAGGTAATTTCTCCAGGTTTTGGAGTGGAACCACCGCCAATTATTCCAACTCCACTTGCGCTATGGTGTGGCGAGCGGAATGGACGAGACGGAATTAAAGGCTTAGAGTAATCTAAAAGCCCTGCGATTGAATAAATTTTTGTAAGTTCAACTGCTTCTTCTTTGGTTAGTGGTGGAAGAATTGAAGGAAATGCTTTTGCAAGAAGTGTTTTCCCGCTTCCTGGGCTTCCGCACATTAGAATATTATGCCCGCCAGCCGCTGCAATTTCTAAAGCTTTTTTTGCAAGCGCTTGTCCTTTAATATTTGAAAAATCAAATTCAAATTCTTCTTTTGTATTTAAAAAATCTTCAATGTTGTTTTTCTTTGTGGCAAGGGGCTTCCCTTCTTTTAGGTAATTCACAATTTCTTTTAAATTTTTTGCGCCCAAAACTTCAATATTATCAACAAAGCTTGCTTCTGTGAGATTTTCATATGGCAAAATTACTTTTTTAATTCCAAAATTGTGCAAAGAAGAAACAATTGCAAGAGTGCCATTTATTGGGCGAAGATTGCCGTCAAGCGAGAGTTCGCCTAAAAATGCAATATCTTTACAATCTGCCTCAAAAACTTCTTCCCTTAAAAGAATGCCAATTGCCATTGCAAGGTCAAGCCCAGTGCCCTCCTTTTTGAGGTCGGCAGGCGCTAGGTTTATCACAACTTTTGTTTGCGGAAAATGATAACCAGAGTTTTTAATTGCAAGCTTGATGCGCTCTTTTGCTTCACTTACTGCAGCATCAGGCAAGCCCACAATTGATATTTGCGGAATTGAATTAACGGTATCAATTTCAGCTTCAATTTTATATGATTCCAGCCCAACAACTGTTGCAGATGTGATTTTTACTACCATAGGAAGATTATAACATTAAATTTGGTTTAGTGATAAAAATTTATAAACAAAGTCTGCTTATTTGTTAATAACTCCCGAAGATGGATTCGAACCACCGTTAGAAGAGCCAGAATCTTCTGTCCTGCCACTAGACGATTCGGGAATGTACTACAATTATAAAACAAAATTTGCTTTTTGGCACGTGTCTATTGATTTTGCAAATAAAAAGCCCGATTTTATTTTCGGGCTTTTGCTTATTTTTTTAAATTATTTTAAATCTTCTTGAACGGTTTTTGTAATTTGACTTTCAACCCCTTCAATATCTTGGTTTCCGTCAATATCCACAACTTTATCGCCATAGTAATTAATCAAAATATCTCTTACCGCATTATAGTTTGCAATTCTTGTTTTTAGCTTTTCAGGTGTGTCATCGGTTCTATTTTCAATAAGTGCTCTTGAGCGCATTCTATCAACAAGTTTATCTTCATCAACTGAAAGTTTAATAACTTTAATTTTTGCATTTTCTTTTTTGTTTAGCTCATCAACCATAACTGCTTGTTCTTCGCTTCTTGGAAAACCGTCTAAAATAAAACCATTTTTGCAGTCATCTTGCGCTATTCTTTTAACCAAAATTGCTTTGAATACATTCGTTGGAACAAGTTCTCCTGCATCCATATATTTTTGCGCTTCAAGCCCTACTTCTGTTTGGTTTTTAACTTCTTCTCTGAGTAAGTCGCCTGTTGAAATGTGTGCAATTCCTAATTCTTTAGCTAATTTTTTTGCTTGTGTGCCTTTTCCGCTTGCAGGCGCACCAAGGAAAATATAAATTGTTTTTTCTTTTAATTCAGGCTTTTTATCTTCTTGAACCTTGCCTGTGAAAGAAACTGTATCATATGGCATTAGAAAAGAAACTCTTTGATTTTGCCTTTGTGCACCAAAATTAAAATTATTTACTCTAAAACTTGGGCTAATTTTTGAAATCAACATAAAAACACTCTCCTAAAATATCTTCACTCATTATAAAACACAAACAAAAATATTTTTGCGCTTTTGGATTAGAGAATTAGAAAAATAAGTATTTCTACTTAAGTAATTTTGCTTAGAGAAATAAGATGAAAGCTTTAATAATATTTATTAAAAATTAACGTTAAATAGGGGGAGCGAAAATTCAGATAAAACTTGTAATGAATGTGCATCTCTTGATGGCAAAGTTTATAATTTTCAAGACGAAGTTCCTGAACCTCTTCATCCTAACTGCAGATGTTGGGTTGAGGTTGTGGAAAACAGAACAAACATGTATGAAAACATAAAAAATACGAAAGCTGATTCTAGGCCAATATCAAAGAATGAAATAAGAGAATGGGTTATGCCTTGCAAGGGCGTTATATCAAGTGCTTATGGGCAGCGAAAAACTCCAAAAGAAGGTGCTAGCACAAATCATAATGGTTGGGATATTGCTTGCCCAGTGGGCACTTCTGTTGTTGCGATTAATGACGGGAAAGTGATTGCAGCAGGTGCTGCTCGAGGTTATGGTAATTATGTTGTAATCGACCATGGTGTAATTGACGGGGTTAATGTCACAAGTGAGTACGGGCATATTTCATCTTGGAGTGTCGAGGTGGGTCAAAAGGTCTCAAAAGGCGAGGAGATAGCGAAATCAGGTAATTCAGGTGTTTCAACAGGCCCACATTTGCATATCACAATTAGACATGGTAATTATCGTGGTAAAGCTGTAGATCCGTCCGATTACTTGGATTATTAATATCCTTGCATTTTTCCAATTTCCGTGCAGTATTTTTCAATCACAGATATTTTTTTATTTGCATATTTGCTAATACTTTCCAGTTTATTCTGGTTGACATTGTTGTTAATAAAATATGGGTGCAAATAATCTTTAAAAGCGGAAGGGTTGTCTGTTGCAAAAGGTTTATATTCAATATTTAAATATTTTTCTTGAGTTATTTGCATAATTTTTGCGTACAAATCCAAATCTGTTGCAGGAATGCATATTTCGGCAATTAGGCATAAATTGGTATATTCTTGTTGAAAGTTATTGTTTTTGACAGCTTTATTGTTCGGCAGCTTATTTTTTAATTCTTCCGCATCTTTTGCAAGATTATCAATTTTTTTAATAACGAGCGGATATTCCATGTCTATTATTTTTTCTATTTCGGTTTTATATTGTGTACTTAAATGCTTTGGAATGGGATTATTCTGTTCAATATATTTATTTGGTTTTAACAAAATAAATAAGAGACAAAAAGAAAGTATTAAACACGAAGCGATTAGTAATTTTTTCATAACCCAATTTTAACATAGAATAAAGTTATTACTTCACTTCTTTGTTTAGTTTGTGTGCGTTAATATATTTGCGAAGATAATTATCGGCGGAAACTGCGACCAAAAGGTAGAAGAGATACTTGTTTAAATAAAGGTGGCTGTTGGGATTATCACAGGAATAAGTGTGAAGCAAAAAATCAAAGTTATTGCATAAGAAACAGGACTGAATGCGAAAATAAATTTAATGGTGTGTGGTTTGAAGAAGATAAATATTGTAAAATAATTTCGAATTAATCTTTTGATAAATTCTCAAAAACACTTTATTTTTTGCAAAATGTAACAAAAATATAAATTCAAATTAATTCTCTAGCAAAATATTTTAATTTCATGATTTGTAATTTCAACACATTATGAGGAATATGTTAGATGAAAATTAACCCAATTGGTATGAGTGTAATTCCCCAAACAAAAACTAGCGGGAAAATTGTTGAAAATAAAGTTGAAAATCCAATCTCATCAAATAGTTTAGTTTTACCGAATGATTACACAAAACTTGCATTCACGGCAAATAAAATGGATCATGCTGGTCTAAAACAAATTAGAGATATGAAAGATAATTTTACACCAGAGGCAGAAGACATCTACACTGCGACCCAAGATTTTGCAAAAAGCATCGGCGCAAAAGAAATGGAAACTTGGCATTTTTACTATAATTCACTTCTATTTTTAAAAGAGTATATCCAAGAACTTGACGAAGGAAGAGCAAACCACGATGAAGAAACTCGTCTTAAAATGCCATTTGAATTAGAAAACATGATTGCAGTTAATTGCACTGCCCTATCAAATGAAAAATCAAGAGCAAAAATTGCCGAAGTTCTTGATGAGCACATTGAAATAGTTCAAAGAGATTTTATTGCAGAAGAAATTAATAAACCTCAATCAAAAATCAAAATGCCATCATTATCAAAACCACAACTTTCAATGGATTGTGCAAATGATTTGGTTGAAACTTATGACTTAGTTGCAAACGAAATGGATTCAAATAACTATTTTGATGCATATTTCCTTACAACTGCTTACCACACAAAAGATAAAAAATTAACAAAAGAAGCAAGAAATTTGGTTTATGACCTTCAACATGCTTTGATGGTTGATGATATCGATAAGAAAAAGAAAAACCACTTGCGTTTTTATGATGAAAAAGCAGATGTTATTTGGAAAAATTTAAGTCTCAGAAACGATGCAATTTGTTTGTATCCAACAGATGACATTGAATCTTCTCAATATTTGATTTCAAGCTTTATAAATTTAGTTAATAAACCAAATCAAACATATAAAGGAATCGACCCAGAAAATACAAACATTGAGCTTTTAAACAAACATGCAACTTTTGAATATTTGAATAAAGCTGTAAAAAAAGCAAAATACGACCCTGAATATAAAGGCAAAACAACAGTTTTCATTGTAAATACACTTGATTTATTCAGAAAAACTGGAGGTCAATTAACTGAAGCTGACCTTGTAACGCTCAAAAATGAACTAACAAATAAAGAAGGCGACGATAGAAATGTTAGACTTGTGCTTACAATGACGCCTGAGTCTTATTATGCAAACACTCAAAAAGGCGCAAGCCTCACAAACATTTTCTCTAAATATGCGGTTCAAACTCTGCCTTCTTTGAATGCTTCAGATGCCATTGCGTTTTTAACAGATGAAAACGGTATCAAATTTGTTCAAAATGAAACGAAAGGTGATTTTTCAAAAGAAGCAATAACAAAGGCAATCGAGCTTACAGCGCAAGATGAAGGAAATTATCCAGATAAAGCTTTGAATTTACTCTCTGGCGTTAAAAAATATTACGTTGATAAAGATGAAATAACAACAAAAGATATTGAGACATTTGCAGCTGAAACTAAAAAATTAAGCGAAACTTCAAATGCAAACAATGGCATAAATGTTGTTTATGACACAGGGAAAAGATTAAATGACATTGTTGGAAGCCCAATGACAAGAGCGGATGCCGAAGCAATTGTTAATCAAATTAAAACAAGAACAATTGGCACAAAAGGTATTAGTGCTTACTTAGATAATGGCACATCATATGGCGGCGGAAGAAAACACACTGCTGAGGCTATTGCTGGTGAAGCTGGTATTCCAATGATTACAATTAACGCTCAAGATTTTGCGCTCAAAGATATCGATATGTTATCTCAAAATGCTGATTTATCTGAGATGAAAATTAGAAAAATTGTCTCTCTTGCAAAAGCACAAGCGGAAGCAAACCCTAATAAAACGGCAATGATATTTATTGAAAACTTTGATAATTTTGCAGCAAACCCACTTTATGGCGTTTCTTCAATTTATGAACAAAAAGCATTCTCGCAATTACTTGCTGAGATGGAAAACGCAAGAAAAAATGATGATGTGAATTTAGTTGTGGTGGGCTCTGTTAATATGCCTGAAGTAATTGATATGAACATAATGAAGCCATACAAATTCCTTGATTCAATTATTGTGTTCCCACCTCAAGACACAAATGAAAGACAAGAAGTTCTTAATTATTACGTAAATAAGTTGAATCTTGATATTGCAGGCGAAACAGTTGAAGAAAAACAAAAAGTTATAAGAGATTTGGCTGAAACAACAAAGGGCTTTACAGTTGTTGATTTGATTTACTTGCTTGAAACTTCAAAAAGCGTTGTGGCTGAAAGAGGAAAAGATAAAATTGGCTCGGCTGATTTTGTTGAAGCATATTTAAGAACAACATCTGGAAGACCAAACAAAGCTCATATTCCTGAAGCAAGAAAGAAAATTGTAACATCGCATGAGGCAGGACACGCACTCACTTTGCAATTAATGTATGAAATTGCTGAAAAACAAGGCATTGCTTGGCACTTGCCGGACATGGTGAACTTTATAACACTTGACCCAAGAGCAAATTATGGCGGTGCGATGTATTATAAAGATTCAGATAACCAAGAACTTTGTTTTGAAAGTATGATTGCGGATATGATTTGCTCATACGGCGGTCATTCATCTGAAAAAGTGCTCTATAATATGTCTGGTTCATACGGCATCACAGGCGATATGCAACAAGCTGAATCCATTGCAAGACTTGCTGTTTTAGATATGGGTATGGGGCCAAAAACTGGGGTTAGACACGTAAGACGCAACGCACTTGGTGCACCTGATGTTTCAAATGAAAAAATGGCTGATATAGAAAAAGATATGGATGCTTTCCACAAAGGCGCAAAAGGTATTTCAGATTCAATTATCGAAGAATACAAAGGCTTTATTGAAGAATTTACTGAAAAACACTTTGCAAAAGTGGGCACAGGTGAATGCCTTGTTTCATCAAAAGAATTTATTGATGAATTAAATGCTTGGAGACAGGCTCAACCTGAAGAAAAACAAAAATCAATGAAAGAACTCGAAAAACAAATTTTAGATGACATTGATAAATTAAAAACAGGTGATTATATTAAAAATTAATAAATAAGTGAATGGTTACATTGAAGCAAAAAAGCGGGGTTAACCCCGCTTTTTTGCTGAAATCTAATTTTAAAATGTGCAAAATTTATATTTAGGTGTTTTAAATGTATAGAACCCTTTTAAAGCGAGGACAAAATGAAATTAGCCCCAAATTTCAAAATTTGGTTCTTCTGCACTCATGCAATGCACTCCGCCCGCGCCTTCAATCAAATTATCCATTACTTCGTTACTTTCTCCGTAATTTTCGCCCTCTATAAAATACACGTCTTTTAAAATAGGTGCATTTTCATCTATTTTCCTTAACTCTTCAAGCTTACTTCTTAAATCTTTTTCAAACATTCTTTGATATTTTGAAACATTTGGCAAATTGCATTTTGAAGAATTGGTGATGTATGAAATAGAGCCGTCTTCATGCTTGTTTACAATGGCGTTCATAAAATTAACACTTGCATTTTTTGTATCATATACAGCCCCAATTGGTATTGGAATAAAGCCATTTTCTTTTAATTGTTCAATACTTTTTCTATATGCAAGCATTTTGAAATTATTTTTATCCAACGTTGGTTTGGATTTTGTTTTTACACCTTTTGCCTTAAATTCATTTTTTAGTGACATTTCAGGGTTATTCACCAAAACATAAGGATAGCCGATTGGTCTTATTGATAAATCTAAGTGATAATCTTGTTGACTTATGTAATGTATGTTTTCGGGCCTAACTTCGTAGCGTTTTGAAATTCCATCTTTGCTTGTTGATATTTGTTCATTTGCGCCAACGAGCATAAATTTTTCGCCGTCCGGTTTTTTGCCTATGAAAAAATTCCCGCCGGAGATATAACTTGACGATTTATCAAACAAAGGCACAAGTTCTACTGGCATTTTATAATGTTCTTCCATCTCACCAAGATATGGTTTTAAAAGCTCCACATTTTCTTGAATTAAAACGTATGGCTTTTTCTCTTTTTCAAGGACAAGCATTAAATCTTGGTTGTATGAGCCATTGAATTTATATGGTTTGCATTCTATATTTTCATTTTTGCAAATTTCTTGAAATTCGTCTCCGATTTTATCCCAGCCTGCTGAAATGTGTAAAGCCTTAAGCGGAGCTGCGTCATAGCCTTTGAAGCTTATTAGGGGTTTAGTGACTGATGAGATTTTCGTAGTCTTTTAAAAACTATGAAATAATTTTTTTGCTATTTTTAATTTTGTAAAAGTTTTATTGGGTTCTTTAATAAAAATTTCGGCAAATTATCTTAAAAACTCAAGTCTTGCTTTAATAAATTGGTCAGTATTTCCGTGTTTTGCGTATATTGTGCGTAATTGTTAAGACGTTCAAATATAAATAAAACGTCCTTGATTGGAAAACCGCTATGTATTAGGTTAGAAAGAATAATTGTTAAATCGATTGCTGATATAAAATGCGGAACTAAATCGTTCACCAATGTTGGGTCTTGCGATTTTACAAGCTCCATTAATTTTAATGTGTCAGTTTTTGAAAAAACTTGTTTTGAATATTTAATACATACTTCTCCAAGGTTTTCGATAATTTTATCTGAATTATTGTTTTTTAATTCTTCTTTCGTTAATTTGCCCGTGAAAACCTTCTTGTTTCTCACATGTATTTGATACTCGTATTCGGGCAGTTTTTCGTAATCAAGGATTCTTACATTTGGGATTATATAGCCCAGCTCATCGGTCAAATATTCTCTTAAGGAAGCTACATTTGGGATTAGCGAACCATTTGATGTTGGGTCTGCTATGCTTATGATGTTTTCGCTTATAAATATTGCCAATACATCCACACCTAAGCGCTCGTACATATTTGATGGATTTTGTAAATTACTTAATTCTTTTTCTTTGTTTGATTTTCTCTTTTGATTAATTTCATTTTTTTCATTAGAAATATCGTTAATTTCGCTTTGCAGAGATTTTATTTTATCTACAACAGACATTCTGGGCTCGTAATTTGAGATAATTTTGCGGGCTATATTATTGTTTTTGATTTTGTAATAATTGCCGAAAAATGCACTTAAAAAAAACATTTTGATGTTATTGATTGTAGAATGTTTGTGGTTTTTTGCAGATTTAATTTTAGCATATTTTTCTCTTACTTTTCTGTCGATCTCATTGTTGTGCATAAATCGTGCTCCAAAAATTAATAACTTATTTTCTAATATAATGATATTTTTCTAATATGCAAGTATTTGCCGTGTTTATAAAAATTAATTTTGGCATTAAAAAATAGTGCACGTTGCTTCAGTTGTTGGCGAACCAGTGAGCCTTACAAATGAAGTATGCGCAGATTGCGTATGAAAATCGGAGCGTTTGTGACTGATTTTCAAGCAAACCAGCTGTGATGTAATCTCTGTAGAGCAAGTAGCAACCCCTTTTGCTATGAAACTGTTTGAAACTATTTATCAAACTGCAAGCGTAGTTGTAAGATGTTATAACCTGACGGATAAATTTAAAATAGGGAATGTCGGTATAATTTAGGTGGTGTTTGAATTTAAGGCAATTCCCTCGTTTCAAGAAAAATTATCCTTTTTATCCTTGATTGGTTGTCGGCGTTAAACGAGCACGCTATCGCTTCAGCCCTCTGCCGACAATCCGCTTTCTTATCCTTAAAATTATCCTTTTTTCCAGTTGGTTTGTGAAAATTTGCCTCAAACTTAGACAGGGTTTGACTTTTAGCAAGTATATAAAAAGGATAAAAACTTCCGAGTGGTGGGAAAATATTGTCTGATTGGTCAAGTAACGTTATATGATTATTTTCGGTGCAAAAAATTGCACCCTACAGACTATAAATTCATAAATTAAAAGTTCTTTCAATATAATCAATCGTAAAGTCTAACTTTCCAATCATATCGTAATAACCTAATCGCCTATCAATCGAATTATAAACATCTGTTGCATATTCTTTAATTCGAAGAATTTCTCCTTCTTTGTATAATTCTTCATAAAAAATTTTATAATTTTCATATTTAGAAAATTTATATAAATACGTAGCATATAACCACTGCTCATCTAATGGTAATTTATAATGTACATTGTTATATTCGGAGTATATTAATTTCATTTCACCCGAACTAGAAAGAATACTCCTAAGATATTTTAATCTATCAAGAGTTTCCTCTATATACTCTATAAAATTACTATATGTCTTTTTATTATTTGTTGTACAAATTATTTTAGAACTATTTTTATAATCAATAATATATCCTACAATTATTGGTAATAAAAATGCAATTACTACAGTTAACCAACTTCCTGAAACATATCCTGGATCGTTTAAATTTGTAGAATATACGGGCTTACTAGATACTAAAAGAATAAGTAATATTGTAATAAATCTATTCATAAAATTATTATATATAAAAAACATTTCTTACAATAAAATTCGCTCAATATATAAATTATTTTATCAAATTGCTACACAAAAATCCTCAAAATGTTGTAGCTGGTAGGTTGGGGTTACCCCAACAATTATATTTTTCATTTCATCTGACACTTTTTCTCAAACTGCATGTCAAATTACAAAGGAAAAGCACAAAATTTCTCATTCTAACTGATAGTTTTTCTTAAACTGTCAGTCAAATTACAGAGATGTAATCTCACTTATTTGAGTAATGTGTTCAAGCATTAAAAAATAGCAAGGGTGAGATTCGAACTCACGACCTCGCGGGTATGAGCCGCGCGCTCTCACCAACTGAGCTACCTTGCCATGTTAAAATAAATATTAAATTGTGAATGTTCTTTGGCGGGTACGGTTTCGGCTCTGCGACAAAGCTCCTCGCTTTCTCGCTCTCGCCTCACACACCTTGGCTCGCTTGTTTTCATTAAGTGCAAGCACTAAATTCAAACTTCGCTTCGTGAGCTACCTTGCCATGTTTTAAAAAGATATTAAACTGTAAATTTTGCGCCGTGCGCTTAAAATTTTGAGCAATCTCAAAACCTTACTTAACTAGTATCCATCAAAAATAAAAAAATACAAGAATAATTTAAAAATTTTGTTATATAATGTTTTTAAAGGCATTTAAAGGAATTTTTTTATGAACGACATGCTAGAAAAAATTGAGCAAATTGAAAAAAATTATATAGAATTGGGTATTAAACTTTCTGACCCTGCAACTGCGCAAGATTATGAAACTTTCAGAGATTTATCAAAACAAAGAAAATCTATGGAAGAAACAGTGAAAACTTATCATGAATATAAAGAAGCAAAAGACGCTATTGCAGAGGCTCGTGAGCTTATGCATTCTGAAAAAGACCCTTCAATGAAAGAATTTTTGCAAAATGAAATTGAAACAAACGAAGCAAAAATTCCTGAGTTAGAAGAAAGAATGAAAGTTTTGCTTTTGCCACGTGACCCAATGGATGATAAAGATATCATGCTTGAAATTAGAGGTTCTGCAGGTGGAGATGAAGCGAACATTTTCGCAGGCGACTTGATGCGTATGTACCTCAGATTTGCACAAAACCAAGGCTGGCAAACTCAAATTTTATCAATTAGCGATTGCGAAGCAGGCGGTGTTTCAGAAGTCGTTATTTCAATTAAAGGTGAAAACATTTATTCAAAATTAAAATACGAATCAGGTGTTCACAGAGTTCAAAGAGTTCCGCAAACAGAATCTCAAGGAAGGGTTCACACATCAACTGCAACAGTTGCCGTTATGCCTGAAGTTGATGATGTTGAAGTTGAATTGAAACAAGAAGATCTTGAAATTTCAACTGCTCGCTCTGGCGGTGCTGGCGGTCAAAACGTAAACAAAGTTGAAACTGCGGTTCGTGTTTTCCATAAGCCAACAGGAATTATGATTTTCTGCACAGAGGAACGTTCGCAACTTCAAAACAAAGAAAGAGCACTTCAAATTCTGAAAGCAAACCTTTATGATATGGAAGTGCAAAAACAAATGCAAGAAGTGACTGACCTTCGCCGTTCTCAAGTTGGAACTGGAGACCGTTCTGAGCGTATTAGAACATATAATTTCCCTCAAGGAAGACTTACTGACCACAGAATTAACCACAACTTGAATGTTTGGACAGTAATTGATGGCGAACTTGATGAGCTTATCAATCTTCTTGTTGAATATGACCAAAAATTGAAACTCGAAAAACTTGCGCAATTAAAATAGACATTTTGTTTTATATAATTATATAGAACGATAATGAACATTTAAGGATTGCGTATGGAAATTTCTTTTAAGGCTAGTTTGTTGAATAAGTTAAAATCTAGCAATAGTACCACATCTAAAGAAAACTTGGGGCAAAAACAAACCCCCGCAAAAGATGAATTCCTTGGTTCGTATAAAGTTTCGAATAAAGCAAAAGGCAACATTATTTTAGCTGGCGCAGGTTCGCTTTTGCTTGCAACAGCTGCTCTTTTTGGTAAACGTCTTCCAAAAATTGCAAAAGCCATAATGATACCAGTAGGCGCTCTTGCAAGCTTCGGTGGAATTGCACTCACCCTTAAAGGAGATAAAGACACGAATGCAAATGTCCTTGAAGAAACCCTGCCTGATGGCACAAAGAAAACTTGTAATGTAGCTCTAAATCCCGATGGTTCAGTTATTGAAAAAGGAAGATTGATTAAACCTGACGGCATTGTTGAAGAATACACAGAGCATAAAAATAAAGATGAAGTCCCTCTTTTTGTTGAAAAAAATATAATGCACCCAGATGGTAAAAACTACCATTTAAAAATAGACGTCATCCCAAAAGGTGATAAAATACACAAAACAATAAAAGAAATCACAGAAACCGATGGCACAAAAATCACAGAAGAAAAAGAATACATTTCCGGCTCTATTTTGGCAAAAGACTATGATTACATATTGGATTCTGATAGTGTATCTGATGCGTATGCTTGCACAAGAAAAGAAATTAAGCCCAATGGTGAAGAAATAATTGTTGAAAAATCAACAGTGCGAAATGAAAACGGTAAAGATGAAATAACTTACAAAAAAATAACCAAATATCCAAACGGTGCACAAGATGTGGAACAAGTTTCTACAATTGATGGAAAAGATGGTGAAAGCACTGAAGAGACGACAATTTCTTATGCTGACGGTAAAAAGGTTAAAACAAAATACACAAGCGCAGGCTGGGGTGCCAATAAGCAAGAAAGTGAAATTATTTACCCTAATGGTGATATAGAAAAAACTTTGACTGAATATGAAGAAGCCACAGGTAAAAAAGAAACAAAAGAAACAAAATATACAGATGGCAAAATAAGAAAAGAAGTTATAGAAACAAAATATAAGCCAAGCCATTTGGAAAAACAAGAAATAAAAATCATATATCCAGATAAAAAAGAAGAAACAATAATTAAAGAATCTGAATATGATGAAAATGATAATTTAATTAAAGTGACCAGTGAAAAAACTTTACCTGATGGCACTCAAACAAAAGAAGCTATTGAAAACAAGCATGAATACGATAGTGAAGGAAATATAATTAAAACAATTACAACAAAAACAAAACCAGATGGCACAAAAGAAATAATAGAAACAAATTCTAATTATATATATGAAAAAACAAATAGCGGTGTAAAATATCCAATTAGCAAAGAGACTAGAGAAACCCGCGCAGACGGAACTGTTGATACGGAAAAAATTACATATGAATATCCTCAAGATGTAAAAGAAGCTTCGTTTGAATATTCCCGCCCAAAACCAACAAAAGCCACAGGTGAAAAATATTGTGCAGATGGAAAACTCCATAAGTTTGAAGAGTCTTATCTTGAACAAGATGGCGATTATTCTTGGACGCCGCAAGTCGAAACCGGTATTACAACTTTTGCTGACGGTGGCAAAAATGAATACAGGGTTGAATTTAACAAAGGCAATTACGACAAAATAGAGAGCGGAATTTCTCATTTTGCAAATGGTGACGTAAAAGAATACAAAGAATTTTATAAGCAAGATAATTACTACGTTGACCCAGAAAAAGTTAAGGAAGAATACAGCATAACCCACGCAGATGGCACTGTTGAAAGTTCCAAAAAAGAACTTGGTGCTGATGGCGTGTGGATTGATGTTAAATAAAAATTATCTCGTTAAAAGATATTCATTTAAAGAATTTTTCCAGTCTGGAAGTTCGTTGTTGTTGTCTAAAACACTATAGCTTGGGCGCTTTGCAGGGCGAGGAAAATCACTTTTATCGATTGAAATTACTTTTGTGTTTCTGTTTTTTAGAATTTCTTTTGTGAAACCGCTCCAGCTTGTGTGTCCAGAAGAGCAAATGTGGTAAGTTCCAAATTCTCTTTCTTCTTTTATGATTGAAACAATTTTTTGCGCAAGGTCACGAGTCCAAGTTGGGCAACCAATTTGGTCGTCAACAACGGATATTTCATCTCTTAAGCTAGAGAAAGTTAGCATTGTGTTAACATAATCTCTTTCGCCTTTGCCGTAAAGCCAGCTTGTTCTTATGATATAGTGTTTTTTTGTTGTTTTTCTAATTTCTTCTTCGCCCAAGAATTTAGATTTCCCATAAACCGAAATTGGGTTTGTTGCATCATGTGTTTTATATGGTTCGCTTTTTGTTCCGTCAAACACCATATCTGTTGAAACATACAAAATCGGTACATCTAATTTTTTTGCAATTTTTGCTATGTTTCTTGTGCCCATTTGATTAACAAGATAAGCTTGTTCTGGGTTGGTTTCCGCAAGGTCAATGTTTGTGTATGCTGCAAGGTGAATAATAAACTCAAGCGAAACTTTGCTCATAATTTCGTTCGTGAGTTTAGTGTTGGTAACATCAAAAATCTTAGAATTAGTTGCCCAATATTGCCACCCCTCGGCTTCAAGCATAGGACATAATTCTCTGCCCAACATACCAGTTGCGCCTGTAACCAAAATTCTCATATTCTTTTTTTCGAAGGGGTTAGCCATAATTATTACTGAACGATAACAAAAATATATGGTAAAATCAATTTATGAAAAGAAAAATTTACATTTTGATATTAGTTTTGTTTGCGGGGGTTTTGCTTTCTTCTTGCCTTAAGCGAGATATGCCGAATGTAGAACTTGAAGAGCCACAATTAAAACCGCTTAACATAATAAAATATGAACCAGTTATGGTTAAAATAAAAACGATAGGTGGGGTGGATTATATTCTATCATCTGCACCTGTTGGCAAATTTGGGGGTGAGCTTGTGACTTCAACCATTGGCGAAGGGCCTAAAACTTTTAACCCATTCGGCGCAAATGATGCAACAAGTTCAACTTTTGCTAACCTTATGCTTGAAGGTTTATTTTCAACAAACCCATATACAGGCGAAATTGAACCTCGCCTTGCAAAAAGTTTTGAAGTTTTGCCTGATAAAATGACCTATATTATAAAATTAAGACGAGGGCTTAGGTGGTCAGACGGTAGAGAAATTACGGCAGATGATGTGACCTACACTTATGACACAATAATTTTTGGTGGTTTTGGTAACACTAGCACCCGAGATATGTTGATGATTGAGGGAAAACTTCCGACTGTGTCTAAAATAGATAAATACACAGTGAAATTTAAAACTCCAAAACCACATGCGCCGTTTCTTAGGAGTATCTCAGGCTCAATTGCGCCAAAACATATATTTAAACCTATAACTGATAAAGGTTATGAGGCTTTTAATTCTTTTTATTCGACAACAACAAAACCAGAAGATTTTGTTGTTTCTGGTCCATTTATGCTTGAAAGATACACTCCCGCTCAAAGAGTTGAATTAAAAAGAAATCCAAATTATTTTATAATAAATTCAGAAGATAAAAAGTTGCCTTATATAGATAAATACACAGTTCAAATCGTGGGTGATTTAAATAATGAAACTTTAAAATTTCAAGCAGGCGAAATTGATGTTTTAAATCTTCAGGGTTCTCTTGTTTCGAGATATCGAACACTTGAAGAAAATTCTGATTACACGCTTTTTAACCTTGGCCCAACAACATCAACCACATATATCTCCTTTAATTTAAACAACAGAAAAAGCCCGAAAGGAAAATATTATGTTGATGAAATAAAACAATCTTGGTTTCAAGATGTGAACTTTAGGCGCGCAATTGATTATGCGATAGACAGAGAAAGCCTTGTTTTGAATGTTTTATCTGGTGTTGGCGAGCCATTGTTTTTGCCAGAATCTCCAACAAGTATTTTCTTAAATAAAAAATTAGCAAAAGGACACAAAAGAAATTTAGCTAAATCACGCGAGCTTCTTGAAGCGAGCGGTTTCACTTGGGATAAAAATGGAATTTTGCATGATAAAAAAGGAAATATTGTTGAATTTGAAATGCTAACGAATGCTGGAAATACCCAGCGAGAGGCAACTGGCGTCAGCATAAAAGAAGATTTAGCTGAGCTTGGAATTAAAGTCAATTTTAAGCCAATTGATTTTAATACACTTGTAAACAAAATTACAAATTCTCTTGAGTGGGAAGCTATTCTTATGGGGTTAACAGGCTCTTCGCTTGAACCGCATGGTGGAAACAATGTTTTTTGCAGTTTTGGTGCTTTGCATTTATTCAATCAGCGCACAGAATTTGATAAGAAAAACCCAAAAATTTTGCCTTTTGAAAGGGAGCTTGATGAAATTTTTGCATCAGGTGCTCTTGAGCTAGATTTCAATAAAAGAAAATCAATTTACGACAAGTACCAAGAAATTATTTACCAAGAAAAACCATTCATTTATCTTTATTCTCCAATAAATATTGTTGCGGTAAGAAGAAAAATAGGCAACATTAAACCAACTGAACTTGGCGGCACACTCTATAATATCGAAGAGCTATACATAAAATAAATATTAAAAAAAATAAGTATTAAAAAACGCACCTCTATGAAGTGCGTTTTTGTTATTGTTTTGTGTTTTTATGTGTCTATGTTTTGAGCATAAATTGCGTTTGCTTCAATAAATTCTCTTCTTGGAACGACATTATCTCCCATTAAGACATCAAATAATTGGTCGCAAAGCATAGCGTCTTCTAAAGAAACTTTTAAGAAAGTTCTTGTAGATGGGTCCATTGTTGTTTCCCAAAGTTGCTGTGGCATCATTTCACCAAGACCTTTAAACCTTTGAAGTTGAATGCCCTTTTTGCCTCTATCTTCAATGATTTTTTGCAATGAGCTGAATGAATTAATTGTTTTTGTGCCTTCTGGAGTTTCAACAATAAGTTCTTTTTCTTCCTCGATTAAATAAGGACGAATTTTTGGGTAAGCTTTTTTGATTCTTTCGTATTCGCTGCTCTTAATCATATTTTGGGTAATCATAACATCGTCAATATCAAGCGCTTCGCTTGAGAGTTTAACTTTGATGTAATATTTCATTGTTTCAGCATTTTGACCCATTGAAACAATGTAGTCTGCAGCTTCAGGAATGCCATAATTTTCTGCGTGGTCTTTTAAGTAGTTTGCAAGATAGTTTGTAATTTCTTGCATTCTTTCTTCGTTTGTAAAATCTTCAACTTTGATTTCAGAACGAACAAGTCCACGAATAATAACGGATGGCATTTGGTTGATGATTGGATTATTAAATGAACGATAGAATGCGCTCATAGAATAAACAAGTTCTTCAAGAGATTCATCTTTAACAGAACGTGAACGAGTTTTGTCATATAAGCAAACATCTTTAATTCCACGTTCTCTTAGTTTTTTATCCAAGATTCTTTCATCATATAAATATTCAGAAGTTTTGCCGATAGTTAGCTTATAAAGTGGAGGTTGTGCAATATATACATAACCTTGCTCAATAAGTGGACGAGCATATCTGAAGAAGAATGTGAGCAACAATGTTCTGATGTGCGCACCGTCAACGTCAGCATCTGTCATGATAACAACTTTGTGGTATCTTAATTTTTCAAGGTCAACTTCGTCTGGGTTTTTAGAGATGTTGATGCCGAGAGCTTGAATGATACTTTTGATTTCGTTGTTGCCATAAATTTTATCCAATCTTGCCCTTTCAACGTTTAAGATTTTACCTCTAAGTGGCAAAATTGCTTGGAACATACGGTTTCTGCCTTGTTTTGCCGAACCGCCCGCTGAGTCACCCTCAACGATGTACATTTCGCATTTTTCAGCTTCACGGCTTGAGCAGTCTGCAAGTTTACCAGGGAGAGTTGAGCTTTCAAGTGCTGTTTTTCTTCTTGTTAATTCTCTTGCTTTTCTTGCGGCTTCTCTTGCACGTTGTGCTTGGAGGGTTTTTTCAATAATGAATTTACCTTGTTTTGGGTTAAATTCAAGCCATTCTTGGAATTTGTCACGAATAGCATCGTTCACTGCAGGTGTTACTTCTGCGTTTCCAAGTTTTTCTTTTGTTTGCCCTTCAAATTCTGGGTTTGGAATTTTAACTGATACAATTGCAGTTAAGCCTTCACGAACATCTTCGCCCGAGAGGTTTGCATCTGAATCTTTTAAAATATTATTTTTTCTTGCATAGTCATTTAATACACGAGTGATTGCGTTTCTAAAGCCTGTTAAGTGAGTACCGCCGTTATGTGTGTTGATGTTGTTTGCAAAGCTTAGTACGTTTTCTGTGTAAGCGTCTGTATATTGCATTGCAATTTCAACTTTAATATCGTCAATTGTTTTGTCGATATAAATTGGCGGGTTGAATAAGCATTCTTTGTTTTTGTTTAAGTGTTCAACATAGCTCGAAATACCGCCTTCATAGTGGAAAACTTCTTCACGTTCTGTTTTATCATCGTGGAAAACAATTTTTAGACCTTTGTTCAAAAACGCCATTTCACGAAGCCTTGAAGCGATTACGTCTCTATCTATTTCGGTTGTTTCTGTGAAAATTTCAGGGTCTGGCCAGAAAGTTGTTTCAGTACCAGTTTTATCTGTTTCCATAATTTTTTCAACAGGGTGAATAGGTTCGCCTCTCATGTATTCTTGCTTGTGAACATAGCCTTGGCGAGAAACTTTAACAACCATTTTTTCAGACAATGCGTTTACAACAGAAGCACCAACGCCGTGAAGACCGCCAGACACTTTATAACCACCATCACCGAATTTACCGCCAGCGTGAAGCACTGTGTGCACAATTTCAAGTGCTGATTTTCCTGAATCTTCTTTTATGTCAACAGGAATACCTCTTCCGTTATCTGAAACGGTTACAGAATTATCTGTATGAATTGTAACGTGAATGCAATCGCAATAGCCTGCTAGGCTTTCATCGATTGAGTTATCTACAATTTCATAAATGCAGTGGTGCAAACCTCTTTGAGAAGTTGAACCAATATACATACCAGGGCGCATTCTAACGGCTTCTAAACCTTCTAAAACCCTAATGTTACTTGCGTCATAGCTTTGTTGATTTGTTGTGTCTGTCATGTAAATTTCCCCTAAATCGTTACTAATATTATATTACAAACACATTTTCTTGCAAATTTGTAAACAATTTAAAACCGCCCGAAAGCAAGGATTTCCAAGGGGAAAAATTATATTTTTTAAAACTTATTTAAAAACATATTTTTTGGCACAATCGAACATGCTATCAAGCAAGCCTTCATTGATTTTTGAATCAAAACCGCCTTTGTTTAAATAATTCACCATAACATTTATCCAGATTTTAAAAATGTCATCTTTTTCAATGTTTGCGTGTGCGCACATTTTTTCAAGTTCAAGATAATTGATTGTAAATCTGCGTGACCCCTTAGAATATCAACAATTTTAAGCCTTTGCTTTTTCTCAAATTTTCTCAAATATTCTAAAGTTGTTGAGTTTGTTTCTTTAATTTTGCTTTTGATAAAATCAAGGTTTTCATCAAATTTTTTTGAGTCGTCTTCAATAATATATTCTTCAAATTCTTCAGGTAAAATATCCATAACTGTTGCAATGCGCTCAAGCGTTGTGGCACGGCCTGAAAATGGTATAGTTTCGTCGATGAGGTTGTAAATATAAGACAAAGTTACGCCTATCATTTGCGCAAAATCTTTTTTGTGTAAATTATTTTCATTTAAAAAATTTCCTAGTTTTATAGAGCTTTTTTCTTGAGCCATAGATTTTCTAGACATTTCCTCTCCCTATTTAATTTTTACTGCTATAATGATAATTAAATGAAATTTCTTTTTAATGAGTTAACAAGCTAATTAAGATAGATGAGATAAATTTCAGTTAAAATTAAAAGGTAAAAATGAAAGCAATAATTGGTCTTGGAAATCCAGAAGTAAAATATGCGCACACTCGTCACAACACTGGTTTTATGGTGTTAGATGAACTTTTGCGCAGAAAAAACTTAACACTTACTGAAAAATTTAAAGGTTTTTTTGCAAAATCGGGCGATGTTTTATTTTTGATGCCTTCAACTTATATGAATTTATCAGGCGAAGCGGTGATTGCGCTTACTAATTTTTACAAACTTTCAAATAAAGATATTTTAATTGTGTTTGATGATGTGAGTATGGACTTAGGAAGAATGCGTTTTCGCTCCGAAGGCTCTGATGGTGGACACAATGGCATAAAATCAATTATAAATAATTTGGGCACCAATGTTTTTGATAGATTAAAAGTTGGAATTGGCCCAAAAGACCCAAGAATTCCATTAAATGACCATGTCTTGGGAAATTTTCGCGCAGATGAAGATGAGCTTTTGTCTCAAACCATAAAAAAAGCAGCGGATGCAGTTGAAATGTATATATCAAGCGGTATCAAAGAAGCGCAAAATAAGTTTAATTCTTAATTATTTTGCAATTAATCTCTTGAGAAAACTTCAAGCTCAAGCGGGTTATCTGATTTAATTGGGTTGAAATAAGCGCAAGATGCTATCATTGCAGCATTATCTGTGCAGAATTTCATTTTTGGCGCTTGAGTAATATAACCTTTATTGTTTAATTCGGCAACTTTTCTTCGAAGTTCGCTATTTGCTGCAACGCCGCCTGCAAGCACAATCTTTTTGCAATTATATTTATCTGCTTGCAGAAGCAGTTTTTGAATTAATGTTTCAGTTACGCATTCTTGAAAGCTAGCCGCAATATCGTGTTTTGGAAGTTCTTTGTCGCCAAACGATTGAACAAGTCTTAAAACTGCAGTTTTGAGCCCTGAAAAACTAAATTCATCTTCGCCAACTTTAGCTTTAGGTAATTTGAATGCGTTCTTGTTGCCTTCTTGTGCCATTTTATCAAGCATAATGCCACCCGGATAAGGCAAACCCATAAGACGAGCAACTTTATCATAAACTTCGCCAACGGCGTCGTCTATTGTTTGTGCCACAATTTTTTGCTTGTCGTAGTCTTCAACGTAGATAATTTGTGTGTGTCCTCCTGAAACTAAAAGCCCCATAAAAGGTGGTTTAAGCTCTGTTTCAAGAAAATTTGCGCTAATGTGTGCTTGAAGGTGATTAACCCCAATGTATGGTTTATTGTGCACAATGGATAAAGTTTTGGCTGAATTTAGCCCAACAAGTAAGCATCCAACAAGTCCAGGGCCAACGGTTGATGCAAAAGCGTCAATTTCATCAGGTGAAACCCCTGCTTCTTTGTATGCTTCTTTTATGCAAACATTGATTGCGTCCAAATGTTCACGAGCTGCAATTTCAGGAATAACTCCGCCAAATTCAGCGTGCGTTTTAATTTGACTTGCAACAACATTTGATAAAACCTCTCTGCCATCTCTAACAATGGCACAGGCTGTTTCATCGCAACTTGTTTCAATTCCTAAAATTAGCATTTTTCCACCATATTTTTTGTCAAAATTTTTGTTTGTATTTTATTTTTCTTTGATTATATAATGATAGCATGAAAAAAATATTCTTAACATTGATGGCTTTATTTTTCCCGCTTTGCGTTCATTCAGCAGAACTTCCTCGTGCTGCTGTTGAATACTATAACGCAGGTATCGACTATTACCAAACAGGAAACATTGAAAAATCAATTCATTCGTTTAAATCAGCAATTCATCTTGCACCTGATTTTTATGAAGCATACTATAATCTTGGTCAAATCCAATTTGCAACAAATAAATTAGATGAAGCGATTGCAACTTATTTAAAAATTAACACTTTAAGGCCAAACGATGAGGAAAATATTTATTACCTTGCGCAGGCTTATTATAAAAGAGGTTTTCTTTCAAAATCTGTTCAATATTACAAACAAATAACTCCTCAAAGTTCTTATTATCTTAAAGCTCAAGATGATTTGGTTAAAGTTATAGCTCGCCAAGAAGAACTTAAAGCGCAGGCTTTGGCAAAAAAAACTGCTGAGCAAGAAAAAGCAAGCTATGCAAACCCTCAAGCTCAAGCGCCAAACGAAACACCTGTTTCTGAGATAAAACCAGCAGAAACAACTGTTCAGAATACCTTACTTACTAAAGTGCAAACTTATGCTGACATCAAAGCACCATCAGGTGTTTCGGTTGATAGCAAAGGAAATATTTATGTTGCAAGTTTTGCTGAAAACACAATTTATAAAATTGATGAGACTGGTCTAAAAACTGTTTTCGCAAAAGAAAATATTTCAGGACCTGTGGGGCTTGCAATTGATGAATTTGATAACATTTATATTGCAAACTATACTTCAGGCAACATTATAAAAATTAACCAAGCAGGGGTTAGTGCCGTTGTTTTAACAGTAAAAAATCCTTATATAATCTCGATTAATGGTAAATTTTTATATATCACAGAACAAGTTTCAAACACTGTTTTGAAATATAAATTATACGAATAATTTTTGAATGAATATTTAAAAACCCTCTCGGATTTGGGAGGGTTTTTAAATATGTTATTTCCTTTGATTATTCGCCAAAGTTCAAGGTTGTTTGCCCATTGTCTTCAGGTGCTTTTTGAATTTCTATTTTTGCTTCGTCATCTTCTTTTGGTTCGACAATTTTTGTAATTGAAACAACAGAATCGCCTTCGCCTAAGTTTTGAACTTTAACACCAGTTGCAGGGCGACCTTGTCTTGAAATTGATGAAGCAGCAACACGAGTTACAACGCCATTTGCTGAAACAACCATAATTTCGCCATCTTCTTCAACAATTGTAAGGGCTACAAGCCTTGAAGCTGAAGATTTGAATTTAGTTGCGATTAGGCCGAGTCCACCTCTGTTTTGTGCTCTAAATTCAGAAAGTTTAGAGCGTTTTCCAAAACCATCTGAAGTTACAACAAGAAGGTCGGCATCATAGTCTTGAGGAACTACGTCGCAGCCTATAATGAAGTCATCTGAGCGAAGTTTCATACTTGTTACACCACGAGCTGAGCGGCCGAGTGGTCTCAAGTCTTCAATTGCAAATCTAATTGCCATACCGCAAGATGTACCAATAATAACTTCATCATTATCTTCGGCAAGTTTTACCCAGTTTAGGGTGTCGCCTTCATCAAGCCCAATTGCAATAATACCTGTTCTTCTGATGTTTTTGAAGTTGTCCAAACCAATTCGTTTAATATAACCTTTTTTAGTTAACATTATAAGATTTGTGTTTTCGCTAAATTCAGAAACAGGAACAATTGCTGTAATTTTTTCATCTTGGTCGATTGGTAAAACGTTGATGATTGGTAAGCCTTTAGCTTGTCTTCCGCCTTCTGGGAAGTCGTAAACGTTCAAGCTATAAACTGTTCCTTTTGATGAGAAGAATAGAACTTTATCGTGCATCATTGCAGTAAAGAAGTGTTCAACATCATCATCCTCTTTTGTTTTCATTCCGCCTTTGCCACGAGTCGCGCGGTTTTGACGTTCGAATGTGTCGAGTGAAATTCTCTTGATGTAACCTTGTTGAGTTACAAACACTGCCATTGCCGTGTTTGGAGTTAAGTCTTCAATTGAAACTTCACCCATGTCTTGAACGATTTTTGTTTTTCTTTCATCGCCATATTTTTCTTTATCTTCGTTTAATTCAGTCTTGATAATCGCAAGAACTTTTGCTCTATCTGCAAGAATTGCTTCGTATTCTTTGATTTTTTCAAGCAAGTCGTTGTATTCAGCTTTAATTTTATCTTGCTCAAGACCTGTTAAACGACGAAGTTGCATTTCAAGAATTGCGTTTGCTTGGTCAACATCAAGTCCAAAACGAGACATTAAGCCTTGACGAGCAATTTCTGTTGTTGCAGATTTTTTAATAAGTTCAATTACTTCATCAAGTGCACCGAGTGCTATCATCAAGCCTTCTAAAATGTGCGCTCTGATGCGAGCTTTTTTCAAGAAGAAAATCGTTCTTCTTGTGATAACTTCAACTCTGTGTTCAACAAATTCACTTAAAATTTCATATAAGTTGAGAAGTCTTGGTTGTTTGCCAACAAGGGCTACCATATTCACGCCAAATGTTGTTGAAAGCGAAGTGTGTTTGTATAAGTTATTTTTAACAACGTCTGGTTTTGCATCACGTTTAAGTTCGATAACAATTCTCATACCGTCACGGTCAGATTCATCACGAAGGTCTGAAATGCCGTTAATTCTACCGTCTTTAACAAGTTCTGCAATTTTTTCAATAAGTTGAGCTTTGTTAACTTGGTATGGAATTTCATCAATGATAATGGCAGTTCTTGCTTGTCTTCCGCCACCACCTGCAAGTTCTTCAAAGTGGCTAACTGCAGACATTTTAATTGAACCACGACCTGTTTCGTATGCTTGTTTAATATCTTCTGTGCCAACAATTGTTGCAGCAGTTGGGAAATCTGGACCTTTTACGTATTGTAAAAGCTCTGTGTTTGTAATTGAAGGATTATCAATTATAGCAATAAGCCCGTCAACAATTTCGCATACGTTATGTGGTGGAATGTTTGTTGCCATACCAACTGCGATACCTGAAACACCATTCAAAAGAAGCATTGGTAATCTTGTTGGAAGAACGGTTGGTTCAGCGAGTGAACCATCGAAGTTTGGTTGAAAATCAACCGTTTCGCAGTCAATATCTGCAAGCATTGCAGTTGTAATTTTGTGCATTCTAGCTTCAGTGTAACGCATTGCAGCTGCGCCATCGCCATCAATTGAACCAAAGTTTCCATGCCCATCAACTGTTAAGTATCTAGTTGAGAAATCTTGCGCCATACGAACAAGTGCTTCATAAACAGCGCTATCGCCGTGTGGGTGATATTTACCGAGAACTTCACCGACGATTCTGGCACATTTCTTAAATGGTTTATCTGGCGTCATGCCAAGTTCGTTCATGGCGAATAATATTCTTCTATGAACTGGTTTGAGACCGTCCCTAACATCAGGTAATGCACGACCCACAATAACGCTCATAGCGTAGTCTATATAACACTTTTTCATCTCTTCACGGATGTTAACCGGAATGATTTTTCCATGGTCAAATAAATTAGTTTGGCTCACTTATATATCTCCTCCTATTACCTATATCATACTATAAATAGATTAAATAGGTAAGTATGCTCAAAAATTCTTAACAAACTCAGTTAATAACCAATTAAAAGCCATTTTGGGTTGAACTTTGGAAGATAGCATTTTTTCTGCGATTTGCGCATGGTTTAGGTCAATCATTGCAGATTGCACAAAAGCTGGGTTTGCTAAATTATTTTTTATAAGCGTTGTTAAATATTCTTCAATCATCAAAATCAAATCAAGTGCGCTATATTTTTCATTTTTAATTTCCGCAAGTAGTTTTTCTGAAATATCAAAAGCATCGTCAAGCGTGAAGTTTGGATAATTTGCAAACAAATCTGCAACAAATGAATAATCTTGGTTTTTAGCGCCTGATGGAAGTGAAAAGATTTGAGAACGAGAAACAATTGTTTGAATAATGTCTTCCCTGTTTTTTGTAAGGAAAAAGAAAGTTGTGTTTTTTGGCGGTTCTTCAACTGATTTTAAAATCACGTTTGAGGCTTGGTCTTGAAAAATTTTATGATTTATGTGTGATGGTTTCCATTCTTCAGGAAGTTCGTATCCAAGGTTTTTAAATTCTGCTGCTTGTCTTTCCTCGTTTTCTGTAAGCGGTTCTTTATCTGCATTTAAAAATATAAAAACCCTGTGATAATCCGATGTTTCGAGAAGTTTTTCCCCGATTGCTTGACATTGCTTGGTTGAAATTACAGTTTTTGAACCCGAATCCATATCTTTAAAATCAATTGGGGTAACAATAGTAATTGCAGGGTGGGTAAATGTTTTTATCCAATTACAGTTTGTGCAATTGCAGAACTCACTTCCGTCTTTTTCGCAATTTAAAATCCTAGCTAGCTCTAGTGCAAAAAACAATTCGCCATAAATATCCGAACCCTCAAAAATAACGGATTGTGGAAATTTTGCCTTACCTTCTTTAATTGCTTCTAGTTTTTCGTTGAAGTATCTTGTTGTGAATTGAAAATTTTTACTGAAAATATTGTTTAGCATAATTTTCCTCCAAGCATTACTTGCTCAAAGGCAAGAAGTGGGTCAGAAATTTCGCCAGATTTTAATTTAAATTCAGCAATCGTTAAATTTTGCTTAATTTGCACAAGTTTTTTGAGTGAAAGATTTGAAATTTTAGCCAAATCAATTTCTATTCTTTTTGGTTTTTGCCCAAGTTTTGAGGCAAGCTCATAAGTGGTCATATTTTGTGAGTAATATTTTAGCTGAACAAATCTATGAATCATTGTTTGAATTGTGCCAATAATTTCAAGGTAATGCGATTTTTCAAGTAAATTGGTAAGTTTATCTATAAAAGATTCGCAATTGCCTTCCACTAATAAATCGACTAGTTCAAAAACATCTTCGTTCACAATTGAAATTTTATTTATCATATCCTGTGTAATTTTTTTATTTGGATATGCGTAAAGTTTTAGTTTTTCAAGTTGTGAATCAATATCTAATAAATATGTTCCGCAAGTTTCGACCAAGTTTTTAATCAAATTATCAGAAATTTCAATTTCTTTTTCTTTTGCAATTTGTTTTATAACAGGCAGATATTGCCAGTCTTCATAATCTTTAAAGGGACTAAATTGGGTTATTGTTCCAAGTTTAGCAAGCGTTTTGTATATTTTTTTTCTTGCGTCTGGTTTTTTATTTTCACCTCTTGGAATTTGGCATGTGAACACAATGTGAACTCTATCTGACACAAGCTCTAAATCTTTGGTCACTTCTGCAAATTCTTCTTCTGTTAAATGTTGTTTTTTTTGATTTAGAAAATACTTTTCAGCTTTTATTATGTGCAAGCTATCACCAAAAAGCATCGGTGTTGTTCTTAAAATGCTTTCTAATTCGTGAAATTTTGGGTTGTCATATCTTTTATAATTGAGTGCATTAATATCTCCTTTCAAAACATTTTTTTTAAGTTTTGAAATTTCTTTGTCTATAAGATAATCTTCATCACCCCAAAATAAATATAAAGGCATTTTTTAGTCCCATTTATTCTTGAGATTATTTTAGCACAAAAAAAGACGACTTTATAAAGTCGTCTTTTTGAAATATTTAATCAGCTTAGAAAACAAAAGTGTTTTCTTTAACTGCTTGCATAATTGTGTTTCTGTATGCGATTGAACCAACAATTGAGCGAACCGCTGCAACCATTGCAATTTGAGAGTCAAGTTTGTTGATTGCAGAACCCACACCAACTGCGCTTGCGCCAGCTGCAAATGCCATAGGCACAGTGTTTGTTGTAAGCCCGCTTGCGCTCATAATTGGTGTGTCAACATTTCTTGCAAGCTCCATTGTGTTTGCAATTGTGTTTTTTGCAACTTCAATTAAACCCATTGCTCCTCTTGCTTTTTGTGCGAGGCTTGCAACGCTTTCTGTTTGAATTAAATCAACTCCTAAAAGTTCTAATTTTTTTGCAAGTTCAATTTGTTCTTCAACTGGGATTACTCCTGGAATTGTTACACAAATAAAAGTATTAAATTTTGAAACTAAATTCATAGTTTCAAGAGTAATATCATAAACTTCGTCTGCGGTGAGGCTTCTGCCTTGTTTGTAATATGCTTCGTAGTTGCCGATTTCAACAGCGTCTGCGCCGCTTTTAACTGCGCTTAAAAGTGCGAATGGATTAATTGAAGAAGCAAAAATTGGTAAATTTGTGTTTGCTTTTGCAACTTTTATAACTTCAGGTGTTGCCGCCACATCAACTGCGCTTGCAAGTCCTGCTTGAGCTGCTGTTGCAACTTTTTTAACAAGAGTTAAGTTATAGTTGTTAATGCCCGAAATAACCTTGATTGCTCTTTTTTCTCTCAAATGCCTTTTGAAAACTTCAATTTTTCTCATTTATTTAATTCCTTATTTTAAGAATTTTTCAAATGCTATCACAATATATTGAATTAGGCAATTTAAAAAACTCCTCGATAACTTAAACATGTTATTATGTTAAGTATCTTTTATCTTCCCACGTTAATAAAAACTTTCTTTAGTAAAAAATTGACTTTTTTGCTTATTTTGTTAATTTTTGTAAACTTTGCTTTACCTTGCCAGATGGCATATTCCAAGTATTCTGATGATGAAATACAAACAATTTCAATATATGAAAAAACAAATCCCTCAATTGTTTCAATTGAAGCTGATTTAAAAGAAGGCGTCTCAACAGGCACTGGTTGTGTTGTAACATCTGATGGGATAATTTTAACAAGTATGCATGTAATAAATGGTGCAAAAAATATTGAAATTACAATTTATAATGGGCAAAATTATAAAGCGGAAGTGGTTGCACTTCTTAAAAATAATAATGATTTAGCGCTTCTCAAAATCAACCCGAAAATTCCCTTAACTCCTGCAAAATTCGGCAATTCTGAAGAAGTGAAGGTTGGGCAAAGAGTGCTTACAATTGGAAATCCTTTTGGTTTTAATGGCACACTCACAACAGGAATAGTTTCAAGGATTGATTACGAAAGAAATAAAATTCAAACAGATGCAGCAATTAACCCAGGGTGCTCGGGTGGGCCTTTAATTACAATGGATGGAGAAATAATTGGTATAAATCAATCAATTTATAACCCAGATAACAATCGCTCGAACATAGGTATAGGTTTTGCTGTTCCAATTAATAATGCTCTTGAATTTTTAAAAACAAAACATGTAATTCAAAAATAAATTAATTTTTATCAACCCATGTATAAGTATTCCTTTGCTTTGTTTCTCTGAATGGATTGTTTGCAAATTTTGTCGGGTTTTTCCTTGGAATGCTTTTATCTATGTTGCTTGCTTTTCTGTTTAAATCTTTTATTGTGTTTATAAATTCTTTTATTGTCATTTAATTTTCCTATACTTCTTATTAATTATCAGGTTATTTTTTAAAATTTTTAACCCCGAAAATATTTATTTAATCTACTTCATAAGTACAATTTATTTGTTAAAAACTTGTCTTAGTGTATTTTTTTGGTATAAAATACATAATTATAATGATTTTGGGGATATTATGGTTAAAAAAGACGAGCTCGAAAGCGCTAAACAACAATGTTTTTGTATTAAAAAACCTTCGACCAAAGGTTGGCTTATAATCATCGCTTCAGTTATTGTTGCACTCCTTTTGTTAAGGGCAGGGCTTTCTATTATGCAAAGTCAGCTTTCAAAAATTATGATGGCAAAAGCTGCTGTTGCAAAAGTTGCAGTGTCTGATGTGGTCACTCGTGAAATTCGCCCAACTTTAGATGCTCCTGGTAGAGTTGTTTCAAAAGAAGTAATCAAAGTTGTTCCAAAAGTTTCAGGAACACTTATTAAAAGGCACTTTAAAGATGGTGATTTTGTAAAAAAAGGTCAACTTCTTTTAACAATTGACCCAAATAAATTTGTGATTGATGTCAACAAATGCAAAGCAAATCTTCAAAGTTCGATTGCTCAAGCAAAAAAAGCAGACTTAGACTACGAACGTGCTAAAGAACTTTTAGCCCGTGATTACATTTCTCGTGCAACATATGATGACACTGTTGCAAAAAGAGATATGGCACATGCTCAAGTTGCGGCAAATAAAGCACTTTTGGATGATTCTTTAAGGTTATACGGGTATTCTAAAATCAAAGCAAACACAACAGGTAAAACTGGTATTTTGAGACTTGTTCCAGGCAACCACGTAACAACTGAAGGCGGTTCTTTAGTTGAAATTATGAGTACCGACCCGATTTATGTTTTATATTCGCTTGATTCAAAGCAATTTACAGATTTGCGTGATCTTTCAATTATGCCATCAGCTAATGGCGAAAATCCAATTGAAATTCAAGTAACTTTGCCTAATGGTAAAGTATATGAACACAAAGGTATAGTTGATTTTTATGATAATAGAATCTCTGAATCAACTGGCACAATTGAATTTCGTGCAACAATTAAAAACCCTGACAATTTGCTTGTTCCTGGGGATTTTGTAAAAGTTAAAGTTTTCTCAAATAAAACAAAAGAATGCATCGTAGTTCCACAAGCTGCAGTTCTTCAAGACCAAACAGGTCGCTATTTATACACAATTGACGAAAACAATAAAGCAAAAATGGTTAGAATTAAAACTTCAGGTCAAGATGGTAATGATTGGATAGTTGCATCTGGGCTTAAAGCTGGTGATAAAATTATTTCTTTGGGCGTTGTAACAGTTAGAGATGGTTCTCCTGTTCAAGTTTTAACTGAAGAAGATATCAAAGTTTATAAAGAAATGGGTGTGAGCTTGGATGATGTGAATGCTAACCCTGAAAAATATAAAGATGTAAAAATTTCATCAGAAGCTGAAAAGAAATAATAAAAATACTTAATAAATGCAGGAAAAACAATGTTTTCAAAAATTTTCATAGAAAGACCAAGGTTTGCAATAGTCATATCTTTAGTAATAATTCTAGCGGGGCTTATTTGTCTTAAGACAATCCCGCTTGAAAAATATCCAGTCATTACACCTCCGCAAGTTCAAGTTACTGCAACTTACCCTGGAGCATCAGCTGACGTTATCGAAAGTACGATTGCAACAGTTATTGAAGCGCAAGTAAACGGCGTTGAAGATATGTTATATATGACATCTTCAAGTCAAAACGGAAGTTATACACTTCGTGTGTTCTTCAAAGTTGGAACAGACCCTGACATGGCGGTGGTTAACGTTCAAAACAGGGCCTCGCTTGCAACGCCAAGGCTTCCTGAAGAAGTTAAAAAATATGGTCTTACAATAAAAAAATCAACCGCAGGTAACGCTATTGTAATTTATGGTGTTTATTCTCCTGATGATTCTGTTGACCTTTTAACTGCTTCAAACTATGCTTCAATCTTTATTAAAGATGAACTTGCTCGTGTTCCAGGCGCTGCAGATGTTCAAGTTTTCGGTTCTCGAGACTATTCAATTCGTGTTTGGTTAGATTCTCAAAAAATGACAAGCCTTGGAGTTTCACCTTCTGAAGTATCTGCTGCCATTCAAGCGCAAAACGCACAAGTTCCAGCAGGCGAAATTGGTATTGAACCAATGGCAGTAAAACAAGATTTAAAAATCACTCTTAAAACCCGAGGCAGACTCCAAGAAGCAAGCGAGTTTGCAAACATAATTGTAAAATCTACTCCATCTGGCGAAGCAATTAGACTTAAAGACATTGCAAAAGTTGAACTTGCAGCTGAAGATTATTCATTCAACGGCAGATTAAATATGAAACCAATGGCAGTTATTCAGGTTATGCCACTATCTGATGCAAACGCAATTAACCTCGCGGAGCAATCAAATAAAAAAATGGAAGAATTATCAAAAAGTTTTCCAAAAGGTTTAACATATCAAGTAATTCGTGATGAGGCGGAATTTATTGAAGAAAGTTTGGCTGAAGTAGTCCATGCTATTGTTCTTGCAATTATTCTTGTTGTGCTTACGGTTTACCTTTTCCTTGGGGACTGGAGAGCGTCTCTTGTTCCATTTGCTGCAATTCCCGTATCTTTGATTGGTACAATTGCCGTGTTCCAAGCATTCGGTTTTACACTGAACACGCTTACGTTATTTGGTTTTGTTCTTGCGGTAGGGACTGTTGTAGATGACGCTATTGTTGTTGTCGAGAACGTGCAAAGGCACATTGAGGCTGGGTTAAAGCCTAAAGAAGCAACAATTATTTCTATGGAAGAAGTATCAGGCGCTGTTATTGCAACATCTCTTGTTCTTATGGCGGTGTTTGTTCCTGTTGCGTTTATGTCAGGCATCCAAGGCAAAATGTTCCAACAATTTGCAGTTACAATTGCGGTTTCAATTGCTTTTTCAACAATTATGGCACTTACTTTAGCGCCAGCACTTTGTGCCACAATTCTTAAATCCAAAGAAGAATTAATAAATAGAACCGTGTTTGATAGATATAGAGATTTTCATAAACACTATTGGGAAACTCATAAATCGCAAACATTTATTGATAAATTAAAAAATTCAGGTGAATATTTAGCCTATATTTGGGATGTAACTCTTAAAAAATTCAATATTTGGTTTGATGAAGTGCGTGATAAATATCTAGTTTGGTCTAAATATTTTGTAAATAACGCAAAAGCAACTTGGATTTCATTTGTTGGTTTGCTTGTTGCACTTGTTCTTTTGTTTAACCTTTTACCTAAAGGCTTTTTACCTGAAGAAGACCAAGGTGCTGTGCTTATCGACATGCAATTTACTGATGGTTCAACTTTATCTAAAACAAGCAAAATTTCAGAAAAATTAGAAAAAGAAATTTTAAAATTAAAAGGGGTAACAAAAGTTCTCGGTTTGATTGGTTATAAAGGCGAAAACTCAGGTCTTTTGATTGTAAACTTTGATTCTTGGAAAGAAAGATTGCCAAAAAGTCCTTTGCTTAATATCTTTAAATCAAAAGAGCAAAAAATGGCAGATGATTGTACATTGGCAGGAATGAAAAGAAAAATCAATGCTTTGATTGCACAAATTCCTGAAGCAAAAATGATGGTATTTTCACCACCTCCAATTCCTGGTGTTAGTATGTTTAGTGGTGCTGAATATCAACTTTTAGATAAAGGTAACAGAACTCCTCAAGAACTTGGGATTGAGTCTCTTAACTTTATTGCTGCAGTTGGTAAAAATCCAACAATTTCTCGTGCATTCACCCAATACAACTTTAATAACCCCCAAATGATTGTCGATATTGATTACCAAAAAGCGCTAGCTCAAGGTATTCCTGTAAGCGAAATATATGCTGCACTATCTTCTCAATTTGGTAAATCATATATTAATGACTTTAACAGATATGGCCGTGTGTTCAGGGTTATGGTTCAAGCACATGACACTTTCAGGAGCAAGCCAGAAGACATTTTAAAAGTTTATGTTAAATCAAGTAATGGTATGGCGCCACTCAGCTCTGTTGTAAATTTAGTTGAAACAACAGGACCTTATGCAATTCAAAGATTCAACATGTATAAATCTGTTCAAATTACTGGTATGCCTGCAGCAGGTAAAAGCTCAGGTGAGGCAATTGAAGCTATGGCGAAAGTTTCAAATGAAGTTTTGCCTGATGATATGTCATTTGCTTGGAGTGGTACAACATTGCAAGAAATTGAGGCTTCAGGGCAATTGGTTGCAATTATGGCAATTATTATTGTCTTTGTATATTTGTTCCTTGTGGCATTATATGAAAGCTGGATGTTGCCTGTGGGTGTTATGCTTATTGCTCCAATTGCAATGGTTGGGGCTCTGCTCTTCCAATATTTAGGCGGGTTGTTTATATCTGCACTATCGCTTGATTTATATGCGCAAATCGGGCTTATTATGTTGATTGGTCTTGCTGCAAAACAATCAATTCTTATTGTTGAGTTTGCAAAAACTGCATATGAGGAAGGGGCAACAATTAAAGAAGCTGCAATGCAAGCTGCGAAAATAAGATTTAGGGCGGTTATGATGACAGTTATTGCGTTTGTGCTCGGTATTTTGCCACTTGTATTTGCGGTTGGTCCAGGGTCTGAATCAAGACACTCACTTGGAATCACTGTGTTTGGCGGAATGATGGCAGCTGCGATTATAGGTACAATACTAGTTCCTGCATTCTATGTGCTTGTTCAAGAGATGGTGGAAGGTTTTTATAAAAGAAAAGGAAAGAAAATAAGTGTTCAAAAAGATAAATAAAATAGCTTTGTTATCAAGTTGTATATTATTTCTGCAAGCAGGCGCAATGGCTCTTGATGCTGGTCAAGATGCGGTACAAACTGAAGCAAAAGTTGAAAAATTGCCTATTAAAATTATGGGCGAGATGAACGTAAACCAAACGCAAAAAGAACCTGAAAAAACAAAAATCAAACTTTTTGGAAAGAAAAAAGTCGATTATAGTGAATATTTAATTCCAACCGAAGGTTATATTCCAATTGGAAATGCTCATCAAAAACCTGAAATTGTGGAAGGTTCTGTTTCAAAAGGTGCAGAATTTAATCTTGCAGACTGTTTGGAACTTGCAATAGCTAACAACCCAAAAATCAAAGCGGCTTATGCAAATGCTGCTGCGGTTAAAACCAAAAGAGGTCAAACAATTTCAAGATACACTCCAAATCTTACTTGGACTTCGTCAATTGCAAGAAACAAAAACGACGTAACATCTTCTGCCTCAGCTGTTAATGCCTCTGCTTATACAAAATATTTATATGGTTCAATTGGCGTTTCTCAGCTTGTATATGACTTTGGAAATGTTCAAAACCAATACACTATTGATAAATTAAACTATCAAGATAGCACAGATAACATCGATGAAGTTGTAAATGAGGTTATCTATCAAGTTAAAGATGCTTACTACTATGTGATTTTGGCGCTTGAAAATAAACGTGTTATTCAAGAAACAGTTGAACAATTTGAGCAAACATATAACCAAGCTCTTGCTTTTTATCAAGTTGGTGCAAAAGAAAAAATCGGCGTTACAATGGCGGAAGTTGACTTAGAAGATGCTAGAGCTCAGTTAATTCAAGCAAATTACGCAGTTGATGTTGCAATTTCAAGATTGAACAATATTATGGGTTTACCTTTTATATCACCATACACAATTGATTCTAAACTTCCTTTTGAAGATATCAAACTTTCAATTCAAGAAGCAGTGGAAATTGCAAACAAAGAACGTCCTAGATTGAAAATGGCGCTCACTAAAGTAAAAATTGCGGATGAATACGTAAAACTTGCAAAGAAAACTTTCTTGCCAAGAATTGAAGTTCAAGGTAATTTTTCTGCAGGTCAAAGAGATGATATGGATAGCAAAAACTGGTATAACGTAGGAGGATTTTTATCTTTTCCAACTGTGAACCCAGTGCTTATTAAAAATCAAATTGATGAAGCAAGATTTGCATACGAACAACAGCAACATTCAACAAGAGCAGAAATTAACGATATTTATTATGAAATTCAACAAACATACGCTAAACTTTTAGAAAAGAAAGAAAGAGTGCCTGTTGCAAAAAAAGGTGTTCAAAAAGCGTATGAAAACTATCAAATTGCAAGAGGTAGATATAGAGTTGGTTTATCTGACCCAATTGAGTTAAAAAGTGCTCAGCTTGATTTATTAAATGCTCGTCTTGCATATTTGGAAACATTATATCAATACAACAATGCAAAATCAGTTCTTGAAAAATCCATAGGGCAAACGCTTCGAGGTGAAGATATGGGCGCGGAGCTTGTTATTCCAAAAGAAGAAACGCCTGCTGATTTTATGGAAAACAGTAAAATTTAATTTTGCAACTTTTGCGCTAAACTGCTAAAATTTTACTATGGCAAATGATATCAAAGCTCAAGTAAAATTAATGCCAAAGCTCCCTGGGTGCTATCAATTTTTTGATAATACTGGCGAGATAATTTATATCGGCAAAGCGAAGAATTTATATAACAGGGTGAATAGTTATTTTGTTGGGCGAAAAGATTCAGCAAAATTGCAAGTTATGGTGCCTCAAATTGTGCGAGTTGAGTGCATTGTCGTGGATTCTGAAATTGAGGCTTTGATTTTAGAAAACGAATTAATTAAAAAATATAAACCAAAATACAATGTTCTTTTAAAGGACGACAAAAAATTTCCTTATTTTGTGATTACAAAAGAGGATTATCCGAGGATTATTATTGCAAGAAAAGCAAATCTAAACCCAGAAAAAGGCACATATTTTGGCCCATACACAGATTCTCGTGCAATGCATGTTACGCTTGATATTTTAGGAAAAATTTTTCCATTAAAAAAATGCAAAACGCCAAAATTTAATTCAAGACCTTGCTTGTATTATGACATTGGGAAGTGCTTAGCGCCTTGTCAAAGGCTTGTAACTCCTGAAGAATATCAGGCTATGCTTAAAAATGTTGAGTTATTTTTATCGGGCAAACAGATGGAGCTTGTAAAAATTATGCAAGCCGAGATGGAGGCTGCTTCAAAAAAAGCTGAATTTGAGCGAGCCATGGCACTTCGAGATTGTATTCGAGATATTTTAAAAACAATTGAAAAACAAAAAGTGGTTTCAGAGAATACTCGCTTTGATTATGATTATATTGCAACTGCAAACTCTGGAAATCTCTATACAGCTTCTATTTTAGAAGTTCGGGAAGGTAGGCTTATTGGCAAAAAAGATTTTGAATTTACTCGCTTTGAAAATGCTAAAGTCCAAGAAGTAATTGAGGCCGTGCTTGGTGAGTATTATAGTGCGGTTCAAGATAGGGATTTGGTTAAAAATATAATAATTGAAGAAGAAATTGAAGATATTGAAATTTATAAAAATTGGTTATCAACTAGACGAGGAAAACAAGTAAACATTAAAACGCCAAAGAAAAAAGCAGAACAAGAAATTTTAAATATGGCGAAAACTAATGCCAAATATCATCTCGAACAATTGCAAATCAAAGAATTAACCGCAATTCAAAATGATTTCAATGAAGTTGGAATTTGGATTCAAGAAAAACTAGGTTTGAGAAATTTTCCACATACTATTGAATGTTACGATATTTCACACACTCAAGGCACAAACACGGTTGCAAGCAAAGTTGTTTTTGTTGATGGTGCGCCTAAAAAATCTTTATATAGAAAATATAAACTTCGCACATTGGAAAATGGTGAAGTCGATGACTTTAAAAGTATGCGAGAGATTTTAACTCGAAGACTTACCAAGATAAAATCAGGTACTGATAAAAAGCCAGATTTGATTATTATTGATGGCGGCATAGGGCAATTATCAAGTGTTATGCAGGTGGTTGATGAGCTCGGACTTAAAGGTGAATTAGATATTGTATCGCTTGCAAAACGAGAAGAGGAAATTTTTCTTCCAGAAAGCTCTACTCCTGTGATTTTCCCAATTAATTCGCCAGCACTTCATCTCTTCCAAAGAATTAGAGACGAGGCGCACAGGTTTGCGATAACATTCCATAAATCACTTCGTGCTAAACAATTTAAAAAATAGCTTTGTTAAGAAATTTTAACAAAAGTTTTTTGATGCGCAATTTTTCTTTCAAAAAATTCTTTATAACAGTAAGGAAGTTTACAGGAAGTTATACATGGGGTGGATTACATTAGCTTTTAGGGGCAAGACTCTACTTGCTGAGCAACATAGAATTGAAAATGAGTTGCTAAAAATTAATTCAGATTTGCGCTCATTGCAGTCAGAAATGGCATATTTTGCAAGTACAAATCCAAGGCATCATTGTTGTCATCATCATGGGGTTACTAATCCTTATATGAGTGCCAAAATGCAAACCGATTTGTTTATTAGGCAAAATGCTTTTTATGATTCAAAAACAAATCAATACTATACATTTCATAATAAAAAGCCTGTGAAGTTTAATCCGCAGGAATACTTTACAAATATCTTGAAAAAGGAAACAAAAAAATATATGCACCAGATGTTGCGCTTTATGCAAGATAAAGAAGCCGCCATTATGCAAAAAAAGCAACAACTTGAAATGAAATTAGAAATAGTGAAAGCTGAAAAACGACAGGTTGATAATGCAAAAAAAGCGGCAATTCAAGAAAGTGCCCCGCAATATGCTTAAAACAAAACCCTAGAAGATATCTTCTAGGGTTTTTGGTTATTATTAGGTTTTTCAGTATTATCTTTGGTCAAGTATTCCGTTTTCGTTTTTGTCGTAAGTTGTCCTTTTGACTGTGCCATCTGGGTTTAATTGTTCTCGTTTTGTGTATTTATTGCTTTTTTCGCTATATTCGCTGTATTTTTCAGTGGCAACTCCTTTTGTGTCATATTCATACATTTCTTCAAAGTGGTTATTTGAATCGTCTGTATCAACATATTTTGTGCTTAGCTTGCCGTTTGTGTCATAAATTTCTATTTCATCAACTGTTCTTGCATCGACTGCTTCTGTATCGTAGTCTGTGTTTTTGCTGATGCTTTCTAATTTTCCGTTGTCATCATAAGAATAATATGCTTTGCTTGCAATGCTTGCGTCTTTATTGTATCCAATTTGTTGGTCAATTTTTGCGTCATCGCCTTCAAGCATAACATTTTCTGTGCCAGATGCTACGTATTCAAATCTTTGCAACACTTCTTTCATTTGGTCAAATGAGAAGTTTTCATGTGCCTTGTTACCTTTATCAATATTTTCTTGTTTCCAAACATTGAACTCTTCTTCGGTAATTGTTCCGTTACCATCTTTATCTACGTGTTGACTCACGAAATGTGCAATTTCGGCACCATCCAACACACCGTCTTCAGGTTGGAATTCAACCATGCCGTTTTCAGCTTTTTGTTCGCTAAGCCATTTTTCATTTTTTAATAAATGTTGAAAAATCTTGTTATTTGCTAGTTTGTTATGTGCGCTATCGTGTGTAATTGACACCTCGCTCAATCCTTGCATGTTTACGTTGAAATTAATTGAATCACTCATGTTTTTCCCTTTCATAAAAATACACACATCGTATGCAAGGGTTATCGTTCATTTAAAAATAAAACTTTAGAATTTTGAGGGTAACTTTTACAATTATTTACAAATTATAAAAATATCATTTTGCATATGCAAACTGCCGCAATGATGCCAATTAAATCTGCCAAGATGCCTGTGAGCACTGCGTGACGCATTTTTTTAATTCCAATTGCGCCAAAATAAACTGCAAGTACATAGAATGTTGTTTCCGAGCTTCCGACAATTACCGCACTTAATTTTGCGGCATAACTTTCAACACCATTGGTGTTTACAATATCTGAAAATATGCCAAGCGTGGCAGAGCCTGAAAGTGACCTTGTAACCATTAGGATTAGAGAATCTGCAGGAATTTTGAGTGCTTCAAGCGGTGTTTGCAAAAGCCCTGCAAGCCACTCAATTGCGCCAGATGCTCTAAGCATTGCAACCGCAGTCATAATTGCAACAAGATAAGGGATAATTCTTACTGCAACATTAAAACCTTCTTTTGCGCCATCTGTAAAGCTTGCGTAGCAATCAACTTTTTTTATCATTCCAAAAACAAGAATAATGCTGATTAGCGCTGGGATAATTAATATTGAAATTGTGCTTAAAATTTCTGTCATCTAAACACCCTTTCAAAAATTTTAGAAATAATAATTGCAGAAATAAAAGCAATCGATGTTACCATAATTGCAGGAAGTATTATCTCTGTTGGGTTCTTGGCGCCAGAGGCTGTTAAAATTGCAAGCACACTTGTTGGAACAAGCTGAAAGCCTGCAGTGTTCATTGCAAGAAATGTACACATGCCATTTGTTGCTCGTTCTTTGTTTTCATTATTTTTTTGCATATCTTCCATTGCTTTTATACCAAAAGGTGTTGCGGCATTTGCAAGCCCTAGCGCATTTGCGGTGAAATTAAGAGCAATAGCTGATATTGCTGGGTCATCTTTTTTTAAATCCTTGAAAATTAAACGAACAATTGGAGAGATAAATTTTGCAAGTGTTTCAATTAATCCTGAATTTTTTGCAATGTTCATTATTCCAAGCCAAAAGGCCATAATTCCAATCAGAGAAAAAGCAATGGTTACAGCTTGCTTCATAGAAGTAAGCAGGGCTCCCACAACTTCTTGCATCGTGCTATTAATAAGCCCAAATACAAAGGAAATTAAAATTAAAAAAATCCAAATGTAATTCAAGGCGACCTCTAGCCGTTATCGAGTGATAAATAATAACTTTCGCCGGCTTCAGTAATTGCATATTCTTTTGTGCCTGCTTCTTGAGAACCTTCAATATATTTCACGTAATTTCTTGAAATTGCTTCGTTCAAGATTGCATAGTCCACAAGTTTTTCTTTAGCAGCATAAAGTTTTGAATTTAAAAACTTGATAGAGAAATTTTTGATGTTTAAAACGTTTTTGATGAAATAAGCGGTGATAATAAAATCATCAAAAATTCCACTTGAGAGTTTATTGTGCATAAATTCAGGTAAATCTGGTTCACGTTTTGGTTGGTATAAGTCTAATCCTTGGTTTTGGTATGGATTTTCTTGTGGTTTTTGTGTTTGTTCAGAATTGTAATTTTGAATTGCTTGGTTTTGCACATTGTCATAAGCAAAATTGTTTTGGTTTATGTTTTGTGCGTAGCGAAATTCGCTTGTCTGAGCATTGCTCGATGCTTGTTGTTCTGAATAAATTTCATTAAAAGATTTTTGTTGAGGCTCTTCTTTTGCTTCAAAGTTAAACGAAATTTTCTCTCTGATTTTTTCTTCGTTTACTTGAGGCTTAGCTTCTTCTTGTGCTTGATATTGAGTTTGAGCTTGGTATTGAGCATATTGTGTTTGCGCATTGTATTGTTGTTGCACTTGAGGTTGAGCCCTATATACATTTTCGCTCTGTGGCACATATTGTTGGTTTTCAACTTTTGGAGTGATTGCTTGCGCTCTTTGCTCCATAAATTTTTGTTCGTAGTTTACAGGTTCAACTTGTCTTTTTTGAGGCTCGTATTGTCTTGGCATAGGCTTGTTGCCTGTAAAAATTGCCAAATAATCATTCATTTGAGCTTCCACAAGATGTCTTTCTTTGGTGTTGAATTCAATTTCAAAACCGTCTAAATTAGCTTTTAATTTATAATATGCCACAATATTTTCCTATTTTAATTAGTTTCTATTTTTTAAAATTTCTTCACGCCATTTTGCAAGTTGTTGTTCAACAAATTCAGCGTCATCGCTTGAAAGTTCGATTTCAATTTCGCCTTTCTTCATTTTGAAAACATATTCTGCCATGTTATCTCCCCTTTATTATTTCTATTATTATCTAATCATAAAATTAAACTATTTAAAAATATTTTAAGTAAATTTAACATTATTTAACACAAAACAACCGCCATTGCATATTCCTCTGTATGAGAAATTGAAACATCGCCCTCTATCTTAACCCCCCTAACATATAAAGCGGGCTTTTTAGAATCTTTTGCAATAATTTCGATTTCGTTAAATGGTGTGTCTTGTGCGCCTTTTGCTTTAATGTATGCTTCTTTTGCGCAAAACCTTGCGCATAAACTTTCTTCTGGTTTTGTTTTTGAAAAACAGTAATCAAGCTCATTCTGTGTAAAAAGCCTGTTTAAAAATTTTTCATCTTGTTCTCTTGATTTGCCTTTAAATCTTGAAACTTGTTCTATATCGCAACCAATATTCATAATTGCATTATACAATTTTAATTTGTAAATGTGTGTAAAATTTTATTTTAATTTTACCTTTTATTTGTACAAGTAGTCTGAATTTCCTAATTTTCTTGTAATATTTTTCCTTTGTATTACAATTGTAAT
The DNA here is from genome assembly GCA_017396695.1 of bacterium. Lineage (GTDB taxonomy): Bacteria > Cyanobacteriota > Vampirovibrionia > Gastranaerophilales > Gastranaerophilaceae > RGIG1918. The sequence continues at coordinate 64,260 of JAFQLC010000025.1, forward strand.
TATGACACTTACTTTTCAGGAATTAATTTTAGGCTTATCAAAATTTTGGTCAGATAATGGTTGCGCCATTATGCAACCTTATGATACAGAAAAAGGCGCAAGTACAATGAACCCAGCAACTTTTCTAAGAGCGTTGGGTCCTGAACCTTTTAATTGTGCAATGCCTGAACCATGTAGACGTCCAACGGACGCAAGATACGGTGAAAACCCTAATCGCTTAGGGCATTATTTCCAATATCAAGTAATTTTGAAACCATCTCCAGAACGTGCTCAAGAACTATATCTTAAATCTCTTGAAGCAGTTGGAATAGATTTATCAATGCATGATGTGCGCTTTGTTGAAGACAATTGGGAATCTCCAACATTAGGTGCAGCTGGTGTTGGTTGGGAAGCTTGGCTTGACGGTATGGAAATTACTCAATTTACATATTTTCAACAAGTTGGCGGAATTGAAGTTAAACCTGTTGTTTTAGAAATTACATACGGCCTTGAAAGAATCGCTATGTATCTTCAAAATGTTGATAATGTTTATGATGTTATGTGGAATGACAAATTAAAATATGGCGATATTTATCTTCAAAATGAAATAGAGCAATCTAAATATAATTTTGAATATTCTTCAGCTGAAAGATTATTCAAGCTTTTTGATTTATATGAAGAAGAAGCAAACTCTTGTTTAGAAGCACGCATTGTGCTTCCTGCATACGACTGGGTTCTTAAATGCTCTCACACATTTAACCTCCTTGATGCAAGAGGCGTAATCAGCAAAGACGAGAGAATGAATTATATCTTGAGGGTTAGAAAAATGGCATCTGATGTTGCAAAACTTTATGTTGAGCAACGCATGGAATTAGGTTTCCCTCTTTTAAAGAAGTAAGGAAAAGCTAGAGAGATGAAAAATAAAATTGATGAATCGAATGTGGTTTCACGTCAAGAATTGGGCGTGATTACAAACTTCTTGAAAAATATTTTCAAATTAAAAAATCCAGACGAACTTGTAAAAAATGCTGAAAAATCAAATTTAAACAAAACATTGGGTGCGTTTGACCTTATTGTGCTTGGTGTTGGTGCAATTATTGGTAGTGGTATTTTTACAGTTGTTGGTATTGCAACAGTTGGTGGTCCTGAATCTGTTGGCGCAGGTCCTGCTCTTATTGTTTCAATGGTGCTAGCTTCAATTGCTTGTATATTTTCTGCCCTTTGTTATAGTGAATTTGCAGCAATGATTCCTGTTGCGGGCTCTGCTTATGTTTATACATTTGCAACTATGGGCGAAATGATGGCATTTGTTATCGGTTGGGTTTTGATGCTCGAATATTTGCTTGGTTATATTGCCGTTGCAAGTGCTTGGACAGGCTATCTTTTCCAATTCTTAAAAGGATTTGAAGCATATTTGCCTGCTTGGATGGTAAACCAAGATGTTTGGGTTTTTGAAATTGGCAAACTTTTTGGAACATTGCCTGTAACTCTTAATATTCCAGCAATTATTGCAACAATCATTTTTGGAGCAATTTTAGTTAAAGGAACTCGTGAATCGACAAGAGCTGCAGCCATTATGGTTGTTATAAAACTTGCAGTTATTTTAATGTTTGTGCTCACAGGCGCTTTCTTTGTGAAGCCTGAAAACTGGACACCTTTTGCACCAAATGGCTTTGAAGGTATCTTTATGGGTGCATTTATAATTTTCTTTGCGTACATTGGTTTTGACGCCATTGCGACTGCGGCAGAAGAAACTAAAAACCCCCAAAAGAATTTGCCAATTGGCATTATTGGTTCACTTCTTGTGTGCACTTTGGTGTATGTTTTGGTGGGTCTTGTGCTAACAGGCGCTGTCCCACTTAATGAAATTGACATCCAAGCGCCAGTTGCTCATGCTATGCGTTATATTGGTCAAGATTGGGTGGCAGGCTTTATTTCAATCGGTGCACTCACAGGTCTTACAAGCGTGCTTCTTGTTTTGATGCTTGCAGGAACTAGAATTTTATTTGCGATGAGCAGAGATAAACTTCTTCCGTCTCCGCTTCAAATTGTACATCCTAAATTCCAAACACCTTATGTTGTAACGATTTTGTTTGTAATTCTTGCAGTTTTGGGTTCGCTTTTCTTAAATATAAATGTTGCAGCTGAACTTTGTAATTTCGGCACACTAACTTGCTTTATGATAGTTTGCCTTGCAATTATAATCTTAAGAAAAATTGATCCTAATCGTCCAAGGCCATTCAAAGTGCCACTTGTTCCGTTTTTCCCACTTATGGGTATAATTTGTTGCGGTGGGCTTATGATTTATTCAATGAAATCGCTCACAACTTCAAGCATGTTGTTCCCTGTTTGGCTTGTGGTTGGTGCAATGATATATTTCGCATATGGATATAGAAAAAATAAAATTGAGGAGCAAGAGAAATAATGAACTCCTTAAAATTACTAGCGAGCAACCTTCTAAAAAAGAAAAATATAAATGAAATAATGCAAGAGGCAGAAAAATCTGAGCTCAAAAAGACTTTGACAATTTTTGACCTTATTGTAATAGGTATTGGCGCAGTTGTTGGAACGGGGATTTTTACAATTGTTGGAGTTGCTGCAGTTGGTGGCCCTGAATCTGTTGGAGCAGGCCCTGCGTTATCTATTTCAATGGTTGTTGCTGCAATTGCTTGTATATTTTCTGCTCTTTGTTACAGTGAATTTGCATCAATGATTCCTGTTGCAGGCTCGGCTTACACTTACACTTATGTCACTATGGGTGAATTTATGGCGTGGATTGTAGGCTGGATTTTAATGCTTGAGTATGCTATTGGAAATATTACGGTTGCAAGTGCTTGGACAGGTTATTTTATGGAATTTCTTAAAGGATTTTCACATATTTTGCCTGCTTGGGTTGTAAATCCGCCTATTTGGCTTGTAAATGATTTTAGAACAGCAAGCACAATTTGCGCTAAGCAAGGACTTGATTTTAGCACAGTTGTTCCGCATTTTATGGGTGTTCCAATTTGTATTAATGTGCCAGCTATGATTATTGTTTTTGTGGTTACAATGCTTCTTATTCGAGGCATTCAAGAATCTGCAAAAATTGCAAGTATTATGGTTGGTTTAAATTTATTTATAATCACATCTTTTATTTTGGTTGGCGCTTTTTATGTGAAACCTGAAAACTGGGTGCCATTCGCTCCCAATGGTTTTGAAGGTGTGTTTATGGGCGCATTTATAATTTTCTTCGCATATATTGGTTTCGATGCTGTATCAACCACTGCTGAAGAAACAAAAAACCCTCAACGTGACCTTCCAATTGGTATTATGGGCACGCTTTTAATTTGCACGATAATGTATGTTTGCGTTGCACTTGTGCTTACTGGTATGGTTCCTTTGGATATGATTGATGTTCAAGCACCAATCGCAAATGCTATGAGGGTAGTTGGTCAAAATAAACTTGCAGGTTTTATATCTGTTGGTGCCCTATGCGGTCTTACTTGTGTTCTTCTTGTTTATCAATTGGGTACAACAAGAATTTTATATGCAATGAGCAGAGATAAATTCTTGCCTTCAGTGTTGCAGAAAATTCACCCAAAATATAAAACACCACATGTTGTAACTTGGCTTTCAGGTTTGATTGTAATTCTCGGTGCTTTATTTATGGATTTAAACATATCTGCTGAGCTTTGCAATTTTGGAACATTTGCATCATTTATTATTGTGTGTGTTGCAATTTTAATCTTAAGAAAAACTGATCCTGAAAAACCAAGGCCATTTAAAGTGCCATTTGTGCCATTATTTCCAATTCTTGGGATTTTGTGTTGCGGTGGTTTAATGGTATATTCTATGGGCTCACTTAAAACATCAGCAGTTCTTTTCCCTGTTTGGGTGCTCTGCGGTGTTATAATTTATATGGCATATGGGTATAAAAAACAAAGAACTAAATAGTTATTTGTTTAATTCCCAAAATATTTCTTGAACCCACTCTGCGCCTTTTTCAAGCGATTTGACATCAAGCGTTTCTTTTGATGAGTGCATGTTTTTTATGTCTGCTCCACCTAATAATAGTGGTTTGAATTTATTGCCTAAGCGGTTTGTTTTATTTGCCCAAATGTGAGTTTCGGCTCCTGCATGGAATGTTTGCACTTTGTATGGGAGGTTAATTTTTTCAGCAGCAATCCTTGCAATATTTATCATTGTTTCATCGTCTGCTTTTTCAAACATTGGCATATGGTTTTTAATATCGACTTTGATGTTTGCCAACCCTTCGTATTTTTTATTTAACTCAGCAACAGTTGATTCAATTTTTTCAATGAGGGTTCTTTTGTGTTCGTTTGATGAGCTTCTGATTGAATATTTAGCGCAAGCATAAGTGTTTATAATGTTATCTCGAGCCTCTTGAATTAATTCTTTTGTAAAGTTTTTATCAGCGCTTGGGGTAACTTTTTCAATTGCACCGCCAATAATTGCACCTGCATTTAAAGATGTTATTGTGCCTGCTTCATCACTTGCCCAAACGCCACTTGGAAGTGCGCAAATTGTTTCTGCAATTACATTTATTGCGTTTAATCTTGATTTATCCCAAATATCATTTCCTGAGTGTCCACCTTTTAGAGTTTCTACTTCAAGCAACATTTTAGTATAATCAGCCCCAGCAAATTCAATATTTCCAAGTGAATCAGAATCTAGGACAAGCACATATTCGCCTTCAAACTCTTCAAAATTGGCATGGTTGATACCTGTCATACCCACTTCTTCGTCACGTGTGAAAAGTGCCTCAAGTGTGCCGTGTGATGTGTTACTGTTTTTCACTACTTCAAATAATTTTAAAATTGAGGCAATTCCTGCTTTGTTATCAGCGCCAAGTGTTCTTGTGCCGTCGGTTTTGATTATGTCACCTTCTTTTGCAATGTTTACAGCTTCATCTCCGCCAACCACGTCCATATGAGCAGATAAAATTAGAGGTTTCTTGGTTTTATCTGTTGCTTCAAGTTTTAAGTAAATATTTCCGTATTCGTCTTGTTTTGCGCTAAGTCCTAAAGTAGCACAATATGATTTAATATATTCAATTACATTATCTTCACGCAAAGATGGTGATGGGATTTTTGCAAGCTCAATAAAAAGTTCTTCAATATTCATAAAATTATCCTCTATTAACAAGGTTAATTTTATTACCTTACGCCCACTTTTTCAATATTTTTTTCTAGCATTCTTGCGATTTCATAAAATTCTGTGTCAGAATATGTTTTTTCGTTTTTTAATTTTTCGTCAAGAACTTCTTTAGGGTTAAATTTTTGAAGATAATATTTTTTAGCGCCTTTTATGTTTTCTGAAATTGTGATTAAATCTTCAACGTTTAATTGAGAACGCACAACTGTTGTTCTAAATTCGTAATCAATGCCAGATGTCATAATAATTTCAATAGATTTTTTAATTTTTTCAATGTCTAAAAACCTTCTTGTAATATTTGGATATTTTTCAAATGGCGCTTTGATATCCATAGCAATATAATCAAGCAAATTTTTAGAAAGTAGATTTTTAAGCACTTCTGGGTTTGTGCCATTTGTGTCTAGCTTAATAAGGAAATTAAGCTTGCGACATTTAACAATAAAATCTTCCAAATCTTCTTGTAGAGTTGGCTCGCCACCAGATATTACAATGGCATCAATTTTTCCTTGTCTTGATTTAATAAATTCAAAGAAATCATTTTCTGAAATGCAGTCTTCTTTTTTAATTAATTCTGGATTATGACAATATCCACAGCGAAAATTGCACCCAATGGTAAAAACCACGGTGCAGATTTTCGATGGATAATCCACTAAAGAACTTTTTTGAAGTCCGCCTATGAGCATGATTTACATTCTGCTTCTATTCTTTCAAATTTGAAAGTTTTTCTTGTTTTAAATTCAGTTTGCTTGCCTTTGTTCCATTGGCTAACAGGGCGAATGTAACCTACAATTCTTGAATATACTTCGCAAGTTTCTCCGCATTCTGGGCAAGCATTGTGTTCGCCTTTTAAATATCCGTGAGTTGGGCAAACACTAAATGTTGGCGAGAATGTGAAATATGGAAGTTTATAGTTTTCGCAAATTTTGCGAACTAAGTTCTTCATAACTTCAATGTCCGTAATTCTTTCGCCTGCGAAGATGTGGACAGTTGTACCACCTGTGTATTTTGTTTGAAGTGCATCTTGGTGATCAAGATATTCAAAAATATCATCTGTATAATTAACGCTCAATTGGGTTGAATTTGTGTAATATGGTTGTGCGCCATTTTGATATTCTTCTTCATTTGAGCAAATGATTTCTCTTGAAGTTTCTTTGTCTAATTTTGCAAGGCGGTAGCTTGTTCCTTCAGCAGGAGTCGCTTCAAGGTTATAGTGGTTGCCTGTTTCTTCTTGAAATCTTCTAATTTCTGCTCTCATAAAGTCCATTGTCTCTAATGCAAATTTGTAACCTTCGACGTGCGCAATATCTACACCAAGAAGATTTTTGCAAGCTTCGTTCATACCGATTAGACCAATTGTTGAGAAGTGGTTTTTCCAATATACGCCATGACGAGCTTTGATGTCTCTTAAATAGAATTTTGTATATGGATATAGATTTTTCTCTGTTAATCTTTCGAGAAGTTTTCTTTTGATTTCTAAAGAGTTTTTAGCAAGCTCCATTCTTTCACGAAGTACAGAGAAGAATACATTTTTATCTTTAACTTGGTATGCAATTTGAGGCAAGTTAAGAGTCACAACGCCAATTGAGCCCGTGAGTGGGTTTGAGCCAAATAGTCCGCCACCTCTGTATTCAAGTTCTCTGTTATCTATTCTTAATCTGCAACACATGCTTCTTGCATCTTCAGGGTTTAAATCTGAATTAATGAAGTTCGAGAAGTTTGGAATACCATATTTTGCTGTCATTTCCCAAAGCCCATCTAAATCTGGGTTATTCCAATCAAAATCTTTTGTGATGTTGTAAGTTGGAATTGGGAATGTGAATACTCTGCCTGAAGCGTCACCTTTCATCATAATTTCAAAGAACGCTTTGTTAATCATATTCATTTCAGCTTGGAATTCACCATATGTTTCTTCTTTAAGCTCGCCACCAATAATAACGCATTGGTCTTTATAGTAACTTGGAACAGTTAAATCCAAAGTAATGTTTGAAAATGGTGTTTGGAAACCAACACGAGTTGGCACATTCATATTGAAAACAAATTCTTGAAGAGCTTGTTTCACTTGTTCATAATTTAAATTGTCGTAGCGAATAAATGGCGCAAGCAATGTATCAAAGTTTGAAAATGCTTGAGCACCTGCTGATTCGCCTTGCATTGTATATAAGAAATTCACAATTTGACCAAGCGCCACTCTGAAATGTTTTGCAGGAGATGATTGAACTTTTCCTTTAACGCCTGTAAAACCTTCAGATAATAAATCTTTCAAATCCCAACCAACGCAGTAAACAGAGATAATGTTTAGGTCATGAATGTGGATACTCCCTTTGTTGTGCGCTTCTTTAATTTCTGTTGGATAAATTTTGTTCAACCAATAATTTTTGCTTATGTTTGAAGCAAGGTAGTTGTTTAATCCTTGAACCGAATATGACATGTTTGAATTTTCATTCACTTGCCAATCGAGCTCACTTAAATATTCATCTACCATTGAAATGTTTGCGTTTTGTGCAAATTCACGCATTCTTGCGTGCTGGTCTCTATATAAAATATAAGATTTTGCAGTTGCTTTGTAATCTGAAGTGAGTAAAACATGCTCCACTACATCTTGAATTTCTTCAACTGTTGGCGCTTTTAAGTTGCTTTGTTTTGATTTCATTAAATCTGCAACAATTTCAACAACTTTGTCAGTTAATTTTTTTGCAGTTGATTCTCCAAACTCGCCTGTTGCTTCAGATGCTTTCTTGATGGCATTTGTGATTTTGTCAGATTTAAATTCTGCAATCTGCCCGTCTCTTTTTAAGATTTTTTCCATAACAAATTCTCCTTAGTCTCGTAAGTAAAATTGAATTAAGTATTCCGATTATCACGGCTGCGGACCAATGTAGGACTTTCACCCTTCTTTCCTTAATCCAATAACAATATTTAGTATAACTCGGGCATGGGGCATGGTGGAATTTTTTTATGCAAAATATCCTACATGAATATTATTTTCATGTTACAAAAAGTTAACAAAACAAAAAAAATAGGCAATATTTATTTTTATAAGTTTTGTTTATAATGAAAAAATATTTAGGGAAGGTTTAATATGATTGGAAGCATCAACAACGTAAACACTTTAAAATCTGTAAACAGCTTAAAAAACAACAATGTTTCTTTCGGTAAGAAAAAAGCATACACAACAACCACAACTGTTACGGAAGGTCAACCTAAAGAAAAGAAAGGTTTCTTCAAAAAAATCGGCCTTGCAATTGTAGGTTTCTTTGGTGCATTGTTTGCAATTGGTGCAATAACAGATAAAGCAAAAGCAAAAAAAGCTGAAGGTGAAAAACCTGCAGAAGATAAAAAACCAGAAGTTGCTGAAGAAAAACCAGTTGAGGGTGTAGAGACTGCACCATCTGCAACAGTTGAAGAAGAAGCTACAGGAGAAGAAGCTCCTGAAACTGCACCAGCTGCCGTGGTTGAAACTGCAGAAGAAACAACTGAAGAAAAACCAGCAGAACCTGCAGAAGTTGTCCCAGCTGCAACAGTTGAAGAAGAAGTTGCAGAAGAAGCTATGCCTGCTGAAGATGCTCAAGTTGAAGCTGGTTTAAGTGAAGAAGAAATTGCTGCGGAACTAAAAGCAAGAGAAGAAGAAAAACTTGCAAAAGAAAGAAGCGCAGAGCTTTCTCAAGCTGCAATGGATGCAAAACACGGCATTGGACATGAATTTAAATCTGCAGAAGAAAGTGCGCAATTCTTTGCAGAGCAAGAAGAAGTTGAAGCAGAAGTAGCACCTGAGGTTGCACCTCAAGCTGCTGAAGAAACTTTTATAGAAGATGCTCCTAAGGCTTCTGTTGTAGATAAAGTTGATAGTAAAGCGCAAGCGCAAGCTCTTTTAAATGCAGGCATGGCAGGCGCTATGGCCCAAGCCCTTCCAGCTACTGTTGATGAAGTTTCAGCAGTTGAATATGCAGATGCTCAAAAAGCGCAACTTGGAATTGCAACTCCTGCAAAAGCTACAGCTGCACCTAAAGCTGAAGTGAAAACAGGGAATGATGGCTTTGAATTTGACCCTGAAATGGAAACTCAAATGCTTGAAGATGCTTTTGAAGTAAGCTTAAAAGGTGAAGAAACAGCTAGTGATATCAAAGCAACTTTAAAAGAATACAGACAATATGTTAAAGAAGCTGATAGAAATGACTTCGGCGATATCCAAACAAAAGACGGCGGAATTGTTGCTTTTGAAAAAAGAGTTGAATATCCAGAAGGCGAAAAAACAGGCATTGTTGATGAAGCAATCACAAAACATACTCGTGAAAAAGAAAAACAAGAAATTTTAACGGTTACAAAACTTGATGCTCAAGGCAATATTGAAGGCACTGCAACTTATGTTAACGGAAGAATTGATAGCCTAACTCAAATCAAAAATGGCGCTATGAATACAATCCAAGCCGATGATAAAGGTGTTCTCCTTGCAAAAGGTATGAAACAAACAGAAACTGGTTTTGCATTTGATGAAATTATGAACTTTGATTATGTTGGCGATGTTCGCAGACTTGTTTCTTGCGCTAAAGGTGTAAAAATTGAAAACGGCATTACAAAAATTGAAAAAGCATACAAGTTCGATAATGATAATAACTTGAAAGAATTTGCAAAAGAAGTAACAATTGGCGCTGATGATAATGCAACACTTGCGCACGATTTCAAATTTGAATCAGATAACCTAGTTGCTGCGGCTTCATTATACAATGGTGAAATTTCAGCTTTTGGAAAAGGTATTGCAGCTGATGTGTTCACTTTTGAAAATGGTGAAATTATCTCTCACGACGAAATGTGTGAATATATAGTAAACGCATAATCCAGAATTAAATATAAAAAAGAGCTCTCGTGTGGGGGCTCTTTTTTCTTTTGAATTTACCTGCTGGACTAAAACTAAAACGAGTTGTAAAATTTTTTTATGGCGACAATTCAAGATGCTTTAGCAGAATTTAAAAAACACAATTTTCAACTTGCGGAAAAAATCGCAATAGAAAATATTAAGACAAACCCTTTTAATATGGCGCAAATTCTAGCTGCAATATTTAAAATTACGGGTCATTTAGATATTTTATCTGCACCAAACGAAATCAAACTTCCAGTCATTCAAGAAATCGCCCCTTGGGAATACGAAGAAAAAAACTATGAAAGCGCAAAGTTTTTCTATAATGAAATTTTGAAAATAATTCCAAATGACGATGTTGCACTCAACAACCTCGGGCTTATTTATGAAGATTTGAAAGATTACGAAAATGCGCAAAAAATGTATGAAAAATCAATCGAGGCAAAACCAACATACTGCGCTCTCTATAATCTTGGAGTTATTTGGAGAATGCACAAAAATATTGATAAATCGCTTTATTATCTTGAACGTGCGCTCGAGCTAGAGCCAGAGAACACATACGCAAATTGTAGCCTTGGAATGACACATTTTATAAACAGAAATTTTAATGAAGGCTATAAGTATTTTCTTAAAAAATTAGAGATAATGAATAACCTTGGGCTTAAAAACCCTTGGATGGGCGAAGAACATAAAGATGATGTGCTTTTGATTTTTTGTGACGCTGGGCTTGGCGATGCTATTATGTATTCAAGATATTTTAATGAAACAAAAAAACTTTTTAAATCTGTTAAAATTTGCGGAAGAAAAACGCTTATAAACTTATTTAAAGAAAACTTGAAAGGGTTTGATTTTGTTTTAGATACAGATACTTTTGAATATGATTATTCGGTGTTAGCGTCTAATGTCCCTTATTATCTTGGAATAGATTTTGATAATGTTCCAAATAAAGAAGGTTATTTGAGGGCAAATTACGATTTATATAAAGAATATAAAAAAACTTATTTTGAAAATGACGGGCTCAAAATTGGAATTGTTCCATATGCTGGCGATAAAGTTCGAAGAAACGCAAGAAACCGCTCGTTAACATTTGAGCAATTTGAATATTTTAAAAACATTCCGAATGCAACTTTCTATTCTTTGCAAAAGCCTGAAGATATAGATGAAACAATACCTTCTTGGTGTGTCAATTTAGGTGCAACATTCAAAGATTTCACATATACTGCCTCAGCTCTTAAAAATTTAGATTGCGTTATCTCGGTTGATACTTCGGTAATTCACCTTGCGGGGGCGCTAGGTGTCAAATCTTATGTACTTTTGCCTTATGATTCTGATTGGCGTTGGTTTGATGCTAAAAATCCTAATGTTTGGTATGATTCGCTCGAACTTTTTATACAACCTGATTTTTCAGACTGGCAAACTCCGATGAATCAAATCACTTCAAAAATTCTGCAAGATTTTAGCTGATTTCGACAAAATATTTTTTCACAAGGTTTTAACCAAATATGCAAGTTGCAAAAATTTCACCAATAATTCTTAAACGAGGTGTGCTAAATCCGCAAAAAGAGAGGAAACTAACTTTTTCAGGTGTTAGTCGTGATACTTTTGTGTGGCATAATTCTGAATATGCTAAACACAAAATGGCTTCAGAAAAAGCAAGAAACACCCCAGCGCTTGCCCTAAGGCATGCTTCAGGCAGTTTGATCGATAAACTTGATGGCTTGCAATTCGGTGTTCGTACATTCGAGAACACTCCAATCAAAGAAATTTACCACATAATTAAAAAGGTGGTTCTTTAGAACTCGGGCTTGTAAGAGGTTGCACAAATGGTTGTAAGCATTGTTATGTTGGCGCAAAACCGCCAATTCCTAATAGCGACACTCATATTTCCAGAATGAGTTTTGAAAATTTTCTGCAATTTACAAACGATTTCGCTGAGATGAAAGATAAGCTTAAATTCACTTATCCTAATTCTTACGTTGCATTCTTTAGAGATGCAGACTGCAAAGACGTCTATCTTAAGGATTGGCATGGCAATGAGCGCCCTTATCAAGAAATAAGTAGAATTTTCTACAATAGAACCGGAATTAGAAGCGTTTTTGATACTGCCGGTTGGAGCACAAAAGATATTGAAACGCAAAGAAGAATGGATGAGCTTGTTGAATATTATAAACAAGGCGACAATATGGACGAAATTTATTCAATGAGCATTTCACTTAATCCTTTTGGAAATATAATGTCCTACGCAAATGATTTAGCGCAACAAGGAAAAATCGAAGAAAGTAAAGAAGTTCGCAATATTTATGTAAAAAACATGGCGAATACATTTTTTACTTTTACCCCTCTTGTAAAACGCAAGAAATTCTCTGTTATTGGGCTTGCGCTTCCATATAGTGCAGAAAAACCTCATGAAAAAGGCTATAATGTCTCGGCCTATAACAAGCTTGTAAAAGATATTTTGCGAGAACTCGAGAGAATGTATTGGTTAGATTTGCGAAGTTCTCAAAGAGTGATTAAAAAGCGAAGTCAAATTCAATCATATTTAGAGGAAGTTCAATCTTTATGTTCTGAACCAAAAACAAAAATCGGGAAAAGTGGACATAATAATGGTTTTTATTATAACCATGAAAATCCAAGATATAATCATGCTGAAATTAGAGATAAATTCAATGTATTCATTGATACAAATGGTGAAGTATATTTAACTAAAATGACAGATGTTTATAAAACCCCAACAAAACTTAATTTTAAAGATAAAGAAAAACAAACTGCGCCTGTTCGCCCTGAACCAAGGGGTATAATTGATATGGCAAAATTTTATCCATGATTAATATTGTTTTATAGCTTGCCAGATTAAAATACACAAAAAATCGCAATAAAATTTTACAAATGGGCGCAAAAAAAGTTTTTTTGTGGTTTTATATATCTGTTAATCAAGAAAAAGACATGAAGGAGAAGGCTTAAAATGTTAGGTATTGTTACACTTGCTTCGCTACAACAACCAAATTTTGCGATGCTACAGAGAGATTATGCGGCGAGAGCACCAAGACAAGTTTTAAAACAGGATAGTACACGTAATTACACGCAAGTATCACCACTTGCATTTAGGGGAAACGCTATGAACATTAAATTATCTTCAGTACCTTACAAACAGGAATTTATTATGCCAGCGGCAAATAAAACTGAATTCAAATCATTCGATGAAGTAGTTGCAAAATATGAACCTGCAATGAAAAATGTTATCGAAAACTTTGCAACAAGAGCAGGAAAAGAAAAACAATTCTTAAATTGGGTTGGTTTACCTGCAGCACAAATGAAAAAAGATGAAAATGGTGTTAGTCATTTAGATCAAATTTATTCTCAAGCTGAAATTTTGAAGAAAAATGCAGATGAAGAAAAACCACTTGTGGTTCTTGGTATTGGCGGTTCAAAACACACTGCTGAATTTTTACTCAATATGGCAAATGTTGAAAAAGGAAAAGTTCTTTTCTATTCAGACATTGACCCAGTGAGCTATGAAAGCTTCAAAAAAGAAATCGGTGGAGATGTTAGAAATGCTAACTACTTAGTTGTTTCAAAATCAGGTACAACTTTTGAAACAAAAGACGGTTTCACAAGAGTTGAAAACGAACTTGTTAAACAATATATGGAAGAAGGCTATGATGAACAAGTTGCAAAAAATATGGCTGAAAAACACTTTGCAATTTGTACTGATGCAAATGCAACTGATAAAAACCTTAGAGGTCAAATCGGTTCTGAAAATGGCATTGGAAATGGCTATATTAAAGAATTATTCATCCACGACGATGTAGGCGGAAGATATTCTATGTTTGACGATTCAGGTATGTTTGCACTAGCTTATGCTGGCGTTCCACAAGAAACAACTGAAAAAATCTTAAACGGCGCAATTGCTGCAAACTTGAAATCATTAAACACAGAAAACATTGACAATAACGACGCTGCAAAAAGCGCAATTTTCAACGTATTCTCTCGTGAAAATGGTTACAACATGATTGGCCAACAATACTACGGCAAAATCTTTGAAGGTGGCGGAGAAAACTGGGCAAAACAACTTTACTTAGAATCATTAAAAGATTTTGATTACACAGTTGGTAAAGCGCCTGACAGTATGCACTATGCAACTGAAGGACAATTCAGCCCAAATAACAGAGATAAATATAACACTGTTATGACAATTATGAACCAAGATATCTCTAAAAACTATAAAAGATACACAAACGCAATTGCTGCAACATACAGTGAAACAACTCCAACAAAATTAGAAATCATTGACGTTGAAGGCGATCACTTAAAACCAGAAGCAATTGGTGAATACATTCAAACAAAAATGCTTGAAACAGTTTATATGGGTATGCTAAGACGCGAAGTTGAAAAAGCTGGTTCAAACACAGAAATTGAACAACTTCCTGAAATTCTTCAACCATCAGTTGAAACATATAAAAACAAATTCAAAGCAGGAAGTGAATTTGAATTAACTCCAGGTGGAAATTAATTTAAATTCAGGTGATAAAGTTCACTAAAAAGCCCCAATTAAGGGGCTTTTTGCTTGTTTATTTAAAAAGCCCTATGTTTTAGGGCTTTAATTTTATACCATTTTTCTTAATTTTTTGAGTGCGTTGTGTAAATTTGAACCAAGAGTATTTTTTTCATTGCCGAATATTTGTGTTTGTATTTTAGAGCCTTTGAATTTTTGGGATAACATCTCTGCACAATCATTGCACCAAGCGGCAAATTCTTTAGATGCTCTTGGGGCATTTGTGTCGTTGTAGATTGATAATTCGATAATATCTTTTTCAGGCACATATTCAAGCTTTGTTCCGTATCTTTCGTTTAGTGCTAAAACTTCAGATAGGTTCAATTTTGCTTTTTCTACTGCATCTTGCAAGAATTCCCTTTGCCTAATATCTTGCGCCGTAATTGGTTTAATGATTGTCATACCCAAGTCCTTATTTATTATATATTTTTAAAACACCTAAAAATAATATTTGCTAGATTATTTTAACATATTGGGTATTTTTGGGCTAGTTGTTTTTACTTGCATAATAAAAGAGCCAGCAACTAAAGTCACTAGCTCTTTTATGGGGCGGGTAGTGGGTCTTGAATTTTGCTCCACTCGGGCAGATATTTCCTGCGCTTCGCTTGTCGTCAATACTGCCCTCGCCACTTCGGCATTTCGCTCCGCTGCAGCCTACGCAAAATCCGCCGAACTTCACTTACAAAACTTCGTTTTGTGTGGGTTCTTCTCCAAACTTGCATAATAAAAGAGCCAGCAACTAAAGTTACTAGCTCTTTTATGGGGCGGGTAGTGGGGGTCGAACCCACGCATATCGGAACCACAATCCGAGGCCTTAACCACTTGGCGATACCCGCCATATATTTATTCTTTCAATAAAATTAAGATATTTCAAACATAATAAAAAATCAAGAGCTCACTTTTAAAAATAAAAAGTGCACCTTGTCTGCAGTTAAAACCATACTAAAATTTCTTGATTATCTCTATGTTTATGTCAAAATAAAATTTATAGAAGTATTATTTTAAAAAGGAAAAAACTATGGCAAGACAAACACAACTCGATAAAGTCCGCAATATTGGTATTGCAGCTCACATCGACGCTGGTAAAACAACTACCACAGAACGTATCTTGTTCTACACAGGTAAAACTCACAAAATCGGTGAAACTCACGATGGCGCAGCAGTTACTGACTTTATGGAACAAGAAAAAGAAAGAGGTATCACAATCCAATCTGCAGCAGTTACTGCATACTGGAAAGGTCACCAAATTAACGTAATCGACACCCCAGGCCACGTTGACTTCACAATCGAAGTTGAACGTTCACTCCGTGTGCTTGACGGTGTTGTTGCTGTATTCTGTGCAGTTGGTGGCGTTCAATCTCAATCTGAAACAGTTTGGAGACAAGCTAACCGTTACGAAGTTCCTCGTATGGTATTTGTTAACAAAATGGACAGAACTGGTGCTGACTTCTACAGAGTTGTTGACCAAATTAAAAATAGATTAGGTGCTAATGCTCACCCAATCACTCTTCCGATTGGTTCTGAAGATAGTTTCAAAGGCTTAATTGACTTATTCAACATGAAAGCTGAAATTTATACTAACGACCTTGGAACAGACATCAAAGAAGAAGAAATTCCAGCAGAATTAGCTGAAAAAGCTCAATCTTACAGAGATGCTCTTGTTGAAGCTATTGCTGAAACAGATGACGCATTAATGGAAAAATATTTCGAAGATCCAAGCTCAATTACCGTTGAAGAACTTAAAGCAGGCCTTCGTAAAGCAGTTTGCAACAACTTAATCGTTCCTGTTACTTGCGGTACTGCATTCAAAAACAAAGGTGTTCAAATTCTACTTGACTACATTGTTGAATTGATGCCATCTCCACTTGATGTTAAAGCTATCGAAGGCGAATTAGAAGACGGTACTAAAACTGTTAGAAAATCATCAGACGATGAACCATTTGCAGCTCTCGCATTCAAAGTTATGACAGACCCATATGTTGGTCGTTTAACATTTATGAGAGTTTACTCTGGTAAATTAACTTCAGGAAGCTATGTTATGAACACAGTTTCTGGCAAAAAAGAAAGAGTTTCTCGTCTAGTTCAAATGTATGCTGACCAAAGAAACGAAATTCAAGAAATCTATGCTGGTGACATTTGTGCGGCAGTTGGTTTAAAAGATACAACAACAGGTGACACATTGTGTGATGAAAAAGCACCAGTAATCTTAGAAAAAATGACATTCCCAACCCCAGTTATCTCAGTTGCGATTGAACCAAAAACAAAAGCTGACCAAGATAAAATGGGTATTGCATTACAAAAACTTGCTGAAGAAGACCCATCATTCCAAGTTAAAACTGATACAGAAACTGGCCAAACAATTATTTCTGGTATGGGTGAACTCCACTTAGACATTATCGTTGACCGTATGTTAAGAGAATTCAAAGTTGACGCTAATGTTGGTAAACCACAAGTTGCATACCGTGAAA
>JAFQLC010000026.1 GCA_017396695.1 bacterium
ATCACACACCTTGTGCCTTAGACTTCGCAAAACTAAGTGCACACAAGTGCACTAAGCTTTGCTCGTCAAAGGAATTCTAATATATATATATATATTTCAAGTTAAATGTGGGAAGTTAGGATGAATAGGGGAGGGGTTATTGTTCAATCTTTTTTAAAGCTTCAATTCCAACCAAATTCTCTAAAATTGCACGAGAAGTCATATATTCATCCTGAGCTTTTTGCGAAGCAGTTTTTGCTTTTCTATAATATACATCCGCAATTGTTAATTCTTCTTTAGATTTATTTTGCGCCAATTTATAAATTTCTTCTCTTTTTTCAAAATTTTCTTGTGTCATTTTTGCAAGTTTTTCTTTAGTTTTATAATCAACATATAAATCTAAAAGTTTTTTTTGAAGCTCATCAATTTTTCGCACCAACAAAACCATATCAGCATCTGAAACCTTAGAAAAACGATAATTAATTTCTTTGTCGTCTTTCATAAAAGCATTAACCAAGCCGCCCCCAATCAAAGCACTTGTTGCAACAATCGGATCTCCGGCAACAGAAGCCCCTGCAATAGAAGAAAAATTAGCAATCGGCTTCAATATTTTTTTCATTGTAGATTCATTTGGCTTGTCTTCCTCTGGATTG
Source organism: bacterium (assembly GCA_017396695.1). Classification (GTDB taxonomy): domain Bacteria; phylum Cyanobacteriota; class Vampirovibrionia; order Gastranaerophilales; family Gastranaerophilaceae; genus RGIG1918. The sequence continues at coordinate 633 of JAFQLC010000026.1, forward strand.
GATAGCTTATAAATTGCATATTTCATTGTTTCAGAGCGATCAACAGTCGCACTCCAAAGGGTTGCAATATCGGAATTTATTTCCATTGAATCTTCTTCCAATTCCCAAGCGATATCGTCAGCGATTCTTTTCAAGCTTAAATCTGCATAATTTGAATTTGTTTCATTAACGCTTTTTTCTGAAATCTTTTTTTCATCAATCGTAGGCAAAAGTTGCGCCTTTTGTTCGTCTTTTTTAACAACTTGAACTTTTCTTGACTCAACTTTGTTTGTGTTAGAAAGTCGACCTTCAAGAGGCATTGGCTCAACCAAATCAGAAACATTTATTGCATAACAAAAAGAATTCAAAAATAAAATATTCAAAAGGAACTTTTTCATTCTAGCTCCTTATTGAGTTTAATCAATTTCTTTTGAAGATTTAAATCTTCTTTGTTAATGTCTTGCACAACTAAATCAATCTGAACAACATTAAGAGCATCAACCGTTTTTTTGCCAGCAAGCCTTTGAAGCGCAAGGCGATATTTTTTTGCTTCTTGTTTTAATTTGTATTCTTCAATTAACTCGTCCTCCCATTGCGAAGAAGTTATCGCAATATCAAGAGAATTGTTTTCATCAAGAGCAGTTGAATAATTTTTGTTGTGCAAAAGCAATTGTTCACGACATTTTTTTAATTTAATTAATGCGCCTTTATATTTATAATAGTCGACAACAATCTCGTCTTGCAATGTTTCAACCAAGCTTGCAAGCTCAATTGCCTCAGTATCGGTCAAACTCGGATTTTGAAGTTTATCATTATTTTCTTTGTTAATTAAATTATGAGCTAATCTTCCTGCTGCATAAGCACCTGATTGAACTCCATAATTCATGCCAAGAAAGCTTGGCAAAAGTGCAGCGCCAGAAATAATTGCGCTCATTGATTTTGCCATTAAAGAAGAGTGGATTCTTCTTTGTTCAGCCGGAATTGCAAGCTTCTTAAGACAAAAAGAAATAGCAGGATTGTTAGAAACCGTTGCATTCCAAAGATTTTCAATATCTTGCATATCAGCTTTTTGTTGTTCATTAATTTGCTTTTGCGCCTCAAGCGCATCATCAACAAACAAAGAACCTTTAAGATTTTGCACTTGATCTTTATATTTTATGTCAAAATTTTCAACCTTATCAAGCTGTATCAACTCGCCCGCTAAAGAAAAAGTTGCCATATTGGCAAATAACAATATTGTCGAAAATATTTTGTGCATAATCAAATTTTAACATATAAAGATAACTTGGTTTAATTGTTGCAAATATTAAATTCTTGCGCCTGATTTTTTTTGTAAGATAATAATAAGCGTAGTATTAATATACATTTTAGAAGGAGAGACTTTTTATGACAAAAGTTGCTATTAACGGATTCGGAAGAATCGGCAGAAACACTCTTCGCGCTGCTATCCGTGAAGGTATTTATGAAAAAATCGATTACGTTGCAATCAACGACCCAGGTTTAACTCCTGAAAACGCTGCATTCGTATTCAAATATGACTCAGTAATGGGCAAATTCGATGGTACTGTTGAAGTTGAAGCTGATGGCTTAGTTATCAACGGCAAAAAAATCTTATTCTTTGCTGAAAAAGATCCAGCTGCTCTTCCATGGGCTAAATTAGGCGTTGAAGTTGTTGTTGAATCAACTGGCTTCTACACAGACGCTACTAAAGCTGCAGCTCATATAACAGCTGGTGCTAAAAAAGTTATCATTTCTGCTCCTGCTAAAAACGAAGACAAAACTATCGTTTTAGGCGTAAACGACCACGAATATGATCCAGAAAAACATAACGTAATTTCAATGGCTTCTTGCACAACTAACTGCTTAGCTCCTGTTGCAAAAGTTGTTGCTGAAAAATTCGGTATCGTTAAAGGTTTAATGACAACTGTTCACTCATATACAGGTGATCAAAGAATCTTAGACGCTGGTCACAAAGACCCACGTCGTGCTAGAGCTGGTGCTTTAAATATCGTTCCTACAACAACTGGTGCTGCTAAAGCTGTTGCTTTAGTTCTTCCAGAATTAAAAGGTAAATTAAACGGTTTCGCTATGAGAGTTCCTACTCCAGACGTATCTGTTGTTGACGTTGTATTTGAAACAGAAAAACCTGTTACAGCTGAAGCAGTAAATGCTGCGCTAAAAGAAGCTGCTGATGGTAAAGTATTATGTTACTCAGAAGAACCACTAGTTTCTTCTGACTTCATCGGAACTTCTCAATCTTCAACAGTTGACGCTGCCCTAACAATGACTATGGGCGACAACATGGTTAAAGTTGTTTCTTGGTACGATAACGAAATGGGTTATTCAACAAGATTGGCTGAAACAACATTAATGGTTGCTTCTAAACTATAATTAATGTTTACTATAAAAAACAAGCGCTTTTATTCAAAAGTGCTTGTTTTTTTGTGAAAAACTTAAACTATTCACAAGAAATGGTTTGACCACAAGGATTTGAACAAACATCACTCTCAACAATAGCAACTCCGCAAGAACCTTCATCTTCGGTATAAACTCCATCATCATTGCAATCAGTCAACCATCTACCTTCTTTAAATGTCCAGCCATTTCCTAATGATTCACAATACGACCTAGTAACAGCACCCCAATTGCAATTTGAACCAGTTGGTTTAATTGCTGCTTGCTGTGCAGCCAAAGCGCAATCTCCAGTTGGCGCTTCAGGTTCAGGTTCTGGAGTAGGTTCGGGTTCTGGTGTAGGTTCAGGAGATGGACTTGCTTCAGCTACAATATCGTTATCCGATTCATAGGCAATTCCACTAGAATCAATTGGAAGAATGAATCTATCTACACCTATTGTGTTTGGTTCTTCTTCTCCGTTTGTGTCAAAAAGGAGTAATCCTTGAGAAGCGTTGCTTTGTTTTGTTGTTGTTTCTCCTGGAAATATTGTTTGTGCATTTGTTGTTTCAGAATCATATATTCCAATACAAGCACCATCTTTTAAATATATTGCTTTAGCATTTCTTGATGAATCTCCTGTAATACAAAATGAATTTGAAGGTACTATTGTTCTTATTGTTGTTAAATATTTTTTATAATATTCAAGAACAGTAGCTCCATTTCCTTTCCATGTGAAATTAGTGCCATTATCATGAACTAAAGAATTAAAAGAACCAAGTTTAGTATTATTAACTAAAATTTGAGTAGTTGCAGTATCAATTTCAGAAAGAACTTTCTTTGCTGAAACTTTTAAACCTTTTTCTTTAAATTCTGCAGGTTTTAGGGTTGTTATCAT
>JAFQLC010000004.1 GCA_017396695.1 bacterium
CTAAGGCGGTTTTTGTCATTATGTTGATATGTTCCCACCCCATATCTTCTCGAATTTTATCGTAACCTGTGCCAAGCCATTTGTCATACCAGCCTGATTGAAGCTCTGCGATGTATGTTGGAGCGTTTTCTTTAAAATAACTTGTCATATCTTCTAGGTTATCTAAAGTGTCAAGGGTGTATAAATCCTCTCTCCAGTTGGCTTTTGGATTGATGTATGGATACAGGTCGCATGCGTAAATATCAACAACATCAGAATAAAGACCTGCTATATATGCGTCATTATGGAAAATGGGCGCTTTTATCCCTAATTCTTTCGAATAATTGTAAAGCTCTTTTATGTATTCTTCTTCTCCGCCATTTGTTGAATACTCATTTTCAATTTGGAACAGAATAACATTGTCAAATTTATTGATTATTGGAACAATTTTTGCATACCACCTTTTAACTTCTTCCATGTATTTTGGAGAGTATATGTAGTTTCCATTGTCCCTGTTTCTAAGAATTACATCTTTTTCTTTTAAAAGCCAATAGGGGATTCCGCCTGCTGACACTTCTGCATTTATAAACGGCCCTGGACGAGCAACCACAAAAAGCCCTAAATCACGAGCAATTTCAAGCAGTTTTTCAACATTTTTGTAGCCTGAAAAGTCGTATATACCTCTCTTTTCTTCGTGAAAGCTCCAGTAAAAATAGATATCAACGGCATTATAGCCACCAGCTTTTAATTTTGATAGCCTGTCATACCATTCTTTTTCACCTAATGTTCTAAAATAGTGAATCGAGCCACTTCTTAATACTATTCTTTTCCCATCAACAATTAGGGAATGTTTATCAAATTCAACACGCATAACTTTATTTTAAACATTCGTTTAATTTAAGTCAACAAAGTTAAATGCTTGTCAAAGTTTGAAAATAATATTAAAATATTGCTTGGTTACTCAGCATGCGGGGGTAATTCAGTGGTAGAATGTTTGCTTCCCAAGCAAAATGTCGCGGGTTCGAGCCCCGTTCCCCGCTTATTTGATTTAAGAGTTTCGCTTGCTCGAAGCCGCATTTTTTGAAATATTTTATACCCGCTTTTTGGTCGATATTATCATTTCCAAAGCTACTATTTTTTTAATTTTGTGCTATGATTAATGGTATCTTGTACACTAAAAAGGAGTAAACATTATGTCAACAATCGACAATTTTACTAATTCAGAAGAGCTCAAAAGAATTTATTCACAAGCTCGTGCTGTAATTACTGAAGCATTCCACAGAAACAACGTAGAAGAAATTAAATCAGTTGCCGAAGCATATAAATTGGCTCAAGCAAGCGCAGGTACAGTAGAACTTACTGGTATGCCTGTTTATGAACCTGAAAAGCTTGGTCTTCCAAAAGGTGCTAACCAATTATTATTCAACGATGGTACTGTTGTTGGTCGTTGCGCTGCTGCAAGAAAAATCGTTGGCGAACCAAATTGCGATTTGGGCTATTTGATGCCAATTATTCGTGAAGCAATTTATTCTTCAAGATATAAATTAATGTATAAAACTGAAGCTGTTATCGGTCTTCAAGAAGACTTTATGATTAAAGCTCACCTTTTAATTCCTGAAGGATTTGAAAATGTTATGTATTCTTGGTTGTTAAACTTCCAATATGTTAACGAAGAATATGCAAAAATGTATGGCGAATCTCGTGAACTTCCAGAGGGTGATATTTACATTTATTCTGACCCAGATTGGTCACATCCTGATTTCCCATATGGTTTAACATTCTTTGACCCAGTTCACAACTGCGCATGCATTTTAGGTATGAGATATTTCGGTGAACACAAAAAAGGTACTTTAACTCTTGCTTGGGGCGCTGCTGCAAGAAATGGTTATGCGTCATGCCACGGTGGTATGAAAAGATATAATCTTGAAGGCGACAACTCATTCCAAGTTGCAGTATTTGGTCTTTCAGGTTCAGGAAAATCAACTATTACACATGCTAAACATGGTGGAAAATACGATATCACTGTTCTTCACGACGATGCTTTTATTATTAACTGTGATGAAAAATACACAATCGCCCTAGAACCTGCATATTTTGATAAAACTGCTGACTACCCAATCGGTTGTGATGACAACAAATATATCTTAACTCAACAAAACGCTGGCGTTATTGCTCTTCCAGATGGCAAGCTTGTTTCAATTACTGAAGATATCAGAAATGGTAACGGCAGAGCTGTTAAATCAAAATTATGGTCACCAAACAGAGTTGATAGAATTGACCAACCAATCAATGCTATTTTCTGGTTGATGAAAGACCCAACAATTCCTCCTGTATTAAAACTTTCAGGTGCTTCATTAGGTTCAGTTATGGGCGCTACACTTGCTACAAAAAGAACTTCTGCTGAAAGATTAGCTGAAGGCGTTGACCCAAATGCACTTGTTGTTGAACCATATGCTAACCCATTCAGGGTTTACCCACTCGAAATGGATTACACTCGTTTTAAACAACTCATTGAAGATGGCGTAGATTGCTACATCTTGAACACAGGCGACTTTATGGGCACTAAAGTTCAACCAAAACACACTTTGGGCATTATTGAAGCAATTGTTGAAGGTTCAGCTCAATTCCACAAATGGGAAAACTTCTCGGATATCGAAATTATGGATATTGAAGGCTTTAATGCTACTTTTGCAGATGCTGAATACAAAGATCAATTTGTAAAAAGAATGCAAGATAGAATTGAGTTTGTAAAATCTCGTGAAGTTGAAAAAGCTGGTCTCGATAAACTTCCAGAAGATGCTCTTGTTGCTCTTGAAAATGTAGTTAAACAAGCGGTAAGTGAGTATGTTGCACACTAGTATTGATGTAACAGAAAAAGCTTGCGAATACTTTAATAATGGTTATTCTTGTTCGGAAAGTGTTATCAAGGCATTTTCCGATGCAGGAATAGTAAGCGAAGAACTTGTTGGTGTTGCAACATCTTTTTCTGGCGGAATGTCATCAGGTTGCCTATGTGGCGCAGTTGCAGGTTCTCAAATGGTAATTGGCGCTCTCCATGGCAAAGATAAAGATAACACTGCTCGTTCTCTTGCAAAAGAATTTGTTGAACGCTTTAAAGCGGAAAAGAAAGCAACTTGCTGTAAGTTCTTATCAATTGGATATGAATTTTCATCTCCTGAGAGAAAGCAAAAGTGTACAGAATATGTCAAATTCTGTGTTGAAATATTAAAAGAGCTCTTATAAAGAGCTCTTTTTTTGCTTATTTTTTGAATTTAAATTCATCGCCTTCAAGGTCAATTAAAATTTTGTCTCCATCTTCAAAAACACCTTTTAAAATGAGTTTTGATAACGGTGTTTCAATATATCTCGAAATAACTCTTTTTAGTGGTCTTGCTCCATACATTGGGTTATAGCCAAGAGTTGATAGCTTTTCTTTGGCATCAGGTGTAATTTCAAGGCTGATATTTCTTTCTTTGAGTAAATCTTTTAAATATTCGACTGAAATATCAACAATGTTTGTTAAATCAGAAAGTTTTAGTGCATCGAAGTAAACAATTTCGTCTATTCTGTTTAAAAATTCAGGCTTAAAGAGTTGCCTTAACCTTTCGGAAATGTCTTCTTTAACTTCGTCATTAAAGCTTTTTCCTTGAAGCGCATTGTCTAGTATCAAATCTGAACCTACGTTTGATGTCATAATTATCACTGTATTTTTAAAATCAACAGTTTTGCCTTTTGAATCTGTTAATCTACCATCATCAAAGATTTGAAGCATAATGTTAAACACATCTGGATGTGCTTTTTCAACTTCATCGAAAAGCACAACTGAATATGGTTTTCTGCGCACTCTCTCTGTTAATTGGCCGCCTTCGTCATAACCAACATAGCCTGGAGGCGCACCAATTAACCTTGCAACTGCGTGTTTTTCCATATATTCAGACATATCAATTCTAATTAGCGAATCTTCGTCCATAAACATAAATTCACTCAAAGCTTTGGCTAATTCAGTTTTACCTACCCCTGTCGGACCCATAAACATAAATGTTCCAATTGGTTTTTTAGGGTTTTTAAGACCTGAGCGAGCTCTTCTTATAGCATCTGACACAGCAACAACTGCTGAATCTTGCCCAATTACTCTCTTGTGGAGTACATCTTCCATATTGAGTAATTTTTCAGCTTCTGTTTCAACAAGTTTTGAAACTGGGATTTTTGTCCATTTTGAGATAATTTCTGCGATATCTTCTTCTGTTATTTCTTCTTTTAAAAGTTTGTTTTCTTTTTTGCCACCATTTTTTGCTGCAATTTCAAGTTGCTTTGTAAGCTCAGGAAGTTTGCCATATTTTAGTTTAGCCGCAAGCTCTAAGTTAGTGTTTCTTTCTGCATTTTCAATTTCTATTTTAACTTTTTCAATTTCAGCTTTAATTTCGGCTTCACCTTTGATATTTTTCTTTTCAGATTCCCAAATAGCTCTTAATTCTTCAATTTTTTCGTTTAATTCATTAATTTTAGGCTGAATTTTTTCAATTTTGTCAAGTGCGCCTTCAGATTTCAGCGCTTCAAGCTCGATTTGTAATTGAAGTTTTTGCCTTTCTAAGATATCGAGTTCTTCAGGCATTGAATCAATTTCAATTCTAACTGAAGATGCTGCTTCATCAATAAGGTCAATTGCTTTATCAGGCAAGAATCTATCTGCAATATATCTTGAAGATAGTTTTGCCGCTGCAACAAGTGCACTATCTTTAATTCTTACGCCGTGGTGCACTTCGTATTTGTCTTTCAAACCTCTTAAAATAGATATTGTATCTTCGATTGTTGGTTCTTCAACCATTGTGGGCTGAAATCTTCGCTCAAGCGCTGGGTCTTTTTCGATATATTTTCTATATTCATTAATTGTTGTGGCGCCCATTGTCCTGATTTGACCACGAGCCAACATTGGTTTTAGAAGGTTTGAAGCGTCAGTTGAGCCCTCTTGAGCTCCAGCGCCAACAACTGTATGAAGTTCATCTATAAATAAAATTATGCTTCCGTCAGATTTTTCAACTTCGTCAATAACTTTTTTAAGTCTTTCTTCAAATTCGCCTCTGAATTTTGCGCCAGCAATCAGAGCACCCATATCAAGCGAAAGAAGCCTTGACTCTTTAAGGCTCTGAGGTACATCACCTCTTATAATTCTTTGTGCCAACCCTTCGACAATTGCAGTTTTGCCGACTCCTGGTTCGCCTATTAGCACTGGGTTATTTTTAGAACGGCGGTTCAGAATTTGAATTATTCTTCTTATTTCTTCATCTCTACCTATTACAGGGTCAAGTTTCCCTTGCTCTGCGTATGCCGTAAAATCATCTGTATATTTATCTAAAACATTATAGTCTTCGTCTGAATTTTTATTATCAACTTTATTATTTCCACGAAGGGTTTTCATTGCATTCAATATTTTTATTCTTGTTAGCCCATATTTTGCTATTAATTTTTGAATAATAGTGTCGTACGGATTTTTTTCCATAGAGAGCAAAAAGTGTTCGAGGGTTATAAATTTGTCTTTCAATTGTTTTGCTTCATCTTCTGTGCCATCAAATGTTTTTAGTGCATTTTGGCTAAAATATAGTTGTCCAACATTTCCTTGAATTTGAGGGAGTGTGTTTATGATTTTTTTAACATCTTCCCTGAATACAGATGAGCCAATGTTTAGTAAGTTTAGTAATTTTTTTGTATTATCTTCGTCAAATTCAGCGGCTGCAAGCAAAATGTGCGCAACTTCTATAATTGAATTATTGTATGTTTTTGCTATTCCTTGTGCTGCAAGGGTTATATTTTTCATATTTTCTGTTAATCTTTCAAAATTGAACATAATCACCTCATTGAACTATATTATGATTTTACAATTTTTTTTCAAATTGTATATAAAATTAATAATAATTTAATTTTTTGCAAATTATTAAGATTTGTATATATTTTGTATATACTTGTTACGATTTGCGATACTCGTGGCATATAATCAGTGATTCTTCTTTCACTCCTTCCTCCATACACAACTTTATGTCGCTTTTACGGCGACTTTTTTTATGCTATAATTTAATACTAGAAATGGGTGAATTATGGTAAAAATTCTTGTTTGCTTAAAACAAGTTCCTGATACAGATGACATCAAGTGGACTGAAAATAATACAATTCAAAGAGAAGGTTTGGTTTCAATTCTCAATCCAAGCGATGATTTTGCGCTTGAAATTGCAAAAAAAATTAAAGATATAACTCCATCCACTGTAACTGTGCTTACAATGGGCCCAATGCAGGCAGATGAAATTTTAAATTATGGACTTGCACGAGTTGCCGATGATGCAATTTTACTTTCGGATAAAGCTTTTTCTGGATCAGACACTTATGCAACTGCAAAAATTATCTCTACTGCAATCAAAAATCTAAATTTAAAACCAGATATAATTCTTTGCGGAAATTCGGCGCTTGATGGCGAAACATCCCAAACGCCTGTTGGTATTGCGGAATTTATGGGCTATAATTTCGTTTCTAACGTTGTCGATTTTAATAGATTAAATCTTATTGATTCAAATATTTTGGTTAAGCAAGAATTACCACATTTTTCTAAACTTATCGAACTTACATATCCTGCAGTTTTATCTGTATCATCTGTTGATAAAATATCTAAAATTTCTGTTTTTGACTATATGAGAGCACAAAATACTCAAATTCAAATATGCAATATCGATAAAGTTGCTATTTCACCTCAAGATACTGGCATTAAAGGCTCTCCAACTCTTGTTAAAAAGGCTTACAGGCCAATTTTTTCAAGGTCGGCTGAAATTATAGATAAAGACTTAGCATTTCAAAAAATTGGCGAGGTGTTAAGATGAAAACCAAGATTTTTGTTTTTATTGAGCATAATAAAGGCTCGTTTGCTGATTATTCTATCGAGCTTTTGAATTATGCCAATCATATAATTTCAGATTTCATGAGATGTGATTTTGAAGTGAGCGCTATTGTTTTTTCTCATGATGGCATAACTCAAGAAAATAAAGAACTTTTGCACAAAGCTGGTGCTGAAAATATTATTGATTTCGTTGGCCAAGATGCTGATGATTATACGCTTGATTTTTACTCAAATTCACTCAAAAAACTTGTAGAATATGAAAAACCGCATATTTTCCTTTTCTCTGCAACATATATTCAAAAAGAAGTTGCACCAACTATTGCTGTGGCGTCGCATGCTGGGCTTACTGCTGACTGTTCTGAGTTAAAAATTGAAAATAAAGATGGCAAATTTAATTTGATTGCTAAACGTCCAACTTTTGGAAATCGTCTTTATGCTGAAATTTCATATAAATCATATCCGCAAATGGCAACACTTAGAGTTGGTGTTAAAGCACAAAATCATGAATTTTTATTTGATAATAAATTTTATAAAAAGATTAAACCTGAGTTCCATCTTCAAAATTATTCAATTAAAGAGTTTTTACAAACAAAAATTTCTGATGAATTAAATAAAGAGGCAGACATTATGTTTGCGCTTGGTTTTGGTGCTGCAGATAGCGCAACTGTAATTCAAATTAAAGAAATCGTTAATTATCTAAATGCAAATGGCACTATGGCTTCATATTGTGCAAGTCGCAAGGTGTGTGAAGAAGGGCTTATTGATAAGGCATATCAAGTGGGGCAAACTGGTTCTTTTGTTTCTCCTAAATTATATATTGCGCTTGGAATATCTGGCGCCATTCATCACCTTGTTGGTTGCGATAATTCACAAAAAATTATCTGCATAAACACTGACGAAAACTGCGAATTTGCAAAGAATTGCGACTATTTCCTTAAACAAGACGCAAAAGAGTTTATTGCTGAGCTGCACTCGAAATTATGCGGTTAATTTTGAAAAATCGCAAATTTTATCTAGCTTAACTTTGATATTTGAAAGAAGAGTTAACCTATTTGTTTTAACTTTTTCGTCTTCAACCATAACCAATGTTTTATCAAAAAATTCCGCAATTTTTGTTGATAATTGGTTAAAGTCAGCCTCTGTTTTAAGTGCGTTTGAATTTAGTTCGCCATAAAGAGCGTTTTCAGTATTGTTTTCAAACAAGGTAGAATCAACTGCATTATTGGCTGAAAAATCTTTTGTAATTCTTAAAACTCTTGTGAAATTGTCTGAAATTTGAGCAAAATTTTCAAAATTTACAATATTTTTTGCAAATTCCAATTTTTCTTTATATTGAACAAGATTTTGAAGCGCACCAGAAAGCGTAGAATCGATTACAGGGCGGCTATATTCTTGTTGGAGCATAATTTGTAGTCTTCCCAATATAAAGTCGCTTAAATCGGATTTTAGCTCGTCTGAAACATTGAGTGAAAACTCTTTGCTCAAAAGTTCTAGGTTATAATTCATTAAATCAATTAAATCAATATCTAACTTGTTATCAATTATTGTGCTAATTATACCAATAATAGCTCGTCTTACGCCAAGAGGGTCGTTAGAGCCAGTTGGTCGTTTCTTTTTGTTGTCTTGCGTTGCAATAAACATTGCGCAGAATGTATCAATTTTATCCGCAATCCCAACCACTTGACCTTCAATTGTGCGAGCTTGTTCAGAACCTGATGCGAGTGGGAAATAATGTTCTTTAATTCCAACTGTAACAGATTCAACTTCGCCTGATTTGCGTGCGTAAACTTCGCCAATAAAGCCTTGAAGTTCTGTAAATTCAAACACAAGCTGAGTTGAAAGGTCAATTTTTGCCAAATGTGCACATCTTAAAACGTTTTTCTTGTCAATTTCTGATAATGCAAGCTTATCTGAAATATAATTTGATAATTTTTCAAGTCTTAAAGTTTTATCATAAAGTGTGCCTAAATTCTTTTGGAAAGTCATTCCTTTTAGGTCTTCAAATTTATCAGCAAGCGGAGTTTTTGTATCTTCTTTAAAGAAGAATATGCCGTCTTCAAGGCGAGCACGGACAACTCTTTGGTTGCCGTTTTTAATATTTTCTGCGCCCTTATCTCCAATTGAATTAGAAATTGTGATAAATTTGTTCATCAAAGAGCCATTTTTTGAATATAGTGGGATATATCTTTGATGTTTGCTCATAACGGTTGTTGACACAATATCAGGAATTTCAAGATATTTTTCTTCAAATTCGCAAACAACTGGGTTTGGATACTCGGTAATATAAACAAGTTCCTCTAAAAGTTCATCATAGCTTGCAAAATCAATCACAGCGCCTAATTTATCAGCAACTTCTGTTGATGATTTAACTATAATTTCTTTTCTTTCATTTTGGTCAACAATAACATTTTGAGCTCTCATCTCATCAAGATAAGTGTCTATTGATTGAATTTCAAACTCTGGTTGAGCTGCAAATCTGTGACCAAGTGTTTTTCTGGAAGATTTCACGCCAAAAATTTCGATATCAAGCACTTTGTCATTATATAAAACCGCAAAATCCTCAACAGGTCTTTGAAATTTAAAGTCGTTATCAGCCCAGCGCATAAAATGAGGTGCTTGGAGTGATTTAATAATGCGTGGAATTTCCTCTAGCAATATTTCTTCAATCGAGATTGATTTTTTAACAATCGTTGCCCAAATATAGTCATCTTTGATTACAAGTTCATCAACTGTTATGCCATTTTTCTTTGCAAAACCAATTGCAGCTTGAGTAAATGTGCCATCTTCTGCTCGCGCAATTTTTAAAATTGGTCCACGAACTTCAGTTTTAATATCTTCTTCGTTTTTGTTTAATCCTGAAGCAATAATTACCAAGTGTCTTGGTGATGTGAATACATTTAATTTTTCAAATTTGACGTCATATTTTTTAAAAACTGAGTCAAAAGAATTTTCTAGTGCACTTTGTGCGTAAGGAAGGAATTTGTATGGTAATTCCTGTGTTGATATATCGATTAATAGTTTATTCATAGTGCTTTAATTTTATAATAAAAAAATTTTTTGAAAAGATTTGATGAAAAATATCAATAATATTTAGTAATTTCAATGAGCTTTTTAAGCCTTTCTTTTAAAATTGCGTTTTCATGAGAAAGTCTCTTGTGTTCTCTTTGAAGGTTTTCTAACATACTTTTTTTCAAAATATCATCATCTGTTTTAACAACAGTTAAACCTGAGCTCATAACGAAATTTCTTTGCGAATCTTCTTTTAATTTGATTAAAATTTCAACATCATCTTTTGTAACATAATTCATATTAACAAGAATGTCTGCAATTTTTTCATTAACTCCAATTGCCTTTTTCTCTTTTTGGTATTGCAGCGCATCGTTAATTTGAGAAGCATCAATTAAACCAAGTCTCCTTAAGATGTCTCCGGTTTTAATTCTGCCTGCAATAAATTCGAGCAGGCTCATGTTAACTTCTGTTTCGAGTTTAAAGACACATTCTTCTTTTATTAGTTTGAGTAAAATTTTTGCACATGCTTCAAAAGGCCAATAATTTGTGAGTGCAATATCGAACAAGCTAAACTCTTCTTTTACGTTTGTTAGAAAAATCATCTCCATTTCATTTAAGTCATGTAGGTCGCCTGCTAAAATTCTCAAGCCTTTTTTTGTAATTTTAGGAACTTGATCTTGCAATAGGCCTTCTGGATTTAAAAAATTGAAATATTTTTGAAGAGTGTCACTCAAGTTTTTTCTTGTTTTTTTGTATAAAACTTGCTTTACCCACACTGGTAATTCTAAAATATTGTTAAAAAATAAATCTGATAATTTTTCTGTTTTCATATAAAACTCCCACATAAATTATATATAATTTTCAAATTTTGACAAATACATTAAACATACTATTGGTAATAATTAACAATATTGATATAATATGCGTGGAGGATAGTTTCTCATGGACGGTTTATCGCTAAATAACTTAGCTTTAAATAGAGATAATACATCTAAAGAAAATGCCATCAATTCTGAAAACCTTGCTAATGCAAGAAGTTCGAGTGATAATTCAATTGACCAATTAGAAAAAAAAGGCGCAATTGAAGGTGGTGACCATGAAAACACTAGTGCCTCTGGCGGTTTTTCAGAAAATTTGACTGAAGATGAATTTGATGATGGATATGAATCAGATGATGACGAAGAAGAAATTTATGATGAATATACATTCAAAATCATCGATGATGCTACAATTGCGGTAATAGACAACGAAGTTGGCATGCAAATAGCTTCAATTTCACCTGATAAACTTTCTAAATTCATATCAAATATGAAACAAGTAAGTGGTATAATAGTAAACAAAAGAGTTTAAATTGAATCAGTACGTAAAACAGTATCAAAAAACACATATTCAAACTGCATCGCAAGAGGCTATACTTATTATGCTTCATGATGCTGCTATTCAATTTATGAACAAAGCGAAAATCGCAATCGAACAAAAAAATATTCAAGAAGCACATAATAATTTAATTAGAACTCAAGATATTTTTAATGAATTTTTAAACACTTTGAATCCTGAACCAAATCCAGACCTTGCTAAACATTTAACAATTTTATATCGTTATTTGATTAGCCAATTGGTTCAAGCAAATATAAAACAAGAAACAGCTCCAATTGATGTTGTTTTAGGCTACACTAAGGATTTAAAACAAACATGGGAACAGGCAATATTTAAAATGAAAGCGGGCGAAGCAGGCACTATGCCAAAGGCAAATGCTTATCAGCTTAAAACCCCAGATATGCCAGCAGAAAGTGCTAATTATGACGCATAGTGATAATTTTCAATTTGACGCACTTCTTAAAATGTATGATGAATATCAGCTCACTTGTGAAAGCATAATTAAATTTATTGATACTAAAGATGTTGAATTTCTTGTTTCTTTTGTCGATAAAAAAGGGCAAATTTTAAAAAACATGCTTCGCCAAGAAAGTATTGTTGTGCTTTCGGATGATGAAAATTTAATTAAAAACGCAAGAAAAGCTGAGCTTTTGGAATATGAAAAAAAAGCGCTCGAGCTTTTTAATTCTAGATATCAAAAAATTGTTGAAGAACTTTCTAAAGTTAAAAAAAATAAAAAACTTACAAATGCATATAAAAAATACAAGGTTCAAAATACGCATAGTGTGAATATTGAGTCATAAAATTCAGTTTTTTATATGATACAAAATGAAAAATGCGGGCATATAATAAATATTGTATAATAGGGAGTAAAGTACATGTCATCAATTACATTTAGTGGTTTAGGTTCAGGAATGGATTACGCTTCTTGGGTTGATGCTCTTGTAGAAGCAAAAAAAGCAACCACAGTTACCCCGCTAGAGTCAAAACTTGAAAGTTTAAACAATTCAAAAGAAGCGCTTAGTATTGTCGAGCAATATTTTCAGGAATTTCAAACTGCGCTTGGTGCATTCACTGATATTACTGAGTATTCATCGAACGATGTCTTTAATTCTAAAGCAGCTTCAACTTCGATGAGTGATTTTGTAACTGCAACTTGTAGCCCCGAATCGGCTATTCAAGAATATATTGTCACAGTTAAACAAATGGCAACATACACAACTACAAAAAGCTCTTCAACTTCTTCAAATTATATTGATGGAAGCTTTAATTATTCTGAGCTTAAACAAGCAAAAACTGGTTCGTTTTCTGTTTCTGTTGGAGATGATGTTAGAACAATTGATATTACCGATGCTAGTACTATGGATAGCATTGTTAGTGACCTAAATGCTCTATATTCCGACTATTCGCCAGCTAACCCAATTAGTGCCTCAATTCAAGATGGAAAACTTGTTATTGAAACCAACACAACGGATAACGTAATTTTTGGCATGCAAACGGATACTTCAAATTTTAAAGACATTATGAAGATATCTAATTATGAGCTAAATCCATCAGGTTATAAGGTATATTCAAGCAGCACTCCAATTTGCACAGTTGATACTGCAGCTAAAATTACCGATGGTAGCGCTAATTTAAACTCAACTATCACTGCTGGCACAATCAAAATTAACGATGTCGAATTTGTAATTGATGAAAACACAACAATAAACAGTTTGGTAAATAGCATTAATTCTAACCAAGCGGTAGGCGTTACTGCTTCTTATGATGCCAACTCAGGCTTTTTCTCGTTAACATCAAAACAGACTGGCAATTCTGCAATCAAGATGGAAGATGTTGATTCTACAGGCTTTTTTGCTGCAATGAATTTAAGTAATAGCGCTGCTTCAACAACGCTTGGTAACCAAGCAATTATCACAATCAATGGAACAACTATTGAGTCTTCATCAAACAAAGTTACAAACACTGGTTATGAGGGCTTAACAATTAACATTGAACAAGCGCCAAACCCAACTGATGTTATTAAAATTTCAATTACTGAAGATTCTGAACCACTTGAAGGTGCTATTAATACATTTGTTGAGAAATATAACCAAGTTTTATCTGCAATCAAAGAAGCAACTGCAAACGATGGCTACCTTGAATATGACTCAACTTTAAGGTCAATTTATAGCGAAATGCGCTCAATTGCAGGTGGTTTTATAACAAATGATAGCGAATACAATTTGTTATCTCAACTAGGAATATCAACAGGCGAAGCTGGACTTTCTGCTTCTGATTCTGCCTATAAGCTTGTGTTTGATAAAACAAAGCTTCAAGAAGTTCTTACGCAAAGTTCAATGAGTGAAATTAAAAGTATATTCACAAACTCTGCTGACACAGGCGCTATGGACAGATTTAAAACCAGAATCGACAACACTCTTGCGCCGACAACAGGGTATTTTGATTCAAAAGAATCATCCTACTCTAGCATGATTTCAACTCAGCAAAATAGAATTGATAGAGCAAATGAGCAACTTGTTTTATACGAAGAAGTGCTTCTTCGTCAATTTCAAGCGATGGATCAGGCAATTGCTGATATGAACTCGCAATATTCAAGCTTTGTTGATTCTATTTCTCAATTAACAGGTAGCTAATTTTTATTTAAATATTTACCTGTAAGCTGACCACATGCTGCCATTATATCGGCACCACGTTCAAGTCTTTGTGTAACTTTTTTGCCAGATTTTTCTAGAATTAGTTTAAAAAGCTGAATTGTTTTGTGAGAAGGTTTAATAAAATCGGATTTATCACCTGAATTATATGGAATTAGGTTAATATTGCATTTAATATCTTTTAAATATTCTGCAAGTTCTTGTGCGTGTTGTGGGGTTGAATTAAGGCGCTCAAGCAGAATATACTCGATAGTTATTCTTTTTCCTGTAACTTCATTGAACTTTATCATCGCCTTTTTTAGCGCATCCATTGGATATCTATGATTAACTGGCATAATAGCATCTCTTATTGTGTCATTTGGCGCATGAAGAGATACTGCAAGCGTTGGAAGCAATTTTCTTGATGTGTAGTCGTTAAATCTTGAAACAACGCCTGATGTTGAAACTGTTATTCTTCTGATTCCAATTTCTAGTTTAGTGTTCAAAATTTCAATTGCTTTATATACTTCATCATAATTATCAAATGGCTCGCCTTGCCCCATAAACACAATGTTTGTAACTTTTAGCCCAGTATCTTGCATGATTGTTAGAACCTGCTCGACCATTTCATATGCACTTAAATTTCTTGTAAAGCCTTGTTTTGCAGTGTGGCAGAATTTGCAGCCCATTTTGCATCCAATTTGCGAGCTTATGCAAGCAGTTAAATTAGCACGATTATCAAAGCGCATAAGCACCATTTCAACAAAATTTCCATCTGAAAATTGTAATAAATACTTCAATGTTCCATCTGTGCTTATAAGTTTTTGATGTATTTTTGATGTTGTTACAACTGCGCATTCAGACAGTTTTGCAAACAAAGATTTAGGAAGGTTTTTCATTTCTTCAATTCTGCCTGCAGCCTTTTTGTAGAGCCAATCCTCAATTTGATTTACTCTATATTTTGGCTCATCTAGCGCAATTATCATTCTTTCTAACTCGTCGTGAGTCATATTTCTTAAAACAAACATATAAAAATTCTACCATAACAGTAGGATTTTTTGTATTTTTTATGAAATAAATGTTATAATTATCGTGTGGAAAAGGTATCTATAAACGACATTGTCGATCAAAAAATTTTAAAATATGACCTGTATGATGTAACAGGCGCAAAGCTTTACTCTGTTGGCGAAATTTTAACACCAGGTAAAATCATCGCAATCAAAGAGTATGACAATCTTTACAGGAAAAGTGCGGTTGAAAAAGTAGATAATATTCTTCCAGTTCAAAGTGTTCTCGTTGACTTTGATTCAGATAATTTATCTAATCATAAAGCAATTGTTTCTTCAAAAATCCAGAGAGAAATTATCAATTCTTACGCAAATATCTTGGACTATGCCAAAATGGCAGATTGGGAAGAAGTTGAAGTGCTCACAAACAAGCTTTCAGACGGAATTATTAACCTATTAACTAATTTGTCGAACCAAATAAAATTTCCGCATGAAATTAAGTTAATTGGCAAATATGATGTAGCGCATCCAGTTAACGTTGCGCTTTATTCTGCTTTGCTTGCAATAAAAATGGAGTTATCTGAACTTGATGTAAAAAACATAACAGTCGGTTCACTTTTGCACGATATTGGCAAAATTCAAATTCCACCAAACATAATTGAACAAAAGAATGCTTCAGATAAGCACTTGTTGATATACAAATCTCACACAATTCTTGGTTATAAAATCTTGAAAAATAAGCTTAATTTTTCTAATGCGATTGCAAGAATTGCGCTTGAGCATCATGAAACAATGGATGGTTCTGGTTGGCCATACGGCATTTCAAACACTATGATTTCAGATTACGCTCAACATGTTGCCGTGTGCAACTATTATGACACACTAACTTCTTCAACTGTAACAGAGAGAAACCCTGTTTTCTCTGCCGTTTTAAAGCAAATGTTAAAGCTTGGTAGTAAACATTTTTCGCCTAAACCGCTCTATACTTTTGTTCATATGTTTAATTTTTCTGACAATATTTCGTATATGGACTTATTAACTAATGATTATTAATGTTATTGGTGGTGGGCTTGCAGGCTCTGAGGCGGCAATTTATTTAGCAAAAAACGGTATTGAGGTAAATTTATACGAGGCAAGACCTAAGCTTCAAACTGGGGCACATGTTAGCTCAGATTTCGCTGAACTTGTGTGCTCTAATAGTCTTGGTTCATTTGACCCTGAAAATGCTTCTGGGCTCTTGAAACACGAAGCTCTCCTTATGGGCTCAACTTTATTTAAAATTGCACTTGAAAATAAAGTGCCATCGGGCGGTTCGCTCTCTGTTGATAGAGTTAAATTTCACCAAGATGTTACTGAGCTTATTAAATCATATCCAAATATTAAAATAATAAATGAAGAATACACTGAAATTAACCTTGAAACCCCAACTATTATTGCTTCTGGGCCTCTAACATCAAAAACTTTATCTCAAAATATTACACATCTTTTTGGTGAAGAAAACTTTAGTTTTTATGATGCTATTGCACCAATTGTTAAAAAAGATAGTATTGATTTTTCATCTGCTTTTTATGCTTCAAGGTGGGATAAAGGTGATGCTGATTACATAAATTGCCCCCTAAACAAAGAAGAATACGAGAATTTTTATAACATTTTAATCAATGCGGAGCGCATTGAGTGTAAATCTTTTGAAGCAAAGTTTTTCGAATCTTGTCTTCCGATTGAAGTACTTGCTTCACGAGGCATTGATACTTTACGCTTTGGGCCAATGAAGCCTGTCGGGTTATTTGATAAACGCATTCCCACTGAGTTTAAAAGAAACCAATTTTATGCAGTAATTCAACTTCGCCAAGATAATAAAATTGCCGATTTGTACAATTTAGTTGGTTTTCAAACTAATTTAAAATGGGGTGAGCAAAAAAGGCTTCTCCAGTCTGTTTCAGCGCTTAAAAATTGCGAAATTGCAAGATATGGTGTTATGCATGCTAATACATTTATCAATTCGCCAAAAATCTTGAATAAAACACTACAATCAAAAAAATATCCTAATCTTTTCTTTGCAGGGCAGTTAACAGGTGTTGAAGGTTATAGTGAAAGTATTACAACTGGGCTTTTTGCCGCAATTAACATTTTGAAATATTTAAATTCAGAAAAAATGATTGAATTATCCGATAAATCAATGCTTGGCGCACTTTTGAGTTATATAACATACCCTGAACATAAGAACTTTCAGCCCATAAATTCAAATTGGGGTATAATCAACAAAGAGGAGTTGCCTAAAAAGATTTCAAAAGATAAAAAACAAAAAAATAAATTTTTATCAGATATGGCTATAAATTACATAAAATCTATGGGGTTTAATAATGAAAATCACAACTAAGCAAACTAATGTTAAAAAAATAAAAACAAATATTCTCGTAATTGGTATATTTGAAGACAACAAATTGCTTTCTCCGCTTGCAAAAGAGCTCGACCAAGAGCTTGATAAAGTAATTTCTGATTATTTAACTAAAAAACAACAATTCTCAGGCAAATTCCTTGAAACCTTCTTTTTGCCTACATATAAGCAATTTGGTGCAGATAATATTCTTGCAATTGGGCTTGGCAAGGTTGATGATTTTGATATTTTTAAGCTTCGTGAAGTTGGTGCAAAGATATACTCGGCAGTTAATTCTTTTCAAAATAATGCTCACGTATCAATCGACACAATCGGCCTTGATAAAATGCTCTACCCAGCTTTTGAATATGCAAAAAACATAACTGAGGCAATAATTTTGAGCTCTTTTTCATTTAATAAATATAAAAATAAAAAGCAAGAATCTACTGTTTCAACAATAGAGCTCGTGTCTTGCGGTTCAAATATTTTGCCTGATTTACAAGAAGGAGTAAAAATAGGCTCTATTTATGCAAATTCTCAAAACTTTGCAAGAACTTTGGTAACAGAGCCTGCTGAACAAGCAACACCAACAAAAATTGCAAAAGTTGCAAAAAGTTTAGCTGAAAATAATTCAAATATCACATGTACTATATACAACAAAACTGAAATAGAAAAGCTTAAAATGACTGCATTTTTGGCTGTTGGCAAAGGCAGCAATGAAGAGCCAAGGTTTATTCACCTTAAATATTCACCCAAAAACCCTCGCAAAAAAGTGGCATTAATTGGCAAAGGTATCACATTTGACTCTGGCGGTCTAGACCTTAAACCGCCCGCTTCAATGCTCAATATGAAAGATGATATGTCTGGTTGCGCAATAGTTTTAGGTGTTTTCAATGCGATAACTAAATTAGAGCCTGATGTTGAACTTCATGTTTTATCTGCGCTTTGTGAAAATATGCCTTCTGGCAAGTCATATAAACCAGGTGACATTTTAAAAGCTAAAAACGGCCTTACAATTGAAGTTGACAACACTGATGCTGAAGGTAGAATTACCCTTGCTGATGCACTTTGTTATGCAGATGAGCTTGGTGTGGATGAAATCATAGACATAGCAACTCTTACAGGCGCTTGTGTTGTGGCGCTCGGCAACAGTATTTCAGCCGTCATGGGTAAAAATCAAGAAAATATTGATAAAATCATCAAAATTGGCGCTCAATCAGGCGAATTCCTTTGGCAATTGCCTGTTTACGACTTTATGCAGGATGCTCTAAAGTCCGATATTGCAGATATGAAAAATACTGGTTCAAGGTATGCTGGCGCCTCAAATGCAGCCCAATTCTTGAGTAATTTCGTAAATAACCCTAATTGGTTACATATAGATATAGCAGGAACTGCTTTTACTGAAAAGCCTTTCAAGGAGCTATCTAAGGGAGCTACTGGCGCTTGCACAAGAACTTTAATTACCTATATTCTTTCATAAAATCTAATTAAAATTAAAAATCAAAATCATAATAATAAAATTAAATAAATTTTTTTTAAAAAAATAATTTAAAAAAATAATTTAAAAAAATAAATTACATTTAAAATTCAAAAATAAAAAAAATAAAAAAATAAAA
>JAFQLC010000027.1 GCA_017396695.1 bacterium
AATTTTTATGACAGATTATAATAGTTTAGTGCAATTTTGTGCAAGAAAAGTGACAAATGTGCAAAAATTTGGACACAAATCTCTACACTAAAAAACAGGCTGTAATCGCCTGTTTATCTATCTTTTTATTAAATTTTCTTATATCAAATGTCCTGTTTCCCTATAACAGGCTATAATCGCCTGTTTATCTGGATTTTTATTAAATTTTCTTATATCAAATGTCCTGTTTCCATATATCCACCTAGAGAGATATATTAAATAACCTGCAAATATTTTCATATCTGATACACATATATAAACAGCCATGATTAGATAGGGGGGATTCACGAGGCTGGGACTCGCAAAACAGCCAATTATTCAGTTATAACAATGTTTTTATACTTCTTTTTCTATAATTTTCCTTTCAAATTTATCTTACACACACATTAATCACTCTTGTTCAAGAGAAAGTCAAGTCTTTTTTCTAAAGATTTTTATTAAGAAGTTATTCAGAAACTATTCACCATCGATGATATCAATCAATTTTTGGAAAGCATACAAATTTCCACGATTTCCGCTCGCTTCTCTAATTATTGATAAAACATCTTTTTCGGCTAATTTTTGCAAGATGGAGTTCGCTGTTTTTCGGTTTGTAATACTTGTGGATTTTGCAAAAGCTGAAGTAGTAAATATTGGCTTAGCAAAAATAGAATCAATAATGCTAGATGTATATTGAGACTTAGTAGTTTCTTGAATGACATTTTTCATCTGATAACATAAATCTAATATTTGATTGATTTTTTGAGTGTTGATTTTAGATTGTTCAATAATTGCTTGTAAAAAAAATTTTATCCAATCTTGCCAATTATCTTCTTTGGTTATGTTTCTTAAATGATTGTAATACTCGTCTCTATGTATTTCAAAATATTCACTTAAATAAAAGATTGGTTGTGATAAATATTCTTTAGAATATAAAAATATTGGAATTAATAAACGTCCCAACCTTCCATTACCATCCAAGAATGGGTGGATAATTTCAAATTGGGCGTGTACAATCGCAAGTTGAATTAATAAATCAGAATATTCATTATTAATAAAAGTTTCCCATTCTCCCAGATAATCAATAATTTCACTAGGTGCAGGTGGCACAAATGAGGCAGTTTCTATAGTGGAATTCTTAGGTCCTATCCAATTTTGTATCTTTCTAAACTCACCGCGAGCTTTATTTTCACCTCTTACTCCACTTAAAAGTACATTATGAATATCTCGGATCATATTTAAGTGTATAAAAGGACGTTCAGATAACAATTCTGTTGCGTATGTCATCGCAGAACGGTAATTTAAGATTTCTCGAATTTCTTGATCTTTAAATGCATTAAAATTTTCACCCGCATCGTGTTGCAAAACTTCTGTTAATGTTGCTTGAGTTCCTTCAATTTTAGATGACATTGTAGACTCTTTAGTTGTCATAGGAGCAAGCAAAATTTGAGGATTAATTAAATGACTCAATGCACCGTTATAATTTGATAAAGCAGAGTGAGCCTTACCTATTAATGGTATTATTTCAGCAAAATCGATGTTTATTTCAGCGATTTTTTTAGGTTTAGATGGTGTATAAGTCACGTTATTGTCTCCTATATTACTTATTATATCACAAAATTTTGATTTGTGTGTAAAAATTCAACAAAAAATATCCACAAATTATTTTGTGGGTCATGGAGGTATCACAAAATAATTTGTGCGTAAAATTTCAATGTTTTTTACTCGCAAAATATTTTTTGGGTAATTTGTGTTACACAAATCATCTAAAAAAAGGAGTTTATATTGATTAAGTAATATCAGGATAGTATCAAGGTCTTCTTGGCTCATTTCTAACATCAATAATCTCTTTGTTTTTCATTTTAGCGACTTTTTTAACTAACATTCTATAAGCACCGGCTATAGTTGCAGTATTCATATACGGATGTCCATAATGATGGCCAACACCATTTAAGATTTCTGGAGCAAGATTTTTAATAATTGAATTTAATTCTTCAGGTTTGGTAACACCAAGTTCTTCCATTTCAGTGTAAAAATCTTTTTTATATATAAACTCGTATACCTTTAGCCCAAGCCTATCCCAGAACGTGTCATACATTGCAACCCCATAAGCTCTAATCCAATCCCACATAATTTCTGGGTCAGTTATATTTGGATTATCTAAATGACATCTATGGCATAGCAAAACTAGATTTGAAGGTTCATCTTTTCCTCCTAACGATGCTGGAACAATGTGACATCTCTCCAAATTATATTCACAACCACAACGCCAACATCTTTCATGAGCTTCAGACGCATCAACACTAAGTCCACATTCGTCAACTAGTTGTTCAAAGAACCAATATCTAACAATTTCTTCTTTTTTAGTTTTAATATTTTGCCTTTTCATACAATACTCCGTTTTTTTATTTGAAATTTATTATAATTATACATATTAAAATTGTTCAAATCTCAGAGATAATTATGTGTATCTCAGTCTGCGAGAGAAAATAAATTGCACTAAGTTGCACTTTTTTGCACGTCCAAAATTTTAGTGGCAAGCACGCACGAAAGCCTAAAACTCGCTTGCTCGTTAAGTCTTTCGGCTGGTTGCACCCGTCAAACTACGGCTCAAAAAAATTCGCCTTGTTTGTCGTGCAATTTTGTGCAAGAAAGCGTATTGGCGGCAGAGGGCTGAAGTCGCCAGCTTTGCTGGTGCGTGCCCGTTTAACGCCGCCAAACAAGCGAGGGACTAAAGTGCAAAAATTCGGACGCAAATCTCTACACTAAAAAACAGGCTATAAGCGCCTGTTTGCCTAGATTTTTATTAAATTTTCTTATATCAAATTTCCTGTTCCCCTATAATGGCAAAGCCATAAGAAGCTTGTCGAGTTGAGTGCAAAATAAAAGACACCTTTTCAGGTGTCTTTTATGGAGCGGGAAACGAGGCTCGAACTCGCGACATCTTCCTTGGCAAGGAAGCATTCTACCACTGAATTATTCCCGCAAATCAAGTTTGCTTAATTATAATACACTATCAAAAAAAATAATCAAGCATTATTTTAAAACCTTGTAAAAAAATATTAAGCTTTAAAACCAAAAATGAACAAAATAAAGTTTTACACGTTTTAAATTATGTAAGCAAAAGCAATGGGGGCAAGTATGAAAACAGGATGTGTTTTGTGTTTAATGGCTATATTTGGTTTTATTTTAATGACAAAACCATCATTTGCAAATGCAAGATACTATAATAATCCATATTTTGCCACTGACTCTCGCTATGATTATATGTATGCAAATCCTCCAAGACACAGCCTTGGTGCGTATGGCAGATATATCATGTCTTCTTCTAAAGTAAGATATGTTCATTCGCCTTCAAGACTTAAAGGCGTGCGCCATGCGGCAAAAATTAATGCATATAATATGCAAGCTTACGGTTATTAATAGCTTTTTAAAGGAGTTAAAATGAACAAGAAAATTTTATTATCTTCGTTGCTTTTTGCTGCAATTTTTCTGGGAGTAAATTCAGCTCAAGCAGCTCCTCCCCCAGGACACGGAGGACATCATCCATCAAAAATGCACAGACCGCCAATCCATCATCACCACATGCATCGTCCGCCTGCAATGCATCATCATCACCATGTCAGGCACAGCAGTGGATTTATTAGCCCTTATTATTACAGCGTCTATTATCCGCTAGGTTTTACAACGCCACGGATATACTACCCAACACACCATTATGGGCATCTTGGAGCAACATTCCATATTTCATTATAAGAGAGGAATTTTCCTCTCTTTTTAGTTAAAGAAATGTAACAAGAAATTTTACAAAAAAAGCAAATATGTATAAGTTATATACTTTATATATATACAAGGTGGAAACTTATATGAATTTGCAAGCAATACTCCAAGGGTTCGCAGAATACCTCGAAGAACAAAACACCAAAAACAATAGACAGTATCAAATTGATACATCAAACCTTGCTGTGAGTATTTTTGCGCATGCAACAGAATTCAAAAAATATATTTCAGAAGAATTAAATATTTTTGAAGATATTAAATCCCTAAGCGTAAGCGAAATTCTTTCAATGGAAGTTGAAAACGGACAACTAGTTTCGCCCGATGAAGAAAATCAAGAAGAAGAAATCTTCAAATCAAACACATTATTAGACGAACTTAATATTCTAAACGAAACTTCGAACGAAGATATCCCACAAGAAATCACAGAAGAAATTCCTGAAGAATTAACAGAAACACCCGAAGAAGAATTAATTGAAGAACCACAAGAAGGCTTAAGCGAAGAAACTTCTGCGCAAGAAACCCTCGAACAAATAACAGAAGAATTACCAATCGAAGAAACAAGCGAAACAGAAGAAGAATTAGAAGAAGAAAACGAAACTAGCGAAGCTTTACAAGAAGAAAATTCAAACATTTTAATTGAAATCTTTAATAACATTTTGCAAAGCAATGAAGTAATAAGCAATTTCGATGCCGATGAAAGCGGAATTCTAGACAAAGAAGAAATATTAAACTTTATAAATTTAATGAACGAATCAGACGAAGATTCTGAAAACTTCTCTTTAAATGACTTATTCTTTGGAATAGAAGAAGTTAAAAAAGACGAAGAAGACCTTGAAGCTGATGAACTTGAAGAAGGTCTTAACACTGATAAAACCGAAGAAGAACTTCAAGACGAAGAAACTGAAATTGAATCAACAACACAAACAGAAGAAGGCTCTGAAACTGACGAAAACGAAGAAACAAAAGCAAAAGAAAGCAACTCAACAACAGATACAGATAAAAATACAGAATCCGAAACAAATTCAAACACAAACACAAACACAAATTCTTCTTCAAATTCATCAAATGTATCATATACAGGCGGCAATAGCTCTGGCGGTAGTGCAAGAAGAAGCAGCGCAAGCTCATCCACAACAGGACGAGGAAGTTCCAATTCAAACTCTCTTGCAAACATGTCTAAAACAGAATTGCAAAGCGAACTAAGCAAAGCAAACACACAACTTCAAACACAACAAAGCGAATTGTCATCAGTATTAGACGGAAGCGATTCAAGAATTCAAGCCAAAAACGAAAATGTTGAAAATCTTTATTCAACTTATCAAGAAGAGCTTAAAACCGTTGATGTTGATATGGCACAACAAGTTGATACTCTTAAAGGAGATATCAGCGCAAAAGAAACCGAAGTAAACACAAAAGAACAAGAAATTGTTAATCAACAAATCACAATTTCAAATTGTGAAACAGCATACAACAATGCAACAGCTACAAGACAACAACTTGAGTCTTCTTTGGCTTCATTAAATTCTGCTGATACTTCCAATATGGATGAGAGTCAAATTGCCGATTTAAACGCAAAAAAAGCAAGCTTAACTCAACAAATAGCATCCGCAAAAGAAGCCGAAAACACCGCAAAGGCAAATCTTGAAACCGAAAAAACAAAACTAGAAGAATTAAACACACAAAAACAAGAACTTCAAGCAAACCTTGATGAGCTTAATTTGCAAATGACTGATCTTGAAGCTCAAATTGCCGAAAAATATCCACAAGTTCAAGCTTCGCTTGATGCATATAACCAAGCAAAAGATGAAGCTGAAACGTTTAAATCAGGATTAGTTGAATCAGCAAAAGCAGAAGTTGAAAAAACGCAAAGCAGAATAGGCGAAATTAACACTGCTCTTAACAACTTAGCAAATCAAGAAACCAAAAAAGAATATAGTTTAAGTCCTTTGAATTTATATGACGAAGAAAAGGGCGAAATGCTTATTAATACAGCAAGAAGAATGCTTGAACAACGAGGCTCAACAACAGGATATTGTGCAACAGGCGTACATCACACAATAAAAATGGCTTATGGAATATCAATGGGCGGAAACGGTTGCGATTGGGATACAAATATGGAAAAACTTGTTGAACAAGGTTTATTTGTTGAAGTAACAAGTGAATATCCAAACGCAAGTTCTCTAAAAGAAGTAAAAGCAGGTGCAGTAATCTGTTGGGAAAACACTGGCGTACAAGATGGTAGCGGTGGACAATATGGACACGTTACAATTGCCGACGGTCAAGGCGGAGAAATCTCAGACCATTATCAATCACTCATTTTAAGCGTAGGCGGAAGAAGCGACCTATATAGAGTATTTATACCAGTGTAATAAAATTTTAAAAAACATAGTTGAATAAAAACTTTTGTGCTAATATCAACGTATTATGATGAAAACAGTTGATGAAATTAGGGAAGGTTTTTTAAAGTTTTTTGAAGAAAAACATAATTCTACTCGTGTTAAAAGTTCTAGTCTTATCCCGGACAATC
>JAFQLC010000028.1 GCA_017396695.1 bacterium
GGTGCATACTTGGTTAATAAAGAAGAAGAAAAGAAAATGATCGAACTTCCATTTATTGACCCAGCAAGAGGTACTGCACACCCACTTATTGTTGGTCAACCAGCGGCTAAAATTGCTGAACTTTCAGGTTTCACTATTCCTGAAGATTCAAAAATCTTACTATGTGAAAGAGAAAAACTTGATTGGGAAGACCCATTCTCAAGAGAAAAATTATCTCCTATCCTTACTATGTACAAAGCTAAAACTTTTGAAGAAGCAAGCGAAATGGCATATGAACTTGTTCTAAAAGGTGGCGCAGGTCACACTTCAGTTCTTTATACTGACGAAAGAAAAGAAGATAGAATCAATCTATATGCTGAAAAAATGCCTTCTTGCCGTATTCTAATCAACTCTCCATCATCTCAAGGTGGTATTGGTGATTTATACAACTTCAAACTTGAACCATCACTTTCACTTGGTTGTGGTTCTTGGGGCGGAAACGCAGTCAGCGGAAACATTGGTGTAGAACACTTATTAAATTACAAAACCGTAGCTGAAAGGAGAGAAAATATGTTATGGTTCAAAGTTCCTCCTAAAGTATATTTCAAAAGAGGTTGTACAGATTTAGCACTTAGAGAATTAAAAGGTAAAAAACGTGCGTTCATCGTTACTGACCGTTTCTTATTTAACTCAGGTGCAGTTGATAACATTACAAGAGTATTAGATGAAATCGGTATTGATCACCAAGTATTCTTTGATGTTAAACCAGACCCAACACTTGCTACAATCAACCAAGCTATGGAAATTGTAAGACCATACGAACCAGATGTTATCATTGCTCTTGGTGGCGGTTCTCCAATGGACGCTGGTAAAATCATTTGGTTATTATATGAGCAACCAGACACAAACTTTGAAGATATTTCAATGAGATTTATGGATATCAGAAAAAGAATTTGCCAAATTCCTGAACTTGGCAAAAAAGCTGAAATGGTTTGCATTCCAACAACATCAGGTACTGGTTCTGAAGTTACACCATTCTCTATTATCACGGATGAAAAAACTCACTATAAATATGCAATCGCTGATTACGCTTTAACACCTAATATGGCAATTGTTGACCCTAACTTTGTTGACGGTATGCCAAAAGGTTTAACTGCAGCTTCAGGCATTGACGCTCTTGTTCACTCACTTGAAGCATATGTTTCAGCACTTGCAACTAACTTCACAAACTCAAATGCACTTGAAGCAACTAAATTAATCTTCAAATATTTAGCTCGTTCATACAACGAAGGTGCAGCTGACCCTGTTGCAAGAGAAAAAATGCACTACGCAGCAACAATTGCTGGTATGGCGTTTGCAAACTCATTCCTTGGAATTTGTCACTCAATGGCACACAAATTAGGTGCGATGTATAGCATTCCACACGGCGTGGCAAACGCTCTTCTTATCCGTCAAATTATTAAATATAATGCGACTGATAAACCAACTAAACAATGCATCTTCCCACAATACAAATTCCCAAATGCTAAAACCAAATATGGTCAAATTGCTGATGAAATTGGTCTTGGTGGAAAAACTGATGACGAAAAAGTTGAACTACTTATAAAAGCCGTAGATGAACTTATGACAGAAATCAACCTTCCAAAATCAATCAGAGAATTTGGTGTTAAGGAAGATGAATTTATGCAAAATCTTGACATCTTGGTTGAAAGAGCATTTGACGACCAATGTACTGGTGCAAACCCAAGATATCCACTTATGAAAGATATCAAAAAAATCTTCTTAGATGCTTACGAAGGCATTGTATAAACAAATCTGGGGCTTTACTTTTAAGAATTGTGAAGCCCCTTTTTATACCAAAAATAGAATGGTAAAATGAAAAAAAACAAAGGAGCTAGAAGATATGAAAATTCCTGAAAAAGTTATTAATAGATTATCATTGTATCATTTTATTCTTGAAGATTTAAAAGAATCTGAGCAATTTATCTCAAGTACAAAAATAGCTGGTCTTTTGAACATTGATGATTCACAAGTTAGAAAAGATTTAAAATATCTTGAAAACTCAGGAAAATGCCGTGTAGGTTATAAAACTCAAGAACTCAAAAAAAGGATTGAAGAATGTCTTGGTTTTAAAAATAAAAGAGATGCTTTTATTGTTGGCGCAGGCAATCTAGGTTCAGCTCTTGCAAAATATGATAGCTTTAAAGATTATGGTTTGAATATTCTTGCAATGTTTGATAAAGATCCTAAAAAAATTGGAACATCAATAAACGGAAAAGAAGTTTTTGACTTTGATAGAATTGCGAATTTAATCAATAGATTAAATGTAGATATTGCAATATTGACTGTTCCAAGAGAATCTGCGCAAAAGATTGCAAATTATCTTTCGGGTGCAGGCATAAAATATATTTGGAATTTTACACCTTGTGTTCTGGAAGTTCCAAAATCCGTAAAGGTTTGGAATGAAAACCTTATCGGAAGTTTTTTACAATTTACTAACGACGAAATAGAAAGAAGCGATAATGACAACGGAAATTAAAGTATGTATGGGTAGTGCTTGTTTTGCAAAAGGCAATCAAGAAAACCTAGATTATATAAGACAATACATTGAAGAACATAATCTTGATTCAAAAATAACAATAATTGGTTCTTTATGTGAAAACAAATGTGAACGTGGCCCAAGAATTATAGTGAATGGCACTGAATACACAAATGTTAAAACATATGATTTAGATAAAATTTTAGAAGAAGTAAAATAAAAGAGGCGAAAAATGGACAAACAATATCCAGTTTATACCTTAAAAAATGAATGTAATGACTGCTATAAATGCATTAGAAGTTGCCACGTGAAAGCAATTAGAATACAAGATGGCAATGCTTCAGTTATAAATGACAAATGTATTGCGTGTGGTCATTGTGTTACTGTTTGTCCTGTAGGCGCAAAAAAAGTAAGAAATGATATAGAAAAAGTGAAAACACTTTTGCTTACTGATAAAAGCGTTTATGTATCTCTTGCCCCAAGCTGGGCGGGGGTATATGATATGCCAAAAGATAAAATGATTGCTGCACTTAAAAAACTTGGTTTTGCGGATGTTTCGGAAACAGCGCTCGGTGCTCAAGAAGTTTCAATTCAGACTGCAAAAAAACTCAACGAGGTTGAATCGGGGCTATATATTTCTTCTACTTGCCCTGTAATTGATGATTATATCAGATATTACAGACCCGAATTTTCAAAATGCATTACGCCAATTGCTTCTCCTGCGCTTACGCATTGCGGACTCTTAAAAA
This sequence comes from bacterium, assembly GCA_017396695.1. GTDB lineage: Bacteria > Cyanobacteriota > Vampirovibrionia > Gastranaerophilales > Gastranaerophilaceae > RGIG1918. The sequence continues at coordinate 3,268 of JAFQLC010000028.1, forward strand.
AAGAGCTTGGGGAAGATATTAAGGTCGTGTTTATTGGCCCTTGTATTGCAAAGAAAAATGAAGCAGACGCACACCCTGATTTGATGGCGGCAGCGCTTACTTTTGATGAGCTTAATTATTGGTTCAAAGAAGAATTTATAGATTTTAAAAATATTCAACCTGACGAAACTTGCAACTTTGTTCCAGAAAGTGCTTATGAAGGCTCGCTTTATCCAATTGAAGGCGGAATGAATGAAACAATAAAAAGTGTTGGAATTAAAAATAATGACGTAACTTTTATTGCGGTGAGCTCTTTAGAAGATTTTGACAAATCTTTGCAAAATATCGACCCAAGCAAGATTAACAAGAAAATTTTTGTTGAAGCGCTTGCTTGCTCTGGTGGTTGCATAAATGGGCCTTGTTTATCAAGTGAGAAATCAAAAATTTTAATCACATCAGATATTTATGCTCAAGTTCAATATAGAGATGAAATTCCAACAGAGCCAAGAACTGTTGTTGAGACAGAATATGCACCAGAACCTGTTAAAAAAATTGAATATTCAATGGAACAGGTTACAAAAGCATTAAAGAAAATAAGCAAGCACACAATTGAAGATGAGCTAAATTGCTCTGGTTGCGGTTATGCAAGTTGCAGAGAATTTGTGAATGCCTTAATTGCAGGCGATGCTGAACCTTCAATGTGTGTTTCTTATATGAGAAAAATTGCAGTAAGAAAAGCGGCAGCTATGCTTAGATGTATGCCTTCTGCGGTTGTTATTGTTGATTCTAATATGGAAATTGTTGAAGCTAATGATTCATTTGCACATATGTTCTTGACTGATGATATGTATGAAATTTTCACTTCTCGCCCTGAAGGACTTGCAGGCGCTTGTATAGATAGAATTGTTTCATTCCCAGAGCTATTTAAATCTTCACTTGATTCTGGTCGTGAAATTCACCAAGAACACTATGCAATTAAAGATAAAGTGTATGACATAAGCATATTTACAATTGAGGATAATGAACTTGTTGGCGCTGTGATTTCAGACGTTACTCGTTCTGAAATGGATAGAACAAAAATTGCAAGAAGAGCCCGTGAGGTTATTACAAAAAACATTGCAACTGTTCAAGAAATTGCAAGTTTGCTTGGTGAACACATGGTTGAAACAGAGCTTCTTTTGAGTTCAATTGCTGAAGATTTTGACCCTAATACTGGAGCAGATTCTAATGTTCATTGATATAGCTTGTTCTCAAAAAAAGAAATATAACCAAAATGCCTACGGCGATTTTTTCACATCTGGCAGATTTCCTAATATGAACAGAGTTGTGGCTGTTTTGTCTGATGGTCTTGGGAGTGGAATTAAAGCAAACATCTTGGCATGTATGACATCTACTATGCTTCTTAAATTTTTAGAAAATAATTCAGATATTGAAAAATCATGTGAAATTATTATGAACTCTCTTCCTGTTTGCAAAGTTCGTGGTATTAGCTATTCAACTTTTTCTGCAATAGACTGTTTTGAAAATGGCAAGGCAAAAATTGTTGAAGAGGGTAATCCAGATTTTATTTGGATTAGAAATGGCGAAGTTTTAAAACCTGAATTTCAAACAATTCAATCTAAAGATTTTAAAAATCGCAAGATGAAAGTTTACAACATTCAGCTTGAAAAGTTTGATAGAATCATCTTTTGCTCAGATGGTGCAACTCAAGTGGCAATGGGAACAAGAGAATATCCTTTAGGGCTTGAACGAAACGGCTTGATTAAGATTGTCCTCAAGAAACTTGAACTTGAGCCAGAGATTTCATCTAAAGATTTGAGTGAATATTTAGTTCGCCAAATTCAATGCATTGCACCAAGAAAAGAACTAAAAGATGACACTTCAATTCTTTCGATATATTGTAGAAATCCTCGTGAATCTATAATTTTTACAGGTCCTCCATTCCATGGGGAAAAAGACGCATATTATGCAAAAACCTTTATGGATTTCAAGGGCAAAAAAGCAATTTCTGGCGGAACAACTGCAAATATCATTTCAAGAGAAACGAATATTTCAATAAACACTGATGTTTCAACAAACAGAGGAAAACTCCCAGGGTTATCCAAAATGGAAGGAATTGACCTTGTAACAGAGGGAATTTTGACCTTGACAAAGACTTTAGAATATTTGCAATCAGAGAAAGCTGAAGACGATGCTGCAAAAACCCTAATGGATTTTCTTCTCGATTCAGATGTGATTAATTTCCTTGTCGGGGCACAGATGAATAAAGCTCATTATGACCCAAGTCTTCCAATTGAGATTAAAATAAGGAAAAATGTTATACAGCAAATGGCAAAGGTTTTAGAAGAAAAATATTTAAAAAAAGTGAATGTGCAATTTATATAGATAAAAGGTAAGTGAAAAGGAGCTAGTTATGGAAAAAATTTCGGTAAAAGTGTGTTTAGGTACAACTTGTTTTGTTATGGGTGGAAGCAATTTGCAAGAATTAAATGACATTATCCCAAGAAAATATGGCGATAAAGTTGAAGTTACAGGAAGCAATTGTTTAGGTTTATGCTCAATTAATTGGGAATATTCAAAAGCTCCATATGTAAAAGTTGATGATGAGGTTGTTCATGAAGCAACTGTCGAAAAGGTTTTAAGCGTAATTGACAAAAAATTAGGAATTTAATAATGGGTAATTTAGGACAAGCAATACACATAAAAAAAGAAATTTTAATTAGAATAATCAAAGCATTTTTGTCTAATGATTTTGAAGAACAAGCAAGACTGATTCCTTATGTTATGCGACCAAAAGGAATGGAAGTTCCATATAGATGTTGCGTATATAAAGAAAGAGCAATTATTAAAGATAGGACAATTGCTGGGCTTGGTTTTCCAATTGAAGAAGATGATGAGACAATTTCTCTTGCAAAATATGCTCGTCAAGCACTTGAAAGAGAAGAAATAAGTGATAAAAACTTAACTGTTTTGCAAGCAGCTTGCAAAGGTTGTGCAACAAATAGAATATATGTTACAGACTTGTGCCAAGGTTGCGTTGCAAGACCTTGTATCAACTCTTGCAAATTTGGCGCAATTTCGATTGTGAATGGAAAATCTGTAATTGATGATTCAAAATGTAAAAAATGCAAAATGTGTGTTAATGCTTGCCCATACAATGCAATTGTTAAAGTTACAGTGCCTTGCGAAGATTCTTGCCCTGTTGGAGCAATTAAAAAAGACGAAACGGGTTTTGCAAGCATAGACTATGATAAATGTATAAACTGTGGGAAATGTACTGCGGCGTGTCCTTTTGGCGCAGTGCATGAAAGAAGTCAAATAGTTGATATTTTAAAAGCGCTGAAATCAGATAAGAAAGTTGTTGCACTTGTTGCGCCTTCAATTGTCGGGCAGTTCCCAGGAACAATTTATCAACTGAAAACGGCAATTATTAAGGCTGGTTTTGACGATGTTTTTGAAGTGGCACAAGGGGCAGATGTAACAGCAACAAACGAGGCGAAAGAATTTATTGAACGCATAGAACAAGGTCAGGAATTTATGACAACTTCGTGTTGTGCTGGCTATAATCAACTGATTAAAAAACACTTGAGCGAGATTGAACCTTTTGTTTCGGACACAAAAACGCCAATGTATTATACCGCTGAAATTGCAAAGAAACATTATCCTGATGTCAAAATCGTGTTTGTTAGTCCATGTGTAGCTAAACGTGCAGAAGGCTATGAAAACGAAAACATTGATTTTGTTATGAACTATGAAGAACTTGGTGCATTATTTGTTGCAAAGAAAATTCAAATTACTGAGCTTGAGGAAACTCCGTTTGTTACAGAATCTTCAAAACAAGCTCGAATTTTTGGTTATTCTGGCGGTGTTGCAGAGTCAGTTACAATGGCTTTGCCTGACGAAGATATGGTTAAACCTTGTGTAATTAATGGTTTGAATAAAGATAGTATTAAAACTTTGAAAAAATATGCTGCGACTGGAAAATGTGAAGGCGGTTGCAATTTGATTGAAGTTATGTGCTGCGAAGGTGGATGCATTGGCGGGAACGCAACATTGAACACGCAAAGAACAGCTAAAAAGGCAATTGACGCTTTTGCAGATAATAGCGAAGATATTCCTAAAATATAGCAAAATATAGGAGAAAATTACATGTTAAATTGGGAAAAAGAATTAAATATAAATGAAGTTAAAGAAATCAGAACTCGCTCAACTGTTTATTTTGGTTGTGGTGCAATTCAAAAAATAAAAGACATTGCAAAAATTTATTCTGAAAGAGGAATTGATAAAGTTGTTGTAATGTCAGGAAGAAGCGCTTATAAATCAACAGGCGCTTGGGATGTTGTTGAATCCGCATTAAAAGAAAACAACATTGCTTATGTGAATTATGATAAAGTGACTCCTAACCCAACAACAGATGCCATTGATGAAGCTGCAAAACTCGCAAGAGATTTTGGCGCTAAAGCAGTTATCACAATTGGTGGTGGCTCTCCAACAGACGCTGGTAAATCTGTTGCAATATTGCTTAAATATCCAAATGAAACAGGAAGTTCATTGTATGAATTTAAATTTGTGCCAACTGAAGCCGTACCTGTCGTTGCAATTAACTTAACTCATGGCACAGGAAGCGAAACTAATAGATTTGCTGTTGCAACAATTCTTGAAAAGGATTATAAACCTGCAATTGCATATGATTGCATTTACCCTGAATTTGCAATTGATGACCCAGATTTAATGCTAGGTTTGTCGCCAAAGCAAACAAGATATGTTTCAATTGATGCAGTTAATCACGTGGTTGAAGCTGCAACAACCCTTGTTGCATCACCTTATTCAGTTACTCTTGCAAGGCAAGTAATTGAGCTTGTTGTTAAATATTTACCAAAAGCAATTACTAACCCCGAAGATAGAGAAGCAAGATATTATCTTTGCTACGCCGCAATGATTGCTGGTGTTTGCTTTGATAACGGATTGTTACACTATACTCATGCGCTTGAACACCCATTGAGTGCTCTAAAACCTGATTTTTCACATGGGCTTGGGCTTGCGATATTGCTTCCTGCGGTAGTTGAAAACATTTATTCAGCTAAAGCAGAAACATTGTCTTATATTCTTGAACCTATGGTTGGCGAAATTGCGACTGCTAAAGACGCATCACTTGGTGTTTATAATTGGTTGAAATCAGTTGATGTTCCAAACAAATTAAAAGACGAAGGTTTTACTGAAGCTGATGTTGAAAAGCTAACTGAACTTGCATTTGCCACACCTTCTCTTGATGGACTTCTCTCTCTTGCGCCAACTAACGCAACTAAAGAAGCCGTTGCACAAATTTATAAAGAATCATTATAGTAACTATTTATAAAAATTGCAGGGTAGAATTTCTGCCCTGCTTTTATTTCTCTAAATTAGTTTTTTGAGTTTTCTACTTGTTTTGTATATTCGTAAATTGCTGCGCCTGTTTTTAAATATTCAAAAATAGCACCCCCAATTTCTTCCGTTGGATCGAACGGGCAAGAGGTGTTTGGGTTTATGCTTTCTTTTATCAGCATTTTGTATAAAGGTCCAAAAGCTTCAATAGGCCTTGTTTTTCTGTAAATTCCTGCAAGCATTGATTGCACATTTGGCGAGTTTGTGTTGTTAAATCTTGATAGGGTTGGGTAGAGTTTTTCAGCCCCTTTGACTTTTTTGTCTATCATTTTATCAACTACATAAAGTCCCTCTAAAATTTGTTTTTCATCAGTTGCATTTTTTAGAAAGTTTTCAACAACGGGCAGGGCGTGTTCCGCTTGTTCCATAATTCCTGCCACTCTTTTTTCATCAAATTCGCAGTAATTTTTTTCTTTTGTCGGCATTTTTATTCCAACTCCGAGGTTGCCAACGTGATATTGAATTATTGGGCAAATTTTTGTCATTTTTTCTCCTTATGAATAAACGTATGGCGGTCCGTTTTTAATTTCAAATAATATGTTTTCAGCAAATTGCTTAAGTTCTTTTTCGGATTTTTCGCCACTTGCAACTTTTCTTCTAAATTCATTCATTAACGGCTCGATTGCACTTGTTTTTTTGGCCTTGAAGTTTTCTATTTCAACCTCAACAAGTCTTTTCTTTAAATTTAGTTCTGTTTTTGAATTTTCTTTTGCAATGCTAACTGTTTTGATTGCATCCATTCCTTGCTTAAAAAGATACCCAATGGCACTTACTGCTGTAAAAGACAAGAAAATGTTTTTTAAAAATGTGTTTTCTGGGTTTAAAATCCAATTGTAGAGGTGCCCTCTTGGTTCATTTAAATATGAATAATAACTGATTAAACCAGCATCGCCTGAAAGACCGCTCGAAGCATTTGAAAATATTTTTCCTTGTTTTATGCCTTCTTCAACTGTGTCTTTTGCAAATTTATCCATTTCTGTGCATGTTTTTCTTAAGTTTGAAAAGGTTATTTTTCCAAGTATTCCACATGCTACAGCAAATGCGCCTAGTCCTGCAATTTGCATATATTTCTTTTTATCTGAATTTTTCTTTGTATCTATCTGTACGCTTTTATTTTCTTTTTCTTTTTCTTTTCCTTTGAATTTTAAATTTTTCTCATCTTGCTCTTTGAAAATAGTTTTGAAATAGTTCGCACTATCTTTTAGATATGAGTTTACTGATTGCAATTTACCAGAAAACGCATTTGCCTCAACTTCTATAAGGTTTTCTTGCAAATCTCTTTCGATATTCGCCTCTCGTTTTTTAATCCAAATTTCTTTTATGCCGTCAACAAAATTTTTCGCAGAAATTGTAAGTCCACTAAATAAAAATACTGCCCCTGCGCCTAAAATATTTCTTGGGCTTGGGTTTCTTAAAAGTTCATACACAGCCAAATGTGGCTCTTCTGGTATATTCATATTGTGCGCAATGGGCGGAAGTTCTTCGCAATATTTTTTCAATATATTTTTTGAATTTTTTCTTACTATAAAGCTCAATCCGCAAGCTGCTCCAAAAGTTACCCCGACGCCAATTAAAAGCGGTATTAAGGTTTTTTTGTAATTGAAACTTTCCGCTTTTTCTTTTTCTGTATTTTTTGTTTTTTCGTTGTTTCGAGTTAGCAATAATGTGTCGCAAATTTCATCAATAGTAACTTGTTTTGGCTCGTCGTTTTTTATATGATTATTCACCAAAACACCTTCAAGAGTTTTAGAAATTTCTTTTTTTTCTGCTTGTTTTTTCTCTTGGGTTCGTTTTGTTTGCGCTATTTGTTTTTTAGTTACAGCTGTATTTAGCATCTTCCTTTTTGCCTTTCCTTCTTAGCTTCAAAATTGCCATATGGAGTTTTCTTAATTCTCTTGACTTAAAAATTTCGATTTCTTCATCGTTTTGATAATTTTCTTCTTTTTCTTCTAGAATGAAAAATCTTATTATCTTTTTGGTTAATTTTTTGAATCTATCTGTTATGTTTTTTTCTATAAAATTCTTTATTTCTCCTAATATTGCATTTAATTTTTCAGCAACAGCTAAAATCTTTGTTTTTATATCATTAATAAATGCGTTCAACTGTTCTAATGTTTTGGGAATGTTAGATATCAAATTCAAAATAGGATTTATTATGCCATTCGCCAATTTGTTAAAAACAGTTTGAAGTTCTGGCGGCAGTTTTGCATGAACTGCTTGAAGTATACTTTGCGCTTTATCAATAAAATTCATTATTGCTTTTTGTATCTTTAATGCCGTACTAAATTGCTCTTCAAGAAGCTCCTTCCTTGCTTCAATTCTTGCTTTTGCAGCTCTCATTTCTGCTCCAACTGCAGCGCATTTTGCATAGGACCACTCGCCAGAGTTCCTTTTTGTTTTTGCCCCTGCGCCACCATTACATATCGGACACGCTCCTGCGGGTAGTCCATGTGGGCAAGTATTCGTATTTCTTACTTGTTGCGGGTTTGATATTGATGACATTAAAAAATCCTTACTGTTTGGAATTTGTAAGGATACTTAAAAACTTTCATATTGCTTGTAAATCGGAAATCCGCGATTTGACAAAAGTTTTAAGTATTCCGACTTTAACGGCTGCGGTCCAGTTGAGGATTTTCACCTCATTTCCTTATAAAATTATCTTATCATGTGCAATTTCAAAGTAAATTGTTTTCTTGTTTTCTGTTAAGAATGTTTAATTTATAATTTCCTATGCAAAAAATATTTTTACGAGTTTTAATTTGCTAAGGTGAGGTAAATATGAAAATTTCTGCAATTAATTATTTGAATAATCAAACATCAAATCTAAAAGCTGAGAAAACTTTTAAAACAAATGGTTTCAAAGGAAGCGGCACACAAAGTTTGCAAATGCCAACCAAGTTTAACTATTCAGATATTTTATTTGCAGGAAGCAGAAAAGAGAAAAAACAGGTTTTATCTCGTGCCAATGCGCATTTGCGCCATGCACTTCGCCCAATGTCTGATGTAAAATTTTATGTTCAAAAAACAAATGAAGCAGTGCCCGAGATTTATAAATCAATTCTTGAAGAGGAAAGCAAAGCAACAAGCACTATAAAAGAAGTTTACGATATTCTAGATAAAGGATTTAAAGATGGTTTTCAAACCCATACAAAACAAGACGGCGCAAGGGTTGAATTTGAAGTTGATAAAAAAGAAAAGCAAACCTCAAAAATCACAATGCTTGAATATGACAAAGATAATAATCTGATAAGGGAAACAAAAGCTAAAGGTGCTTCGGTTGAATTAATTACGTTATTTGACCCTGAAACATCTGACGTGATTGAAGTTTCGCACCTAAAACCGAAGGCAATATATAAAGGGATATCTCCTTCAATTAAGGGTTTGAATGGCGAAGTGGCACATCACATGAAAGCAATTTATGATTTTTCAAATCCTGATAATAAATCTGTTTTATATGGTGTTGAATTTAGTCCAGAAGCATATTCGGTTGAGCGAGACTATAAATTCAATTCAAGAGGTGTTTTAGAGGAAATGTTATTCTTGCATAAAGAAAATAAAAATGGCTCTAAAGAAACTCAAATTGAGCTTAAATTCAACTATAGTTCATCTCCTGTTGACTTGCATCCTGATGTGGTTAAAAAAGGCGTTAAAACAGATAAAGATGGCAACTTTAAAGCAGACGAAGTTGTTGAAATGCATTTTCTTGGCGAATATCCAGTTAAAATTTCAAAAGATGTTGAACAAAATGCTGATGGCACAAGAAAGGCAGATTATGTCTATATGTTCTCTGGTGGCAAGTTGTTGATGGTAAAATCTAATGAAGAAATAACCAAAGATGAATACAAGGCAGATAGAATTTATAAATTTACAAGACATGGACTTGATGAATATATGGAAAAATGCTCAATGCCAAAATCAAATCCTAAAATTAAAGACTATACTTGCGAAAAAAAGATTGAGTTTTAATTTTTTTGTAAAACTTTGTTAATATTTAATCATTTTCTTTAAAGAATAGCATTTTTGTTGCCGTTTTTTCATTCTGTGAAGAAACAATTTTATTTGCGCATGGAGCGAAAATGACTAAAATTAACCCAAACGATGTGAAATTGAATGCCGTTAATTCTGTTGGCACAACTAAAGCAAACAAAACTCAAGAAAATCAAAAAACAAATTCTGACTATAAACTTCAAACAACAAATGAAAATGAACTTGTTGGGCTTAGCGTTGAAGATGAAAAAGCTGGAAAAAACTTTTTTGAGATAATGTCAGATTTGCTTTCGGAATTTTTCAAAAAGATTTTTGGTGGTGAAAAAGCTGAAGCAAAGCCTAATGGTGAACCAACAACTAAAGATGAAATTCCGCAAATTGATGACGACCTTGCAAAATCAGTTGACGAGAAACTTGGCGATGGTTTTTCAGATAAAGCGGAAGAAGTTGCAAATAACATTAATTGCGACCCAACAGACTTGCTTACAGTTTTGTATAGCGAATCTTCACTTAACCCTGAGGCAGAAAATTCTTCTGGCGCATATGGCATAATGCAATTCATGCCAAGCACATTAGAAGACCTTGGTTACACTACAGATGAAGTTAAAAATATGTCTGCAACTGAGCAACTTGATATAGTTCAAAAATATTTTGAGAAAAATAATTATTATCATAAGGGCGAAAAACTCACCGCAGCACAACTTTATGCTATGGTGTTGGCGCCTGGTAGGGCTGGTGGCGATACGCTTTATACTCAAGGCAAAGATGGGCAAGCGTATGTGCAAAATGAGGGGCTTGATATAGATGATAATGGCAAAATTGCTATGGGTGATTTAGACAAGCGTATGCAAAATAAAAACTCTGAAATGCAACAAGTTTTTGTTGTTTAATTACTTGAGAAAATAAATATTAACTTGTTTTATTTTTAAATATGTTTAAGGTATAATCTTCTTGTAGAATACACAGGAGATAGGAATAAAATGAGTTGTCAAAATTGTTCTCAAGAAGTTAAGGAAATGTGCTGTGTTGCAAAAGGCGCTAACCACAACCCTGCACCTATTCCACAAGAAGGAAAATGGACTTATTCCAAAGAAATTAAAGATATTTCTGGTTTAACCCATGGTGTTGGCTGGTGTGCTCCACAACAAGGTGCTTGTAAATTAACTTTGAACGTAAAAGAAGGTATTATTGAAGAAGCACTTATTGAAACTTTAGGTTGCTCTGGTATGACACACTCAGCTGCTATGGCTGGTGAAATTTTAGTTGGCAAAACTATTCTAGAAGCACTTAATTCAGACCTAGTGTGCGACGCAATTAACACTGCAATGCGTGAATTGTTCTTGCAAATTGTATATGGCAGAACTCAAACAGCATTTTCTGATAATGGTTTACCAATCGGTGCAGGACTTGAAGACCTTGGTAAGGGGCTTCGTTCTCAAGTTGGTACAATTTACTCAACTAAGGCTAAAGGACCAAGATACTTGGAACTCGCTGAAGGCTATGTTCTTGAACTTGGACTAGATGCTAACGATGAGATTATAGGCTATAAGTTCGTTCACCTTGGAAAAATGATGGAATCTATCAAAAAAGGTGTTGAACCTCAAAAAGCTTATGATGAAAACATCAAAACATACGGTCGATTTGATGAAGCAGTTAAAAAGATTGACCCACGTAAGGAGTAATTAATTATGGCAGTTAAATTTGAAGGACAAGATAGACGTGAAGCTAAACTTAATAAAGTTATGGCTGAATACGGTATTAAAAACTTAGAAGAAGCAAGAGAAATTTGTTTAGCAAAAGGCATTGATGTTGATGCTATTGTTAAAGGCATTCAACCAATTGCTTTTGAAAATGCTTCTTGGGCATACACTTTAGGTGCAGCTATTGCAATCAAAAAAGGCACAGTTGGTGCTTCTGATATCGCATCAGATATCGGTATTGGTTTGCAAGCATTTTGCGTTCCAGGTTCAGTTGGTGACCAAAGAAGCGTTGGTTTGGGTCATGGTAACTTAGCCGCTATGCTTCTTCGTGAAGAAACTGAATGCTTCTGCTTCTTGGCTGGTCACGAATCATTCGCAGCAGCTGAAGGTGCAATTGGTATTGCAAGAAACGCAAACAAAGTTCGTAAAAACCCATTAAGAGTTATCTTAAATGGTCTTGGAAAAGATGCTGCATACATCATTTCAAGAATCAATGGTTTTACATCTGTTGAAACTCAATATGATTATGCAACTGGTGAATTAAAAATCGTTTCTGAAAAAGCATTTTCTAATGGCGAAAGAGCAAATGTTAAATGCTATGGTGCTGATGATGTTTCAGAAGGCGTTGCTATTATGATTCACGAAGGCGTTGATGTTTCAATTACTGGTAACTCAACTAACCCAACTCGTTTCCAACACCCAGTTGCTGGAACATACAAAAAATGGGCTATTGAAAATGGTAAAAAATACTTCTCAGTTGCATCTGGCGGTGGCACAGGCAGAACTCTTCACCCAGACAACATGGCTGCAGGCCCTGCAAGCTATGGTATGACAGATACTATGGGAAGAATGCACTCAGATGCTCAATTTGCAGGTTCTTCTTCAGTTCCAGCTCACGTTGAAATGATGGGTGTTATTGGTATGGGTAATAACCCAATGGTAGGCGCAACAGTTGCTGTTGCAGTTGCAATTTCAAAAGCAGTTTAATTTTTGAAATTATATTAAATTGAGAGTTCATAATTGAGCTCTCAATTTTTTGTTTTATTTTGCTTGCAATAGTGTATAAAATTCCATATAATTTTCATAAACAGGAGAATGAAAAATGGCGCAAAACCCACTTTTAAAAGCCGAGATGTTTGAATATTTGGATGGACTTAACGACGGCAATATGTCTTATGAGAAGTCTGTCAAAAATATTTTACCCTTGCTTATAACGATGTTTGTTGTGTTTTGTTATGTTTGCTATTATGGTTTCGATGGTTTTGCAGATAGACTTGGATTTATCTCGTTCGCCTCTGCTTTTTGTGTTATAGCGCTTGTTTTCGCTTGTCGCAGTTTTCCTAAATATGCACTTCATATGTCATTTCCGTTTGCTGCTTTTTTGGGTGCTGCTTTTGCAGGTTTTGCTTTTAGATATTCGAACTTAACTTATGGTTTTTTATCTGAAATGATTTTTGTAACTATAATTTCTGCGTTTTATGTTTTTTTAAATTACAAACCTGATTTAGAAAATCCAAAAGATAAATTCGCCAATGTCAAAAACATGGCGCTTCAAGTAACGGTTGTTTATTATATTTTGGCGCTTATTGGAGTTATTGCTAAGCTTGGTTATGCAAACCTTATGATTAAAGGAATATTTGGTTTTATATTTGCTCCTGTGTTTGCATTTTTTGCGATTTATTCTTTCGTTGCTGATTTAGATTTGGCGGAAAATCAAGGGCGCAAAGAGCTCCCAAAACATTTTGAATGGTACATTACATTTGCTCTTGTTTTTTCATCACTTTGGCAAATTGCAAGAATACCTGAAGCTATAAAATTTTTAACTGCTAAAAGCAAATAATTTATGCTTTAGAAATTATCATTTCGCAATTTTTGCAGTCAAATTTGAGTGCAAATTTTCTTTCTTCCTCGTCAAGCAAGAATAATTCTTCTTTAGATTTGCACATATTAAGTGCATATTTTATGCAATGCTTTGTGCGCATAAGCTCTATTTTATCAAACTTTTTCGTGTGCTCGGGAGCAAATTCTTTAACGGTTGCTAAGCATTCTTCATAGAAATTTTTGGCTGAGGCATTCATTATATTTGCCCTGTAGTCAACTTCGTCTTCAAAATATTCTGCGGGCTGAATTTCTTGCTGTGCCCTCATTTTGTAGTTTTCGAGCCTTTTTTCTGTTAATTTTTCAAGCAAGGTTCGTCTTATTTCATTTAATTTTGAAATTGGGATAAAAGGCAATTCGCCCTCAAGTGATACGTTTTGTGCAAGATAAATTGTTTCTCCTGTTTTTTTCATCTGAGTTATGAAATTTGTTTTCATTTTTTCTTTATCTTTTGCAACTTCAAGCTCCTCAAGGATTAATTCAACTTTATTAAAGTTTTCATCAATCGCTGACACTATGCCATTTTTAAATTTAAAATCAACCAAAATTTTCCTTGCCGTTTTTGAGTTTTTCAATATCTTTTCAAATTCGTGGTCTTGATTTCGATATACTATGTCCCCGACTCTAATATTTGGCATTTTATTTGGATAAACTTTTTTGCCCTCGACTTTATTTGCCAAAAAGCCTGCTAGTTCATTGTTTTCAAAGAAGCAAAGTCCATCGCCAGAACTTATTTTGGCGTTTATTTCAATATAATTTTTCCCTCTAGCACTCACTTGACCCAATTTTTCGCCAAGTGATTTTACTGAATTTAAGTTGTAGCACTCTGTTCTGCCATCTAGAAAATACTCTGTAAAACTTCTGTTGAAGCTTTTAGTTGGGTTTGCTTCAAAATCTGCAATAATTGTGCCAGATGATGATTTTTTGCTAATTTTATCAAGTAATTTTCTATAATACAAAACAACATTTCGCACATAATTTGCATCTTTTAGTCTGCCTTCAATTTTAAATGACACGACACCAGAGCGCACCATATCTTCTAGTCTTTTTGAAGCGTTAAAATCTTTGAGTGAGAGCATATATTTGTTTTTGACCAAAACTTCGTTATTTCCATTTATAACGGTATATTTTTTCCTGCAAGGCTGGGCGCATTCGCCTCTGTTTGCGCTTCTGCCACCGCATGAGGCGCTTAGGTAACATTGTCCGCTATATGAAACACATAATGCTCCGTGCACAAAACACTCTATTTGAACATCAGTGTTTTTTGCTATGTTTTTAATTTCACTCAAGGAAAGTTCCCGAGCAAGAATTACTCTTTTGACGCCAATTTTTTCAAAGAACTTCACTTTTTCAAAAGTTCTATTATTGCACTGAGTGCTTGCGTGAAGCGGAATGTCTGGAAGTTCGCCTTTCCTTGCAAGTTCTAATATTCCAAAGTCTTGAAATATGATTGCATCTGCCTTAATTTCGTGAAGCTTCCAAATAAGTTTTTTTGCCTCAGTAAGTTCTTCATCTGTTAAAATGGTGTTTATTGTTACATAAACTTTAACCCAAAACTGATGAGCGTATTTAATTATTTCCTCAAGTTCCTTGAGCGAATTTCCTGCATTTTTTCTTGCGCCAAACATATTTGCACCAATGTAAATTGCGTCAGCTCCAGAATTTATTGCTGCAATTGCGCATTCCATATTTTTTGCAGGTGCGAGTAGTTCAGTTTTTGCCATAATTATTTTTTGTCTTGGAACATTTTAGATATAATGCTTTTATATCTATCATAAACCTTATTGCGTTTCATTTTTCCGCTTTGAGTCATCAAGCCATCTTCTTGGTTGAATGCATTTTTTAGTATTTCAAATTTGCTGATTTTTTCGAATGGTTTGAGATTTGGTTTTGTTTTAATATATGCATTAATTTCGTGTTTAATAAGTTCATGTAATTGAGGGTCTTTGATAGTTAAGTGTGAACCTTTAGAACCCTTTTTAAGGTCGCCTAGAGCAATGTTGCATTTTTCAATTGCTTCTTGAGTTGGGACAATGAGCGCCCCAATGCTGCTTTCATCTTGCCCAACAAGAACAATTTGTTCGATATAGTTACTTTGCAGACAAGCTTCTTCAATTGGTAATGGTTCAATATTTTCGCCGTTTGATAACACAATTGTTTCTTTAACTCTGCCAACAAGCACAAGGAAATTATGCGAAGTAAGCCAACCGAGGTCGCCAGTGTTAAACCAGCCGTCTTTATCTATAACTTCATTTGTTGCTTGCTCATTTTTGTAATACCCCTTCATTATTTGTGGGCCACGCACAAGAACAAGTCCTTTTTGGAAAATACCAACTTCTTCTTTGGTTTTTGGGTCAACAATTTTTATATCAGTTGCTTTAAGTGGACGGCCTGCGGAGCAAAGATAATTTTTATCTGTTGTATATCTAATTGTAAGAACAGGAGATGTTTCTGTAAGCCCGTATCCTACCCTTAAATTTACGCCGAGTGCATCATAGAAAAGTTCATCTTGCAAAGATAATGCACCGCCACCAGATAGTGAAAGTCTGAAGTTTAAACCTAATTGGTCTTTTATTTGCTTAAACACTTTTTCGTTAAAATATTTATATATTGGTTTGTAGAAACTTCTAACAAATCCGTGGTACATTTTTGCACACCAATTATACTTACTTTGTTTGTTTGTAATTCTTTTTTCGGCGTACATTTTATGGATTTTATACTCAACACTAGCCTTTACTGCAAAGTCAAACATAAAATATTGCAATTTAGATTTTTGTTTAAGTTTTTGATAAATGCCAAGTCTTATTGCTTGCCAAATTCTTGGCACTGATAAAAATATATCTATATCATATTTTGCAAGGTCGTTTCTAAGTGCAGGCAATGTTGCAAAATGCAAATGCATACCAGTTGCATAGAAAAGAGTTTGTGTTGTGTATTCGTATGAGTGCCAAATTGGAAGAATTTGAAGTGATTTTTCACCTCTTTTAACCAAAAGCCCTTCACCCACTGTTTTCATTTGTGACAAAATGTTTTTATGGGTTAGCATAACTCCTTTTGGATAACCTGTCGTGCCTGATGTATAGAGCATAACAGCTGTGTCATCAATTGAATTCTCTTTTTCTTCAATGTTTTCATCAGCGTCAGCAATAAATTCACTTAAGCTATAAACAGGAATTTTTAAACCTTCGGGTTTATCACCTTTTTCAAACACTGCGCATACAAATTTTAACTTTTCGTTTTTTTGAATTACGTCATATAAGCTATTTAAAAATTTATAGTCGCTAACAAATAACCCTTCTGAATCGCTATGGTCTAAAATGTATTCAAGTTCATCAATAGGAGCTGCTGTTCCTCTTAAAACTGCGGTGCAGCCTGCGTATAAAATACCTTGAGTTACGCAAAAATGAGCACCATTATTTTCTGAGAAAAATGAAATATGTGTTTTATGATTTATTCCTGCTTTTTGAATTGCTGATGCAACTTTTTTGATTTTAGAGATAACTTCATTGTAATTCAATGAAACATTTTGGTGTTCATCTGTAACTGCTTTATCTTCACCATAATTTTCCATGGATTTTATTAAGTATGAGCATATAGAATGCTTATCGCTTAAAAAATCTTGAACTTCTTTGATTTCATTTGCCAGTTCTGTATTTATGGTTTTTCTTATTACTTTAATTGTCATTTTGAACTCCCTAATTCATTTTGATTATATCATAATTTATTGATTTTGTTTGTAATCGTTGCTTGTGTGCAAATTTTTATGCCACTTGATAAAGAAATAAATACCAAGAAAAAAGTATATTATTCTGACAAGCAAAACAGAAAACACCGCTTCCCCTGCTTGAAATGTTGCAAACCAAATTATAATTGAAAGAAAGTTTGCAAGAGTCCACACTCCCCACTGCTCAATGCATCTTTTAACGGTTAAATACATTCCCGCAAGGGATAATGTGCACATTAAAGAATCAGCTAAAGGTGCCAAATCACCAATTTTGAACAGAATTAAATATATTATTCCTTCTATCAAGCAAGTAATTCCAAAAACCGTAAGCAACTCGTTTTTTTTGAGTTTTGTTTTGGTTATTTCTTGATTTTCTATTTGGAGATGCTTTTTCCAATTTATAATTCCTGCAATCTCCATTGGAAAAAAATAAAATAAATGCAGAGCAAAATTGCCGTATAATGCCACCTTGTAGGATAGCAAAGCGCAAGCAAGTGTGCCAATTATTCCAAAAATAAATGCTGAAATCTTACCTTTGCCTGCAATTATTGTGTATAAAATTCCGCAAGTAGCGCTTATTAGTGCCAGTTTTCTATCTTGCATAATAATAGAAGAAGTGATAACTACTACTGTTGAGAAAATTAAAATCGCAATTTCAAGCTTGCTCCAGCCAGATAACTCTTTTAATATAAATTTTTTAATTTTGCTTATTTGCATACTTATTGTTAGATATTTTGCTTCCTGCGTATGTTGAAATCATTGGTATGATGCCGTAGTATATTGTGCCTAAAATTAGTGCGCTTTTTAAAATCCTTGCTCCGTTTAAATATTTCTCTAAATTCGCATCACTTTTATTTGCTATTTTAAATTGCTCGCTTAAATTTGCCAAGGGTTTTTCAAAAATTTTATCAAAAGACATTGCCCCCAGTATGCTTAAAGTGGTTGATACAACAGTGTTTGCAATTAAATTAGTTTTATCTTTTTGGTCAATCGTTTTATTAATTTTAACAAAACCTGAAAAAACACCAGTCGCAATTATGTCTTTTATGTATATTGCTCCTTCGATAAATTTTTTATCTTTTATTTTGCCTGCAAAATTTTGTATTTTTTCATTATTTATTATGTTTGCAAGAATTTTTGCGGTTTTTTTCCCATTATTTCCTTGAAAACCTTGCTTGTTAATTTGCCTTGTGCTTTCGTTTTCATCTTTGTTATCTCTTATAAAGAAATTTGCAATAGGTGTAATTAAAAGGGATGTTAAAAAAAGTTTAGGAATAACCGTTAGAGCTTCTGGCGAAAGTTTTATTAACTGCTCTAGCGCTTCGTATTTTTTTGATAATTTTAAAGTTTTAGCGCCGTCTTTCAAGTTTTCTATCGTTTTGGGCGAAAGATATTTATTTGTGTTTTTTGAAATCACACTAAGCCCTTTGTTCACATTTCCTGAAAGCAAGCCTGTCGTTAAAAAAACTGCACTAGCAGAGGCTATTGATTTTGCAGCGGCATATTTTTTGTCTCTGTCTGGTGTGTCTGGTGTGAGCATTGTAACTGCTGGGCGAAGCACTGCAGAAAACGCAACGGTTGCACCAGAGGTCACAAGTGCGCCTTTATCTGATGCAAATTTTAAAACTTTCAAAAGCTTTTTTGAATTTAAAAAATTACCTTTGAAACTTTGTTTATTTTCCTTGTTTATGCTGGCAATTTTCATCTTATATAATTATAAAACAAAATTTTTCACCAGCCTTGAATACCATATATTTCTTTACAGTTGTCTAATTTCTTTTTATGTTTTTTCTTTTATTTTTCTTGAAGGGTGCTTTATGCTGATTGAGCTCGATAGTAATAATTTTAAGCAAGCAATAAAAAGAGGAATCAAGGTTGTTGAATTTTATTTACCAACTTGTCCTTATTGTGTTCGCGAACAAAAAGAATTAGAAAAAATGCAAAATATTTGGATAGGTTGTGTTAATTCTAAAAATTCACCTGAATTAATTAAGGATTACGATATTCTTTCGTATCCAACCTTTATAATTTTTAATAATGGCGTGGAATATACTCGTTTTTCTGGTTTTAGAAATCACCAAGAATTGCTTGAAAAATTTTTAAAATATATTCCAAAGTAAATATAAAAATAACCCCACAGTGGGGGTTGAATCTTCCTTCTTCTTCCTTAAACTACATTATTCTGCGTCAAAAGCTTCGCCAGATGTATCTGAATTTGCGTTAGTTTCGACATTTAATTCTTGCGCTTCTTCGTCGTTTTTAATATTTTCTGATGAATTTTTATCTTTTTTAATTGATTTGCTTATTTTATCTGTAAATGTTGAAAACCAGCTTTTTTCTTTTTTCATTTGCTCTGCAATATATTTTGCTTCAGCGCTTGAAATTGGTTCATTTGCATAGTTTTGAGCTTTTGCTTTTGGTGAATTATTTGAAAAGATACTTGCGCTTGTTGTTTTTTCTTGCCCAAAAGGATTTGTTGCATTTTGCTTTTGCAAATTCTCTGTTTGTTTATATTCAATTTTTCCTATTGAATTTTGCATAATTTTATCTCTCTTATGAGAATAAGCCTCCGAAGAAACCAACTACACCACCTATTACGCCGCCAACAACTGTGCCGATTGGAAATGCAACGCAAGAGCCAATTGCTGCCCCTGCAATAGCGCCTTTGGTTGCCCAACTATTTGCTCTTTGGTCTTTATATTGGCGCATAGCCATTTCTTGGTCAAATTCTTGTTGATCTCTCCAATATGAATTATTGTTATTAATCCAGCTATCTGTGTTATAGCTTGCATATGCTGGATTTACCATTCTAACACCTAAGCCTGCGTCCATAAAGATTGATGGTGAGCAAGATGAGCTACCGTGATGACAGCAGTGTGAATCTGATACTGTTGTGTGATTGTGCACGTTTGTGCTTGATGTAACGCAGTTGTGTGACATAATTTGCCTCTCTTGTTAATTTACTCTCTTGTATATATAAACGTTATACTCTTTAAATAATTGCTTATTTTTTAAACTTCTTTCTTAAAACCCATTTATAGTGCTTGTTTTCGTGCTTTACATTTCTTAACATTAATTTTGTGATTTTTTTCTTATATTTTAGTAATTTTTAATTTTCGTTGATGTATATTTTTTTGTTAAGAAATGTTAATTTTGACATATCCTAAAATTCAAATGAGACTAAAGTTTTAAAAAATAAACACCAAATTTTATTATCTAAATTAAATAATGTAGCGACAAACTTCAAAAAAAATGTTATATTGATTACATAAAGTGTTCTTTTTACTCTTATTATTTTTTTCTAAAGAAATGTAAATAATTAAGAATAAAAACCCAAAAAAAGGTCAATTTTTTAATCCAAAATTTTTTTAATAAAGAGTGTAGGAAGTTAAAATATATACCGGAAGGAAAACTATGACGATTAGTGTGAACAACAGAAAGAAACAAGCAAAAAAATCATTCGAAGAACTAATTAACGATTTAGAAACTAGTAATTCTGAGAAAGTTCGATACAATGCTGCCCGTATTTTAGGCGAAATGGGCGATTTTAAAGCAGTGTATCCTTTAATAAATGTGTTAAAGAATGACAAAAATGGCTCAGTTCGTCTTTATGCAGCAAGAGCTCTAGGTGAACTTGGCGACACAACTGCCACTGTTCCACTTATTGAATCTCTCAGAGAAGATAGAAACGTTGACGTTCGTGTTCGTGCAGCTCGTGCGCTTGGCAGACTAGGCGGCGAAATTGTTGTAGAACCTTTGGTAGAAGCTTTAAATGATGAAAACCCACAAGTTTGCATTACTGCAACTGATGCTTTAATTGAAATTGGCGATATTGCAACTGATTCTTTAATGGAAGTTTTATTCCATGAAAAAGTAAATGTAAGATGCGATGCTACAAGAGCTTTGGGTGAAATCGGTAATAAAAAATGCGTTGAGCTTGTAATTAAAATGTTAAAAGATGAATGGGTAAATGTTAGAATTTATGCTGTTACATCTCTTGGTAAATTAGGTGACACAAAAGCAGTTCCTGCGCTTATTGAAGTTATGAAAGATGAAAAAGAAAACGATTTAGTTCGTGCAGGTGCAGCTGCAGCTCTTGGTGTTTTAAGAGATACAAGAGCACTAATGCCACTTCGTGAACTTATTATTAAAGCTCAAGAATTGGGCGAGCTTGAAGATACAGCTCTTAAATCTTTCAAAAAAATCATGGCTGCAAATTGGGAAGCAATTCCTGGTGCAACACCTGTTAAAAAACCAGCCTTGATTTAATTCCGAATGTAATAACAACAAATATTTGAAAAGCTCCTTAAATAAGGAGCTTTTTGTTATGTACATTTATATTTGCGCCTAATTTATTGAGCGTTGTCTTCAAATACAATTTGCGAGCTCATTACATCGAGCCTTGAATTTAGTGATTGTATAAAGTGCGAATATCTTTCCATTCTGAGCTTGAGCCACGAAAGCATTGACTCTGAACCTCTTATTTTTATTGTTCTTGTTTGCGAGAAACATCTTCTTTCTGTGTTGTAAGTTTCTTGGAATAATGTTTGGCATTTGCAATTTAACTCTTCTATCATATCATAGAGAGTCGTTAACCAAGCATTTTCTACATTTAATTCGTCTATCTTGTATTCCAAATACATAGCACACCTTTATTTAGTTATAGCAATACATTATATATATTGAGTATATCATACCTCAAATAAAATTCTAGTGTTGTAGTAGATTTTAATTTTAAAAATTATAGAGCGAATTCTGAAAACCCGCTCTATAATTGAATTATTTTATTAACTTTTGTTAAGCTTATTCTTTGATGTATTTTAGAAAACCTTGATGTTTTGTTTCCCAACTTTCTGTTTTAATTTTGTAATTATTGCCAACTTTTGTAATTATATAAAAACAATTCAAACCTTCTTTGTCTGCGTTTGCAAATCTTTGTGCCGTGATTTTGTAATCGTTGCCAACTTTTGTGATTTTTCTGTTTTTAAATGCATTTCTATATTTAATGGTTTTAGCTAAAAATGCACCTTTTTTAAGTTGCACTGTATATTCGCTCATAGGAATTACAAGCATAGCTCTTGTGTTATCAGGTTTGATGACAATTCTTTCAATTCTTGTGGTTGGCATAAAATAATTTTCCATGCTTTTATCATAATTATTTGATGCGACCACAAAGTTATCAAAGAATTTCAAAACGGCATCACTTTCGCTTGATGCCATTGCACTTGTTGTGCAAATTATAATGCTGAGTAATGCCGTTAAGAATATTTTTTTCATTAAGTTGTTCCTTATTCGTCAATTGAGAAATCTGGAGTGCCAAACATTCCTTCGATTTCTTCTAAAATCGCAGAAGGTTTTCTTGCTTGATTTTTTTGTTGTTGGCGACGTAATTCTTCTTGTTCTTTTTCTTCACTAGCGTTGATTAGGTGATAATAACCAGTACCAGCTGGAATTAAACGACCGATAATTACGTTTTCTTTCAAGCCTCTAAGTTGGTCTTTTTTGCCTTCAACTGCTGCTTCTGTCAAGATTCTTGTTGTTTCTTGGAATGAAGCTGCTGAGATGAAGCTTTCAGTGTTCAAACTTGCTTTTGTGATACCTAAAAGAAGTTGTTCATATGTTGCAAATTGAGCATTTTCATTGCCTTTAATTGCTTCGTTTTGTGCTTCAACTTCTTTAAGGTCAACAAGTTCGCCTGGAAGTAATCTAGTTGAACCAGAGTCAACAACTTTAACCTTTTTAATCATTTGGCGAACAATTACTTCAACGTGTTTATCAGCAATTTCTACGCCTTGTGAACGATATACTCTTTGTACTTCATCTACAAGGTATTGTTGAGCATATGCTGCACCTCTTAATCTGATAACGTCGTGTGGGTTGAGTGGACCAGATGTTAAAGGTGTGCCTTTTGTAATTTTTTGTCCGTCAAGAACAATTATGCTTGATTCGATTGGGAATTTAATTTCTTGTCTTCCGTTTTCGTTTACAAGATATAAAGTTTTAACATCGTCTTCGTTTGTGATTTCAATTACGCCATCTTCTTCAGCGACAATTGCGCAATCTTTTGGTTTTCTAGCTTCCAAAAGTTCTTCAACACGAGGCAAACCTTGAACGATGTCGCCTGTTTTTTGTTTTTCGTAAACAAGTGTTGCAAGTAAGTCGCCTCTTAGGATGAGAGCGCTATTGTCAACCTGAAGTGAAGTACCTGCGCTGATTAAGTGAGGTCTTCCAACTCTGATTGTAACTGCGTTTGCACCAACTTTTGTTACCATACCTGAAATTGGGCTAGCTTCACCTTTTGCAATTTCGTCATCAAGTTTTACTAGTTGACCAACTTTTACAGTAGGTTTAGATTTAACTTCGATTACTTGTTCGTTGTTTTCGCTGATTAAGAGCAATCTTCTTAAATCTTTATCTTCGCTCTTAATGCTTGCAACTGCGTTATTTACAGACAATACTTGAGTTTTTGTAACTGGAGCTTTTGGTTCAATTATTTGACCATCTTCAACAAGAAGTTCTGTTTGAGTTGAAGAAATTGTTTTTGTATTGTCGTCGTTATCACGTCTTACAATTAAAGTTTCAAGAACAACGATTTTTAAGCTATTGTCTTTATCTAGCTCTACTAAACCTTTTAAGTGGCTCAAATATCCGCTCATAGAAAGAACTAAGCTTGTGCGAGTAAGAACTGCACCATCAAGGTTTCTAACTCTTGCGTTGTCTTTGAATTGTAGTTGTGTAAGTGGAAGAATTTCAATTGATTCATCTGTTGTGTTAAATTCGATTGAAACTTCTTTTGGAGCAATATCGAATGTTTGAACAGGTCTGATAAGCACTTGAATTTGTTGTTTATCAAGGCTTTCTTCTTCCATTGAATCATCATGTATATCTTCATCTAAATCATCAATTTCAAGTTCTGAATCTGATTCAAGAATTGTAACGATAGAATCTTCTTCTGCTTTGATTTTGCCTGACACAACTGTGCCTGCTTTAATTACTTCATTTTCTTCAACTTCTAAGTCGTTGATGCTGTCAAGTGTAATTAATTTACCTGGACGAATAACAACTTCGTGAATAATATCGTTAAATTCTTTGATGTTTACAATACCTGAAATGTGAGTGTAAAGGTCTTTTACAACTTCTGTTCCAGCTTCAACATAAGTGCCTGATTCAACGATTTTTAATGAAGCATCTTTTGAAATTTGGTGAATTTCTTCAGGGATGAATACGATTTGACCAGCTTTTGTAATTACTTGGTTTTCATCAACTTCAATGCCGTTATAACGGATTTCACCAGAAGATGTTACTTTGTATTCGTCATCAATAAGCTCAGCAATAATCATACCGTTTTCAACTGTTGTATCAACAGGGCATTTAACGATATATTTTTCATTTGACTTATTAACATTCCAAATTTGTTCTTTTTTAGTTTGTTCAAAAGTTGCGTTTGATGGTTGAATTGATGCGATAACGATTGTTAATTCTTTACCTGCAACAATTTTCTTGATTTTTTTGCCGTCAAATTTAACTTCTTCGATTTCTAATGCGTTACCAACACGAACTTCGCCACCATGTTCAGATAAGATTAATGTTTCAGCAAGTTTTTCGCCTTTTTTAATTTTTTGACCATCTGAAACAAACACTTTTGAACCAATTGGAAGTGTGTAAACATCGCCACCAAGAACCCAAACAACACCAGATTTGTTTGAAATTCTTGAAACGTTACCTTGTCTATCTTTCTTTTCATCTGCAACGAAGTCTTGGAATAATACTTCACCAGAGATGTCAGATGTAATATCTTTATAAGCACGTTCTGTCAAACGAGAACCATCCCCTGCGCCTGTTGGTTCATATTCGCAAAGAGCTTGTCCTTTTTTAACTTCTTCGCCATCTTTAATAAGTACTGTTGCGTTAATTGGCAAGTGAACTTTTTCAGATTTGCCTTTAGCGCCTTCAATTACGATATCAGCTTCTTTGTTTAAGAGGTTTACAACTTCCCCGTGACGAGTACGGAATTCTCTTGAAATAATTTTGCCTTTAACTGTACCATCAATTGGAGAAAGCACTTCTTTTTTAGCACCAGCACCTTTGAATACACCACCTGTGTGGAATGTTCTCATTGTTAACTGTGTACCAGGTTCACCAATTGATTGAGCTGCGATAATACCAATTGCTTCACCAATATCAACGATTTTTTGAGTTGTCATTGCCCAACCGTAGCATTTTTGGCAAACACCATATTCGAGCTCACATGTAAGAGTTGAACGAACATCTAGTTCTTTTATATCTAATTTTTTGATGATTTCTAGATCTTTTCTATCGATTGTTGTGTTTTTCTTGATTACAACATTGCCGTCGTTATCCAAAACATCTTGAGCAACAGTTCTGCCAAGAAGTCTTGCATGAAGTGGAACAATAACTTGTTCACCATCCAATATACCTGTTAATCTGATTGATTTTTCAGTGTGGCAGTCTTCGTCTCTGATGATAACATCTTGGGCAACATCTACTAGTCTTCTTGTTAAGTAACCAGAGTCAGCTGTTTTCAAAGCGGTATCAACAAGACCTTTACGAGCACCATATGATGAAATGATGTATTCTGTAACTGAAAGACCTTCTTTGAAGTTTGCTTTAATAGGTAAGTCGATGATTTGACCTTGTGCGTCTGCCATCAAACCACGCATACCAAC
>JAFQLC010000005.1 GCA_017396695.1 bacterium
TATTACACACGAAAATAATATAAACAAAGGCCTTCCTGAAACAATAAAGCTTGCACTATCTTGCGCAACAGGAGAATATGTTGCATTTCTTGAAAGTGATGATATTTGGCATAAAGATAACTTATCTGAAAAAGTTAAAGCACTTGAAAAATATAATGGTGCAGACTTTATTTTTAACGATGTTGAATATTTTGGAAACCCTAAGGCACAAAATGACATGCACTTGTGGGAGGAAAAATTTGTTAAAACTTTATTGCACGAGAAGGACAGCAATAAAATTTTAAGAAGCGAATTAATAGCAAATCATGTTGCAACTTTTTCTTGTGCTATGGCGAAAACAGAAGCGCTTAAAGAATGTGATTTTGAAGCGCCATTTAAACCATATCTGGATTGGTGGTTGTGGAGTCAGATTTTTGCTTGTGGAAAAGTTGTTTATATCAACAAAAAACTCACATATTGGCGAAAACACGAAGATAGTTACATTCAAACATCAAAAATAGACTATAGTTTTAGAGCAAAATTAGCAAAATTAATTTTTAAAAATCAAAAAACTTTGAATTTCATATACGCGTTAATTAATCAAAAAAGAATTCAAAAATTGTTCAGACCACAAGTCGGAAGATTAAACGATATTTTGGTTGATAAAATGATTAAAAATTCAGGCACAAAACTGGAATTTTACACAATTGTTTCATAACATGCTTTTGCTTTGTATGTCTGTAATTTTTTCTACTTTACCAATGTGAAAATTTAAAGTATTTTGTTATTGTGAATTAAGGGGGACAAATGAAGATTAAATATATACCTCAATATGTTTGTTGTGATGAAATGATTTTAGATATTGAAGGAAATATTATCAATTCTGTTGAATTTATCGGCGGCTGCATGGGCAATTTATCTGGAATTGCGAGTCTTGTGCGTGGGATGACGTTTGATGAAGTAATTGAAAAATTAAAAGGGATAGATTGTGGCGGGAAAGGCACAAGTTGCCCAGATCAGCTTGCGAAATGTCTGCTTGAAGTGAAAAGTCTGCAAGAGCAAAAAATTAGCGGAAAAATTTAATTTTGCTTAACCCAAATTTTATAACTAATGGATATAAAACAGTTACATAGAAACTGAATGCAAAGAAATTCAAGAATGTGCCCCAGTTTTTGCCAAGAGCTAAAATAAAGCCATCTCTTGAATGCGAAAGAAGAATAATTAATGGCACAATTCCAATTAAAAACCTTATAATTCCTTCTTTTTTGGTTTTTGGTAGTTCAAAATTAATTAATTTTTTCTCTGTAAACCAACCTAAAAATGCTCCAAATGCGTATCCTGCGTATAAATATGAGCTTGATTTCATCTTCTCAGGATTTACAAGAAGCTCACCATTCACATAATCAAGCGGAAAACTTTTGAAGTGAATGTACAAAAGAAGCCCAAAAGCACAAAATGAACCCAACAAGAAAATGATTAAATCGCCATATTTATATTTTTCTGCTTTTTTGAGTGCACAAAACATTGTAAGCATTACAACAAGGCTTATTAAAAACCCAAAAACCACATCTTGAATTGTATGCACGCCAAGATAATTTCTTGAAAGCGCAACAAGAAAGATGATAACAAGCATCAGAGGAATAATTAATTTTGTGGGTTTAAGAAGCGCAATGCCACCAAAAAGAGATGTCGCCATAGTTGTATGCCCACTTGGGAAAGAATACCCGCCTGCAGTTTTAAGAACTTCTGCGCTC
The DNA here is from genome assembly GCA_017396695.1 of bacterium. Lineage (GTDB taxonomy): Bacteria > Cyanobacteriota > Vampirovibrionia > Gastranaerophilales > Gastranaerophilaceae > RGIG1918. Next base: position 1,734 of record JAFQLC010000005.1, read on the forward strand.
GGTTGAATTCTTGAGCTTAAAATCCAAGGGCGATAAATACAAGCCGTCATTTTTAAAAATTGGTTGAAAACCTCGGCAATTCCTGTTGAAAGAAGCAAAAAAGCACCTTGTTTTTTATTTAAACACCAATAAAAAATTGCGATAATGACAAGCGGGATAAGAATTTCGCCAAATCTTGTGATAAATACAAAAAGTTCATCAAACTTGCCACCAGTTAATGTTCTGAAATTTTGCAAAAGGATTAAATAATCAATTTGAAAATCTAAAACTTCTGGTGTTTTTAATATTCCAAACATAGTTTTTATTGTATCATATTTAGTGATATGCTCAAAAAAATCTTAACAGTCTTAGTTTTGTGCTTGATGCTTCCCGCTTCAGCCAAAAGTTTTGAAGAAAAATATTGTGCCCAAAAGCCTTATCCTGTGGGTGGTGTTGTGGCTTCTGGAATTTCAAACATAACAGGTGCGAACTTTACTTTCACAAAACTTGCAGAGCTTACAATTCAGAGCATTTTGAAAAAAGAATTGAGCTCGAATTTTAATGCTGAGCTTTATTCTTTCGGCGGGAAAAATTTAATAGACGGCAAATTTAAAAAATTAACTTTATCGGCTCGAAAAATAAAATCAGAAGATGTTAATTTGCGCAATTTTTACGGCGAAACTTTGTGCGACTACAACAGAATTGTTTTAAAAGACGACTCCATTTATTTTGCTGAAAATTTCCTTTTTGGTTTTAGAGGGAAAATGACAAATGAAGATTTTCAAAATACAATTCTTTCTGAAGAATATAAAAAAGCCATAAACGATGTTCAACTCAACCTTTTTGGCACTTCATTTTTTAAGTTATCTGACCCTGTGGTTGAAATTAAAAATAATAGAATTTATATGTCTGTTGATGTTTCTTTTGCAAGTTTTATTACATCAAAGAAATTAACAGTTAAAACAAACTATGCGCTCAAATTGCAAAACGGAAAAATCGTCATTTCTGATGTTCATTATAGCGATGCACTTGGAATAAGCAAAAACGCAATGTATGCAATATTAAACATTCTGAATCCATTTAAAATGCGCATAGCACTTGATGAAAATAACACAATGACAATCTATATGAGAGATTTTAGAATTGAAAATGATGAGATAAATTTTGCAGGGGTTTTATTGTTGCCGAGGAGTTTGTAGGCTTGCGCTTGCTCCTTGCCTTTCGGGTACGGTTTCGGCTCTGCGACAAAGCTCATCGCTTTCTCGCTTTCGCCTCACACACCAAAGCCCTCAAGGCGTTCGCTAGGCTTGCGCCTGCTCCTTGCCTTTCGGGTACGGTTTCGGCTCTGCGACAAAGCTCATCGCTTTCCCGCTTTCGCCTCACACACCAAAGCCCTCAAGGCGTTCGCTAGGCTTGCGCCTGCTCCTTGCCTTTCGGGTTGTTCACTCCCAATCCAAATAGTGCAAAATCATATTTCACAGGGTCAGATGAGTCAAATGTTTTGAGTTTTTCAGTAAGCTCTATAACCGCTCTCATATCGTTTGATTTGCGCTCGAGCAAATTAAATTCTCTTGAAATATTTGCCACATGTACATCTAGCGGAATTAAAAGCTCGGATGGTTTATAAACATCCCAAACACCTAAATCGACAACGCCTCCTCTTGTGAGCCATCTTAAAAACATATTTAGCCTTTTTCCAGCGCCCCCATTTTTTGGGTTTGGCATAAAATGGTAAAATCCTTGAGAGCAGTTTTTATCTGCAAATGTGTAGAAATAATCTGCAACACCTTGAAATGAGCCGAATTCTTTTTTGCTTTTGTAGAAAAGTTCTCGAAGGTTGCTTTTTGAAGAGTATAGTTTATTTAATGCTCGAAACACGCAAACAAGGTCATAGTCTTTGATAAATCTGTAAATAAATCCATCTAATTCGCTTTTTCTATCTTCAATATTTAAAATAAATTCGAGCGGTTTTTCGTTCATTATTTTGAATAAAATATTCAATTTTTTGATAAACAATTCTCTTTTGCCATAAGCAAAACTTGACGCTATAAGCCCTGCAATTTCAATATCTTCAATGGTTTTGAACCTGTGCGGAAATTGAATTGGGTCGTCTTTTATGAAATCTTTTGTTTCGTATTTTGCTCTTAGTTCTTCAAGTTTATTTTTCATTTTTATTTCGCAATTCTGTAAAATAGTTTTTGATTAGTGCAGAACATTCTTCTTCTAAAATTCCACCTTTAATTTCAATTTTAGAGTTTGCTAAATCCTTTAAATTTAAGACGGTTGAGCCACCATAGAGCGAATCATAAGCACCAAAGAAAAGTTTACCAACCCTCGCTTCTATTATTGCCCACATACACATAGGGCACGGCTCAAGCGTCACATACATTTCGCACTCGTTCATTCTTGTGCCAAGCATTTTGCTTGCTTTTTTTATGCAAAGCATCTCGGCGTGTGCCGTTGGGTTGCCCATTAATTCTTTTTCGTTATGCGCACTTGCAATAATTTCGCCGTTTTTTACAATAACGCAGCCGATAGGCAAATCTTCACCTGATTTTTTTGCTTCGTCTAGTGCTAATTGCATAAATTTTGTTGTGTTCATTGCTCGCAACTTTCAAAAATAAGGGTTGTTGTGAATTTTCCTTCTTCGCTTTTAATTTCAAAACCAATGTTCATTGCTTCAGTTAAGCCTTTTACAATATACAGGCCGAGCCCTGTGCCACGAGTGGTTCTTGTGAGTTCTGAATCTGCTCTTATGAATTTATCACAAAGTGTTGCAAGCATTTTTTCTTCAATTTTTTCATGCGGGTTAGAAATTTCAACAATAATTTTTCCGCTTTCGTGTTTTGCGTTAATTTCAATTGGTTCTTCGTCTTTTGTGTATTTAATTGCATTGCCTACAAGATTTAATAACACCTGCAAAAGTCTGTCTTCATCTGCCTTTGCGTATGGAATATCATCTTCGATATTGACATTAATTTCATGATTTTTAGGGTTTGTGTAAATTATTGCTTTTTCAAGAACTTCGATAATATTTATTGGTTCATTGTTTAATTTTAAGCTATAACTTTCAATTTCAGGCACAACAAGCAAATCTTCAACCATTCTTGAAAGCAATTGAGCTTGTTCTTTGATGATTTTTAGAGATTTATTTTTAGTTGCATCATCAAGTTCTATATCTTGTCTCATAAGCCTTGAAGAATAGCCAATAATGCTTGTGAGCGGTGTTCTAAATTCGTGACTTATGGCGCTTACTAAATTAGAGCGAAATTCGTTTGAACGTTCAAGTTCTAGGTTTTTCTTTGATAAATCTTTGTATGAGGTGCTAATTTTGCGTGCCATATAGTTAAATTCTTTTGTTAAAAAATACATTTCATATGGCGAGAAAATGTTTTTAATTAGCCTAATTTTGCGCTCATAATTTCCTTTAGATATTGCAGTCACACCTTTTAAAAGTTGGCGCATATTGAGGTATAGGTAGAAAACATAAAGTCCCACAATAAAGAAAATGAATGCCATACTAAGCAAAAGAGACAAAATAATTTTAAAACGAGCAATGTTGATTGTGTTTTTTGTAATTTTTTCTGTTGTGTTTACAATCACTGTCCATTCAGGGCTTTTGAGCTTGTAGTATGCCATTGGTTGGTTTTTTATGTGCCCATATAATTCAGGGGATTCCGTTTTTTGAATAAGTGGTAAATTGCCAATTAACTCTTTTGCGTTTGCTATGTTTTTGGCATTTGTTGCAACAATATTTTTTTTCTCATCGATTACAAAAACTTCTCTTTTTTCGCCCGAAAGTTTTTTATTTAAAATTACATCAAAACTTTCGAAATCTTTTGGAGCAAGTTTATGATAAAGAGAAGCATTTTCGCCTACATATTGTGCAAGCATTGTTGCGGAATAATTTAATTCTTTTCTGATTGTGTGCTGAGACACATTGGATATAATAAAACCGATTGTAACAAACGGAATTAAAACAGCAAAAAATAACACGACCACAATTTGTTCGACTATTTTTGGTCTTTTTAAATTTAATTTACTTGCTATCGTTTTTATCATCTTCAAAACCAAACGGAGTAAGCTTATAACCAATGTTTATAACTGTGTGCAAATATTTTGGATTTTTTGTGTCAGGTTCAATTTTTTGCCTCAAACCTCCCACATGAACTCTCACCATTCTAACATCTTCATCGCTTCCGTAGCCCCAAACTTCGTCAAGCAAAACCGCAAGGCTAACCGGATTGTTTAAATGTTGCATAAGGCAATATAAGATTTCAAATTCTGTTGGTGTTAATTTTACTTTTTTATCAACAATTACTGCTTCTAAGGAATTTGGAAGAATTTCAATATCCCCTGCCCTTAAAATTTCTTTCGAGCCGCTTGTGCTTGCGCTTTCAGGTTCATTTCTTCGAAGAAGCGCTCTAATTCTAAGCAAAACTTCTTTGATATCAAAAGGCTTTACAAGGTAATCGTCTGCGCCCTTTTCAAAACCTTGAGTTTTATCATCAATTGTGCCCTTTGCAGTAAGCATCAAAATTGGTGTATCGATGTGCGCAAGACGGATATTCTTGCACACATCGAAACCGTTAATTTTTGGCATCATAACGTCAAGAATAATTAAATCATAATTGTTCTGAAGAGCTTTTTTAAGACCTTCTTCGCCATTTGAGGCGGTGTCTGTAATATAGCCAGAGTGCGCTATATCGAACTCGAGCAGGTCTCGAATTTCTTCTTCGTCGTCAACTATTAAAATTCTTTTGTTATTATTTTGCATTTAACATCTCTTTAATGCCGTCAATAGAGCTTAGAACGCCTGTTGCTTCATATGGCATATAAACTACTTTGTTATTTTGTCCTTCAGCAATTCCTTTTAGTGTTTCAAGGTATTTCATTGCAATTAAGTATTTGTCTGGTTGACCGTTTCCTGCAATTGCTTCGATTACTTGTTTAATTGCGCTTGCTTCACCTTGTGCTTGTTTAATACGAGCAATTGCTTCACCTTCTGCAACGAGAACTGCTGATTGCTTTTCACCTTCTGCTTTGTTGATTAAACTTTCTTTGTAACCTTCAGCTTCAAGAATTGCGGCTTTCTTTTGACCTTCAGCTTCAAGAATTGTAGCACGACGGTCACGTTCAGCTTTCATTTGTTTTTCCATTGAATCTTGAATTTCACGTGGTGGGTTGATGTCTTTAAGCTCAACTCTGTTTACTTTTACACCCCATTTATCAGTTGCACTGTCAAGCGTTGTTCTTAATTTTTCGTTGATTTGGTCTCTTGAAACGAGTGTTGCATCAAGCTCCATTTCACCAATTACGTTTCTAAGTGTTGTTTGAGTTAGTTTTTCAATTGCTTCAGGCAAGTTTGCAATAGCATATACAGCCTTTGAAGAATCAATAATTTGGTAATATAAAAGTGCGTCAATTGTGATTGTTACGTTATCCTTTGTAATTACTTTTTGAGGTGGAAAATCGAACACCATTTCTCTTAAGTCGATTATAGGAGTTAAGGAATTAATTGAATGAAATCTTCCGTCTATGCCTTTAACTGTTGTGCGTACATGAAGCTCTTTTGGCACATCAAAAAATGGGATAATAAGATTAAAACCAGCGTTAAGAGTTCTGTGGTAAACACCAAGTCTTTCAATTATCATAACTTGTGCTTGTCGAATAATTTTAACTGATTGGATAAATACCAATACTGCAAGACATAAAACTATTGTGAATATTACTCCGAACATTTTTCTTCTCCTATTTTTTCTACATACATTGTAAGGCTATCAATTTTTGTAATTTTTACAAATTCACCTGCTTTAATTTCGCAATTGTCTGCGCTTTTTGCGTTCCAAACTTCGTCGTAAACTTTAATTTTACCAACTCCGCTTGTGCCTGCTACACCAATATTTTCTATAACTTCAACAGTTTTATCTAAATATTGTTTTTCGAGTTCTGATTTTTGTTCTTTCTTTTTCATAAAAATTGGTCTAATGAACAATAAACTCAATAATGAAATTGCGATAAACACAATTATTTGAACAGTTAAATTTGCACCAAAATAAGCTACAATAGCGGTTATAAAAGCACCTGCAGCTAAATGAAGAAAAAACATCGAAGGCGCAAAAAGTTCAATAAAAGCAAATATTAAACTTGCAATAACCCAATAACCATAAAATGCCATTTTATTCTCCTTTTTCAAGGAAAATTATATAAATTTTTTTAGTGCTTGTCAATTGTTATAATTGCTTATATTTCTTTTATTATTGCGCCTTTTGGGCATATGCACTTAATATTGTTGACTTTTTAAATTTGTGTGGTTTATTATTGTCGAATGAGGTTAATGGGGGCGAGTTATGACTCTGGCCGATTGGTTTAATGCACGTAAGACAGCGCAAATTGCCGCAAGAGATAATGAAATAAAGGTAGATGATTCTATCGGAAAATTATGGACACTTTGCTATAATTGTAATGCGCAATTACCAAAAAGTGATTTAGAAAATAATTTAAATGTGTGCCCATATTGCGATTATCACTTTAGAATTGGGGCAAAAGAAAGAATAAAACTTATTTTTGATGAAGGAACTTTTGAAGAAAAATTCCAAAATATACTTCCTTGTGACCCTCTTGAATTTACGGATACACAAACATATAAACAAAGACAAGCGGAAGCTAAAGAAAAAACAGAACTTGATGAAGCAGTGATTGTTGGAGTTGGCGAAATTGAAGGCACTCGTGTTGCTTCAGCTATTATGGATTTTGACTACATGGGTGGTTCCATGGGTTCAGTTGTAGGCGAGAGAATCACAAAAATTATGGAATATGCGCTTGATGAAAAATTACCTGTTGTGGTATTTACATCTTCAGGCGGTGCAAGAATGCAAGAAAGCGCACTTTCACTTATGCAGATGGCAAAAACAGGTTGCGCCGTTGCAAAATTAAATGAAGCAAAATTATTATACATTACTGTTTTATGCGAACCAACATTCGGTGGTGTTACTGCAAGTTTTGGCACACTCGGCGATATTATGATTGCTGAAAAAGGCGCAAGAATTGGCTTTGCTGGTAGAAGAGTAATTGAGCAAACAATCAGAGAAAAACTTCCAGCAGATTTCCAAACTGCTGAGTATTTGCTTAAATATGGGCAAATTGATATGGTGCTTTCAAGAAAAGAAATGAAAGCAACGCTTTCAAAAATTCTCAAAATTCACCTAGGATAAAACAATGAAAAAAGAAAATAATCATATTTTAGATTTTGAAAAACCAATTTATATAATGCAAGAAAAAATTAAAGAACTTGAGGCGGTTTCGGGCGAAACCAAAATGAACTATAATAAGGAAATCAAAATTTTGAAAAAGCAAACAGAAGAATATAAAAAAGAACTTTATTCATCACTTGAACCGTTTCAAAAATTGCAAATAGCTCGTCACGTGGATAGACCAACATTTCTTGATTACGTAAATCTTATGACAGAAGATTTTGTTGAACTCCATGGAGACAGAACTGGCTCAGACGATAGAGCGATAATTGGTGGGATTGCTCGAATTGCAGGGCAACCTGTTATGATAATTGGAACTCAAAAAGGTAAAACTACAAAAGAAAACCTTGAATACAATTTTGGTATGCCGCAACCTCAAGGTTATAGAAAAGCACTAAGACTTATGGAGCACGCTTCTAAGTTTTCGCTTCCAATTATCACTCTTGTTGACACAACAGGCGCTTATCCTGGGATTATGGCGGAGCAAACTGCACAAGGAACGGCAATTGCGGTAAACATTAGAGAAATGGCGAAACTTGATGTGCCTATAATTTCGATTATTACAGGTGAAGGTTGCTCTGGTGGTGCTCTTGGTCTTGCAGTTGCAAACAAAGTTATGATTTTAGAATATGCGTATTATACGGTAATTTCACCTGAAGGCTGTGCTTCGATTTTATGGCGTGATGCAACAAGAGCTAAAGATGCTGCAGATGCGCTTAAAATTACAGGTGAACATTTACTCGAATTCGGCGTTGTAGATAGCATAATAAATGAGCCTGAAGGTGGCGCACACCACGACCCTGAAGCTATGGCAGAAGAACTTAAAGAAGCAATTTTAGCCGCGCTTAAAGAATTTAAAGGAATATCGCACAAAAAATTAAAAGAACAAAGATACGAAAGATTTAGAAAACTTGGTGTTTTTGTTCAATAATTTAAACTGTTCCAATAATTTTTAGGTCATATTCTAAAGAAACTTCTTCAGGGCAAATGATTGGAATGTCGATGTAAAGTTCTGAAATTAAGGCAAATAAGATTTGTCTTAAATGTTGTGGTGCAACAAGAACAACCCTATCTTCATTTGAAATTTTTGTAATTGATTTAATCAGCTTGTTGAATTTTGCCCCGTTAATTCTGACAATTGAACTTTCTTCGTCTTCAGAGTATTCAGTTTGTTTTTCAATTTGAGCAATTGTTGCTTCGTTTATTTCGTAACCTAAAATAACCCTGTCTTCATCTGCTAAAGAATGGCTTATTTGACGAGAAAGTGCAACACGGATTTTATCAAGCAAGTCAACTTTTGATTCATCTTCTGCGAAATCGTTAATTTTTTCAAAAATATAAATTATATCTTTGATGCTAACTTTTTCACGAATTAATTGGCAGAAAATATATTTAAGTTCAGGAACTGTAATAAAATCACCCAAAATACTATCAACAAGGAAAGCATTGTTTTCGCTTACAAGCTCAATATAGCGATTAATATCTGCGTAATTAAATATTTCGAAAACATTTCTAACTGCAAAATATTTTAGATAAATTGCAACATATTCGGCAGGTTCAATTCCTTCTTGCCAATAGTCTTTTGTTTCTTCAAGCGGAATCCATACAATTTTTTTGCTTGTAATAAAATCTTGTTCTTTAATTGTGCCTTTTGGATAATTTTTTACGTTTAAATCTTCCGCAAAATACATTTTATGGTTTGGGTAAACATAGCCTTCAGCAACTGGAATGCCGTGAATATTAATTGAAAATCTGTTTTCTTCTATTGAGGGATTTTCAATGAACGCAACTTTTGGAAGAATATAACCAAGTTCTTCTGCAAGTTCTTGTCTTATGCGTACTGTTTCAGACAAAAGATTTCTTTCAACATCAACAGAGTAAATTTCATAAGCATTACTTCCAAGGTTAATCGAAAGTCTTTCTTCGCCAAGTGTGCTTGTCATATTATGTGGCGAGAGAAGTTTATTTAATTGCTTTTTAAGAGAATTTAGAGTTTCAAGCTCGTTTGAAATTTCACTATTTAAAACGGCTCTTTCATCTTCTCTTGCAGTTTCTAAAAATCTTTTTATTTCTTGAATTTTGTCTCTTTTTTCACAAATTTTCTTTTGTAGATTTTTTGCAAGTTCATAAGGCTCTTCTTTTGTGTCGAACATTCTTTCCATTTTGCTTTTAAAGCCTGACATATCTTCTGTGTCAGATATATCATCATTATAAACTTCACGAGTGAAAATGCAGTTAAATTGCATTCCTTTCGTGCCTTCACCTTCAAGTAAGGTATAAAGTTCCCAACCTTCTTTGCACATTGAATTTAGAGTATATTCAAGTCCTTCTATGTCATCCGTTGGGCAGGATTTAATAACAAATTCTTGTCTGTGTGATTTTTGCATAGCTTAATTTTAACATATCGCGAGTGAAATAAAAAGCCTATTTTATATTAAAATTTGAAACAAAAATTTAAGTATAAAACTTAATCTTTTTGCATAATATTTTTATTTAGATTAAAATTATTTTCAGTATCAGAGTTTTGTTGGATGACATCTTGAAAGTTAGAATTTCACTTTTAATTATAATAATTGCCTTACTTGGCTTTTTGTATATTTTCCAAAATTGGTTTGACGCATTTTGGGGAATAATTTTTGTTTTAGCGCTTGTTGCAATGTATATGATTTATACATATTTCGTTATCAAGCACCAAAGAAGAAAACTTCGTAAAAATCCTATTCAAGAAAACCCTGATTTCAAACCTTCAATTACAATTATGGTGCCAGCTCATAATGAAGCTTGTGTTATCGAAAAAACCATCGAAAACATTTTGAAAATAGATTATGACAATTTTGATGTGATTGTAATTGATGATAGAAGCACAGATGATACTAAAATCGTTGTTCAAGAACTTGCTGAAAAATATGCAAATGTTAGATGTTTAATTAGAGAACAAGATGCATTCCCAGGCAAATCTGCCGTTTTAAATGATGCACTTAAAATGACAAATTCTGATGCAGTTCTTGTGTTTGATGCTGATGCAAAAGTTGAACCAGATTTTATCCGTAAATTATTACCTGTTTTTGAACCAGATAATGTTGGTGCAGTTCAAGCTCAAAAAAGAGTTATGAATGCAAAACAAAATTTGCTTACTCGTTGCCAATATAATGAATTAATTTTTGATACTTATGTGCAAATAGGAAGAGATGCTGTTAAAGGCGCAGTTGAGCTTCGTGGCAATGGCGAATTAATTAAAAGGAAAGCGCTTGATGACATTGGTGGTTGGAATGAAGAAACAATTACAGATGACCTTGATATGTCAACTCGCTTACACATTAGTGGCTGGGATATCAGATTTTGCCCAGATGCTATTGTTTTTGAAGAAGCAGTTTTAACATACACTGCTCTTATTAAGCAAAGAAGAAGATGGGTTGAAGGCTCAATTCGCCGTTATTTAGAATTCGCAAAAGAAATTTTTACATCAAAAGATATGTCGCTTCGTTGCGGTTTTGATTTAATTGTTTATTTATCTGAATTTTTACTTCCATTCTGGATGGTATCAGAAGTTGCGCTTCAAGCGTTTAGATATGTAAGAGATAACAACAATAACATTTTATCTTCAATGCTCGTGTTCCTTGCGGCTGGTGTTTTCTTCTGGACAGGTTTTATTTACAGTTTGCAAAAATATTCACACTATAGTGGTCTTAAAGCTATTTGGATGGCTTTTATAACTTCAATTTATATGATTGTTTTTTGGGTGCCAGTTGTGTTTTATGTAATTTTAAAAATTATTTTTGCACCAAAAACTATGGATTGGGGTAAAACCGTTCATGGTGTGTGTCAAGGGGAAGAAAAGAAAGCAAATGGATAAATTTCATTTTATTGCAATAGGGGGTATTGGGCAGAGTGCGCTTGCTAAAATTCTTTTGCAAAAAGGCTATTCTGTTACAGGCTCAGATATTGCAGATAGCAAATATACAAAAGAACTTAAAGATTTAGGCGCAAAAATTTATATCGGTCATAGTGCAGATAATGTGCCGAATGATGCTAAAATTGTTGCCTCAACTGCAATCAAAGAAGATAATCCTGAAATGGTGCGTGCGCGTGAACTAGGGCTTACCATATATCATCGTTCAGATATTTTACAGATTGTATCTAAGCATTTTAAGAATTTTATTGGTTTTTCAGGAACTCATGGCAAAACAACAACTTCAGGCTTATGTGCTTATGTGCTTGAAGAAATGGGAATTAAGCCATCATATGCAATAGGTGGGATTATTCCAAAATATAAAACGAATGGTTCAGCAACAGATTCTGACATTTTTGTTGCAGAACTCGACGAATCAGACGGTACAATTGTTAAATATGCACCACATATAACTGTAATTAACAATCTTGAGCCTGACCATTGTGATTTTTATGGTACAGGACTTGAAAAAATCTTTGAAACATTCAAAACATTCACAAATAATTTAGCTTCTGATGACATTATTATTTTAAACGCAGATAACTCTGGCGCAGTTGAATTTTCAAAAGAGCTAAACAATTTTGTGACATTTGGAATTGAAAAATCTGCAAAATATATGGCTTGTGATATCAAATTAAACGGTATTCGCTCAGAATTTACTGTTGTAAAAGATGGCATGGTGCAAGGTAATATCAAACTTTCAATCCCTGGGCTTCATAATGTCTATAATGCGCTTGCAGTTATTTCAGCACTTTTTGAAGCAGGTTTTGAATTTTTAGATATGCAAAACCATTTCGAAGGTTTTTCTGGTATGGGGCGCAGGTTCCAGCTTGTAAAAGAATTTGATGGTATTCAAATAATTGATGATTATGCTCATCACCCAAGCGAAATCAAAGCAACATTATCTGCCTCAAGAAATATTCACAAAGGAAGAATTGTGGCTATTTTCCAGCCTCACCGTTATACTCGTTTTAAAGGGCTTTGGGGAGATTTCCTATCTTCGTTTGATGATGCCGATATAGTTTTTGTAACTGATGTGTGGCGTGCTGGAGATGAGCCTATTGAGGGATTTGATAGCTCTGATTTTGCAGAGCAATTAGGTGCAAGATGTACTCATCTTAAAGGTTCAATGGCTGAGATTTCAGCGGAAATTGCAAAATTTATAAAACCAGATGATATGGTTCTAACGCTTGGTGCAGGCGATATAACAAATATTGGAAAGTTTATTTATGAAAACTATACAGCCTGAATTAAACTTTAACCTCAAAAATTTTAATACTTACAAATTATCTTCAATAGCAGATGTTGCCTACATTCCAAACACGATTGAAGAACTAGTTGATGTGCTTAAAAATTTAGATAATTTTGTTATTTTAGGCGCAGGCTCTAATGTTATTTTATCCACAACAGGGATTAAAACCCCTGTGATTTTAACTCATAAATTAAATAAAATTGAAATTGCGGAAAATATTGTGTCCGTTGAATGCGGGGTAAAATCTGCATATTTATCAAAAATTGTGGCAGAAAATTCGCTTTCAGGTTTTGAATTTTTAGCCCCTATTCCATCATTTATAGGTGGCGCTATTTATATGAACGCATCAGCGCACGGGCAAGCGATTTAAGATGTTTTTCTTGAGGCTTGTGTGTATGATGTAGATGCAAAAAAAGTTTTAACTTTAAAAAAGGAAGATATGCAATTTGCATATAGAAAAAGCATTTTGCAAGAAAAGAGATGCATTTTGTTAAATGCAAAATTTGCACTTGTGCAAAAAGAAAAAAGCGAAATTCTAGAAAAAATTAATGAAAATATTTCAAAAAGACAAAAAACTCAACCAAGCCTGAAAACGCCAAATGCAGGAAGTATATTTAAAAACCCAGAAGGCTCAAGTGCAGGTGCGCTTATCGAGCAAGTGGGTTTAAAAGGCAAGACCATTGGTGGAGCGCAAATTTCAGAACTTCATGCGAATTTTATAGTAAATTTAGGCACAGCCAAAAGTTCTGATATTTTAGAATTGATGTTTTTTACATATAATGAAGTTGAGAAAAAATTTAATATTAAGTTAAAACCTGAAGTTATTTTTATAGGCGAAAAAACCGAAGCAGAGGACAGAATATGGCAGAGATTACAAAATTAAGTAAAATAGCAGTGCTTGCAGGCGGAATGTCAAGCGAGAGAGAAGTTTCACTTAGAAGCGGAAAAAATGTTTTAAATGCGCTTTTAAGAAAAGGTTATGAGAATGCTATTTTAATTGATGTTGATTCAAATATTGCAGAAAAATTGAAACAAGAAAAAATAGAATTTGCATATAACACACTCCATGGTAGATATGGCGAAGATGGTTGTATTCAAGGGCTTTTAGAGTTTATGGGTATTCCATATACAGGAAGCGGTGTGAAATCAAGCGCAATTTGTATGGATAAATGCGTTACAAAAGAAATTTTAGGTTCAGCAGGTTTGCCTATAATAAAATCAATTTGCATGACAAATAAAGCTGATTTAAAGCTTGCTCGTGAATTGAAGTTTCCATTAATGGTGAAACCTGCAAGCGAAGGCTCAAGCATTGGTATGAATAAAGTTGAAACATTTGAAGAACTTGAAAGTGCATTTGATATTGCAAAAATTTCAGATTCAAAAATTCTTCTTGAAGAATATTTGCAAGGCGAAAGTGCGACAGTTGGTGTTTTAGAAGGAGCTGACGGCGAAGTTTTTGCAACTCCAATCCTTGGTTTTGAAACAAAAAATGAGTGGTATGATTTTGAATCAAAATATACAGACGGTATGACAAAATTTATTCTTCCTGCAAATTTTAGCGAAGAATTGACTGACGAAATCAAAAAATTAGCAATTGAAGCACACAAAGCTTGCGAATGCTCAGGCGTTTCAAGAGTTGATTTTCTTGTTTACGAGGACAAACCATATATTTTAGAAATTAACACAAACCCAGGAATGACCGATTTGAGCGATTTGCCTGCTCAAGCAGATTGTATGGGTATTGAATATGATGAACTTGTTGAGCTTGTTTTGAAAACTGCAAGCCTAAAAATGAAATAAAATGTCTGAAAATGAATTAAGCCAAACCTATTATAGAAGAAAACTCAACGCTAGCAAAATGCGACGCGCTATTCTTGCGCAAAGAAAAAGAATAAACAAAATTAGGTTTTTGGTGAAATTATTAATTGCAGCCTTAATTTGTGCTTTTGGGCTTAAGGTTTTGAAAATGCGTTCTTGGTATATAAACTATGAAGATTTAAACGCTGCAAAACCTTGGGTTTTAAAAATTGAAGGTAACGTTGTAACCCCAACTTATAAAATTGTTGATATGATAAGGCAAACAGAGCTTCCTAATTTGCCACTTTATAGATTAGACACAAAAGAATTAGAGCAAAACATTGAAAAACTTGAAGCAGTTGAAAATGTTTTTGTGCGCCGTTTTTGGTTTCCTTTCCCTGCAAGATTGCTTGTTGTTGTACAAGAAAGAACCCCGCTTTTTGTAATTGCTCCTAATAATGAAACACCTCCAATTTCAGCAGTCACAGACGACGGTGTTTTTATAGGCAGAGATTATATGCCACTTTCAACCCGTTTTAAAACAACAAAAATTTTAAGCTATGGCACAAAAGGCGATGATTATGAAAATTGGGATAAAAATAGGGTTCAAGAATTATATAAATTGACAAAAGCGGTTGAAACATACTCTCGAGAAGGAATTGTTTACTTAGATATTAGAAATCCGCAAGATGTTTATATTCAGCTTGAATCTGTGCTTGTTCGTGTTGGCGAAATTAATGATACTGTTCTAAAACGTGCAAGAAGATTAACTGCAACTGTTCCGCAAGTTAAAGCTTATGCAGGAAAAGTTAAATATATTGATATTCGCTGGGAAGATGCTCTTTATATGAAACTTGAAGGGCAAAGCGGAGAAAGCACATTGCCAAATGCTAAATAATTAAGCGAGCCGACAACAAATTATATATTCCGACCCATTATATACCTCGGGACCCGAGAAAGTTGGTCGGTTGTCATCGGCTCACATTTTTATTATAGAAATATTTTACACTTATTTCATTGCAGGAATTGCTTAAATAATTGGCGCTATTTTATTTTGTGCTTTGCTCGCTAAAAGCATAACATTATTTTTGAAATACAGGCGGGGTTTGCACATATAAAGGTTTAACGGAAGTGTATGGAAAATCAGCTCCGCTTTTAAATTTTTCACTTGCTAAACGAGCTAAAATTTCGCCAATTGGAAAATCTGTGGTTTCATAATTTATTGTTTCAATTCCCTCATTAAGAAAATAATTGTAGCAATTTGTGTCGCAGATAATTTCCATATTGCATTTTTTTGCAAGCTCTACTGCTTCGCTTTTTAAAATTAATTTTGGTTCAGTTTCAGTTTTTGGGTTGTAATAAATATAATTTCCTCTTCTTGCATCTTCAAATACTGTGCAGAGTTTATTTTCAGATGCACAAGATAAAATCTCAACAGCGCTTATAGGAACAAGTGGTAAATCGGTTTCTGAAGCTAAAGTTTTTGCAATGCAAAGCCCTGTTCTAATTCCAGTAAAGCTTGCAGGTCCAATATCTGTGCCGATAAAATCAAGTTCCTTGAAGCTTAAGCTATTTTCTTGCATAATTTTTTGAATTTCAGAAACTAAATAAACGCTATGATAGTTTTTTTCATCGCTTTCAATAGTTTTGCTTATTATATTTTCACCTTTAACAAGGGTTATATAGCTTTTATTTAATACGCAATCAAAAACTAAATAATTCATCAATTGCACTCCATAAGTTCTTTGAATTTTAAAAGTTTTGCTTCGTTTTCGCTTCCTCTTGCTTTAAATGTGAATTTTCTTGAGTTTTCTCCTAATTCAAAATTGTAATCTATCACAACATCAATTCTATCAAGCGGAAGTTCATATTCTCCAAAATTTGCCCATTCAACAAGAGTTATAACTTTTTCTTTTGAATATTCGATAAGTTCAGGTAAAATTGAATCTAGCCCTGTTTCTTCAAGCCTATACAGGTCAAAATGGAACACAGGAAGATGGTTTCCTTTATATTCATTTAAAATTACAAAGCTTGGGCTTGTGACTTTTTGTCCTACGCCAATTTTTTTAAGTAATTCTTTGCAAAATGCAGTTTTACCCACACCAATATCGCCGTAAAGACACAAAAAGCATCCTTCGTCTTTAATTGCAGAAGCAAAAAAATCTGCTAAAACCGCTGTATCTTCTAAGTTCTTTGCAATAAATTCCATAAGTGAATAATATCACAAAATTATTTTGCTAGATATTCTAAATATTTTTCAAGCGCCATATAGCCATCTGCAAGCTCACCTTGAGGGAAGTAATTGCAAGCTTTTAAATATTTTAATTCTTTAACTCTAATTTCAAAAAGTTTATCGGCATAGTCTGTAAGCAATGGCTCTTTTGAGTTCGCCCAGTTTTTTATAAGTTCGAGTTCTTGGTTCATTTGGCGAACACTAAGACTTTCAAGTGGTTGAAGATTTCTTTTCTTTAAAATTGCCATTTCATAGTTTGTGATTTTGGCTGCAACTGCTGAAAAGCCGAAGATTTTCTTCATAACAGTATAGTTAATTGCAAGTTGTTTGTGTTTTTCTGGAACATGAACTTTTGCAATTAAACTTGCCATACTCAAAGTGTCGTAATAATTAGGGTCAACACTTCTTCTGTCTAGCGTTCTCATCATTTCTTCAAACTTAGTAATTTTCTCTTCCTCAACCAATCTATAAAAAAATCATACTATGACATAAAGAATTTGTCAGCAAATGTTTCTTATTGTAAAATTAATTTATACGAGATTTTAAGAGGGAAAAATGGAAAGAACATTTATTGCAGTGAAACCTGATGGCCTAAGACGTGGAATCGTTGGCGAAGTTATTAAAAGATTTGAACAAAAAACATATAAATTAGTTGCAATGAAATTAATGCAAGTAACACCAGAGCTTGCATCTAAACACTACGCAGAACATGTGGGCAAACCATTTTATGAAGGTTTAATCAAATATATTACATCAGCTCCAATTGTTGCAATGGTTTGGGAAGGTGTTGATGTGGTTGAAGGCGCTCGCCATATTATGGGTGCAACAAAACCAAACACAGCTGACGTTGGCTCAATTAGAGCAGATTTTGGTCAAGTTATGAATATGAATATTGTTCATGGTTCAGATTCTGTCGCAAGTGCGGAGCGCGAAATTAGTTTGTTCTTTAACGAAAACGAATTTTGCGATAACTATAAATCAATGTACGAAGTTTTATGTGAAGGTTAATTTTGGAACATTTTAGCTTTAAATTATTAAAAACTTCAAGCAAATCAAGGGCAAGAAGAGGTACTTTTAAAACTCCGCACGGGGTTATTGAAACACCAATTTTTATGCCTGTGGGCACAAATTCTGCGGTTAAAACTTTGACTAAAGAGCAAATTGAAGCAACAGGTGCGCAAATCATTCTTGCAAATTCTTATCATCTTTACCTAAAGCCTGGGTGCGAATTAATCAAAAAAGCAGGCGGTATTCATAATTTTATGAATTTTCATCGCCCGATGCTCACAGATTCAGGCGGTTTTCAAGTTTTCTCGCTTGCAAAATTGAGAAAAATTCAAGAAGACGGCGTTCATTTTCAAGACCCAAAAAATGGCAAAAAACATTTTATTTCGCCTGAAGTTTCAATGCAAATTCAGCAAGATATAGGGGCTGATATTGCAATGGCGTTCGATGTTTGTGCGCCATACCCATGCGAAAGGAAAGAAGCGGTAAGTGCTATGGAGCGCACACACAGGTGGTTGGAAAGATGTTTTCAAGCTCACACTCGAGAAGACCAAGCGCTTTTCCCAATCGTTCAAGGGGCATTTTTTGAAGATTTAAGAATTGAAAGCGCTAAAGTGATTTCAGCATTTGATGCCGTTGGCTATGCAATTGGTGGCGTAAGTGTTGGCGAACCAGAAGATGTTAAACACCATTTTGTTGAACTTGTGGCGCCTCTTTTGCCCGAAAATAAACCAAGATATTTAATGGGCGTGGGCACTCCTTGCGACCTTGTTGAAGGTGTTCTACGTGGTGTTGATATGTTTGATTGCGTTCTCCCAACAAGAAACACACGTCACGGCACATTCTTCACTCAAGACGGCAATAAAATCATCAAAAATAAATGTTTTGAAGAAGATTTCACACCGCTTGACCCAACTTGCGATTGTCCAACTTGCAAAAACCATACAAAAGCATATATAAGGCACTTATATAGGGCGCAAGAATCAACTGCTGCCACTTTATTAAGTATTCATAACATTCATTTCTTGCTCAATTTGATGAAAGACATCAGGGCGCACATCGAAAACGATACCTTTGAAGAATTTGCGGTTGAATATTTAGCTCGCCAAAGAGGGGGTAAAAAATAATGCTTGCTTTAGTTACTGGCGGAAACGGGATGCTTGCGGGCGATTTAGTTCCAATTCTTGAAGATGAGGGATATGAAGTTTTAACTTGTGACATCGAAGATTTTGACTTGTGCGAAGAGGATGCTGTGCGTGAGTATATTTTAGGCGCAAAGCCTGATTTAATTATTCACACTGCAGGCTATACTGATGTTGAGCAAGCGGAGGCAGAGCCGGAGCTTGCGATGAAGGTTAACGGGCTTGGAACAAAATATGTGGCGCAAGTGGCAGCTGAGCTTGATGTTCCACTTGTTTATATTTCATCTGATTATGTATTTGATGGCGAAAAGAATGTGCAATATATGCCAGATGACACCCCGAACCCGCTAAATGTTTATGGGAAATCAAAGCTTGTTGGCGAAAAATATGTTCAAGAACTTTGCAAAAAGCATTATATAGTGCGCACAAGCTGGTTATACGGCACATATGGCAAAAATTTTGTGCAAACAATGTTGGAGCGCAAAGATGTTGAAGAAATTAAAGTTGTGAATGACCAAATAGGCTCACCAACTTGGACAATCGACCTTGCAGAAGGTATTATTACGGTTTTAGATATGCCATATGGCACATATCACATTTCAGGAAGTGGGAAATGCAGTTGGTATGAGTTTGCATGCGAGATTTTTTCGTGTGTGGGTGCTGCTGTTAAAGTTATTCCAGCCACAAGCGCTGAAGTGCCACAAAAAGCGAAAAGACCAGCCTTCAGCTCGCTAAAATCTTCAATTAAAACAAAGAATTGGAAGGAATCTTTGAAGAATTATTTATACATTTGTGACCTTGAAGTTGACTAATTTTATTTTTTTGATTAAAATTAACTTATCCTTCGGAGGAGTGCCGGAGCGGTTGATCGGAGCGGTCTTGAAAACCGTCGTGCATGCGAGTGTACCGTGGGTTCGAATCCCACCTCCTCCTTTTTTAGAAGCCACCTAACAGGTGGCTTTTTTAGTGGGTTTTGAACATATTGATATTTACGGAAATATACATTTAATTTCCCCTTTGGGGACTACTTGGGGACTAAGGGTGTTTTTTAATAATTCTTAATATGATATAAATTAATTAAATTTTTAGTATAATTATTTATAGTTATACAATAAATTAGATTAGGTATTAGTAGTGCAATTAATTGAAAAAATAGAAATAAAAAGTTTTAGATCTTTTGGTAATCAGAAGAAAAACAAAACACAAATCTTTGATTTAAAAGATTTGAATATTTTTTCAGGTGGAAATGATTCAGGTAAATCTAACATTTTAAGAGCTCTTAATTTATTTTTTAATCAAAAAACTAATTTAAACAATTTTATTGATTTTGATAAAGACTTTTTTAAACCTAAAAAAGGTTATGAGAACAATTTTATTGCTGAAGAAATGATAACTATAAAAATTTTCTTTTGGAATAAAAAGAATGCAGGTTTTAATAAAAATAGCAAAAAAAGTGCTAAATTACCTGAAAGATTTTGGGTGTCAAGAAAATGGACTAAAAATTCTACTTATACAAATTTTAATCAAGATCATGGTGTTTATAAAGAATTAGAAAGAGAAAAAGGTGAAAATTGGAAAGATTTTTCAGATTCTCAAGGTAAAATATTACCAAATATTCGAGCAAACATTGCAAAACAATTGACTGATTTTTTAAACTCAATCCAGTATCACTATGTTCCAGCTATTAAAGATAAAGAATACTTTGCTCATCTCTATGGAGAATTGCAAAAGACTTTATTAAAAGAACACCAATCAGAAGTTACTAAAACAAAAAATAACTTTGAAAACGCTTTGCAAAAAAGCACAGAAGAATTGATGCTTGAATTCAATAATGTAGTTAATTCTAAAACATATGATATTAGTGCTGCATTTGAATTACCAGATTTAATTAACCTTTTTCAAACATTAAACGTACAAACAGGAAACAATATAAGTCTAACATATAGAGGTGATGGAATACAAGCAAAATTGATTCCAGAAATTTTGTATTTTATATCTGTTAAAGAAAAACAATTCAAACAAACAAATATTATAAAAGGAGAAAAGGTTAAGAAATACTTTATATGGGGTTTTGAAGAGCCAGAGAATTCTTATGAATACAAAAATGTTAGATTACTAGCTGACAGATTTTTAGAAGTTTTTTCAAGAAATGCTCAAATTTTTATAACAACTCATTCTAAGGAATTTCTTTCTCTTCAACCCAAATTAACAGATAAAGAAGTTTCCATTTTAAATAATACAAAGTTTAAAAAAACTGAAAAATTGCAAAAAATTCAAAAACTTGTTGACAAAGATCGGTCATCAGAAATATCACTATATCGTGTGTGGAAAAATGAAAATACATACAATGCTTCACAAATTGTTAGATTTAATAATTCTAAGAACGAATGGGATAATATTGAAAAGGATTTAGGACTAGATGATTCTTTCATAATTCAAGAATCTAGAATGGTTGAACAATTACAAAAAGAAATCCAAAAACAAAAAGAAAAAATTGTTCTTTCTGATATATCAAACGAAAAGAAAGAACAAGTTATAAAAATGCTACAAAATAATATTGAAGAATTAACTTCTAAACTTATGGAAGCAGAAGATATAATTAAACAATTTGAAAAAATTTGTGTATATTTTGAAGATGAATATTTAAGTATATATAAAATAGCTTATTTAAAATTGAAAAATATTCCTTGCGATGAAAATAATTATGAAAAATTGTTTGAAGAACACGCACCATATTTGTTTTTTGGAAAAGCTGGTAAACAAGAATTATATAAATGTTTAGACCCGTCTAAGATTCCAGAACACGAATGTAGAAAAATTGTAGGTGTTTTTGATTTTGACGAAGCTTATAGTGATTTCAATGGTTTACATAAAGATAGATGGGGTATTATTGAGGGTACAGAACAAACTGGTTTATATAGAAAAAGAAAAGATAATGAATCTTTTTATGCAATGTTGTTGCCAGTTCCTGCTCATCGTTTATCATATGCTAGTAAAATTATTGGTGATGATTCAAGATTAGAAGTAGAGTTATTTTTTGAAGATGAAATTCTTAAACAATTGAACGTTTGGGGTGAAAAAATAATACCGAGAACTAACCCCATTCAAAAGGAAACCATTTTTACTGGTAAAAAATCTTCTTTTGGACAGATGTTATTTTCACTAGAAAGAAATGCTTTTTTAGCATTTGAAGCATTATTTGATAGAATTGACAATTTATTTCTGCAAATCTAACAACTTGTCTTGCTATTAAATTAAATTTTTAATACACCTCATATAATGCTCATTGAAGTCCTTGCAACCACAAGTTAGATTAATTTCTGTGAAAAATGGATAATTTGCTAAGATTTTATCTTTAATTGGTTGAGCTGCTAAATCATTATCTAAAAACAAATAGTGTTTCTTATATTTTTGAAAGTCAATAGAATCAATATGTTTAATCAGAGAATTAACTCCGTTAGGAGGTGTTACAATTTGGTATTTCTGTGCTTGGGTTTCCCCCTAAAACTCCACTCCGCTAATTTTTCTAAATCTTTTGCCGATAAGTTCGTAGTATTTATCAAAACCAAGCAATGCGTCTCTTTCTTCCATGTGTGAATTGCCTGTAACTTTCACATAACCTTTATCGAAATGGAATTTAAAACCATATTCTGAAACTGCATTTTTGCCAATTGAAGGGCAAAAGTCATCTTTTTGATATGCCCAATTTTTATAATATTCTTTTACGCCGTTGCGTCTAAAAACAAAGCGCTCTGCCGCAAGTTCTTGCTCTGAAGCTGTTGTTCTTGAATTTTTTTGGACTTCAGTTGCCCTTGTGCTAGCATATTCGTTGCCATCGAAAATAATTTTATCTGAACTGCCTTTTGGGTTCATTTCAGTAATAAAGCCTTCAAATTTTGAATTGTTGTTTGAAAATTCGATGTTTAAAATTTTGCCTGCATTTTTTTCATCAACAATCGTGAGGAGTGTTTTTTCTTTTTCGGTGTAAGAGTTTTCATTGTGCAAAGTTTTCTTTAAAACTGTAATTGCGCCATCTTCGCTGTCAAATTTAACTTTGCCTTCTTGTGCTGGAATAATTCTTGCAATATCTCTTGCAATGGTTGAAACTGCGCCTGCACCTGCATCTTTGTTATATTTTAAAGGTTCAATTTTCATTTCATGGGCGAAATCTCTGCGCAAGGCTTTATGAATTTCAAACATTCTATCTATTGCTGAATGCACTTTTTCATCTGCCACTGCGCTTTCCGCTTGTATATTTGCATAAATTTCATCTGCTTTTTCTCTTACAACAGGTGCCATTTTATTTAATTCATTTTTTTCTTTCATTTTAGCTGAAAGCGCTTTAAAGCTCGTGTTTTTAGGCGCTGTGTATGAATTTAGTGCAATTGAATTTATTCTCATCTCTTTTCCTTTCTGTGTGATAGCATTTTAAAACCCATAAAAATATTTTTTTGCGCACTTTGTTGTAAATATTGTGCAAAAAATATTATAATAACTAAAACACAAGAGGAGAATTATGATTAAAGTTCTATTTGTTTGTTTAGGGAACATTTGCCGCTCGCCAATGGCACAAATTGTTTTTGAGAATTTAGTGCGCGAAGAGGGTTTAGAGAGTGAATTTGAGATAGATTCCGCTGGAACAGAAGGCTATAACGAAATGTGCCACGCTGGCATTCACAGGGGCACGAAAGAAATTTTAAGAAGAAAAGGCGTTCCTTTTAAAGAGCATTATTCCCGTAAAATTAGAAAAAAAGACTACGATTACTATGATTATATTGTTGCAATGGACTCAGAAAACATTGAAGATATAGAGTACATTGTAGGAGCTGATAGAGAAGGCAAAATCTCAAGACTTTTAGATTACACTACTCACCCAAGAAACATCAAAGACCCTTGGTACACAGGCAATTTTGATGAAACATACGACGATGTTCTTGAAGGTTGCGAAGCATTTTTGAAAAGCTTGAATTTATAATTTTCAAATAAAAAAGTCCCATTTTGGGACTTTTAAAATTTAAATTTTGGCACCAATTATTCCACGCTAGATGTGCAATGTGGACATTTTGTTGCTCTTAAATCAATTTCTGAAAAGCAGAATGGGCAAGTTTTGTTTTTTGCTTCTTCTTGAACTTCGCATTCTTTTTCTGTCATTGCTTTTAATTTGTTAATTGCTTTAATTAGTAAAAACACAGCGAACGCAACGAGAATGAAGCTAATCAAAGTGTTAATAAACACGCCATAATTAATTGTTACAGCTCCTGCAGCTTTTGCTGCTTCAAGTGAAGGATAGCTCACAATTTGACCGTCATAGTTTGGCAAGGTTAAATATAGGTTTGTAAAATCCACTTTGCCCATTGCCCAGCCGAGAGGTGGCATAATAATGTCTTTTACCATTGAATCAACAATTTTTCCAAATGCAGCACCAATAATTATGCCGACTGCCATATCGACAACATTTCCTCTAACTGCAAATGTTTTAAACTCGTTTAAATTTTTCTTTAATCCTTCAAACATATTTTCTCCTTATTTAAGTTAAGTTTATAATAGCATACTTTAGCGAGGTGGAGAAATATGAAATTAGATTTTATTAACCTTTAATTGAGCTTAGTGGAATTTCAATTCCATCTCTTGGAACGCTTGCGCCTGTATAGTCTCTGTAACCTCTTCCTTCAGGACCGCCAACACCCCAAGTGTAGCCGAGCTCTTCTCTGTTATATTTTAAAATCACGCCATCTTTAATACCAAATGCTTCTTTTAATTCTTCACAAGAAACATAGTCGTTTGGAATGATTAAAACCTTTTTATTGTCAGATACATAAACTGTTGCAAGCTCATCTTGTTTAGCTTTTCTTTCTTTTAATTCTTCAAGTTCTTCTTCTAATTTTGCTTTGTCTTCATCTGAAGTTTTTTCTGAAAAAAGTTTATCGCATATTTCTGCTCTTTTTTTAGCTGTTGCGTCGTAAACGCTTGGAATAATTACTTTTTTAGGTACTTCGCTTGCGTCTTTTGCATCGTTTGCCCAAAGCAAGATATCTAAAGGCATTTTGCTTGTTTGTGCTATTTGCTCATATGATTGTTGCGCATTTATCATAGTTGCATATGGCGCATCAAAATATTCAGCTTTTTCTGCGTTTCTGCCTGCAATATATCCGCCTCCGAATACGCCCCCTGTAGCAAGTAGAAGTGCAAGACCTCTTTGTGCTGGTGTGAAGCCGCTTTTTTTCTTTTTGCTTGACGTGCGAGATGGAGTGCTTGTTGTGCGCTCAAAACTATCTTCATAAGGGCTTCTTGAGCGAGAGTAGCCGCTTCCTCTTGATGTTGTTGTGCTTCGGCTATGTCTTATTGGTTCTTCTTGATATCTTGTTCCGCAAAAAGATAAGCTGTTGATTACCATAATTATAATTCCTTAACCTTCATTCACGCTCATGTTAATGCAAAACAAACTCAAAAATTGCCTGTATATTAAGAAATATAACAAATAAGCCCCCTATTTCTAGGAGGCTTATTCAAATTGGTTAAAACTATTTATTTAATTATAGTTTTGAAGCCACCATTAATGTAGTTTCAGCTAATCTTGTAGAATAACCCATTTCGTTATCATACCAAGAAACAACTTTAACCATGTTGTCGCCCATTGTCATTGTAAGCGCTGCGTCAACAGTTGAAGATTGTGAAGAACCGATGAAGTCAGAAGATACAAGTGGTTCTTCGCTGTAGCATAATACATGTCCATCAGCTGCTTCTTTTAATGCTGCGTTAACTGCTTCAGCTGTAACTGGTTTTTCAGTTTCAACAACTACGTCAACAACAGAAACATCTGGAGTTGGAACACGCATAGCGAAACCGTTTAATTTACCTTGTAATTGAGGTAATACTAATGCAACAGCTTTAGCAGCACCAGTTGTTGTAGGAACAATGTTAAGTGCACCAGCTCTTGCTCTTCTTGGGTCTTTGTGACCAGCGTCAAGAATTCTTTGGTCGCCAGTGTATGAGTGAACAGTTGTCATCAAACCTTTAACGATGCCGAATTTTTCGTCAAGAACTTTTGCAACTGGAGCTAAGCAGTTAGTTGTGCAAGAAGCCATTGAAATTACATTGTGTTTTTCTGGGTCGTATTCGTTTTCGTTAACGCCTAAAACGATAGTTTTGTCTTCGTTTTTAGCAGGTGCAGAGATGATAACTTTTTTAGCACCAGCTGTAATATGAGCAGCTGCTTTAGTTGCATCTGTGTAGAAACCAGTTGATTCAACAACAACGTCTACGTTTAATTCTTTCCAAGGAAGATTTGCTGGGTCTTTTTCAGCATAGAATTTAATTTTTTTACCGTTGATTACAAGACCATCTTCAGCAACTTCAACTGTACCATCAAATTTGCCCATAACTGAGTCATATTTGAAAACATGAGCTGCGTTTGCAGGTGTTAAACCTGGGTCGTTGATTGCAACGTAATTAATTTTGTCATAAATACCTTCTTTGATAGCGGCACGAAGAGTGTTACGGCCAATTCTACCAAAACCGTTGATTGCTACATTTACCATTTTTTACTCCTTTTATGTGTAAATCTACATTAATAATTTTATTACAAAAATTAAGCGAGTAAAGAGAATTTTTTAATATTTTTCTATGAATAAAATAACCGCCCCTGCTTGTTTTGCGGGAGCGGAGAACTAATTTTTGTGTTATCCTACGTTATTTGTTTATACTATATAAAAATTTCTTTTAACAACTTGTCTGCGGTTATCTATTAAATCACCTTCTGAAAGATAAACGGGGACATGGTTTACAATTCCAGAAAGCATAAAATATGTGAGCAAATCTGCATTTAGAGAGCATATCATAGTGCGGAATTTTTTAAGAAATTCGTAAAATTTGGCGCAAACTTTTTTGATATTTGCAAAATTAATTGCATAGCGAAGATTAAACATTTTTGGCATTGTTTCAATATATTTTTCCATATATTCAACATTTTCTTCAGTGATTTCATCGTTTGTGAAACCAAAAATGCGCAAATCGTCTTCTTGTCTAATTAAAATATTCAAAATTGTCACCTTTAATTAAATGCCATTCCTTGATTGTGTTTTAATTATAGCTTTTTGCGCCCTTTGAAACAATTGTACAAAAGTTGGTAAGGCATACATCTTTGGTTGGTTTTTTTAAAAATTGAGCTAATTTAAACAATAAAAAAGACTGTACCTATGAGATACAGTCTTTTATAGAATGTATTTAGAATTATCTAATTTCTGAAATTAAGTAGTTATAAATCCAAGCGGTGTCTGCATTTTCACGAGCTTTTTTTTCAAGCGCGCAAAGCGCATCTTCGCCTATTCTGATTAGGCTCATAGCAACAACGCCTCTTTTAACACCTTGAAGTGTTGGAAGAACATCTGCCAAATATTCAACAACTCTTTCGCCCATTGCAACGATTTTATTTTCAATTGTACATTTTTCTGAATTATCTGCTTCTTCTAATCTTTTAATAAGAGTTCCAACACCATCGATTACATTTAAGTTAATTTTTTCATTAATAACTGCTTGCATTATTTTCTTCCATTTTAACTATTTGTTGAAATTATAAACTAAAAAAATACGAAATTAAGAAATCCTTATACAATCTTTATACGAGCGAAGGTTTTTCTTTAGCGCGACTGCGCTACCCGAAAAGCAAGGAGTGGGCGCCAGCCCAACGAACGCTTTGAGGGCTTTGGTGTGCGAAGCGAAAGCGGAAAAGCGAGGAGCTTTGCCGCAGAGCTGAATCCGTACCCCACGCAGCTCGAATTTTAGTGCGACTGCACTAGATTTTGCGAGCGAGTCTATGGTGTGCATGCTTGCGATTATAATGCCAGAAAAAAATTTTATTTTTCTTTGCAAAAATGATAAAATCTTTTAATAATTGTATATAAACAGGTGCTTTTATGTTTAAAATTTTAGCTTGCAAAAACGGCAAAATCTTTTTGATGAGCCTTTTTGTGATTTTTTTAAGTTTTCAAATTTCTTACGTTTTTGCAAAACAAAATGAATATGTAGTGCAAACCAATAAAATTGCAGTCCATTCTGCCCCAAGTGAGTTAGATATAGAAAATGCCAGAGATTATTTTAGAAAGGCAAAAGCAAAATTACGTTCAAAAGAGTATAGAAGCGCAGTTACTTATTTCACAAAAGCAATTGAGCTTGACCCTAAATATACCCTTGCATATCACGATAGAGGATATGCAAAATATGAGCTAGGCGACCATGTGGGTGCAATTGAAGATTATACTAAAACGATAGAATTAGACCCAAATTATGCTTTTGCATATGGCAACAGGTGCCATTCAAAATATTTGCTAGATGATTACAGAGGCGCAATTGAAGATTGCACTAAAGCAATTGAGCTTGACCCGATGTTTGTGCATGCATATAACAATAGAGCTCGTGCTAAAAGAGAATCAGGCGATAATGCAGGCGCAATTGAAGATTGCACCAAAGCAATTGAATTAAATCCAAATTATGTTCATGCATATAACAACAGAGGTTTTGCAAAAGCTAATATTGGAGATAAAGAAGGGGCGCTTAGAGATTACAATAAAACATTAGAATTAGACCCAGAATATGAGGCTGCATATAATAACAGGGGGAACATAAAACTCAGACGAAAAGAATATAATGAGGCAATTGAAGATTATAACAAAGCACTTGCAATTAACCCAAAATATGATCTCGCATATCATAATAGAGGTCTTGCAAAACGTGGTCTAAAGAATTATCAAGGTGCTATTCAAGATTTTACAAAAGCAACTGAATTAAACCCAAAATATGCAAAAGCATATTACAACAGGGGCTACACTAGATATAAGGCCGAAGATTATCAAACATCAATTAGTGATTTTACAAAAGCAATAGAGGTAAAACCTAAATATTCTGATGCTTATTACAGAAGAGGCCAAGCAAAATATAAATTAGGCGATTTTCAAGGCGCAATTGAAGATTATAACAAAACATTAGAGCTAAATCCAAATGATAGTGGAGTTTATAAAAGAATAGAAGAAGCAAAAACTGCGCTCGTTGCTCCAAAAAATACAGATATTATTTATTCCGAAGTTCAAGAGCTAAATTTTAAAGATGTTGAAGCTCATTTTGATTAAATTTAATTATCTGCAAAAAAAAGCAAAAAGTTACAAAATCTTAAAAATTAAAAACGAAAATAAAATGCCAAAAATTGAGCTATTATAATGTTTTGTGGGTTTATTTATTAGGTATAAATACTTAAGTGAAAATGCTGACTTCTATCTGCTTAAAATTTTGACATAATGAAACCTATTAAGAGCATAAATAGAAACAAAACAATTGGCAAAAATGCGAAAATTATACCTATCTAAAATAAATAAGGGTGATTATAAAAAAATAATTTTGGTAACTTAAAATTTCTTTTTTCTATAAATTTCTCAAGAAAAGATAAAAAGACAAGCGCTATAGCAACAATTGTTTGGGCAATATAGTAATAAATAGTATAGATGCCCATTATCATAAAATATTCTCGCCCACCGTCAGGCGATAATTTATCAAGTTTTTTGTTTCAGGAAAAAAATAAAAATCCATAACAGCATGACTATAAATCCAGCATAGCCTATCAAAGAGAGAATATTAATACAAAAATAATTTAAAAATTAAAAGATGACATAAACAAAATATAGCATATTCATGAAGGAGATAAGATGACAACAGAGGAGTTTCTTGGGGATGAGAAAAATATCTTAAAAATATGGCAAATAATAAAATTTTGACCAAAGCAGATGTTTTGCAGCAACAAGAAAAAGTAACAGTGATGTACGTAAACACCTATACGAGAGATGATGGAACAGTTGTTAAAGGGTATTATAGAAGTAAGCCGAGTTTTTGAAACTGGGGTTAATTTAACCTTTTAACAACTTTTTATAATCTCTTTTTACTTTTTCATAAAGTAATTTGAGTTCGGTTTCAACTTTTTGTCGAATTAGTTCAATTTCTTCAGGGGTTGCATCTTTGTCAACATAAATTGGTTCACCATAAAGCCCAACTGTGTCAATCCCTGTGAGTGGGAAGCGCATCTCATCCCAAGATTTGAATTTTAGCATGCCAATAGAATCGCTATACCAAACATAAGGAACAATGGGTCTGCCTGAAAGTTTAGCAATTTCAATTGCGCCTTTTTTAACCACTCTTCTTGGTCCACGAGGTCCATCAATTGTGATTGCGGCGCTTATTCCTTCGTTCAATGTTTCAATGAATTTTAGTGCAGCACCTGCGCCGCCTCTTGCGTATGACCCTCTGATTGCTTTAAGTCCAACTGCTTCACTTGCTGCTGCAATCATATCTCCGTCTCTTGATTTTGAAACCATAACGGCAAGTTCAGCTTCTTTTACAAAACCATATATACCACATTGATGTTCATGCCAAAGCGCTATAATTGCAGGCATATCTTTTGGGAAATTGATATTTTTGCATTTGAAAAAATGTTTTTTGAAGCGATAAAGTCCACTTAATAGTGCTGAAAGAAGTTTTGTTTGTGTGTCTTTTGATATAAATTTTATTCTAAATGCCATTTTGTCCTCTTAAATCGCTTGCGAGCTTGTGCGCCATAAGTCCTTCTGCGTTTGCCAAAATTGAAGAATATTTTGACAGTTCTTTCGCATAATTTTCATCAATTGTTTGGTAAGTTTGTATTTTGATGAAATCAAAAACAGACAAACCGCCTCTATATCTTGAAACTTTGTTTGTTGGAAGCACGTGGTTTGTGCCTGAACAATAATCTCCAAAAACTTCTGCGCTATATTTGCCAATAAATAATGTGCCGAAATTTCTAAATTTGTCTTTATATTCTTCTGCGCCTTCAAATTGTAATTCAACATGTTCTGGTGCTCTTCTGTTTGCAAGTTGGATTGCTTCTCTGATATCATCTACAACAATCGCAATTGATTGATTGTAAGCATATTCTGCAACTTCTTTAGTTTCAAGTGTTTCAAGAATTTTGTCTGCTTCTTCTCGAACATTATCCACAAGTGCTCTTGATGTTGAAATAAGGTATGCACGAGCGTCTTTATCGTGTTCAGCTTGTGCTAAAATGTCTGCTGCAATAAGTTTTGCGTCTGCAGTTTCATCTGCGATAATTAAAACTTCAGAAGGCCCTGCAAGAAAATCAATATCAACTTTTCCATAAACATATTTTTTAGCAGCAGTTACATATTTGTTCCCTGGGCCAACAATTTTATCAACAGTAGGAACTGTTTTTGTGCCATAAGTAAAAGCGCTGATAGCTTGTGCACCGCCAAGTCTGAAAATTCTATCTGCTCCAGCAAGATGCGCTGCTGCAATTGTTTCTGGTTTGATGTTAGGCGATGTTAAAATAACTTCTCTAACCCCTGCAACACGAGCTGGAATAATCGTCATGCAAGCTGATGATGGAAGCGGATAATTTCCACCAGGGGCATAGCATAAAATTCTTTCGATAGGCGCAATTTTTTGCCCCAAAATAGAATCGCCAATTTTTAATTCCATTTGGTGAACTGTTTTCATTTGTGCTCTAGCAAACTTTTCCACACTTTTTACAGTGTATGTAATTGCATCGTAAAGATTTTTGTCTAGCGAGTTTACTATTTCTTCTATTTCTTCTTTTGAAACTTCAAAAGCATTTGTGTTTTCAACAGGCTCTTTATCATACATTTTAGAATATTTAATAATTGCCTTGTCGCCGTCTTTTTTAACTTCTTCAATGATTTCTTGAACTACTGAAATATTTTCATATTCGATGTCTTTCAAAAATTCTTCTGTGTTGTATTTGTTTAAAATTTTCATGCTACTTGACCCTCGATGATAAATTATTAATTATATCTTGCCATTTTGTTTCATTTTTTGCAAGGAAAACCATTAAGTGATAAATAAGATCGGCTGCTTCCCAACCAAGTCCATCACCTTCTTCGAAGTTCACTGTTTCGAAAGCTTCTTCCATAATTTTTCTTTTTAGATAAAAATCATTTTTAATAAGCTTTGCAGTATAGCTTTTTTCATCTAGTGTTTTCATTCTATCTAAAATTACATCATAGAGAGCATTTATAGTGAAATCTTTGTCTTCAAAGCAACTATATCTGCCCAAGTGGCAAGCCACTCCTTTTTGTTTTACTTTATAGAGAATTGTATCTCCGTCGCAGTCAAACTTTGCGCTGATTAATTCTTGAGTGTTGCCAGATGTTTCGCCTTTTGTCCAAAGTTCGTTTCTTGAACGGCTGAAATAGGTTACTTTTCCGGTTGTTAAGGTTTTTTTAACCGCTTCTTTATTTGAGTATGCAAGCATTAAAACTTGTTTTGTGTCTATATCTTGAACAACTGTTGGAATTAGCCCCCCTTGTTTTTCAAAATCCAAACAAGAACAAAAAGCTTCTTCAAGTTTAATTTTTCCTGTGTAAATTGACATTCCAAGTTGAGATGAAATATTTAATTCTTCGAGTTGTTTAATTTCGTCTAGTGTTGTAATTCCGCCTGCTGCTGTAATTGGAAGATTTGTAACTTCTTTGATTTTTTTATACGCCTCGATATTTGTTCCTTGAAGCATTCCCTCTTTTTCAACAATTGTGTATAAAAAGCCCGAGCAGAAATTTGCAAATCTTTTTACATAACTTTCAGTTGAGTATTCTGTATCTGATTGCCAGCCGTTGATTGTGATTTTTCCGTTTCTTGAATCGATTGCAACAAGCACTCTTTCTTTTGGAAGTTTTGCAAGAAAATTTTCATCTGCAGCTGTCCCAATAATGATTTTGTGTGCGCCTAATGAGAGCATTCTTTTTGCTTTTTCGACATCTCTTATGCCGCCACCTACTCTACATTTTGCAACTTTGCAGATTTTTGCGATAAGTTCTTCATTGTTGCCTTTTCCCATAGCTGCATCAAGGTCGATTACTGCAATTTCACCAAATCTTGAAAAATATTGAGCTAGTTCTAGTACGTTTTCTTTTTCTAAAACTTTTTCACTTCCTTGTTTTAGTTGAACTGCTTTGCCGTTCATTATGTCAATGCTTGGTATAATCATTATTTAATCTCCTCGTCTAAAATATTGTCGAAATATTCCCAGTCAAAATTAACTCTTCTTTTCTTTTCGACAATTTCAGGTTCTTTGTATGTATAAAAATCGTTTAATTGTTCATGGTAGTCATTGCTTTTGTATATATCCACATAAGGCAATTGCATTTCGTTTGCAAAAGAGGTAACTTTTTCATCGTATGACAAAGGTAAGACTTTAACACCCATTTTGAGACCCACAAGACAAGCATGAAAACGCATTGCAATAAGCCTTTCAAGAGTTTCAAATTCTTCTAAAAGTTTGTCTGGTTTTGTGTATGTTATAACTTTTGCATTAATATTTGGATATTTTTGTTTAAGAAGAGTATAGAATTGTCTTGAAAAAACAAAATCCTGAGAGTTTTGTAGGCAGAAAATTTTAATTTCTTTGTCTGGATAGAAATCGCCTATTGAATAAAGAAAATCAAGTGGCGAATATTTTGTCATACCTTTGCAATCTCTTACTTGTATTCCTATTGCGTTTTGTGGGTTGTGAGTTGGCATATCTAAAGACCAAACAGGGTCAACAACTGTTTTTGATTTAACGCCCCAACTTGCAAGTAAATTTTGAGAGTCTCTGTCTCGAACTGTTACTAAATCTGTTAATTTTAATATTGAACTTGTGAGAAATTTGAAGAGCCCACCTTTGATTGGCCCTATTCCTTGAGCAAAGATTATAACTTTTTTTCCGAGTAATTTTGCAAGAAGTATAATTCCTAAATAATATAAGAGGCTTCCGTTGCTTGTTTTATTTTGAAGCAAGCTTCCTCCGCCAGAAATTAGAATGTCTGTATTTTTTATTGCGTTATACACTTCGTTAAAATCTTTATATTTGCATGCGTTAACGCCATAAGTTTTTGCAGTTTTTTGAGGATTAGAAGAAAGTGCAGATACATTTAATCCTTTGCTTTTTAAGTGTCCAACAAGTAGGGCAAAAACTGCATCATCTCCGAAATTTTCAAAGCCTATGTAGCCTGAAATTAAAATATTTGAAGGTTTAGCCATAAATTTCCTCGTATAATTTTTGTACAGCTTTTTTGTTAGGGATTGATTTTACTGCGCCCACTTTTTGTATTTGCAACATTGAAAGAGCGTTTGCATATTTACCTGCAACATAAGGAGTTGCGCCATCAAGTATTGCGGATAAGAAAGCGCCATTGAATGCGGCATCGCAACCTGTTGCATCAATAATTTCCATCGGAATATATTCTATAAATTCACGGTTTCCACTATGAACTATATGAATTCCTTTTTTATATTCTTTGATAACGATTGTTGAAATTGCCATATCGCTGACTTTTTTGATTATTTCATCTATTGAGTCCGTTTCAAAAATAGCATTTGCGTCTGTATCATCTCTTAAAAATAAAACATCTATGTTGCCAGAAACTGCTTCAAATGCTTCTCTTGCTTCGTGTGCTTCCCAAACGTAAGGTGAATAATTTGGGTCATATGCTGTTATTATTTTGTTTTCTTTTGCAAAAGAATAAATTTCCCTAATTGCTTCAGAACAATTCAAGGATAAAGATTGAACAAAACCTGTTGCGTAAAATAATTTTGCAGAATTTATATAATCAAAATTAATGTCTTCAAGGCTTAATTTTGAAGCAGCAGTTTTTTTTCTGTAATATTGCAGGGTGTTTTTTTCTTTTGTGCGTCCAATAAAATAAACACCATTTTGCCCGCAATCAAGCTTTATTTGGGAAGTGTCCAACCCTTCAAGCTGAAGAGCATCGAGCAAATATTCCCCAAAAGGGTCATTTCCAATTTTTGTAATATAGCCAACAGTACCACCCGACCTGAGGGCTGAAACTGCTGTGCAGAGAGTGTCTCCGCCAAAAAATTTTGTGAAATTTTCGCTTATAACAAGTGATGTGTTTGAGCTTAACTCCACTAAACTTTCGCCAATAGTTACTATGTCCAACTTCTTTTCCATATGCAAATAGTACCATATTTAATTGAAAAACGCCAATTTTAGCATTTTAGAGTATAATAATTCTATGAAGAAGAAAGTATTGATAACAGGCGCAAATTCAGGTATTGCAAAGGAATTAATTAAGCTATTAAGATGTGAAGATGATTTTGAAATTTATCTTGCTACAAGAAGTGAAATTGCAGAAGAAAATTCTGATTTAGCACACAATTTTTTGGATGTTTCGGATGAACAATCTGTTTTAAATCTTGCTTCGAATTTTGATGAATTATATGCGCTTATAAATTTCGCAGGAGTTGCAATTTCAAGCCCAATTGAGCACATGGAAGAAGGTGCGCTTCGCACTCAATTTGACATAAATTTCTTTGGGTTATTTAAGCTTCTCAAACATTTTGCCAAAAAAATTACACCAAAATTTGGAAGAATTATAAATGTAAGCTCGATGGCATCATTTGGTATTTTTCCTTTTATATCTCCTTATTGCTCTTCAAAAGCTGCGGGTGATGTTATTTTGAATTTGTTTTCAGTTGAAACTGGAATTAAAACTGTTTCAATTAAACCTGGGGTTATAAAAACTCCATTTTGGTCAAGTTCTATAAAGTTAAACGAAAACAATTTTAAAAATTTCGTTGGTGAATATGAAAAAGTGGGCGATTTTTTAATTGAAAACGCTAAAAAAAATGAAGCCACAGGGCTTGAACCTAAAGTTGTTGCAAAAGTTATTTTGCGTGCCTTAAAAGCAAAAAATCCATCTGCTTCATATACAGTTGGCCGTGATGCTAAAGTTGCTCAATTCACAAAATTTATACCTCAAACTCTGCTCAATAAAATTGTTCGATTTTTCTTGCTTGCGAGAATTAAATAATTTTATTTTGAAATGTTAACTTTTGTAAAAAAGTATATAATTTCTGCATGAACTGTATATATTTTGTTTTTATTTATTTAAGAGTAACTAAACGAGGCTACGAATGAGTATAGCAGGTCCAAATTTAGAATTATTATCTAAAATTGCTCAGAAAAATTCGTTAAATGGAATTTTGATGGACATTAAAGATACTCTTTTGCATATGCATAATGCAGCCACAAATGCAATGCAACTTTTAGCCAACCAACAAGAGATTGAAAACCAACAAATTCAAGTGCAACTTGATGGTTTAGACCCAAATACTTCAGATTATACACAACAATATCAAGAACTTATTACAGAACAACAAAGATTAACTCAAGAACAAACAAGAGAAGCTGAAAGACTTAGAGCCGAATGGGATGCTAAAGAAAGACCATATGAAATGCAGCAAGAAGATGTTGAAACTGAAGTTGAAGCAGTAGATGCTGACATTGATGGTTTGAGAGATGTTGTTCATAACAACGCACAAACCGAATTTGGTATGTTCTCAACTTAGAACTTAAGTTTTAGTTAAAAAATTCAAACCCAACACGAATTATTGCAACTAAAAGAATTAAAACCATTAAGTTTTCAATTACTTTTGTGCTTAATTTTTTCGAAATTTTAACTCCGATTTTGGCACCTATCACGCTTGCTATAAGTGCTGCAGGTATTACAGAAAATACAACTGCACCAGCGCAAACTTTTCCAAGAAAAGCAAATAAAGCGTGAAGCGCCACAATTAAAGTGATTGTTGGCAGAAGTTCTTTTGTTGTTTCTTTTCTGAAACATTTTAAAACTGTTGCAAAAAGAACAGCTCCGCCGATTCCAATGGCGGCACTAATTGCGCCAATAAAGCCGAAAAGCAGATATAAAAATGCATTATTATTGAATTTAAAATGCACTTCATGTTTCATCAAATAAATTGACACAAGACAAACCAAAATATAAATTACAAAAATTGGTTTGATAGGCGCATAAGATGTTGCGTATGCACTAAGCAAGGTGCCGATTATAACTGCAACAGAAGCACTGATTACAAATTTTTTTTCTAAAAATTTTTCTTTTCTTCTGTAAAAAAGTCCAGACCAGCTATTTAAAAAAACGCAAGTTGAACTTATTGCAATTATTTGGTGTGGTCCAAAGTGTGTTATCCCAAAAAGTGGCAAAATTATCATAAAAGCAGGAATTATAATAAGTCCGCCGCCAATTCCTAAAAGCCCCGTAAAAATTCCAGAAATAGTGCAAATTGTGAAAATTGCGAGTTGTTCCATAAAGAAATTATATGTTAAAATTAAACCATATGCAAAAAAATAACGAAATACATATAGCGCTTGCACATAATGATAATTACACGGAATATGCCGTTGTTGCGGTGACTAGCGTTTGCGAAACTACAAGAGATGAAAATCTTGTTTTTCATATTTTAGATGGCGGTTTGAGTGAAAATTCTAAAAGAAGCCTTATTCAAGTTGCGCAAAGTTATAAAAATGCAAAAATTGAATTTAACAAAATAGATGACAGTATTCTAAAAAAATATAAATTATCAGGTTATCCAGAACGTACTTTTTGGTCGGTTCTTGTGCCACAAGTGAAAGAAATAAGCAAACTTGAAAGAGTTATTTATCTTGAATCAGATATTGTTGCAAAAGAAAGTTTAAAACCATTGTGGGATATGGATTTTGAGGATAATTTTGTGCTTGCGGTTGAAGATGCTAAAAGCAAAAAATATTCAAGAAAATATCTCGATAAAAAAAGCAAATTTTTCAATACAGGCTTGATGGTTATAAATTGCAAAAAATGGAATGAAGAAAATATTCCAGAACGTGCTGTTTATATGGCGCTAAAAAACTCTAAAAAACACACAAGATATGATAAAATTGCGCTTAACAAATTATTTGTTCAAAAAGTGAAATTTCTTGATTTGAGATGGAATTTGCAATATTGTCCGATTGCTATTTGGGCAGAATATGAAAATTTAGAAGAGTATAAAAATGCAATTAATAACCCTGCAATTATACACTTTACAAGCGTTTATAAACCTTGGCGCAAAGGTTTTGGATGTTATCAACCAAAACAAGAAGATTACCTCAGGGCACACAAATTAACAGAATTTAGGTTAGAATCATATGCAACTTGGCAAAGGGAAGACAGAGCGATGAGGCATTTAGGCTTTTTGGATATGATTCTCAAGCATCCATTATTTTTCTTGGATAAAAAATATAAACAAATGCAAGAAATTAATCTTGGATAGCGGAATATGCACCAAGTACTCTTGAGAAGTTGCAAATTGAAGATATTTCTTTAATTGCAGGCTCTATCATGTGATAACCCTTATCAACATCAGCGAAGAAAATATATTCACCGAGCACTTTTTTAGATGGCCTACTTTCAATATAAATTAAATTCAAATTGTATTTTTTAAACACTTCAAGAACACGCAAAAGTGCTCCTGATTCGTTTTTTGTTGTGAATGCAAGAGAAGTTCTGTTGCATGGCAACTTTAAATCTTCATATCCTACAAGCACAAAGCGAGTAAAATTTGCAGGATTATCATTTATTTTTTTTGCCAAAATATTTAAACCATATAATTCTGCGCAATATTCATTTGCAATTGAAGCGTACCCTGCCCCTTTTTCACTTACAATTTTTGCTGAATTTGAAGTTGATGAAGCGCTTATAAGTTCAATGTTTGAGCCAAAATTTTGTGAAATATAGTTTTGGCATTGAGCAAGTGCTTGTGGGTGTGAAACAATGTGAGTTATATTTTCGATTTTATCGTTTGAAATTAAAGAATGTTCTACTTGAACTAAAATTTCTGCCATGATTTTAAGTTTAGAAGAAGCAAGGTTGTCTATTGTTTCACGAACTATTCCTTCAAGAGAGTTTTCGATTGGCAAAACACCATAATATGAAAGGTTTTGAGGCAAAATATCAAGAATTTTTTTAATTGTTGATATGCTCTCTGGCACGTAATCTTTTAATATTTTTTTGTTCACTTTTTCCATCGCAATTTGCGAATATGAACCATTTGGGCCTAAATATAAAAGTTTTTTATTATTTTCCATAGAAAAATTCTACAACTCTTGGCGAACTATTGCAATAAATGTTATACTTTGTGTGTAGTGAAAAAGGTTTTTTATGGGCGCAAAAACAATCAATTCTTGTGTTACTTGTGGGCATAAACTTAGTGTTTTTGATAGTTTTTGTCCGTTATGTGGAACAAAAAGACATGTTAAGTGTTCGGTTTGCGCTAATGTGGTTGATTGCGATGCCGTGGTTTGCCCTTCGTGTGGTTCAGCACTAAAATCATCTTTTTTGAGAACAATTACGCTTTATAGATACATAATTGCATTTCTTGTTTTCGTATTCTTTTTTTCTGTTGTGCCTTTTATTCCAAATTCTATTTCAAAAAATACGAAATCATATAATAAAAATAAGATTGTAGAGCATAAAAAAGATATTTATTCAGACGAAAATTTATATTATGAAATAATCGGGAGAATGGGTGGCGAAAGTATTAGAATTAGCGATATGATTAATTTTTCGGATTTAAATTCTGAAGATATTCTTACATTAAGAAGTCAAGCTGTTAAAACTTCACCAGTTTTTAAAGATTTGCATGACTATGTTCCTTCAAGAGAAGTTTTTGAAATGGAAGATGGTTTGCCTTGGATTGGTGCAATGCAAGCGGCTTGCGTTGGTACAGAAGGGCCTAACTATCAAATAGGTGAAGGCGATTCAAGAGAATCTTTAATGATTTTAAACCCTGAATTAATATTGCACCCTTTGATACCAACAATATTAAACAATTCGCCAAATGAGTGCGATGAATCTTACTACTTCATTCCGAGAAAAGTTGTTTACTATGAAGACACTAAAACAATTACGACTTATATCGACCTTTCTTCTGTTAAAGCAAAATTAGGCTATATTCCGCAACCATATTTTCTTGAAACGGCAAACCCCCGAGATTTAGGCTACAGTGCGATTTTTGCTTCAGATTATTATAATCTTGATTTTGATAACCAAACCAATAATATGGCACTATACATTTCAGAGCCCCGTGGTTTTTGGCACAGAGGATATGCCTGCGGGCTTCCTGGGGGTTGCAATAATTACTCCCCAAGAGATACAAGATATGAAATAAGAATTAAAAAATTGCCTGCCGCAATTCGTGTGAAATTATGGAAAAACACACCTCGCTTTAAAAACAAGAGAGCAGATTTAACTTATGAAATAGTGTTTGAATAATTATTCGGCTATGCTAAGTGCAATGCGTCTATCTTCAGGGTTAAATTTAGTAACAATCACATCAATTTCATCGTTTTCTGAAAGAATTGTGTTTGCTTTGTTTTGATATTCAACAACATCTGCTTGAGGAAGAAGCGCTTCAACTGCAGGGTAAACTTCAACAAAAGCGCCGAAGTGTTTGATGCGGATAATTTTGCCTTTTAATTTTGCACCTTCAGCAATTTTCCCTTTAGCCTCAACCCAAGGGTCTGGTTCTAGGTTTTTCAAACTTAGTGAAACTCTGTGTTTGCTGAAATCAATGCTCAAAATTTCAACATTTATCTTTTCGCCAATTTTTAAAATATCTGAAGGATGCTCTACCCAGCGCCAAGAAATTTGACTTAGAGGAAGTAATGCGTCAACTCCTCCAATATCGACAAATGCGCCGAAATCTGCAATTCTAACAACTTCTCCTTTAACAACCTGACCTTCTTCAAGTTGAGAGAAAATATCTTTTCTGATTTCTTCTAGGCTATCTGTGTAAACTTTTCTGTTGGATAAAATAAAGTTGTTTTGCGTGTTATCTAACGTTAAAATTTTGAGTTCTATTTCTTTTCCAATAATGTTGCTTTCGTCTTCTTTAAGCCTTAGGTGACTTGAAGGAACAAAGCCTCGAACACCCATAACATCAACAAGCAAGCCGCCTTTAACAGATTGAACAATAATTCCTGTTACAATTTCATCTTTCGCTTTGATTTCTTCAAGTTTTTTGATGTTGTATGCAGTTGCCACTTTTTTATAAGAAACAGTAAACTTGCCGTTTTCATCCTCATTATCTGTGATTAAAAATTCATATTCTTTGTTTTTTTCTAAAATTTGCTCAACGACATCGTCTTTGTAATTTTTGATTTCTTGGTTTGGGCATAGAGCGCTTGTTTTAGAACCAATATCAATTATTGCGCCTTCTGAATCATAATTAATAACAGTACCTTTAACTAAATCACCTTTTTTAAAATTGTAATCATAGCCTTTTAAAAGTTCAGCAAATTCTTCATCTGAAATATGAATTGGTGGCATACATTATCTCCACATACCTAACAAGATTTATTATAACAATTTTTTCCATATATAGTTAGTATTTGAAGAATTTTTGTTAAGAAATGTAATGTTTATTCTTTATTTTCTTCAATTTTGCCACTCAAATTGAAATTTTGGTTGTGTATTTGCATTAAATATTTTTTAAGGTCACCAATATTTTGATTTTCTTCAATAAGATTTCTTTTTGGAGCACTTAAGAGGGAATCTTTAACTTGTTCAAACTGACTTTTTTCGCCTGATAATTTACCGACAAGTTCATCGATGTTTTTTGCACCAGTGTTTGGGTGTAGTGCCAAAATTTCGCTTTCAGTTTTCCCGATTTCAAATTTATAAAGCCATTTAAGAGTTTTTATATCTCTTTTTGTGAGGTTAATTCTTCCATATTGGTGTGGGGTGTACATAATATCGTCTGGGTATGGAGAGTGTCCAAGCCCAACGGCATGGCCAATTTCATGTAAAATTGTGTGATAAACTTCATTATCATCCATATACTGACTGTGCAAAATACCATCTGAAATTCCAATTTGCACTTCTGCAGAATAATATCTGCCAAATTTATCAAAATTAAAATGGCACATTCCAAGAGATTTTCTATCTACCCTTTTCCATTCTAAGTTGACTTGTGAATCATTCAAATTAGTTACAATTTCAAAAGAAACAGTGCCATTGCTTAAAGATTCCCAAGTGTTTAGCGCACGAATTACCATTTCTCTATATTTATATTTTTCGGTTTCGCTTTGTTTTGAATAAAAAGAAAAAGGTGCAATGAAAAACTTTAGTGGCATTAGCCCTTGTTGCCATCTTGATAATTTATTTTTATTGAAACATTCTTGAAGATATGTTGAATTTTGCATATAATATATTTTATCAAAAATGAGGAGTTTTTTCTATGAATATAATGAACATGATGCAAAACGTGCAAAAAATGCAAAAACGTTTAATGGAAACACAAAAAGAATTAGAGAATGTTGAAGTTGTTGCTCAATCAGCTGGCGGTGCAGTTGAAGTTGTGTACACTGGCCAAGCAAAATTTAAAAGAATTAAAATAAAACCTGAGGCAATTAATCCAGAAAATCCTGATTCAGTTGATACAGAAACAATCGAAATGCTTGAAGATTTAATCACAGAAGCTCTTATGAACGGAACTCAAAAAGCAACTAATGAAATGGAAGCTAAAATGAAAACATTAACAGGCGGCATTTCAATTCCAGGGTTATTCTAGTGGAATATACAAAACCTTTAGCAAAATTAATAGAGTATTTTCAAAAATTGCCTTCAATTGGCCCTAAAACAGCACAGAGGCTTGCTCTTTATATGATAAAAATGCCTGATTATGAAGTTGAAAATTTCGCATCTTCAATGATTGAGGCTAAAAGAACAATAAAATATTGCGAAGTATGTTTCAATATGTCATCTGATAGTCCTTGTGAAATATGCTCTAGCGCTAACCGTAATAAAGAGTTAATTTGTGTTGTTGCAGAAACTAAAGATTTGATGGCAATTGAGCGCACAAATGAATACAAAGGAGTGTATCATGTGCTTGGCGGTTTAATTTCTCCAATGGATGGGATTGGGCCAGATGATATTAGAGTGCGTGAGTTACTTGAGCGAGTGCATAGTGCAGATATTAAAGAAATTATTCTTGCAATTAATCCAACTGTTGAAGGCGAAGCAACAAGTATGTATTTAACAAAATTGTTGAAACCTTTTGGTGTGAAAGTGTCTAGGATAGCGTTTGGTTTGCCACTTGGTTCAGAGCTTGAATATGCAGATGAACTAACGCTTTTAAAAGCGTTAGAGGGAAGAAGAGAATTATAATTTCGACGCAAAAATATTGAAT
Source organism: bacterium (assembly GCA_017396695.1). Classification (GTDB taxonomy): domain Bacteria; phylum Cyanobacteriota; class Vampirovibrionia; order Gastranaerophilales; family Gastranaerophilaceae; genus RGIG1918. Next base: position 44,398 of record JAFQLC010000005.1, read on the forward strand.
TGAAAAAATTTTAGTTGTAATATTGTTTGCGGGAAAAATAAGGGAACAAAAATGATAAGAGTAGGAATTTTAGGCTATGGGAACCTAGGTCGTGGGGTTGAACAAGCAATTAATATGAACGATGATATGGAATTATTTGCAGTTTTTACTCGAAGAAATCCAGATTCACTTAAAATAAAATCTCAAACAGCTAAAGTTTTATCTATTGATGAAATTGAAAAATATAAAAACGACATCGATGTTTTAGTGATTTGTGGTGGAAGTGCAACAGATTTACCTGAGCAGACGCCAAAACACGTTGAATTATTTAACGTGATTGATAGTTTTGATACCCACGCAAAAATTCCTGAACACTTTGCTCGAGTTGACGAAGTAGCGAAAAAATCAGGCAAAATTGGCATAATTTCTGTTGGTTGGGACCCTGGAATGTTCTCATTGAATAGACTGTATGGAAATGCAATTTTGCCAAACGGAAAAGATTATACTTTCTGGGGCAAAGGTGTCAGTCAAGGGCATAGCGATGCAATCAGAAGAATTGAAGGTGTAGTGGATGCTAAACAATATACAATTCCTGTAGAAGAAGCGCTTGATGCAGTTCGCGCTGGCAAAAACCCTGAACTTACAACTCGTGAAAAACATACAAGAGAATGTTTTGTAGTTGCAGCTGATGGTGCAGATAAAGCAAGAATTGAGCAAGAAATTAAAACAATGCCAAATTATTTTGCAGATTATGATACAACAGTGCATTTTATAACCAAAGAAGAATTAGATAAAAACCATTCAGGAATTCCTCACGGCGGTTTTGTTCTAAGAAGTGGAAAAACAAGTGATAATGTAAACCATATTGTTGAATATTCATTAAAGCTTGATTCTAACCCAGAATTTACTGCAAGTGTACTTGTAGCATACGCAAGAGCTGCTTATAAGTTAAATAAAGAAGGTTTATGTGGCGCTAAAACTGTGTTTGATATAGCGCCTGCTTATCTTAGCCCAAAATCGAATGAAGAATTAAGGGCAGGGCTTCTTTAATTTTGCAGAAGCAATAAATGGTAATAAAAAAGCGGTCTAATAGACCGCTTTTAATTTATGAATTATGTAATTATTTTTCTTCTTCAACATTTTTCACTTCTTTTGCTTTAACAACTTTTGCGCCTGTTTCATCTGTTGTTTCTGTTTTTAATCTCTTTTCTTCATCGAGTTGTTTATTGATGATAACAGTTTGTGCAATTTGGAACAAATTGCTTGTTACAAGATATAATAAAACGCCTGCAGGAATTGGAATGAATACAAACATCATACCAACCATAATTGGCATAAATGTTCCCATAGATTTTTGCATTGCAGCTTGTTGTGGGTCTTGTGGAACATTTTTATTTTGTGCCATCATAACTTTTTGGCTTAACCACATTGTAAGAATGAATAGTGCAACTAAGAATAAAACATCATAGTGCATTTCTTCTTTTACAACAAGAGTTGGGATTGAAGCTTTTAAGATGCTTCCATCTCTAACAAAAGTTAATTTTTCTGTTTCTCTTGTTTGAATATTTTGAACATCAACTTCTGCTTTTGTAATTTTATCTAATTGTTCAAAACGAAGCTTAATGCTATCTAAGTGCATTTTGAAATCAATGTTTTGCCCAGGGGTAATTTCGCCTTGAACTTCAATTGCTTTTTGTTGGTTATCAACTTTTTCTTCGCTTTTTTCGTTTCCAAAATATACAACAATATTTTTTGCTGTTTGGAATTGAGAATTTTTGCTTGCTGAGAATTTGTTGTCAAAACTAACTCCTGCGTTACTTTTCATTGTTGCATCAAGTCTATTGATAAATAAGAAATTAGTTTTTCCTGCTAGTTCAATAAATTGTGGGCTCATAAGAGCAGTGTAAAGTAAAATGAAAATTGGCAATTGGATAAGCATAGGCAAGCAACCTGCCATTGGGTTGAATTTATGCTCTTTATAAAATTCCATCATTTTTCTTTGCATCATTTCAGGGTTAGATTTGTATCTTTCCTGAATGGCCTTCATTTTTGGTTGAAGCATTTGCATATCACGCATAGAGCGTTGTTGAGTAACACTTGATGGCCACATAAGAACACGAACTACAATTGTGAGTGCAATAATTGCAAGCCCCCAAGAATGCAAGCTATCTGCAAGCATTTTAAGTATATTTATTGTGATTGTTACAAAATCAATTCCCATTTGTCATCTCTCCGTTTATAATTTATTTCTATGATACATAAAACATGGTAGAATGAAAACATGAAAAATTTATTCGATACAATTGTAGCTCCTGTAACACCTCTAACATATAGTGGTGTGGGTATTATAAGAATAAGCGGTGATAAAAGTTTTGAAATTGCTGAAAAAATTTTCTCTAAAAAATTTGAAATAGGGAAAATTAACCATGGTTGGATAATTCGCGATGGTAAAAAATTAGATGAAGTTATACTTCTTCCTTTCCAAAATCCAAAAAGTTTTACAGGCGAAGATACAATTGAAATCCAAACACATGGTTCGCCAATTATCATAAAAGAGATTTTGAACCTTGTGACCTCTCTTGGCGCAAGATATGCAGAACGTGGTGAATTTACGAAACGAGCTTTTCTAAATCATAAAATAGATTTGACAGAAGCTGAAGCAGTTATGGATTTAATTTGTTCTAAAACTGCAAAAACGGCAGAAAAATCTTTAAATAATCTAGAGGGTGCACTAAGAGCTGAAATAGAAAAAATAAGAGAAGTCCTAAAAGAGATTTTAGCAAGAATTATAGCTTCTCTTGATTTTCCAGAAGACGTGGCAGAAGTTGAATACTCTGATATTGAATCTGCACTGAACCTTGCGAAAGAAAAAATTGAAAATATTTTAGCTTCAGCATCATCTCACAATATTTTAAGAGAAGGTATTAAAATTGCAATTACAGGGAGACCCAACGTTGGAAAAAGCTCTTTGTTTAATGCACTTTTAGCGCTTGATAGAGCAATTGTAACAGATATCGCTGGAACAACTCGAGATAGCATTCAAGAAACAGTTGAGCTTGATGGAATTTGCGCTACTTTAATTGATACTGCAGGCATTCGCCAAGATGAAGGCATTGATAAAGTTGAAAAAATAGGGATAGAAAATTCAATAAGTATTGCGCAAAATGCAGATATAAACTTGCTTTTATATGAAGGGCATGTTGGTATAACAGAAGCTGATAATGAAATTTTTGAACTTGTGGATAAAGAAAAACCACTTATTTATGTTTCAACAAAAGCTGATTTAGGAGCAGTAGAAAATGGCGTTGGCGCAATTCAGATAAGCATAAAAGATATGTCTGGAATTGACAGGCTAAAACAAGAAATTAAAAATAAAATTTCAGCTTTTAATGCACTTGAAACTGAATTTATTACAAACCAAAGACAACAAGAGTGCTTGAGAAAATCTCTTGAAAGTATTAATTGTGCACTTGAGGCAGTTAGTGTTCAAGAGCTTCAAGATTTAATTTCAATTGATATTAAAACGGCACTTCTTGTGCTTGGCGAAATTACAGGCGAAGTTGTAACAGATGAGCTTTTAAATAATATTTTCGAGAGTTTTTGTATTGGGAAATGACCCGAGCGAAGTTAAAATCGTAGTGCGATGCACTAGATTTTAACGAGCGAGCCTTCAAAAGGTGAGAAATGGCGAAAATGATGAATTTTCGACATTTCGACACTAGATTACGTATGAGTGAAGCCCCCGAAGGGCAAGGAGCGAAGCTCGAGTTTTAGCTTAAAACATTTAGTATAAAGGCTTTTATCTTTTCACTTGTTCATTTCTTTCTTTTTGACGCACACAAAAAGAAAGAAACGTAACCAAAGAAAGAAAAATGGCGTCTGCTCAAGCGCCGCAGAGGGCTTAACAAGTTTTAGCTTAAAGAAATAATAATTACATATTTTAATTAATTTTAATGTAAAATAATTTTATGAAACTCGATAAGTATGCCATATCGCTTGAATTTGATAAAGTTATATCTGACCTATCCGCTTGTGCTATGACAATTTGTGGTGCTTCTTGGTGCGAAAATATTGAAATTTTGACAACAAAAGATGAAATAGAGAAAAACTTAGCGCTCACAGGTGAAGCAAGGCAAATTTTAGACGAGATGGGAGAATCTTCGTTTTCCACCATTTCCTATATTTCAGATTTCACAAGTATTTTAAAAACCAAAATTTTAACAGCAGAAGATATTCTAAATTCAGCTAAAACTTTGCTTGTGGCAGAAAAAACAAGAAAAAAAATTGATGATTTTGAAAAACATCAATTAAGTGAAATTACAAAGAAAATCTACACAAATAAAGACTTGAGAGAAAAAATATTTCTCACATTTAATGATAATTTAAAAATTTTGCCAACACTTTACCCTGAACTTAAAGCTTTGCATAATGCACGTGTTGACACTGAAATAAATTTAAAAAATAAAATATCAGAACTATTAAAAAACCAAAATTTTGTGGGTTATCTCCAAGATACAACTCCAACAACAAGGGCGGAGAGGGTTGTTTTCCAAGTTCGTGCTAGTTTTAAAACAAAAGTGCCTGGGATAATTCACGATACATCATCATCGGGGCAAACATTTTTTATTGAACCAAATGAACTTGTGCCAATAAATAATAAACTTAGAGAAATTGAAATTGGCATTATTAAAGAAGAAGAAAAAATTATAAAAGAATTAAGTGAAGAGCTTCACGCACATAAAGAAGATTTAATTCTTTTGCAAAATGTTTTATCTGAACTTGATTTTATTTTTGCTAAAGCATCTTATTCTATAAAAATTAAAGGTGTTGAACCTTCGCTTTCTGATAAAAAAATCATCAAAGCACAAGGCGCAAGACATCCGCTTTTAATAAATTATGTTGAAAATATTGTGGAAAATGATTTTTCAATTGGTGAAGATTTTAATTCACTTATAATAACAGGGGCTAACACGGGCGGGAAAACTGTAATACTTAAAACCATTGGGCTTTTTGTTTTGATGACTCGTGCGGGGCTTCACCTTCCGGCGCTTGATGCTACAATTTATCCATTTAAAAAAGTGTTTGCAGATATCTCCGAAGAACAATCTCTAGCACAAAGTCTTTCGACATTTAGTGCGCATATTCAAAACGTTGCAGGAATTATGCAAGCGGTTGATAGCAATTCTTTAGTTTTGTTCGACGAGCTTGGGGCAGGAACTGACCCAAGCGAGGGTGAGGCATTGGCACAGGCAATTTTAGAGCATTTATCAAAACTTGACTGTACTACAATTCTTACCACTCATTTTGGTGGTTTGAAACTTTTAGAATATGAAAATAAACATTTTAAAAACGCTTCTGTTGAATTTGATACAAAAACCCTATCGCCCACATATAAACTCTATATTGGTCTTGCAGGAAGCTCTAATGGACTAAATATTTCAAAGAATTATAATATTGATGAAAAAATAATTAACAGAGCAAAAAATATTTTATCTAAAACACAAAATTCAAACTATGAAATGTTTGAGAAAATCCAAAAAACTCATAGTTCATTAAAAGAGCTTGAAGAAACGGCAAAAATTAAAGAAGAAAAAGCGAAAGAAAAGAACATTGAACTTGAGAAAAAAATAACTGATATTAAGGTGAATAAAAAGAAATCACTTGAGAATTTCAAGAAAAAATATCAAACAGCGCTTGAAGCGGCTCGTGCTGAAATTAAAGAAACGCTTGATGAATTGCGTGCAGAAAAATCTGAAAAAATTGCAAGAAGAAGTTATTCTCGCCTTGCAAAATTAGAGGCTGAGGCAAGAGCGCAGTTTGCAGATGATGAAGAAAAATTGTCGAATAAATATGAAGAAATTGATTGGGAAACAATTAAAATTGGCTCTCCTGTGCTAGTTAAAGGCGTGGATACTCCTGCAATCTTACTTTCTATGCCAGATAAAAAAGGTAACGTTGAAATTCAGCTTGGGCTTCTCAAAACCACTCTTAAAACTTCAAAACTTGCTTTCACAAACAAAAAACCAGCAAAGAAATTGCAAAAAGTGTCTGTTGATTTTGCAGATAATACAGGGCTTGGTGTTAATCTTTTAAGGCTTGATTTGAGAGGCGAAAGAGTGGAAGAAGCGCTCACAAATCTTGAATGTCATCTCGATCTTGCAAGTCTAAAAAATGTTGAAAGTGTAACAATTATCCATGGGCACGGGCTTGGTGCACTTAAATCTGCAGTTCGAGAGTATCTTCAAACTTCCCCTTATGTTTCAAAATTCAGAGCAGGAAACATTGAAACAGAAGGCGGAGACGGTGTCACAATTGCATATTTAAACTAATTACATCTGCGAAATTTGCATAAGCTCATTGATTGTAACATCATAGCTTGCTTTATCTATAACTTCCTGAATTAAGAAATTATCAATTTTATCTTTCAATGTAATTGCTTTGTCGCAAAGTGGGTCAGAGCCTTTTGCGTATGCTCCGATGTTGATTAAATCTTCATTTTTCTTATATGTTGCAAGAAGGTTTCTAATAAACCCTGCCGCCATTTTGTGTTCTTTGGTTGTGATTGAGTTCATAACGCGGGAAATGCTTTCAAGTACATCAATTGCGGGGTAATGGTTTTTGTGTGCAAGGTCACGAGAAAGCACAATGTGCCCGTCTAATATACTTCTTGCGGTGTCTGAAATTGGTTCATTAAAGTCATCGCCTTCAACAAGAACTGTGTATAGCCCTGTGATTGTACCTTTTTCGTTAATGCCTGCTCGTTCTAATATTTTTGGCATAAGTGCAAAAACGCTTGGTGTGTAACCTCTTGTTGCTGGTGGTTCACCAACAGCAAGCCCAACTTCTCTTTGAGCTAGTGCAATACGAGTAACGCTATCTAACATAAAGAGCACATCTTTTCCTTTGTCTCTGAAAAATTCTGCAATAGCACAGGCAACAAAGCCTGCTTTAATTTTAACAAGAGATGGTTGCTCACTTGTGGCGCAAATGACAACTGAACGTTTCATTCCTTCTGGACCAAGTGTTTTTTCAATAAATTCCCTAACTTCTCTGCCACGTTCTCCAATTAGAGCAATAACATTCACGTCTGCTGTTGTGTTTTTTGCCATCATACCAAGTGTTGTACTTTTGCCAACACCTGAGCCTGCAAAAATCCCCATTCTTTGCCCTTTTCCAACTGTTATAAACCCGTCTATCGCTCTGATTCCAAGAGAGAGTGGTTCGTCAATCGGCTTTCTCATAAGTGGGTTAATAAATTCTGCGTTTGTTGAATATAATTTTTCAGGAACAATATCGCCATAACCGTCAATTGGTTCACCAAGCCCATCAAGCACCCTTCCAAGCATTGTTTCAGACACTTTTATTTTCATATCAGAACCAGTGTTGACAACAGGTGCGCCCGCCATAATGCCTTCCATAGAGCTTAGTGGCATAAGTAAAATTCTATTTGCTCTGTAACCAACAACTTCTGCCATAATTTTTTTGGTTTTAGAGTCGTCTTTGTAGATATAGCACAGGTCGCCAATGCTTGATTTTGGACCATCCGCTTCAATTATCAGCCCAATAATTTCGACAACTTTGCCATAAGCTTGGATTGTCTCAACGGCTTTTACTTTATTTATTGCATATTGCAAATCAATTTTTTCAATCTGCTCGCTCATTTAAAATCTCGTTTGCAATTTTATCAATTTGTACGCCAATAGAGCAATCGATGTTTCCTGCAAGGCTTTCGACAATGATTGAATCATCTGCAATCTTGGCATTTTGAATGATTCTTATGTTCATAAAGTTTTTGTCGAAATTTTCAGGCAGTCTTTCTGCTAGTTTTGGGCTTATCATAACATTTACTTGAGATTTTGTTTCAAGCAATGCAAGTGCTTTATCAATAATTTTCCCCAAGATTTCAGCATCAAGCTCTTTAAAACATACTTTTTTTGTTATTTCAAAACACAAATTTAAAATATCATCTTTTGTTGAGTTTAGAATTTTGTTTTTAATTTCAAAATTTGACTTTGCAAATAAATCAACTGCATCAATTTTATCTTGAGAGGCTTGTTGAGCGCTTTTCAAGCCTTCTTCGTAGCCTTGTTTGAAACCTTCTTCTCTGCCTTCGTCTGCAACAGTTTTTTTAAGCGCTTCAATGTCATTTTCAATTTCTGCTTTTCTTTGGTTGAGTTCTTCAACTTCTTTTTTTGCTTGAGCACGAGCATTATCAAGAATTTCTTGCGCTTGAGCACGAGCACGTTGCAGAATAGGCTCCATTACATCTCTAATTTGAGTTTCTTGGACACTTTCTACTCGGATTTCTTCTTCCTTTTCACCAACGGTTACAGAAGAATCCATATTAATGCTGTAATCTCTAATTCTAGTCAATTAATTCGTCCTCAGCGCTATCTCTGTAAATAGTAATTTCACCGCTAGATTCAAGGCTTCTAATTGTAAATACGATTTTTGTTTGCATTTCTTGAACATCTTTAGCACGAGCTGGTCCTAAGTATTCCATTTCTTCAAGCAAGATTGCTTGAGCACGTTCTGACATATTATTCAAGAATTTATCTTTAATTTCGTCTTTCACACCTTTAAGCGCTAAGCATAAATCTTTAGAATCAACTTCACGAAGAATCCTTTGAATTGCTTTGTCTTCAAGGTTCACAACATCTTCAAATACAAACATCAAAGCACGCACGTTTTCAGCAACTTCTGGAGTCACTTCTTCTAACATTTCAATTACGTTTTTCTCTGTTGCACGGTCAGTTCTGTTCAATATGCTTGCAAGAGTAACTGTTCCGCCAACTTTTGAAAAGTCTTGAACAACGACATTTGAAAATCTTGATTCAACAATTTTTTCAACTTCTGAAATAATTTCTGGGTTAGTTGATTCCATTTGTGCAATTTTTAATGAAACTTTTGCTTGAACGTTTGGTGGAAGTGAGTTTAAAACTTTTGCTGAAATATCAGGCCTTAAATATGCAAGGATAAGTGCAATAAGTTGTGGGTTTTCGTTTTGGAATGATGTTGCAAGGTGTACAGGGTCGGCATCGTTGAAGAATTGGAATGGGTTTGTGTTTAAAACCGATACAAGTCTATCCAAAATTTTTGCAGCTTCTTCTCCACCATATGCTTTTTCAAGCAAAGTTTTCGCATAGTTCATACCGCCTGATGAAACCATATCTGAAGCTTTAAAGATTGTATGAAATTCGTTGACGATAGCTTCAAGCGCTTCTTGAGGAAGTTTTTGCATTGAGGCAATATCAAGCGTGATTTGCTCTAACACTTCGTCATCGTGGATGTTTTTCATAATTTCAGCAGACGATGCTGGACCAAGCAAGATAAGCAAAGCCGCAACTTTTTGGCTTGGTTTCATTGAATCTACGTTAATTATCGGTGCTTTTTTCTCTTCTTTCGCCATTTAAAATTATTCTCTAATATATGTTGTGAGCAATCTTGCAGCTTCTGCTGGGTCTTGCGCTATTGCATCTGTGATGTCGCTTTTCTTTCTTTCTACGACAACATTGAATACGTTTTCTTGTGGTTCTTCTAATTCGATTTCTTGAGCGTCTTGAAGTGCTAAGAATGGGTCAATTCCATAATCCTCTTCTTCATCTCTATAACTTCTTGCAACTTCAGGTCTTTTAAGAACTGTTGCAAATGTGTTGAGTGCCACAAGTCCTAATATTAATAGTATCACAAGAGGTGCTATTTTTGTAAAGATGAGCTCTATGATGTTATATGTCATTGAATCTTGTTGTGCTTTTGTATCTTCTTGTTTGTCCACTTCGTTTGTGAATTTCAAGCTAGAGATATTAATCATATCTCCTCTTTCAAGATCCATACCAGCTGCAGCTGCAACAAGGTTTTCAATTTCTTTCTTTTCAGAATCAGTTAAAATTTTATTTACTGCAACTGCAACAGTCATTCTTCTAACGCTTCCAGGTGCGTAAACAACCTGTTTAACTTCTTTTGCAACCGCGTAGCTTACGGCATTTCTTTCTTTGCCATAGCTCATATTTTTATTATCTTGTGTTGTGCTTTGAGTAACAGTTTGACCAGAAGCATCTGTTGTAGTTGTTGTCGCTACGTTCGCTGGAGCTGCATTTGGGTTGTTGTAAAATTCTTTTTCACCTTGAGATGTTACAACAATGCCTTGACCATTAGCATTTGCTGGTGTGTAGCTTTCAATTGTTGCACGAGTTGAGTTGAAATCGAGTTCTGCGCTCACTTGAACTGAAACATTATGTTTACCCATTATTGTTTCAAGTGTTTCTTTGATTTTCTTTGCGCTATCTTTTTCAAAGTTTGATTTGAAACTTTGCATATCGTTAGAATTTTTTGAAACGTCTTCAGATAACACATTGCCATATTGGTCTGTTAAGAATACTTTATCTGAAGTGAGTCTTGGAATAGCGTATGCTACAAGGTTTTTAATTGCATTAACTTGGCTTGCTTTAATTCTATACCCTGGCTCTAGAATCAACATAACGCTTGCAGTTGGTGATTCGTCTTCATCGGCAAACACTGAACGTTCAGGCTCTGCTAATTGCACTCTTGCTTTTGATATACCATTTAATTTTTCAATTGAGCGAGTTAATTCGCCTTGAAAAATTCTTTGTTTTGTAAGTTTATTTTTGAAATCAGTTGAACCTAATTGAAGGTCGTCTAAAAGTTCAAATCCAGGAGAAGAATCTTGGATTAAATCGTTTTCTGCAACGAACATTCTAAGTTCTTCTTTTTTATCTGCCGCAACAAGAATTGCTTTTTTATCTTCTGAAATTTTATAAGCATAGCCTGTTTTTTTAAGGCTTTCAGCAATAGCCGCAACATCTGGTTCAGCTAAATCTGAATATAACACACTCCAATTTGGCTCGCTTGCCTTAACGATAAAAAATATGCTAGCGACAATTGCAACAACGGTCAGTGCTGAAACTGTGAATTTTTGGTTCAAATCTAAACCGTTCCACAGTTTTCTTAAATCATCTATTATTGCTTTGAGATTGCCTGTCATATTGTCTTCCTGCTTTTATAATATCTTTTTTTTGTGATTATAACTAGTTTGTTACGAATACTTAAAATTAGATTCCCATATTTTTAAATTCGTTATACATATTGAGCGCTTGGTTTCTAAGTTGAATTGCCATTTGCATTGCAATTCCTGATTTTTTAGATGCTATCATAACATCGTGGATGCTGATATCTCCACCTGTTGCAAGGGTTTCGATAGCATGTTCTGCTTCACGTTGTGTTTCGTTCAATGAATTAATGGCACCTGTTATTGAATTTCCAAAAGTATTCATCATTCTTGCGCTATCTGATAAATTTTCAACTTTTTGAGCATTTATTGCATCAGCGCCAACATTCATTGCAATTCCTGCGTTAAATGTTGGGTTTTCAATTTGATTATTTATATTATTAAAAATTTCGTTAAAATCGCCTTGGCCTTGGATATCAGCGTTAATTCTGTTCATATCCTCTTGGAAGACTCTATTATATTCATTTATTGAATTTAATGCATTAAATCCTAAACTCATTTTTTATTCCTTATATTCCAAGTGCTGCCTGCATCATTGTTTTTGCAGTGTTTGCAATTGTTGCACTTGCTTCATACGCTTTTGAAGCATTTACCATATTCACCATTTCTTCAACGATATTCACATTTGGAAGAGTTACCATACCGTTTTCATCGGCATCTGGGTGCGCTGGATCATAAATTGTTCTGTATGGTTCTTTACTATCTGTAATTCCTGCAACTTCAACGCCTTGGCAAGTTGTTGAATTGTTGCCAAAAGTGATTCCGCCATTTAAAAATGCGCCATTTGGAGTTGCGCCTGCAACGAAATTAGCAGTTGGTGTTTGACTTCCGCTATTTTGAAGCCTGTCTTTATAAACTGCTTGGAATGTTACTTCTTTTTTCTTGTAAACTTCTTTTTCGCCACGAGCATTTCTTGTTGTGTTTGCGTTTGCAATATTGCTTGAAATAGTGTCCATTTGTGTTCTTTGGGCACTCATTGAGCTTGCTGTTATATCAAATAAATCAAAACTCATATTTCACCTATTGTCCTTTAATTACTTGTTCAAGTCCGTCGAAAGAGTTGCCTAAAAGCGTCGATAAAATTGTGTATTGCGTACCTGTTTTTGCGGTTTGCATCATTTCTCTTTCTAAGCTTACATTGTTCCCATTCCCGTCAAGCCCTGCCATATCTTCTTTTACGGCAGGAACAAACGGTTCGCTTTCTTCTCTGAACATCATTTGTGCCATATCAAATCTTTTAAGGGCTTCAGCTGGATTTTCTCTGTATAAATTAGAATTTTCAACTTTCACTTCTTCTTGCAAATCATATTCTTGGATTTTCTTTTGGAGTTGAGCTTCAAATTCAACTTCTTTTCTGTGATAGTTTGGAGTTAGAGCATTTGCAGTGTTTGAAGCGATTGCTTTTTGTCTTTCATAAAGACCATCAAGCGCTAATCCTGTTATTGTCCTTGTCCTTGTATCTAAAAAATCCATAATTTTCCTTGTTTTAAATATATATTTCGTTTTCTGTTAGTTCATCTTTTGCAGGAACTTTGATTAGAAATTCTGTTTTTTCATCTGTTGAATCAATAAGTTTGATTTCTCCGCCAAGTGATTCGATATTTTTCTTTGTCATATACAAACCAATTCCCCAGCCATCTTCTTTTGTTGTGAAACCTGAGTTGAAAATTTCGTGTTTGTGCTCTTCGCTAATTGCGCTTCCGTGGTTTGTAATTAATATGTTTAGTGTTTTGCCACATCTTGTAAGGTCAATTGCAAAAGTATCATCTTGTGCTACATCATTTGCATTTTCAAGAATGTTTACGATTGCACTTCTTAATTTTTTTTCAGGATATTTAAAGCAAAATTCGTCAATATCTTTGCAAATATCAACTTTGTTGCCATTTTTGGTTAAGTTTTCTTGAGTAATTTCAACTGCGCTTTTAATAATGTCTTTAATTTCTGCTGTTTTTTCTTCAAGATTAATATTTTTAATTTCTTCAAGTTGAAGCCTCATTATTTCTGCAGTTTTTTGGATTGCTTTAAGTTCAAGAGATTTTCCTTGTTTTTTCTCGATAATTGCACAATTTAGATTTAAAACGCCGATTTGATTTTTGATGTCGTGTGCTATATCTTTGATTTCGTCAAGCTTTTCAAGTTTTTTTGCAGTTTGAATTTCTTCTTTATTTATAAATTCGTTTTCAAGAACATTTTTGTTTAGAATGTCGATGATGTTTGTTAGAACTTCGTTTAATAAAATGTTTTCACGACGCTCTGGTCTGTATGAGTAAAATTCTTCTCTAACATCAATTTTCATTCTTTCTTGAATAATTTCAAAACAATCGTTGATTAATCTTGAATTTGTTAAGAAGAAAATTTTGCTTAAATTGTTTCCTCGAAGTGAATAATCCCAAGCGATGAAAATGTTAAACCTTGCAGAAGTCACCAAAAGAAACTCGATAGATTTAAAGTCATCTGTTTTTAGGAGACTTCTTTCTGTTAGGTCATACATATTCACATTTTGCAAATATTCAATTCTTTTAATTAAGCTTTCGATATCGTCTTTGTTTTTAAATCTCGAAATAATTAAAGCCTTTGCGCTGTCGTATGCAATAGGGCGCAAAATTGAATGTATAATCCCTAAAATTGTTCCTTTTGATATGTAATTTGAAAAAGAATTTTTGATTAATTCTTCAAGATTTACGTATTTCATCTTACCCTACTAGATTGCAATTTTTCTTCTGTTTGTGAAACCTTTGTTGATTGCGTATAAAACCGCTTGAGTTCTGTCGTTCACTTGTAATTTTTGGAAAATGTTGTTTACGTGTGTTTTAACAGTTGTTTCAGAAATAAATAATTTAGCTGCAACGCCTTTGTATGTAATTCCGTTTGTTAGAAGTTCAAGCACTTCTTCTTCACGGCTTGTAAGGTAATTCAAAAGATTTTCTTCATCATCTTGATTTTGCATATTTGGATTTTTTTCGAAGTCTTGGAAATATTGGAAGAATTTTGAAACGAGAGAATTTGGTAAGTAAATTTTTCCTGCTGTTACTTCATCAAGCGCATGAATTAATTGTGCTGAAGCCATAGTTTTTAAGATGTAGCCTTTTGCGCCAAGTTTCATAGCACGGAAAATCAAATCTGGGTCATCGTAACCAGTGAGTGCTATAACTTTTGTTCCAAGTCCAAGTTTTTCAACTTCGGCAATACCTGTAATACCATCAATTTCAGGCATATTCATATCCATCAAGACCAAATCGGGTTGATATTTTTTAATTAATGCAATTGCAATATTTACATTTGCTGCGTTTGCAATAACTTCGTAATCGTTTTCAAGGTTAATTAATTCTCTAATTCCTGATGCGTGATCGTAGTTGTCATCTACAACAATGATTCTTGATTTTCTTTTAAAATCGCCGATTCTCATAAAATCCCCCAAATTTCGTAATATTTATTTCCTTTATGTATAGATATTAACCTTAATGGAGTAGTCATTCATCAATGAAAAGGTTAATTTTTCAAGCATTTGGGGTGGATTAGAGGATCTAAATCCATGGATTGATATTGCGCCTTGAAGCCTTATGAGAGTAAGCTTTTTGATTTGTCAAACAAAGATAAGACAAAAGATGTAGAGCTGGGGTGTTTGGTGTAGTTAATTCAGATGATTGCAAAATAGCAAAAATCTACTCTTAAAGTAATTTTTTGCATTAAAAAAGCGCAAAATAATTTGCGCTAATTTTATATTATTTTTTGGTTAAAACCTTTTCTCTGCTGCGTTTATGCGGGCAAGTGCTTTGGCAAGAGCAAGCTCTGCTCGCTCAATTTGAATATCAGTACTTTTTGCGTTGATTCTTGCTTCTGCTCTTTCTTTTGCGGCGTGCGCCCTTGTTTTATCAATATCGCCTGAAACTTCTGCCGTGTCAGTTAGAATTACTGCGTGGTTGTCGCTAAATTGGAAAACACCACCCATTGTCGCAATAAATTCTGGAACGCCATCATTAACAACTTTTGTAACACCAATTTCAAGCGGAGTGATAAACGGAATATGTCCTTTTAAAACACCGAATGAGCCGTCTATTCCAACAGAATAGATTTCATCTACGTCTTGTTCGAAAACAACTTTTTCGTGTGTGATTATTCTAATTTTTATTTTTTCATCACTCATTTATTATTCTTTCATAGTTTTTGCTTTTTCAAGCACGTCTTCAATTGTTCCTGCCATATAGAACGCTTGCTCAGGAATATCATCGTGGCGGCCTTCAATAATTTCTTTAAAGCCTTTAATTGAATCTTCAAGTTTTACGTATTTGCCTTTAACGCCCGAGAATTGTTCCGCAACAAAGAATGGTTGAGATAAGAATTTTTGGATTTTTCTTGCACGGTTAACTGTGAGCTTGTCTTCTTCAGATAATTCGTCCATACCAAGAATTGCGATAATATCTTGTAAATCCTTATATTTTTGAAGTGTTTCAAGAACTTTTTTTGCAACATCATAATGCTCTTTGCCAATAATATTAGGGTCAAGCGCACGAGATGAACTCTCAAGTGGGTCTGCAGCAGGGTAAATTCCCAAAGATGCAATTTGACGAGAAAGTACGGTTGATGCGTCTAAGTGAGTAAATGTTGTTGCAGGCGCTGGGTCTGTTAAGTCGTCAGCTGGAACATAAATTGCCTGAACTGATGTAATTGAACCGTCTTTTGTGGATGTAATTCTCTCTTGCAATTCGCCCATTTCTTGTGAAAGCGTTGGTTGATAACCAACGGCTGATGGCATTCTGCCTAACAGTGCTGAAACTTCGCTGCCAGCTTGTGTGAAGCGGAAAATGTTATCGATAAATAATAACACGTCTTGATGCGTCACATCTCTAAAATATTCAGCACAAGTAAGAGTTGAAAGACCTACTCTCATACGAGCTCCAGGTGGTTCGTTCATTTGCCCGTAAACAAGCGCAACTTTATCTAATACACCTGATTCTTTAAATTCGTTGTATAAGTCATTACCTTCACGAGTTCTTTCACCAACGCCACCAAACACTGAAACACCATCGTGTGCCATTGCAATGTTATGGATTAATTCTTGAATAAGAACTGTTTTGCCAACTCCTGCGCCCCCAAATAACCCAATTTTTCCGCCTTTTTGATATGGCATAAGCAAGTCAATAACTTTGATGCCTGTTTCTAAAATTTCAATATCTGTGTTTTGTTCAACAAGTTTTGGACTTTCTCTGTGAATTGGAAGATAATCTTCAGCTTCAACTTCGCCTGCGTTATCTACTGGTTCACCCAATACATTCAAGATTCTTCCTAAAATGCCTTTTCCTACAGGAACTTTGATTGGGTTTGTTGTGTTTATAACTTCCATTCCTCTTTTAAGCCCGTCAGTGGATGACATTGCAACAGAGCGGACAGTGTTTTCACCAAGAAGTTGTTGAACTTCTGCTACTGTTTTTTGCCCGTCATTTCCGTATATTTCAAGAGCGTCATATATTTCAGGCAAATTGCCTTCATCAAATTGTACGTCAATTACAGGGCCTATAACCTGAACTATTTTTCCGTTTGCAGTAGCCATTTTTACCTCATAGTATTCCTATCTTTATGTTTATTATACAAAAATTTGTCCTTTATGTACCTTTTCATAGAGAAATTTACTCCATTTTGTTGAGTGTTTATTCAAATATTACAAATTGTAAAATTTGCAAAATAGATTAAAGATTTTGCACCAATAATCCGTAAATAAGCATGTAAGACAATAAAGGAGTCCGAAATGGCAGAAGCTATCAACTATAATATAAAATCTTCATTTGGTTTTAATGTCATAAGCCCTAATAGAACTACAAAGGAAGCAGGTAAAGTAGTTGAAGGTGCAATCGGGTCGCTTTGGGAGCCTGTTTTACAATATTTAGAAAATCACGATGATGTTTTCTCGGGCGCTGTTGCTGAAAAAATTGCCAAAACAGATTTTCAAGCACTGCAACTAGGCGCAATGTTGAATGCGGAAGATAAAAATAACCACGCTTTTGATATAAGTGGTTAATTTCTTGTAGCGCTTCTTACTGCTTCAATAAATTTTTGAGCAACTTCTTCGATATATTCTTGGGTTGTTAAACCGTTGATTACGACATCTGCAAGTTGCATTGTTGGGCGGATGTATCTGAATGCTGTTTGGTTTACATCGTTAAACTGCATATCTGCCGCAGCGCCAGTTTTGCCTCTTGTGATTGCTCGTTTATACCATCTATCTTTAATTACTTCAAAAGGAGTGTAAACGTAAATTTTAACGTCAATAATATCTCTTAAAGATTCGTCAAGAACATATAAACCTTCGTTCAAAATAAGTTTTGCAGGTTTTTTTAATACTCCATCAGGTTTGCTTTCACAAGTGACGAAGTTATAATCTGGTGAATGAATTTCTTGACCGCTTTTAAGTGCAACAAGATGTTCTTTCATTTTTGCAATGTCAATGGCATCAGGAGTGTCAAAGCTAAAGCCTTTTTTGAATAATTCTTCGTAGCTTCCTGCTTCTTGGAGTTCTTTTGATGCGTCTTTATAGTAATCATCGCAACAAACAACTGAATAGAATTTGTCAGCATTTTTTTTGATGCATGCTTTTGCGGTGTTGTTTACAAGAGTTGTTTTACCACTTGCAGACTCGCCTGCAATTGAAACAAGAAAAGAATAATCTTTTTCTGAAATAGCTTTTTTTGCTATGTCAAAAATGAAACCTTCTTTGATTTTTAAAATCAAAGGTTGTTTTTGTGCTCTATCTTCTTCAATTACCTTGCGGATATTTTCCATAATTTTTGCAACATATGGAATATTTGAATTTGTACTTGTTTCCATTAAAATCTTTTCTCAACTTTCTGCATGCTATTTAATAGACATTTTATATCAAAAATATTATTCTTCAATAATTGAGCCAGATTCGTTATTTGCCTCGGTTTCAAGCAATTTGTATGCCAAGTATGCGCCTGTTGCAAGGGCTTTAGGGTCAAGAGAAGTTTTATTTGCAAGCTCAATAATTGCAGAATTTAATTCGGGGTTTTCGTCTTTGATATAGTGAATCATAGACTTTCTCCATTGAGAAATGTCTTTTAAAATTTCATCCGTTAACTCTAAATAAGTATCTTCATAAATCGTTGGAAGCATAAGATTATTTTAATTTTTTTTCGAGTTCTTGTCAATTTTACTTATTTTTATAGTGCAAAACTATTTTTGGTATATAATAAATTTAATAGAATTTTAAGGGTATTAAAATGGATTTTGAAGCAGTAAAAGAAAAGTATGAAATGGTGATTGGGCTTGAAGTTCACGCTCAACTCAAAACTAATACAAAAATCTTCGGACTCGAGGGTTGCAAATTTGGTTGTGAACCAAACACTGAAACAGGTGCTGTTACAATGGGGCTTCCTGGGGTTTTGCCAGTATTAAACGAAAAAGTTGTTGATATGGGTATTCTTTGTGGGCTTGCATTTGGTTCAACAATTCCAAAAAGATGCAAATTCGATAGAAAACAATATTTTTACCCTGACCTTCCAAAAGGATATCAAATTTCTCAATTTGATGAACCAATTTGCCTTGGCGGAAGTATTAAAATCTCAAATAAAACAATCGGAATTACTCGTGCGCACCTAGAAGAAGACGCAGGCAAATTAGTCCATGCTGGTGCAAGTGGTTTATATGGTTCGGCTTATTCTTTAGTTGACTTAAACCGTGCAGGCACACCACTTTTGGAAATTGTATCAGAACCTGATATGAGAACTCCAGATGAAGCAAGAGAATATATGGAAGAGCTTCGCTCTATTTTAAGATATATTGGTGTTTGCGATGGTAACCTTGAAGAAGGTTCAATGAGATGTGACGCAAACATTTCAATTCGTCCTAAAGGGCAAAAAGAATTTGGAACAAGAGCCGAAATTAAAAACTTAAATAGCTTTAGAGCACTTCAAAGAGCGCTTGAATATGAATTTGAAAGACAAGTTGAGCTTGTTGAAGCGGGAGAAGAAGTTGTTCAAGAAACTCGCCTTTGGGATGATAACTCAGGCACAACAAACTCTATGCGTGGCAAAGAAGATGCACACGATTACAGATATTTCCCAGAACCAGATTTAATGCCTCTTGAAATTTCTGAAGAATGGATTGAAAGAGTTCGTGCTCAAATGCCAGAACTTCCATCTCAAAAACTTGAAAGATACCAAAGCCTAGGCTTGAGCGAGTATGATTCAAATGTTATTGTTGCTCAAATGGATATTGCAATGTTCTTTGACGAAGCATTGAAGCTAAATGTTAATCCTAAAATTGCAACAAACTTCTTGATGGGTGAAATCAGTGCATATTTAAAAGAAATTCAAGGAACATTGGCTGACACAAAACTAACAGTTGAAAATTTTGTAAAACTTATTTCTTTAATTGAAAAAGGTACAATTTCAAATAATATCGCAAAAAGCTTGATTATTGACATTCTAAAAACAGGCGAAGACGCAGAATCGCTTGTTGAAAAGAAAGGTTTAAGCGTTATTTCTGATGAAGGCGAAATTTTGGCTATCATTCAAGGAATTTTGGCGAAAAACCAAGCGCAAGTTGCAGATTATAAATCAGGTAAAGACAAGCTCTATGGTTTCTTTGTAGGTCAAATTATGAAAGAAACAAAAGGCAGAGCAAACCCTGCAATATTAAACAAACTTCTAAAAGCGGAATTAGATAAATAATTTATGCAAGTTTGTTCTTGGGTTAGGAATCAGCCTGAATTTTATCTTAAATATCATAATGAGGAATGGGGTGTTCCAAGCTATGATGATAGAGAACTCTTTGAACTTCTCGTTTTAGAGGGTTTTCAGGCTGGGCTTGCTTGGATTACCGTTCTAAAGAAAAGAGAAGCATTTAGGGTGGCATATGACAACTTTGATGTGCAAAAAGTTGCTAATTATGATGACAAAAAAATTGCTGAACTTATCCAAAACACTGGAATTATAAGAAGTAAATCAAAAATCATATCAAGCATAAATAATGCTAAAATTTTTATTCAAATTCAAAAAGAATTTGGTTCGTTTTCAAATTATATTTGGGGCTTTACTGGTGGTAAAATAATAAAAAACACAAATGATAAAATTCCTGTTAGCACTCCTCTTTCAGATTTAATCTCTAAAGATTTGAAAAAAAGAGGGATGAAATATGTTGGAAGCATCATCATTTATTCCTATTTGCAGGCAATTGGCGTGGTGGACGACCATGAAACAACTTGCTTTAGATATTAATTTACTCAGCTTTTTTGGTTGAATTTTTTAAGAAATATAAAAGCGGAATGAGCAAAAATGTGGCAAGCGCGAAATATCTGAATGTTTCAATATAGCCCCAAAGCCTTGCCTGAGTTAAAAGTTCTCTGTATAGCGAACTATATGCCATACCTTGTGCCGTCACTGCATCAACAAAGTTTGAAAAATTAGCGCTAAGCGCATAAATTCTTTCGTTGAATGCTTCATTTGCATAGCTTAAATGCTCAACCATCATTGCTTGGTGTGCTTGAGAAAATCTTGCAATCATAGTTGTTGCAATAGATGTTCCTATTGCGCCGCCTGTGTTTTTGAGCAAGTTTTGAAGCCCTGAAGCGTTTGTTAAATCTTTGTTCGATAAGGTTGAACAAGATAGCGGAACAAGAGGAGTTAGCGCAAAGAAAATACCAATTCCATAGAATAAATTAGGCAGTGCAATAGTGCTTAAATTTATCTCTAAATTTATAATTCCAAAAAACCAACTTCCAAGCCCTAAGAAAAATAAACCTAACCCTGCAACTGCAATGTCGCCCATTTTTCTTGCAATCAAGAAATATACAAATAATGCGACAAAGCTACCAATTCCACGGCTTCCCATTGAAAGTCCGCTTAAATATGAAGTGTAACCCATAAGTTGTTGTAGCATCGAAGGGAGTAGCGAAGCTGACGCTAAAAATACCGCCATTAATATAACTTGGATAAATGTTCCCCAAAAATATGCAGGTTCTTTTAAAATTTTTAGGTTGATGAGGGATTCTTTATTTTTGAATTGAGAGATGAAGAATAATATGGCGCAAATGACTGAAACTGCAGTTAGCCAACAAATCCAGCTTGAGCCAAACCAATCTGCGTCATTTCCTTTATCAAGTACAATCTGCATTGTGATAAGCCAAGTTGAAAGGAAAATAATTCCTAAATAATCAACATGCACGTGAGCTTGTTTTTTAGCGTATGGTGGGTCATAGAGAATTTTATGTAACCAAAATGCGCAGATGAGCCCAAGTGGAATATCAATTAAAAATATCCATTGCCAACACCAATTTTCCGTAATCCAGCCCCCAAGAATTGGGCCTGCGACGGGTGCAATAATAAAAACAAGCCCGAAAACCGCCATTGCTTTTTGTCTTTCCTGAGGAGAAAAGGATTCCAAAATAATTGCTTGCCCAAGAGGCAAAAGTGCGCCACCTCCAATTCCTTGGAAAAATCTTGATAATACCATCATAAGCATTGAGTTTGATATGGCGCAGCAAAGCGATGATATAGTGAACAGTAAAACGGCGCAAATAAAAAGGTTTTTTCTACCCAACATTTTAGACAAAAAATCAACAAGAGCAATTGCAATTCCGCTTGCCATAAGATAGCTTGTGATAATCCAAGTTGATTCATTTAAGCTTATTGAAAGCGCACCTGCAATGTTTGTGAGTGCTACGTTTGATATTGTTTCGTTTAGGGCGAATATAAATACTGCCATAAGAACAGGGCAGGCAATCGCCCAAGGGCTGTGTTGTTGTGTTGTTTCTTCCATAATCTCTCTAAAATTTGCTATAATATAATTTTACAACAAGGGTGCATGTAGTAAGATGAATTTTTTTTCTTCTAAAATCTGGAAACCCTTCTCTTGCAAAGGAAAATAGCTTGTAAATTTTTATTAAGCAAATAATTAATTTAAATAAAAACTAGCGCCAATTTCAAAAAATGGGGTATAATATAAAAAGATAGATTAATAGGTGTCTGAATGGATAAGATTAGTGTTAAAGTATGTTTAGGAACAACTTGTTTTGTTAAAAATTCAGCAAATAAGCCTAAATTGAAAGAACTTGTGGCTGAAAAATTTGGCGATAAAGTTGAAATTGTTGGGAGTCCTTGTCTTGGCGTGTGTTCAACAAATTGGGAAATTTCAAAAGCGCCATATATAAAAGTAAACGATGTTTTAATTCAAGAAGCAACTGTTGAAAAGGTTTTAGCCGAAATTGAAGCTCAATTAGCAAAAGGCGAATAAATAATGTTAAATGTTGAAAATTCCCTCTTTTTGATGATTGATATGCAAGAAAAACTTGTTGCGGCAACAAGTGCTAATCAAGAAGTTCAAAATGCTAAAAAATTATTAAAAACTGCTGAAATTCTTGAAATGCCAACTCTGATAACTGAGCAATATCCAAAAGGGCTTGGCACAACGGTTTCTGAATTGCAGGAATTTTGCAAAAATAATGTTTTTGAAAAAACTGCATTTTCTGCGCTTGCTGATGAAAACATATTTCAAGCTATAGCGGGCTCAAAGTGCTCTCAGGTGGTTTTATTTGGAATTGAAGCGCATATTTGTGTTTACCAAACGGCATTGGCCTTAAAAGATATGGGGCTTGAAGTTTACATAGTGTGCGATGCTTCAGCCTCAAGAGATGATTTTCAACACAAATGCGCGCTTCGCTTAATGGAAAATGCAGGAGTTAAAATTGCAACAACAGAGATTGTGATTTTTGAACTTTTAAAAACTTCAAAACACCCTAATTTTAAAGAAATTCAAGGACTTATAAAATAAAAAATGCCCAAGGCCGGAGTCGAACCGGCACGTTGTTGCCAACACCAGATTTTGAGTCTGGCACGTCTACCAATTTCATCACTTGGGCATTTCTATTATTAAATTTTCAATTTTTATTTTTTCAAATGATGAAATTGGTGTTTTGCGGTACCGCATAAAGTCGCAAGCTCCCTTAGTCATCACTTGGGCATTTGTATTATCAAATTTTCAACACAACAATCCTACATTAAAAATAAATATTTTGCAATTAAGTACAAAATAAAATTTGAATTATGCTCTATAATCCAATTTTTTAGGTAAATACGCATCCATCAGCTTGAAATGAAATAACTTAGAATTGATTGGTTGCTTATGCGTAAATGCCTTTGTAACACTTTGAAGGTCACTACATTCAACCCTATCTGTTCTACAGAATTTTTTGAAAGTGCAAAGTCTTAACATTTTTTCCAATTTTATTGGGTGGGTATATTTTCTTTTTCTTGCGCTTGCGTTATATGCTTCTTCATACAATGTTGTAAAATCTTTAAAATCAACATTTTCGGAATCGATGCCCAACTTATATTTTAATATTTTTTTAACTGTTTGAATGGTGGCGCCTGTGTCGCAAAAATCTGCGAAAAGATAATGCCTTGTGTCTTTTGCAATGGCATCTTTTGAAAACCCTAGTTTTTTTATAAATCTTGTGTATATTCCAAAATCATCTTGGTGGGCTATTTCATCTGCCGTTAAATTTAGATGATGTATGCCAGACATTGGCAAAATTCTTGCATCATGTCCTTTGTATGAAAGGCTATCTGCGAGCCCTTCAAGCGAACGCCCGATTGAAACAAAAACCCAATTCCCCTTGCCATATTTTTCATCTAGCCATTTTTCAGACATTTCAATCATATCTGACATGGTTTTAAATTCATTTTGAAATTTTGTTGCTGTGTGTAATTTCAGCGCATTATATTTGAGCGGTGAAAGTTCTCTAAAATTTTTAACTGTGAATTGTTTATATCTTTCGAGAAGTTTTTCAGGGTCTTTTGAAAGTAAAATTTTTGCCGCATGTTTATCTGGTTTAAAATCTTTTGAGGTGCGAATTTCTGCATAGCACTTTGCTCTTGCGATACAATCTGATGCAGTTTGCGCAAGTTTTTTGAATTTTGAAATATTTCCAAAGCTGGGGTTAATGCTTGAAACTGTTAAATTCATATTTATTTAAACCCTGAAAATATGAAAATTGCATCAAAACTCTTTGGTTTTTGAAAATATCTTTACATTAAATAATTTTATTTCTTTTTTTGTGATTTCTTTTTCTGTATGATATTTTTTATATTTCAAAATTTCAAAAATATAAGGAATTCCTTTTTTCTTATACAAAGCCCCGTTTTCGACTGTTTGCGCCACATCTTCTCTGCTGCTACTTAAATCTAACTGCTGAATGATTTGCGATTCAAAATTTCGAGTTAAAGCGGCAAATTTTTGTATTTTTTCTTTATTTAAAATTGCGTTTTTGCCATGCCATCTATATGAAAACAAAATTTTATCAATATATTTGAATTTTGTGTATTTTGATAGTTGCAACATCATAAACCAATCTTCAAGAGGGGCTTTGGTTGTGAATTTTGGAATTTTATCAAGAACATTTTTTCTTATTAAATACCCGTTTGGAATATAATTTCCCATATATAAAGTGCTGTATGTTCCAAATTTTTCATTGTCGAAATATTTATTTTTTACTTTTGCATGATCAACGAAAGTTTTATATTTTGCCTTATTTTTATTGTATTCAATATTTCTTTTTTTATCCCAATAACATATTTTCCCATCGTAATCAATAATTTCAGAATTTCCAACTACAAGCCCATAGTTTGGGTTATTTTTTAAAAAATCTAATTCAATTTCAATTGCTTCAGGTTTTGCAATATCATCTGATGCTATGAAATAAACAAATTCTCCTTGGGCTTTTGACAAAAGCTTGTTTAAAGTGGCGCAAGTTCCTTCGTTCTCTTGTGTTTCAAAGGAGATATTGCAAAATCTTTCTTTGCATTTATCTTCAAGTGCGCAAATTTTTTGCCAAGTAGAATCACTTGAGCCATCGTCAACAATGATTAACTCAATGTTTTGATATGTTTGGTTAATTATAGAATTTATAGTTTCTTGCACGTAATTTTCGTGGTTATATGCAGGAATAATAACTGATACCAAGTTTTCTTTCATTTAAAATTAATAGCATATAATTTTTGGCGGGGCAACAAAAACAACGCAAGTTTTTAAATTTAGTTGTTTTCAAACATTAAATGATTATAAACCGAGTTCAGCCATTTAAAATTTGCATAAATAATAAACCGTTAAATAAGCAAAACGCAAGAATTTTGCCTCAATTGCCTTTCGACACGGTTACATTTGCTGGCAAAAAGAAACAACAGTTAATTGGCAAATATGACCAGAATAAAGTAATTAAAAGATTAATAGAAAAAGGTGCGCCAAGAAAATCAGTTAATTCAATTTTAGATAATCCTAAAAAGAAACAAGCTTTAGTAAAATTTATTGAAGATATAGAACAAGAAAAAATTAAATTCTCAAGAACTCCAAGAGAAAGAGAAGTTATTTTAGCGCTTGATAATGAATTTTCTTATGATGAATTACAAAAAATAATTGATTGGCAAGATAACATAAAAAATGAAAAAGCAATTTTTTCAAGACCACTAAAAACAAAAGAAGCACTAGCGGCAATTGAAGCTGGGGCAGATGAAGCTCAAATTCAAAGAGCAATAATTTTATCTAATCAAGATGAAGAAGGTAATCATTATCTTACATATCCTATAACATTCAAAGAAGGTTTATATGCAGCAAGCAAAGGCTGGGATGATGAGCAAGCGGATGTTTTTTATACTTTAAGAAAAAACCATATATATGCGCCAGATGTAGTTGATAATCCTAAAAAATATCAAAAACTTATAGAACTTACAAAAAGTTCAACATTTAAAAGGCCTCTGAGCATAATTGAAGCAGCAAGTGTTGTTGATAGAAATTATACAGATAAACAAATACAAAGATATATTGAGCTGAAAAATAAAAAAAATGAATTAGAAAATGATGAAGTTGGGCAAAAAGAATTAACAGAACAACAAATTTTTACAATAGTTGGCAACAATTTAAGCGATTTTCAAACGGATTATTATCTTAAATATGGAGATAAGTTGGGGATTTTTCCAATTATTGCAAATGAAAAGAGTCTAAAAAGATTTTTAAATTTAATTGGAGAATTTGGTGAAGTCCAAACATCAAGAGCTTTACTATATGATGAAGCAAAGCTTATTTTTGATTCTAAAAGTGAAGTTGAACCTGAGCGAGTTCAAAAATATATTGATTTAATTGATAAAAAAATGGAACCACATAAAGCAAGCAGATTGGTTCTGAAATTCTGGGAATACAGAAACACAAACGATATTAACAGATTAAATAACAAAGAAAAAAGAGAATTATTGAAAAAAATAATGACGGAATCAAATTCATTTTATGCTTGCAGAACAAATGTGAAAGATTTCCCTTTAATTCCTAAAAACCAAGAAGAATATTGCGAAATCGTGCAAAAATTGGCAAATTCATTGTCGAACGATATTGAAAAACTCACAGAAAAAGAAAACAAAATATTTGAGGATGCTCTAAATAATTTGATTGAAAAAATTTCAACAATTAATTTAGAAGAAAATTCAAAAGAAATTAAAAAAGAGTTAAATGATATTTCCGTTGGAATAAGCGAAATAAAAGATAACAAAAACGCCAAAAGAATAATCGAAAAAAACCTAAAAATTCTCCAAAAAATAGCAAATAATGAAGATTTTAAACGATTAAGTGCAAAAGATAAAAAGATATTAACACTTGCGGCTCTTCTTTTTAATATCAACCAGCCCCAAGGTGAGAAAATGCAAGAAAATGAAGCTGCGTTTGATGCATTTTATGCTATTCAAAGATTAGATTTAGATGAAGAAGAGCAAATAAAAATTTATGAAATTATTAAAAACCAAAATTGGCAAGAAGATTTCAGAGAAGAAAACTTAAGAAAAAACCCACAAATAAGTTGGTATTTTGAGGAGAGTTCTGAAAATATTGAAAATAGAGATGATATTGTTGAGGGCGAAATCCAAAAAATGGCGCAGGATATTGCCTTCAAAACAAGATATAGCAATACTTTTGAGCTAACAAAAATTTTATCTAAAGCGCTTGTTGAAAATAAAGGTAATAATTTAGATGTGTTTGATAAATATTCAAAAGAAATTGAAAAATATATAGAACACATTCATAAAACTCAAATTTTTCTTCCGCAAACAAAATTCCCAAAAGCTTCTCAAATTAAAGGTGGCGAAGTTTTTAAAGAAAAGAATATAAAAAATGTTGTTTTAGATTTAACCAAATGTGACTTCAAACTTGAAAAATATGGTTTTGAAAAAGGAACTACGAAAGATAACCTTTATATGCTTCTTCATGGGCTTGATAGGGTTGATCAATTAAGCAACTTTAGCACTTTTTCAATTATAGATACAGAAGCACTTTTGAGCTCGTCTTATATAAATCAAGCAAATCACAAAGTTTTTAGACAACAAGGTGTTATTTTGGATGTTAATTCAAGTGATATCCATGCAGGATATTATAAAGATTTTGGTTCTGGAATCAAGAAAACTTTAGAAAGAGCAAAAAGAGAGTATATTTTCGCAGAAAACGATGGAGTCTTTAAAAGAGGCGAATGCAGAACATACATTCCAAGCTTAATTAAGCAAAAATTGCATTTGAGCGATAAACAATATATTGAATTAATTAAAAAAATTCAAAATTTGAAATCTTGGACTGCAATTCAGAAATTTAATCCAAAAGTTGCGAATGCAATGAAATCAATTTTTGATGAAATGGAACTTGGAAAGAGAAAGTATGGAAGAGAGTATAACGAGGTTTTGGTTTCAAGGCCAAAAATTCAAGCCGTTTTTTCTTATGGGCAAGAGTATGAAAATATTCCAATTTTTCTTAAAGAATATGCAATGAAAAACGATTTGCCGATAATTTTATTGGGTGATTAAATAAAATCAGGATAAAAATCCGTTTAAAATTTTATATATTTCATTGATTTTATCTGGGTTGCTTTTAATTAAATTTTGCACTGTTTCTTCTGTGTTTTGGGTTTCCATATATTCAAAATCAAAAAGTTGTTTCGGAGAAATTTTCAATGTTTCACACATTTTTTCTAAAGTTTCAGCAGTTATAAAATTCAAACCTCTTTCAATCATAGAAAGCGTGCAGTTATTCATATTCAAAAGTTCTGCCATTTTCTCTTGAGTTAAATGCGCTTTTTCTCTATAAAATTTTAATTTCTTTCCGAATTCTTTTTTGATATAGCTCATATTTAAAACCTCTATTTTATAATTTTGAATTAAAATTAATGAGATTAACAATGCTTTACAATACTAATTCTATGTGTTAAACTTCTAATCTATGGAAACAAGCAAAACAATCACTGTCATAATAGCAAGCTATAATTACGAAAACTATATTGCAGAATCAATAACTTCTGTTATTAACCAAACATATTCAAACTGGGAATTAATTGTGGTTGATGATGGTTCAAAAGATAATTCAATTCAAGTTATTCAAGAATTTTGCAGAAAAGATAGCAGAATTAAGCTTATTACACACGAAAATAATATAAACAAAGGCCTTCCTGAAACAATAAAGCTTGCACTATCTTGCGCAACAGGAGAATATGTTGCATTTCTTGAAAGTGATGATATTTGGCATAAAGATAACTTATCTGAAAAAGTTAAA
>JAFQLC010000001.1 GCA_017396695.1 bacterium
AAACACTTTATGCAAACAGCAACAAAAAGAGTGTGGTTATTCAAGGAAGGCGATGCCTCTCTACGTAACCTTTTAGGTGGCAAAGGCGCAAACCTTGCTGAGATGACAAATTTAGGGTTACCCGTTCCCCCAGGATTGACCATTACAACTGAAACTTGTATGGAATATATCAACAACGGAAACAAAATGCCTGAAGGCGTAATGGACGAAGTTAGAGATGCTCTAAAAGACATCGAAGCAGTTACTGGTAAAAAATTCGGAAGTTTAGAAAATCCACTTCTTGTTTCAGTTAGATCAGGTGCAAGAGTTTCTATGCCAGGTATGATGGAAACAATTTTAAACCTTGGTTTAAATGACGAAACAGTTGAAGCAATGGTTAAATTAACAAATAACCCACGTTTCTGCTATGACAGCTACCGTCGTTTCTTAACAATGTTCGGCTCAGTTGCATGGGAAATGGATAGACAAAAATATTTTGAATCTGAACTTGAAAGAGTTAAAGAACGTGAAGGCGTTAAAGAAGATACTGAAATTTCAGTTGAAGGCTTAAAATCTTTAATTCCAGCATACAAAGCCGTTATCAAAGAAGTTACAGGTAAAGAATTTCCACAAGACCCATTTGTTCAACTTCAAGAAGCAATTGAAGCAGTATTCCGTTCTTGGAATATTCCTCGTGCAGTTGCATACAGAAACATGAACAAAATTGACCACAACTTCGGCACAGCGGTTAACGTTCAAACAATGGTATTTGGTAATATGGGTGATGACTCTGCAACAGGCGTATCTTTCACAAGAAACCCTGCAACAGGCGAAAACAAATTCTATGGCGAATACTTAATCAACGCTCAAGGCGAAGACGTAGTTGCTGGTATCAGAACTCCAAAACAAATTGCGGAACTTGAAACTGATATGCCAGAACTTTACGAGCAATACGTAACAATTGCAAAACAACTTGAACGTGGCTACCACGATGTTCAAGATATGGAATTTACAATTGAAAGAGGAAAACTTTGGATTCTTCAAACAAGAAACGGTAAAAGAACAGCTAAAGCTGCTATCAAAATTGCTGTTGATATGTGCGAAGAAGGCATTATCACAAAAGAAGAAGCAATTAAACTTGTTGACCCATATTCAGTTTACCAAGTTTTACTTCCTTGCTTCAACCCAGCTGCCGTTAAACATGCACACAAAGTTTCAAAAGGTGTAAACGCATCTCCTGGTGCTGCAGTTGGTAAAATTGTATTTGATACAGAAGAAGCAGCAACTCGTGGCGAAGCTGGCGAAAAAGTTATCTTAGTTAGAATTGAAACTTGCCCAGATGACATTCACGGTATGGCAGTTGCTCAAGGTGTATTAACTCTTCGTGGTGGTGCTACATCACATGCTGCTGTTGTTGCAAAAGGTATGGGTAAACCATGTGTATCTGGTTGTGAAGACCTTAAAATCAACCTTGAAAACGAAACTATCACTTGTGCTGATGGCACAGTGTTCCACAAAGATGATATCATTTCTCTTGATGGTGGTACTGGTGAAGTTATGGAAGGCGCTATTGAACTTGTTGAAGCAGGTATTGATTCAGACTTCGAAAAATTCTTCACTTGGGTAAATGAAATCAAAACTATGAAAGTTGAAGCTAACGCAGATACTCCAAAAGACATTTTAAATGCTCTTAAATTTGGCGCTGAAGGCGTTGGTTTGTGCCGTACTGAACATATGTTTATGGACCCTGAAAGACTTCCTTGGGTTCAAAAAATGATTATTGCAGGAACAACAGAAGCAAGAAAAGAAGCTTTAGCTAAACTTCTTCCAATGCAATATGATGACTTCTATGCAATGTTCAAAGCATTAGGCGATAAACCTCTTACAGTTCGTCTTTTAGACCCACCACTTCACGAATTCTTACCTAAAAAAGAAGAATTGATTGCTGAAGTTGCAACTCTAAAAGCTCTTGGCAAAGATGCAGCTGAAAAAGAAGAAATGCTCAACATTGTCGAAGGTCTTTCTGAATCTAACCCAATGATGGGTCTTCGTGGTTGCAGATTAGGTTTAACTTACCCTGAAATCAACGAAATGCAAGTTAGAGCAATCTTTGAAGCTTGCTGTGATTTAACAAAAGAAGGACACAAAGTTCAACCTTGGATTATGATTCCTTTGATTGGTCATGTTAACGAACTTAAAGTTGCAAAAGATATTTTAGTTGACGTTGCAAACAAAGTTATGGAAGAAAAAGGCGTTAAAGTTGAATACAAATTCGGTACTATGATTGAAATTCCTCGTGCAGCACTTACTGCAGATGAAGTTGCCGAATATGCTGAATTCTTCTCATTTGGTACTAACGACTTAACTCAAATGACATTCGGTTATTCAAGAGACGATGCTGAAGGCAAATTCTTGAAAAACTATGTTGAACAAAAAATCTTACCTTCTAACCCATTCGATACATTAGACACTAAAGGTGTTGGCAAATTGGTTAAAATGTCTATGAGCTTAGGTAAAGAAGTAAACCCAGCTTTAGTTGGCGGTGTTTGCGGCGAACACGGTGGCGATCCAGATTCAGTTAAATTCTGCCATAAAATTGGCTTGAATTATGTTTCTTGCTCACCATTCAGAGTTCCTCAAGCACAACTTGCAGCAGCTCAAGCAGTTTTAGAGAACAAATAATTCTTTAAAATATAGAAAAGACAGGGTTTAGTTTTAAGCCCTGTCTTTTTTTTGGAGTTATATTAGCTAGAATATTATTTTGTCATTGCTCTTAAATAATTTAATAGTTCATTGTATTCTGCTTTTGTGTTGTAGCAACCAGTCAAAAGATTTGACACCGAATTAGGACCATAAGGATTATTCATAATTTTTGTCATTTGATCAGGTGTAAATTCTTTTATAGCATCAATTCCTTCTTGTTTCCACCAAAAAGAAGTTGGGGCCGTTAATGGTTGTTTCAAAAAGCTATCTGGCATTCTTTTTACAACTTTTGGGTCTAATTGTTCGAGCAATTTCAAATTGTCTTGCCTTATTGTAGCGCCTTCTTTTTGCCAAGCTTTTGTTCTTTTATCTAAACTTTTGAAAACAACTGGCTGTTTTGGTGCCACTTTTGGTGTATCTGCTTTAGGCGCATCGGCTTTTGGAGTATCAACTTTAGGAGCATCAGCCTTTGGTGCTTCTGCTTTTGGTGTTTCTACCTTTGGTGTTTCTGCTTTTGGTGTTTCTACCTTTGGTGCTTCTACCTTTGGTGCTTCTACCTTTGGTGCTTCTACTTTTGGTGCTTCTGCTTTTGGTGTTTCTACCTTTGGTGTTTCTACTTTTGGTGTTTCTACTTTTGGCGTTTCTACCTTTGGTGTTTCTACCTTTGGTGTTTCTGCTTTTGGTTTAATTTCTTTAATAACTTCATCAGCATCGCCGACTTTTTTAGAAATTTGAGCGATTTTACCATCATCGCCACGAGCAAATGAAGTTATTTCATCTGCTTTATCAGCAACTTTTTTTGTAACTTTAGTTAATTTGCCGTTAGTATTTTCATAAATCTTAGTAAAGATTTCTTTGCCTTCTTTGTCAAGTTTTGTTGATTGCTGCAATACACCTTTCTTGTAAACAAGTTTTGCAGTATCGCCTGCTTTGTTAACTTTACCAGTTACAGTGCCTGTAAAATTCTTATTGCTAGCTAAATGTTCTTTTAGTTTTGATAAATCATCTAATTCAACAGCTTTGCCAGTTTTAATTTTTTTAAATATGGCAATCCCGGCAACTGTTGCACCAACCAAAGCAAGAAGAGCACCTAAACCACCTTTCTTTTTGGGTTGTTCTTGAGTACTTAATTCCAAAGTATCAGCAGCAGGTGTTGCCTCAAGGGCAATATTTTGATTATTAAAAGCTGAAACATCTGCTGTTTGCGCAGTTGCTTGTTGCGCTTGAAGTGCGTCTAAATTCGGTTGCATACTAACATTTTGCATAAATATAACTCCTCATATCGTGTTTATAAGATAATAAAGAGGTTTTTTAAAAAAGAATTGCTAAAGACGAGGAAAAATATTAAGATATGTTAAGATACTGCACAAAAAATGAAATTCATTTTAACATTTCTTAATAAAAGACTTGCGGTAAAAAATGTCTAGTGATATATTGAGTATATATTCCATATATCTTTAGTTTTGTCTTACTTATAATTTTAATTCCAAAATTCCCTTGCAGAGCCTATTTTCAAGGGTCTAAATGTCGTGCGTTCCATAAATAGGAGATTTTTATATGAAAAATGCGGTTATTGTAAACTTACAAAATGATGATGCAGTTAGAATGTATTTAAGAAAAATTGCGAAGTTTGAAGAGCTCACACAAGAACGTGAATTTGAGTTAGCAACACTTGCACTTAAGGGCGATAAACTTGCAAAAAGACTTCTTGTTCAAGCAAATTTAAACCTTGTTGTAAAAATTGCAAAAACAGCAATTCATAAAAGTCCGCTACCTATGATTGACCTAATACAAGAAGGAAATATTGCACTCATCAACTCTGTTGAAAAATTCAAACCAGAATTAGGTTTTAGATTTGGAACATATGCAAGCTGGTGGATAAAACAAGCAATGTTTAAAGCAATTTCAGAACAATCTAACTGTGTTAAAATTCCTGTTTATATTCAAGAAACACTTTCAAAATACAATAAGGTGAGAAAAAATCTTGAACAAAAATATGGTTGCGAAATTCAAACTTCAAAAATTTGCGAAGAAATGAAAATTGAAGAAAGTAAAATTGAATTATATTTAAACGCATACATGCAAAAGCTCTCACTTGACGAAGCTTGCAATTTTGGACAAGAAAATTCGCTATCTTATGGTGAAATCATCGAAGACAAAAGGCAAAATATTGAAAAAATAATTGAAGATAAAGAACTAAAAAATGATATAAATACAGTTATTGAATTTTTAAATCCAAAAGAAAAAGATGTGTTAAAGAAAAGATTTGGCTTGATTGACTCTGAAAAAGGCAAAATTACCCTTGATGAAATCGGAAAAGAATATGGTGTTACAAAAGAATGCGTGAGACAAATCGAAAAAAGAGCAATCAAAAAAATTAAAGAAAATACTAAATTTCAAGAAGCACTTGGCGCATACATCTAACCAAAATCGTTTTTTTACATTATTGACTATTCGCTCAAAATATTTAAAAATTTAAGAAAAGGAGTAGTTGATATGAAAAAAATAATAATGACATTAATGGCTTTAGCGATATTCACAGGCACAAGTCACGCAGTTCCTATTTTTTCAACAAGTAGTGATGCAGAAAAAATAGACATTGAACCAACAAAAACAGAAACTGTGAAAAATGCTCCAAAGTTAAAACTAAATAATGATTATTTTGCACCTAAAGCAGAGAAGGCTGAAACAAACAGCTCTCAATATGGCGAAATTCAAAACAATAGCTACAGAAGTGCAATCACTAATCTTGATGGAGCACAAGTTGAGCTAAGAGAACAACTTATGGACTATAAAGCAAAATACACTGAAGCTAAAACAAGATATGCTGCAGTTAAAGAAGAATGCAGAACATATAAAAAACAAATTAAAGCGACAGAAAAAAAGATGAAAAACATCGAAAAAACTAAAAAACAAATCGCAAAAAATATTCAGCAATTATAAATAATTTAAAAAATATTTTATTATATCTCGCTTAGTAATTAACTGAGCGAGATATTTAATATCAATTCAATGTCAGGCATAATAATACCATTTTTTGGTGCCTTAACATAAGATAGAGTTTCATATAAAGAATTTAAGATTGTGTCATCAATTTGTTTTGTACCAGAGCCTGTAATAAATGAAATATTTTTAACTGAAGCATTATTTGAAAATTCAATTCTAAGTTGCAAATCTTTATTTCTTGGCAATTCACCAATAATAATGAATTCATTTTCAAGGTTAAGCTTAATATTTTTCCCTAAAATTTGAAGGAAGTTTTTGTATTCTTCTTTTTGCGCAAGTGATTTATCCACATCCCAAGAAATTTCAACATTGCCTCTAAATGGTTGAATATTCCCATTTGAATATTCTGTTGAATATTGCATAATGCTTTCAGTTGGAATAGGCTCAAGTATTTGATTTGTCTCAATTTCAGGAGCTTTATTAAGAATTGGTTTATTGTTTTTATTATCTGATATCGCATTATATGCGCCAATTGCAATCAGCAACGCAACCAAGAAAATAACTCTTTGTTTTTTTGTATATTTTGCTTTGATTTTAGAATTTAGAACACTAAGTGCATTTTTTATATATTTAAAAATTGAAATTGCAAGAATAGTGGTTCTTTTCAAGAAACTTTTAACGCCATCAAAATTAATTTTAGTTTGTTCAAGTTCTGCTTCATCATTTAAAGATTTCAAAAACCCGCTTAAATCGCCTATTCCTTTGTTTACCTCAGGAATTGTATCATTTAAAATTGAGATTTTATCTTTTATTTCTTGTTTTTGAGGTGGTGTTGTTGGGATTTGCTTTGGCGAAGACTTTTGTTGTGGTTTAACAACTTTATTCTCTTTCCTCTCTGGCACAAGTGTCATTCTTTTCGAAACATCATTAAATGCACATAAATCCAAAAATCTTTTCAAACAATTTGGACAAGTGTGAAGATGGGTAATTAACTTTCTTTTCTCTTCAGCAGTTATAACTTCATCCAAAGCTTTGCCGAACAAAGAAATTGCATCTATATGTTTTCCGAAAGGAAGAAGATTTGGTTTCTTTTTAGAGAGCAAGAAAGTAAGTTCATAAGGTTCTCTTAAATCTGAAATTTTTGGATAAAAATAATTTGTGTCGCTCAATGTGCGTCTTACATCATTTGCACTTATAAAACCGCCTACAACGCCTGCATTTAGACTATTATCGACTTCTGCAATAACATAAAAATCAGGTGTAATGTTCAAATTAAAATGAACTCGAGGAATGCGAATAAAATTTTCATTAAAAACAGTAATAACGAAAATTTTATAACCATTATAGGTTAAGTCGCAAACCCTATATTCTTCAAGGGCGAATGGAATTTTGTGCAAACTAACACTTGAGTTAAAATCGATATTTAGATTTCTATAGTGCCTTTGAACAACTTGAAGCCCGAGCATGTCAACAAGCGCCATTTTTCTGCGCAATGGATTATGCAAAAGAGCCGCAACTCCTTCTGCTCTATGCTTTTCGCCTTGTTTAATTTTGAGAGTTTTTCCCAAAGTTTCCGCCCCAACTATTACACAAATAGCATTGCATAAAACAAAGCAAAATTCAACTATATTAACACTAAGTTTTACTTATTCTTAAGAATTTTGAGTTTCCATAAGTGCAACCCAATCAGAATGCTCGAAAGAACCATTGTATTTTCTATATAACATTGTGGTAAGAGCAGGCATAGTTGCAAAATAAAGCAATCCAAATGAAAGATTATATATTGATTCAAGCGCAAATTTTACACCTTCTGAAAGCTGCAAAACAACCATAATTAAAGTCAAAATAACCGAACCAGCAGTAAGAATTATCTGCAAAAGAATCCCAAGAACAAAACCTTGTGTAAATATATCGACCGCTTTACCTCGTGAAAGTTCATAAGAATATTTTATGGGTTCTTTTGCATCTTCAAAATTATTAAACACAAAAGCAGGGTAAACAAATGCAAGCCTAATAAACGCCCAAGCGACAAAGACAATAATGCCAATTGAGGAGATTGTAGTTAGTAAAATATTTGTTGTTATTGCATAAATCAAATACGGAGCAATAGCCGAAAGCACAATCAAAATCGAAATAAGAGCATAATATAGTAAAAATTTAATAAATTTACCAGCCCTTTCTTCAATATTTCTATCAGCCCCACTATACGGAAGCAACTGCCCAGTGGCAAGTAATCCGTTAATCAAGCTATACAAACCAGCACCTTTTACAATATAACTCCAAAAAGAAGCAAGGAATAAAACAAGCCCTACAAGACCAATAATTATAAAAATGCTAGAATAATCATTTTTAACTAAAGAGTATGCAGGAATAAACCCAAGAACAGTGCCCAATGTAACAAGAAGATAAGGGAGAATAAAGTACGGCAAAAGTTTTTTAAAATTCTTGAAAGTGAATTTTAGTGCTTCGAGTGCTATCATACTATCTCCTTTTTTTCTATCCGTTAATCTATTTTTTGAGTGATTTTATTTTTAAATTTTGTAGTGTTGCCTTGGAATAACAATTCAAATTGACCAGTTGGGCCGTTTCTTTGCTTTGCAACAACAATTTGAGCCTTATTTTTTAAATCTGGATTTTCTTTATCATAATATTCTTCACGATAAATAAACATAACCACGTCAGCATCTTGCTCAATTGCGCCAGATTCTCTCAAGTCTGAAAGCATTGGTGTTCTATCTTTTCTTTCTTCAACTTTACGAGAAAGTTGCGAAAGTGCAATAATAGGAACGTTTAATTCTCTTGCAAGCGCCTTCAAAGACCTTGAAATTTGAGAAATTTGCTGAATTCTATCGCTTGAAGACTTATCATCAATCAATTGAAGATAATCAATTAAAACAAGCCCGAGGTCTGGAGTTTGCATCTTCAGCCTTCTAAGCTTTGCTCTAATTTCAGAAACAGTTACGTTACCTGTATCATCAATATAGATTGGTGTTTCATGAAGCGTATTTAAAATGCCCGTAATTCTCTCCCACTCTTTTGGTTGAAGTTGCCCAGTTCTAATTCTTTGAGCATCAATTTCAGCTTCAGCACACAAAATCCTCTGCACTAGCTGACTTTTCGCCATTTCAAGAGAGAATATTGCAACAGGAATTTTAGAGCGCATTGCAACGTTTTGAGCGATATTCAGCGCAAAAGCAGTTTTACCCATTGAAGGACGAGCCGCAAGAATAATAAGGTCTGATTTTTGAAAACCTGTTGTCATATTATCAAGCTCATAAAACCCGCTTGGCACACCAGTGTATGAACCACGATTATTAAAACGATATTCAATTTGATCAATCGTATCGTATAACAAATCTGTGAGTGGTTGCATTTCGTTTGAAGTTCTGTTTTCTGCAATTTCAAACACAAGTCTTTCTGCATTTTCAAGCGCTTCTTGAGTATCAGGAGACTCAAAAGTGTGTTCAATAATTGAGCTTCCAGCTTGAATAAGTTTTCTTTTGGTGAAATTGTCACGAATTATATTTGCGTAATATGAAATGTTTGAAATAAGGACAGTGTCCATCATAAGGTCAGAAAGATACTCTCTTCCGCCAGCTTTTTCAAGCAAAGAATTTGCACTCAAGTATTCACCAACTGTCAAAATATCAATTGGTTTTCCTTGGTTATACAATGTCATAAAACATTCGTATATAATTTGGTTTTGAGGCGAATAAAAATATTCTTTCGAAAGAAGCTCAACGATTTTGTTCATTGCATTTGAATCAACAAGAACAGCGCCAAGAACCGCTTTTTCGGCATCTAAGTTTTGAGGTGGCAACCTCTTTAAAATAGCTTGGCTATTCGCTTCCTGCTTCAAAATTACCTCATTAACATATCACTTGTAGTCAACAAAAATAATTATAAGCTGAAAAGGAAAATTTCACAAGAAATATAAAGAAAGATTAAATTATCTCGCCTAAAGTTTGAAGGTATGACATTTGATTATTTGCAGTATCTGGGCTAGTTAATATTGAATAAACAGGTTTATTTGAGAAAATGTGCTTTGCAGCCTGCATTACATCATCAGCCGTAATTTTATCTATTGCTTCAAAATAAGCGTCAATTCTTTTAATTCCATATGGCAAGTCTGCATTCATTGCAAGAAGTTCGGTTTTACTTGCAAGTAATTCCATTTCAGACATTAAATTTTGTTTTAGAGTTTTCTTAGCACAAGCAAGCTCTTCATCTGTTACAGGCACAGTAAGAAGTTTTAGCACATGTTCATCAAAACCTTGGAGAGATTTTTGAAGATTATCATAGCTTATTTCACCTTGCGCCTTGTTATCAGTGGTAGTTTTAATAAACATAGATAAAATACCGGTGTTACCAAAGCTTTGAACTTCGCTTGCAACTTGATATGCAAGTTGTTTTGTTTCTCTTAAGTCAGAGAACAATCTTGAAGCAGGGCCACCGCCTAAAATTGTGTTTAAAAGTTCAAACTTAACATCATCTTCAATGTTTCCTGTCATTTCAAAAGAATATGTTTTAAACACTTCTGCTTGATTACGTTCTTCTGTTGCTAGGTAAACTTTAGAATCTTGAGTTGGTTTGTAGATATCAACCAAATTATTTTGGCGAACCTTGAAATTAAAATCTGGAGTATAAACTGCGTTTATAATATCATTTTCAAGATTTTTATTACGATTTATTGGAGCAGACACAGTAAAAGTTGAAGAAGCATTTGTAATTAAATTTTGCCAATGAGCACGAACATCATCTAGAGTTAAAGTTCTTAGGCCCTCAAGAATTGATTTTGATGTTGCAAAATATTCAGGGTAAAGTTGCGCAATTAAAGTGTTTGATGCACTATTTGGCAAAGTGCTCAAATAATCTTCAATCTTTCTTTTTGCTTTGTCAAAAGCTTCTTGTGTGAAATTAGGAGAATAGATAACTTCTTTAAAAAGATTTATTGTATCAGCCGTATCTTGTGCAAAGCAATTAGCATCTGCAGAAATTGAAATTCCATTTGCATCAAAAGAAAAATCAACGCCTTTAAGCTCTGAAGCGTGAACAACGTCACCCCTTGTTCTTTGAGAAGAACCATCATTTAAAATTTGAGCAAGCACATAGTGTGCCGAAAGGTTTTTTGGAACCGCAGAATATGAACTTAATTTCCATTTAAGATATGACATATCAGTATGAGAATCAGAAATTGATAAAGATGTGTTGTCTTTGAGCTGATACTCATGCACAGAATCTGTTGTGAGAACTTTTTCTGAGTTTAATTTGCCTTTAAATGAAACAGGGTGCTTAGAATAAATGCTTGTATTATAATTTCTTATAATGTCAGCATTTGTTGTGCCTTGAGGGTGCGAAACCCCAATTGCTACTTTGTTTAAATCAAGATACTTATTTGCAACACGAACAATATCATCTGCAGTTAAATTTTCAATAATGTTTCTATAATCTGAAAGTTGATTATATGTGCCATTTAGCATACCTTGCCCAATGTATTCGCAAATTCCTTCAGATGTTTCAAAATCCAAAGAAAGGGCTTTTTTGAGCGCAACTTTTGCAATTTGCATTTCTTCATCTGTTGGTGGATTAATTTTTAAATCTTGCACAACAGAATAAAAAGTATCAAGAACTTGCTGCTCCCTATTCCTTGGGGATTGCATTAAGCAAACAACAGCGCTTGGGTCAGTTGGCTTCAAGCCTACTTTTTCAATTGTAAATGATGCGTCTGAACCGAGTTCTCTTAATTTTGAAGACAACCTTGAGCGAGAACTTTTTAAAAGCACCAAAGAAAGTGCATTAAGCGCCATTTCGTCTTTAACATTATCTGGTGTTGGTCCTGCAAACGCAGCAATGGATAAAGCATAATTGTCTTTATTTGAAATCATATCAACACGAGCAGGAACCGTAAGAGGAGTAAGTGTTTCAACCTTCCTGTTACCATTCTGTTCTTTAGGCATAGCGTTAAAATTCTTTGCAATTTCATGAATTGCAACATCGGGCTCAACATCTCCCACCACAACTGTTGTTAAATTTTCAGGCCGATAGTTAAGTGCATGATAGGCAACAACATCGTCTCTATTCAAATTAGAAACAGTTTCAATTGAGCCTGCAACAAGGCTTTTAGATGTTGTATTGATATTAAAAAGTTGTTTTATAACGGAATTATACAAAGCATTTACACTATCGTCTTCAGTCATTGAAATTTCTTGCGTTACAGGACCTTTTTCTTTTTCAATCATCTCTGGTGAAAAAGTTGGATTATTTATCATATCCGCTTGCATTTCAACCGCTTTATTAAATTCTTCGTCAGACATAAGAGCTGACGCAATATAATAATCGGTTTGTGCAAAATTTGTCGAAGCATTAGTTTCTGCGCCCATTTTATTTATTTCATTAAAGAACGTGCCAGCAGGAATTTTTGAGCTTCCATTAAACAAACTGTGTTCAATAAAATGACTAATTCCTCGAATATCATCAGTTTCATTCATTGAACCAGAATTAACAAAAGTTTTCACAATTGTTGTGCCAGCTTTGGGTGCAATCACAACTTTTTGACCATTCGAGAGCATATAATAATGCAAAGTGTGTCCAAATGGGTCTTTTGTTTCGGATATTTTTTTGTATTGCAATGGGATATTCGGCTTTACAAGTGGATTTGTTGCAGGGTTAGCCTGCAGCGAAGTGATTTGAGAATTATTTTGCATGCCGCCTTGAGCAGTCTGAACACTGCTTGAAGCAAAATTAACATTTTGTTTTTTATTAAAATTAATATTATTTATGCGCAACAAAATAAATTCCCATTTGCTATGTTAATATAAAAAACAAAAATAAGAAAAAATTGCGCTTTTTATTGAACAGCATTTGCGCCAGAGATAACTTCTGTTAATTCTTGAGTAATTTTAGCTTGACGAGCTTTATTATAATCAATT
Organism: bacterium; assembly: GCA_017396695.1. Taxonomy (GTDB): domain Bacteria; phylum Cyanobacteriota; class Vampirovibrionia; order Gastranaerophilales; family Gastranaerophilaceae; genus RGIG1918. Next base: position 12,558 of record JAFQLC010000001.1, read on the forward strand.
GTAAGTATTCTTATCATCTCTGAAGCATTATTCACTGCAGCGCTCATTGCGGTCATTCTTGATGCAAGTTCAGACGCAGTAGCCTCGAGTAGCGCTTGGTAAATAATATTTGTGAAATACATTGGTATAAGTGTTTTTAAAATAACATCTGGGTTTGGAACAAGCTCAACGAGCGGATGAAGCTCTTTTTTATTTACATCTTCGTCTCTAAATTTTGTAACACGAGTTCCGCAACCACCAAGAGGCAAAATTGGCCAAGCTTCAACTTTATATGTCATCATATTTTTGTAACGAGTTGTAATAAGCTCAAGCGAATCAATTTTATCTGTAACATAATCATGTGTAATATCTTCAGCTAAAATTGAAGCAGAAGAAGCGTTTAACTTATCCAAAATTGTTGTATAAGTTGAGACAATTTCAAAATCTAATGATTTCTTAAAACCATTGAGTGGTGCAAGTGCTTTTTGACCAACAAGATAAACTCTGACTTTTTTACCTTCAGCAAGCGCTTGTTTGATTTTTTTCACAGTGTAGCGAACAATATTTGAACTATATGCGCCAGCTAAACCTTTATTGGATGAAATGACCAAAAAACCAACCGCATCAACCCTTCTTTTTTTCAAAAGTTCAGGGTAATTATCAATTTGTTTTTCTGTTTTAACCGAATCAAAATATGTATCAATATTTTCAAGCAACACATTTATCATAGAATATAATTCAGAAGCAAAAGGACGAGAAGCTTTTGTTGCAGCTTCAGCTTTTTTAACTTTAGCCGCAGCAACCATTTTCATTGCACGAGTAATTTTCTGCGTGTTTGAAATACTTAAAATTCTCTCTTTTATGTTTCTAAGTGTTGCCATTTTTCCTCTTTATTAAGCTTTAAAAATATTGTTTTTGAAATAATCTAATTTTGATTTCAAAAATTCTTTATCAGAATCTTCTAGTTTAGCGCCAGAATTTAATAACATAATTAATTCTTTGCACTCTGCTTTAAAATAGTCAAACCATTGAGCTTTAAATGCTTGGATATCTTTGTTATCAACTTCATCAAGATAACCTTCATTGCCTGCAAATAAAATTGAAACCTGCTCGGCAACAGATAATGGCATATATTGAGGCTGAATTAAGATTTGAGTTAATTTTTCACCTTTTAAAAGTTGTGCTCTTGTTGCTGAATCTAAGTCAGATGCAAATTGAGCAAAAGCTGCAAGTTCTCTATATTGAGCAAGGTCAAGCCTTAATTGCCCAGCAACTTGTTTTGTTGCTTTTGTTTGAGCAGCGCCACCTACACGAGAAACAGAAATACCAGCGTTAATTGCAGGTCTTTGACCTGAGTTAAACAAATTACTTTCTAAGAAAATTTGACCGTCTGTAATTGAAATTACGTTCGTTGGAATATAGGCAGATACGTCTCCTGCTTGAGTTTCAATAATTGGAAGTGCCGTAATTGAACCACCACCGAGTTCATCTGAAAGTTTGCAAGCACGTTCTAACAATCTTGAGTGAAGATAGAAAACATCACCAGGGTATGCTTCACGTCCTGGAGGTCTTTTAAGAAGCAAACTCATTGCACGATATGCTTGTGCATGTTTTGTAAGGTCATCATAAACAATTAACACGTGGCGACCTTGTTCTAGAAATTCTTCAGCGATAGCGCAACCTGCAAATGGAGCGATATATTGAAGAGGTGCGCTTTCATTTGCACTAACTGAAACAATTGTTGTATATTCCATTGCGCCGTGTTCTTCTAAAACACGAGCAAGTTGAGCAACTGTTGATGTTTTTTGACCAATTGCAACATAAACACAAATAACATCTTGACCTTTTTGGTTAATGATTGTATCGATTGCAATTGCAGTTTTGCCTGTTTGACGGTCGCCAATAATTAATTCACGTTGGCCTCTGCCAATAGGCGTTAAAGCGTCAATTGCAGTAAGCCCTGTCTGAAGTGGTTCATGAACAGATTTTCTTGTAATAATCCCAGGAGCAACTCTTTCGATTGGACGAGTTGCATTTGTTTGGATATCGCCTTTGCCATCAATTGGTTTACCTGTTGGGTCAATAATTCTTCCAATTAAACTGTCGCCCACAGGAATTGATGCAATTTTTCCAGTTGCCACAACTTTGCAACCTTCTTTAATTTTTGTATAATCACCAAGAACAACAGCACCCACGTTATCTTCTTCAAGGTTTAGCGCAATACCTAATGTTCCCTCTCCATCATCAAATTCAACAAGTTCAGATGACATAACATTGCTTAAACCAAAAATTCTTGCAATGCCGTCACCAATTTCAAGAACTTGCCCTGTTGTTTTTGTTTCGAGTGGGTTTTGATAGTTCTCGATTTTACTTTTAATAATTTCAGAAATTTCTGATGGATTAATAGTTGTCATATTATTTTCCTTTATATTAATTGCTTTTTAAGGTTTTTAAGTTTAGATTTTGCAGTTAAATCAATGATTGTGTCGCCAATTTTTATAAGCAAACCTGAAATGATAGAGGAATCTAATTCATATTCAAGTTCAAAAGTTTTCGCAAATTTATTTTCTAATTTAGATTTCAAAACAACTTTTTGAGCTTCATCAAGTTCAATAATTGAAACAACATTTGCCCTCAATATGTTTCTTTTTTCATCCAAAATAGAATTTAACTCATAAACTATTGCGCAAAAATAATTAAATTTTTTAGCATCAATAAGTTCCATAAAAAAGTTATAAGTGTTTAGTGAAAAATCTTTAAACACTTGATAAATAACTTGTTTTTTGTCGTCTGCTGAAACAATTTTATTTGCCATAAAATCAAGTAATTCAGGGTTTTGAACAAATGCAAGATGCGCTTCGTTTAAGTTGTCTAATAACTCGCTATCATGCAACTTATAAAGCGCAAGTGCGTATCTTTTTGCAAGTTTATGTTGTTTATTTAGTGTTGCTATATTCATTTAATATTCATTCCATCTATTTCATTTATGGCAGAAGTTATAATTTCTTTGTGCATTTGAGGATTTTCTTCAAGCATTTTAACAAGTTTCTCTTCAGCTTTTTGAACCGCAGAATTTACAATCTCTGCTCTTGCTGTTTGGTTTAATCTATCTTTAAATCTCTCAACTGCTTTTTGTGAAGAATCAGAAAGTTTAACATCTATAGCTTCTAAATCTGATTCAAGTGCTATTTTTGTTTTTTCAATTGTTCCTTTGGCATTATCAAATATCTTTTTAATATCGACATCTGCCATTTCATAGCCTCTTTTTGCAATGCTCAAATCAGCAATAGAGCGCTTTTTTTGAATGTCAGAGCTAATAATTTGGTGTTTTACTTTGCCAACAACTCTTGTGTATTTTTTGCTCACATCAAGTTTGTACCAAAGAAAAATTATAAGCCCGAAAAGCAAAATAAAGTTCACAATATTAGAATGAGCTATATAGTGAAACATATGGCTATTAATTATATTATTCCAAATTTGTATAATTTCTGTGCCCATTTTACTTTCCGCCTATAATTTTTTGAATTATTGAATCTGAGAGCTCATCTGCACTTTTATCAAATTCATCTTGAAGCGATTTTTTTTCTTCTTGAAGAACATTTGTTAAATTTGCGGTTTGATTTTGATAATACTCTTTTCGCTCTGCCACTTTTTGTTCTTTTTGCTCTTTTATTTCATTAACCGCAACAGAAACTTCTTCTCTTGATTTTAACCTTGCTTCTTCGAGTTTTTCTTCTTTTTGGGCATTTATACTTTTAGCTTCTTCGATGTTTTTATTTGTGATTTCAGTATTGTCATCTAAGTATTTTTTTCTTTGCGCAACAATATCTGCTATGGGCTTATAAAGAATAATGTTCATAATCCACATAAACACAAGAAAACTTACAAGAGAAAATAAAAAAGTTGCGTTAAATTCCATTTATTAACCTATAAATCCTGAAAGTTTAAGAGCGATAATTAAAGCGTAAATTGCACAAGCTTCAGCAAGCGCTGCACCAACAAGGAAGAAGCCTACTGCTTTACCTGCAATTTCTGGTTGACGAGCAATTGATTCAAGCAAACCTTTTGTTGCAAAACCAATACCAAGACCAGCACCGATTGCGCCAAAACCGATTGCAATACCTGCACCTAATTGACCTAATTCTGAAACTGCCATAATTTAATTTCCTTTCGTATTAATTTGTTATTAACTTTATTTTAGTGTTCTTCTGAAACCGCAGAAGAGATGTAAACCGTGGTAAGCATTGTAAATACCAATGCTTGAACTGCTGCAACTAAAAGCTCGAACACCATAAATGGAATTGGCAAAACAAATGCGCACAAGCTAATAATTGCGGTTATTAATATTTCGCCCGCTAAAATGTTTCCAAAAAGACGGAGAGCAAGAGTTAAAGGACGAGTAAACATTTCCAAAAGTTCAACTAAAAATAGAATTATATCCACAAAGCTAAAACCGTGAATAAAAAACTTAAATTTCTTTTTTGCAATACCGCACGCCATATAATATACAAGAACAATAATGGCAAAAGCTGCAGTTAAATTGATGTCATTTGTTGGGCTTGCAAGTTCACCTTGTTTGAGGTGATAAAGCTTCCAAGGAAGTTGCCCACATAAATTACCAACTAAAATAAACAAGAACAAAGAAGCAAGAAGAGGAACGTGGCGTCTTCCGCCTTTTCCTATCATAGTGTCTGTCAAATCCCAGAAAAAGCCCAAAATACTTTCAAATAAAAATTGGATTTTAGTTGGGATAATAGACAATTTTCTTGTTCCAATAAAAGCAAAAATAATGATTACACCCATACAAAGCCACATTGTTAAAAGTGTATCTAAATTAACCTTTAAACCAAATATTTCAGCCGTTAAATGTTCCATTGTATACCTTTATTTACTATGTTTATAATACAACATTTTGCAAAAAAATCTTTAGTCCGTTTGAAGTAGTTTTTAGTTTCTATCTTTTTTTTGATGGCACAAATAAGGGGTATGGATAAAAAACTTTAAAGTAGTCAAGTGTTTTTTAAGTAAAGTTAAGAATGTAATAAAAATTTTACACATCTAAATATTTTGTGTTTTTCAAAAATGATTGTGTTATATATAAATAAAGTAAATAGAATAATTAATCTTTCGTATCAATAAAGGGGAGAAAAATGGCTGAGTATTTAAGCAAAGAAGAAATAAAACAATGGAGAAGTTCACTAGAAAAAATTACTCTTGAAGAATTTGCACAAAGACTCGGCAAGACATTGAAAGAAGAAAAAGAAACTCGTGATATTGTTGATATGGTTATGCACAACCAATCAGTTGTTTCAAGAGTAAACTCAACTTCTGCAAAGAAAAGAATTGAAGTTATTCACGAAGCTGCAAAAAAAGTTGAAAGCAAAATTGATGAATTTGGTCTTAATTTAACTTTCAAAAAACCACTTACAGAACGTGAAAAAATTGTTTTAAATGTATTTATTCAAAATAAAGATAGTGTTGTATATGCAAGAGATTTAGCAAAAACTTTAGATTTGCCTACTGACTATGTTTATAAATACATCAAAAATCTTAGAACTAAAATCGAACAAAATATTCTAGAAAATGCTGACCGTGGCGGTTACAAGCTCGTCTTAAAATAGGAATTAACTAAAATATTTTGCCATATATTTCCCTGTACTGTATAATATAGTCATGCAGGCGGATAGTATGGATATTTACAATAAAATTACGGAAATTCTAAATGACGGAAACCCCGATAAGATAGAGTTTTATAAAAATTTTGCAATAGATTTAAGTTCAATCAGCAAAAGCATTTTTGCTGGTATTTATTTCCTTGACTTTATGTCTTTGCAACAAAAATCTTTATTCATCAACTCCCGCCACACAGATACAGACTATACTACATATTTTAACGAAGATTTTATAAAAGAAACATTAACAAACGAAGCGCCCTATAGGCTCTCTAAAGGTAATTTAATATTCAAAAAAAGCCTGCTTGGATATGAAAATTACAACACCATACTAATCAAGCTTGCAATCAAAGGTTCTTCTTATGGTTTTGTACTTCTTGCAAGAGAAGAAGAATATACAAAAGAAGAAGTTGAAAAACTAAACGCTCTTGTTTGCGCTTATTCTTACACTCTTAAAGACAAAGAACTTGGCGAAGTTTTCAAAATGCAATTAAAAATTCTTCAAGACACAATTATCGAAAAAGAATTAGCAAAGAAAACTATTGAAAAGCAACATAAAAAGCTTATTGAGCTAGATAAGCTGAAAAACAATTTCTTAGCAAACACATCGCACGAATTAAGAACTCCGCTAAATGCAATAATTGGGTTTTCGCAAGCCCTAAGTTGCAAAATTTTTGGAGACTTAAACGATAAACAAGCTGAATATATTAAAGACATTCATGTTTCAAGCCTGCATCTTTTAAACATGATAAACGAAATTCTCGACATTTCTAAGATAGAATCTAAAACAATTAAGCTCAACCTTATGGAAATTAGAACAGACATCGTAATCAAAGAAGTTGTTGAGATTTTATCCCCACTAACAGATAAAAAATCCATCTCGCTTACATTTGAAAATTCGTTCGAAGGCAAACTCCGTGCGGATTATCAAAAATTCAGACAAATTCTCTACAACCTCTTAAGTAATGCAATTAAATTTACTCAAGAAGGCGGGAAAATTGTTATCAGAACTTATGAACAAAATGGTAAATTCTACCTTGAAGTTGAAGACAATGGCATTGGCATAGATAAAAAATACCAAAACAAAATCTTCACAAAATTTGTTCATTTTAGCAATATTTATTCAAAAAACGAAAGTTCAACTGGGCTTGGGCTTACAATTACAAAAGAATTAGTTAAATTACACAAAGGAAAAATTTCACTGAAAAGTGAAGTGAACAAAGGCACAACGTTCAAAGTTGAGCTCAATGGAATAGTTAAATGACAAACATATTAATCATAGAAGACAACGAAATTAATATGAAACTTTTTGCAGACATTTTAGAAGCAAAAAGTTATTCCGTTACAAAAATCTTTGACGGCAAAGAAGGCTATGAAGAAATAAAAAAACAAAAATATGACCTTGTTATATTAGACATCCAACTTCCATCAATGAATGGTTTTGAAATACTTGAACACTTGCATGATGACGCTATTGAACTCCCCAAAATTCTTATCGTATCCGCATTTGCAATGGAACACGAAATTGCCATGGCAAAACAACTCGGCGTCAAAAATTATTTAACAAAACCAATAGATGTAATGAATTTCATCGGAACAGTTTCTGCTATTTTGAGTGAGGATAGTGCCTTATGATAAATAACAGAATTTTTTCAATTATTGATGGTTTTTCGGTTGATAGCGGAACAAAAATGCTATTCAAAAAGATGTATTTAACTTACTATCACAATGTTGAATTTAGCATTTTTAAAGATGTTCACGCTTGGACAAAGTGTTACACATACCTTAGCTTGCCACTTAAAGATAAATTAAAGCTTTACACGGATTTTAATTTAACCGCATTTATTTTAGGCCCATTTTATTATTTTGGACACAAAATGCCAAAAAAAGGCTTTATATTGCTTGCTTTAATTTTAGTTTTACACCAGCTAGGCTCAATATTCACGCAGGCAATTCCGCTTATATTCCTTTATAGTGGATTATATGCAAATAGGGATTATTTTTTATACAACATTAAAATTGATAAAAAAATTCAAGGCAATCCAGATGTTTTAGTTAGCCAAATTGATGAAAACATTATGTCACAAATTTTGGCAAATTCTAGAATGCAAATCATTTTGCCCCTTATTGCCATTGTTGCCCAACTTGGTCTAATAGGAATGTTTGGATTAAATACTTGGAGAGAAATTGAATTTCGCACAACTTTGAATAATATCCCGCAAGTTTGCAAAGATACTTATGATTGCGAATCGTACATTTCCGAAAGAGAAATATTGCCAAGCGCCAAAAAAGATGTTCGCACATATTACAACATCGCTTGTGCTTACACTCTCATCAACAACGACAAAAAGGCTCAAGAATATTTCTTAGCTGCGACAATAAAAGATAAAAATTTTATTCGCACATATATCACAAGAGGTAATGTTTATTTTAAGCAAGAAAATTACACAAAAGCTGCTGAAGACTATAAAACCGCACTAAAAATTAACCCTGAGCTAAATGAGCTCAATTATAATATTGGAAGATGTTATTATAGGCAAGCTCAATACACGGATGCGCTTACATATTTTGATAGAGCAATAAAGAAAAACCCAAGAGACCCAAAATTTTATGAAATGCGTGCATATTCAAAAATATATTTAAGAGACATCAATGGCGCAAAAAGAGATTTAAGAGAAGCAATTAAAATATACGGCGTGCGTTCATATATTCCTGCTACAAATGCGGCTTCAAGAAAAGAAGCGCTTGAAAGATATTACCGCTCACTTAAATAAAATTTGTTTTAAATTTAATCTTGTTTAAAGCGGAAACTTTCTGTTTGATATTTTTTAATCATATCATCGTATCCACCAATTCTTACACCATTTAGAATTATTTGCGGAACAGTAACATCGCCTTTGATACCATATTCTTGAGCAAGTTTTTCAAGATTTTCTTCTTCATTATCATCAAGTCTAATTTGCTCGTAGCTCAAATTTTTTTCGTTTAAAAAAGCAAGAGCTCGTTTGCAATATGGGCAATAATCAAGCGTATAGATTTTAATTGTCATTATAGTCTCTCAATTATTTTTTTAATATCTTCAGCTTCATCAGCCGACACATCAAAAGTTAAATAATCAGTAAAATATTCTTTAGCGTCTTCTTTGTCACCTCTTGCCATAAAAAGTGTTCCGAGTTTTTTATAAGCAAAAGAGAATTTAGGATTTATGGCAAGACATTTAAGATAGTTTGAAATCGCCCTATCTTTTTCGTCATTTGCCTCATACGCCATACCTAAATTGAAATACATAACAGGTGTTTCATGAAGCTCAATCAAGTTTTCATAGTAACTAATTGAAGTTGGATAATTCCCAAGTTCGAAATAAATTCTTGCAAATTCGTATAAAACATCAGGGTTATCTGGATATTTTTCTTCAAGTAATTCAAGCTGTTCAAGCGCATCTTCCCACCTGCAATTATCTGCAAGTTCACGGATAACATCTATTGCACTTTTTTCGTTTTGTTCAACTTGTTGATTTTCAATTTTTTCTGTCATAATTTCACTCTATAATTTTTAAAAATAAATTTATTCGCCAATTGTTTATAAAAGCATTAGCACTTCTCGTATCACCTTGCAAGCGGTTGCGGTTGAAACCCTTGTTGGGTCAATATCTGGCGCAAGCTCAACCACATCAGCGCCTATAACATTATATTTGGATAGCTCTTTGAGCCAAGATAAAAACTCATTATATGGCATACCACCAGCTTCTTGAGTTCCGACACCTGACATACATCCTAAATCTAAAACATCAAGATCAATGGTTAAGAAAACATTTTTTCCTTCCAAACATTTGAGTTCAGTTTTATCAAAAAGCTGAGTAGAAAACTTTTTCATAATATTATACTCAGGTTTTTCGCCACTTCTTATACCAACTTGTTTAATATTTTCAAAACCAATATCAGAACCTATTTTATACATAACGCCAGCGTGTGTTAACTCTTCCCCCAAATATTCAGCTCTGAGGTCAGTATGAGCATCGAATTGGATAACAACAAGGTTGTCATAAAATTTACGAATTGCACCAAATGTAGCGTATGTAACCAAGTGCTCTCCGCCAACACCTAAGACTTTTTTGCCAGAAGCATAAATTTGTTCAACATTTTCTTGAATTATATCAAGCACCCTTTGAGGGTTTCCAAAAGGAAATTCAAGGTCGCCTGCGTCATACATAAATTTATCTTCAATGCACGCATCGAAAGTTGGTGAATAAGTTTCAATTCCAACACTTTCAACTCTAATTTGCTGTGGGGCAAAACGAGCACCAGCACGATTTGAACAAGTGCCATCAAAAGGCATTCCAAGCAACACTACTGAAGAAGATTCAAAATCATCTACAGAGCCAATAAAATTTTTATCTAAAAAAGGTCCTTTTAACATAAAAGTATTCTAGCACAAAAAATAAGAGGGCAAGATGCCCTCTTTGTTTTTATTCAATATCAAGCTTTGAACGTTTAGTTTCTTCATTCACCACCTTAGGTAAAACAATTTTCAAAACACCATGTTCCATTTTGGCTTTTGCATCAGGAACCTTGATGTCTTCTGGAAAATAAAGTGTTCTTGTCATTGTGCCATAAGAAAATTCTGTTCTTGCATATTTTTTATGCTTTTCTTCTTTTGAACATTCTTTTTTCGCAGTAATTCTTAAGTGATTTTTTGTAATTTCGATATCAACATCTTCTTTTTTAACACCAGGAAGTTCCGCTTGAACTTCATATTCGCCTTCAAATTCTTTTAAATCAATTGGCACAAAAAGTGAATTGTCCGTTTTCCTATCTCTTGAAAAAATACCTTGAAAAGCATTTTCGATATCATTTTCAAGATTTGCTAAAAAAGAATCTGGTTTCGCAATTAAATATCTCATAACTATCTCCTTAAAGTACATAAGGAAATATAATTCTTTAAAAAATAATTACATTGACCACAAGGGCAAAAAATAAAAAATCAAACAAACTCAATTAAGAAAAAATAAGGATAAAAAAATCTTAAAAACCTGTTAAAATATGTAACATTTCGCCATTAAGTGTTGACAAAACAATTATTAATAAATTATAATTTGTATAATTAGGGAAAAAAATCACGATTAAAAAGGAGAACTCTCACGAATGGAAAACAATGAAACTGTATGTGGCACAGTTGATAATTTAGAGGCTCTTGATTGCCTTATATCTCGTGTAAAACGTGCTCAAGAAAAATTTGCAACATATACACAAGAAGAAGTGGATAAAATCTTTAAAGCAGCATCGACTGCGGCTGACAAGGCTCGTATTCCTCTTGCAAAAATGGCAGTGGAGGATACTGGAATGGGAATTGTTGAAGATAAAATCATCAAAAACCACTTCGCAGCTGAATATATCTACAACAAACACAAAACTGCGAAAACTTGCGGAATAATTAAACACGACAAAACAAACGGAATTAAAGTTGTTGCAGAACCATTGGGTGTTATCGCAGGAATTATTCCAACAACCAACCCAACATCAACTGCAATTTTTAAAGCGTTAATTTGTTTAAAAACAAGAAACGCAATCATTTTCTCGCCACACCCAAGAGCAAAAGATTGCACAATTAAAGCAGCAAAAATTGTTTTAGAAGCCGCAATTAAAGCGGGCGCTCCAAAAGATATTATTGGTTGGATTGATGTTCCTTCAATGGAATTGTCTAACGCACTATTGCACCACAAAGACATTGCTTGCATTTTAGCAACAGGTGGCCCAGGAATGGTGAAAGCTGCATATTCTTCAGGCAAACCAGCACTTGGCGTTGGCCCTGGTAATGTTCCTGCAATTATTGATGAAACCGCAAATATTAAAATGGCAGTTTCTTCAATTCTTATGTCAAAAACATTTGATAATGGTATGATTTGCGCTTCAGAACAATCAGTTATTATTGACGATTCCATATACGAAGAAACTAAAGCTGAGTTCGAATATAGAGGCGCATACATTTTAAATAATGAAGAAGCAGAAAAAGTTTCAAAAATTATTTTAACTGAAGCAGGCACAGTTAACCCTGCAATTGTAGGACAACCAGCGTATAAAATTGCAGAACTTGCAGGTTTTACTGTTCCCGAAAAATCAAAAGTTTTAATTGGCGAAAGACAAGGTGTTGACGCTTGCGACCCTTATGCACATGAAAAATTGTCACCAATTTTAACGCTATACAAAGCAGAAAACTTTGAATCAGCGGTTGATATGGCATATGAACTAGTACTTCTTGGAGGCGCTGGTCATAGCGCTGCGTTATATACCGATGAGAGAACTCAAGAAAGAATTAACGCATTTGCTCGCAAAATTCCAACTTGCAGGCTTCTCATCAACTCTCCTTCATCGCAAGGTGGTATCGGAGATTTATACAACTTCAAATTAGAACCATCACTCACACTCGGTTGCGGCTCTTGGGGTGGCAATGCCGTGAGTGGTAACGTTGGAGTTGAACACTTATTGAATTACAAAACCGTTGCTGAAAGGAGAGAAAATATGCTATGGTTCAAGGTTCCACCAAAAGTTTACTTTAAAAGAGGCTCTGTTGACCTTGCGCTTCGTGAACTTGAAGGCAAAAAACGTGCGTTCATTGTAACAGATAGATTTCTCTTTAATTCAGGCGCAGTGGATAGCATAACAAATGTTCTTGATGAAATTGGAATTGACCACCAAATTTTCTTTGATGTGAAACCAGACCCAACACTTGCAACAATTAACCAAGCTATGGAAATCATAAGACCATATGAACCAGACGTAATTATTGCACTTGGTGGTGGTTCTCCAATGGACGCAGCAAAAATTATGTGGTTAATGTATGAACAACCAAACACAAACTTTGAAGATATTTCAATGAGATTTATGGATATCAGAAAAAGAATTTGTCAAATTCCTGAGCTTGGCAAAAAAGCAACAATGGTATGTATTCCAACAACATCTGGAACAGGCTCAGAAGTTACTCCATTTGCAATTATTACAGATGAAAAAACTCATGTTAAATATGCGATTGCAGACTATGCACTCACACCAAATATGGCAATTGTTGACCCTAATTTTGTTGACGGTATGCCAAAAGGTTTGACTGCAGCTTCTGGTATTGATGCTCTTGTTCACTCTGTTGAAGCTTATGTTTCAGCGCTTGCAACTAACTTCACAAACTCAAATGCACTCGAGGCAACAAAATTAATTTTCAAATATCTTGTTCGCTCATATAATGAAGGTGCTAATGACCCACTTGCAAGAGAAAAAATGCACTACGCAGCAACAATTGCTGGTATGGCATTTGCAAACTCATTCCTTGGAATTTGTCACTCAATGGCGCACAAATTAGGCGCAATGTACAATGTTCCACATGGTGTTGCAAACGCATTACTTATAAACCAAGTAATTAAATACAACTCAACAGATTGCCCACACAAGCAATGCATCTTCCCTCAATATAAATTTCCTAATGCAAAAGCGAAATATGGTCAAATTGCAGATGAATTAGGACTTGGTGGCGCAAATGATGACGAAAAAGTTCAACTATTGCTTGATGCAATCACAAAACTTAAAGAGGACTTAAATTTACCAAAATCAATTAAAGATTTCGGAATTGATGAAAAAGAATTTATGGATAATCTTGAAGAACTTGTTGAGCTTGCATTTGATGACCAATGCACAGG
>JAFQLC010000006.1 GCA_017396695.1 bacterium
ATTCGAAGAAAACCACCCAGAAATTAAAGAAGTAAGAGAAACTTGGGAAAAAGCAAAACAAGCAGTTCAAGACAAAAAAGAAGAAAAACTCACCAATGTTCAAAAAAATATCACAGACACTCAAACTAAATTAAATGACCTTAACCAAAAATTAACTGCAGCTGAAATTGCACAAAAAGAAAAAGACTATGCGCCAAGTCAATTTAATTTTGATTTTAACGAAAATATGTCCGACACCCAAAAAGCAGCTTTAGAGAAATTCAAAAGTAATTTTGAGAAAAATAAAGACAAATACGAAGAAGTTGCAAAAGCGACAGGAATGCCTGCTGAATTAATTGCAGCAATCCACTGGAGAGAAAGTTCAGGCGACTTTGGCACCTACCTTCATAATGGTCAAAAATTAGGTCAAACTACAACGCTTGTGCCAGCTGGAATTTATTTTGAAAACTGGACAGATGCGGCAGTTGATGCTATCAATCGTTGTAAGCCGAATGCCACAATGGAAGATGATGGTTCGTTGGATTATTATCTCAACTATGCTGAAGGCTACAATGGCTGGGGCTATAAAAACAAAGGAAAAGCATCTCCATATGTTTGGGCAGGCACAGATAACTACTCTGGTGGTAAATATGTAGCTGATGGTGTCTATGACCCAAATCATGTTGACCAACAATTAGGCGTTGCTCTTATGATGAAGGCGCTTATGGCATAAAACATATCAACATGTTGCATTAACTATGATAAAATTTTTAAATGGATAAAATATTCATAGTTAAATCCAAACAAACAGATGTGTATAAAAATTTAGCACTCGAAACTTTGATGCTTGATTTTGCAGAAAAAGAAGGGGATGTTGCCCTTCTTTTTCTTTGGGAAAATGATAAAACGGTTGTTATTGGAAAAAATCAAAATCCATATTCAGAATGCGATGTTGAGCAATGCATACAAGACGAAGTTAAAATTGCAAGAAGGATAACGGGCGGGGGTGCTGTTTATCATAGTTTTGGTAATTTAAATTTTAGTTTTATTCTGCCTAAAAAATATTCTAAAGAGGATAGTTTTCGCATTTTGCTCAATTCGCTAGCGCAAAATGGCGTGCAGGCAAAGTTATCTGGCAGGAATGATATTTTGTATGATGGGAAAAAATTTTCTGGCAATGCTTACAGAATTAAAAAACAAGCGTTTTTGCACCACGGCACAATTCTTTTTAATATTGATAAAAAGAGTGTTTCAAAATACTTGACTCCAAATAAAATAAAATTTGCAGATAAATCTGTAAAATCTGTGAAATCTCGAATTGTAAATTTAGCTGAAATTGCGCCAAATCTGAAACTTTCAATTCTTGAAGAAAGCATAATTAATTACTTTTTGGGTGTGTTTAAAAAAGAAAAAACGGAAGTTTTCCATAACTTCGAACCAGATGAGCTAGAATTTCAAAAGTTATATGAGAAATTTTCTTCTTCTGGTTGGATTTATTCAAAATTTAAAAATTCTTTAAATCCTTCAATTAAGCTTCTTCATGGAATTTTAGAGTATGATAAAAATTCCAACACTCTTTTATCTGATGCTCTTGAAGTTGAATTGATTGATGAAGTGAATAAGATTTTAGCAAATGATGATTCGCCATATCTTAAAATATTGGCACTTAAGCAGAATGTAAATTTTGATAAAAATTTGATTGATGAGATTGCAGAATTTTTGAAAAATATTGTATAATTCAGAAATACAAGATAAGGAGTTTAATTATGAAAAAATTATTTGCAACACTTTGCGTCTTTTCTTTTGTGGGTATGACTGCTGCGTATGCCGCACAAACAACATATACTGAAAAATTTATCCAAAGTAAAACTGCTGGGCTTGTGAAAAAAGAAAAAGAATTGCAAGCAAAACAACAAGCAAATCAAAAAGCATTAGAAGCTAAAAAACTTGAAGCTAAAAAGAAACAAGAAGCAGATAAAAAAGCGCTTGAAGCAAAGAAAAAGGCGCTTCAAGATAAACAAGCTGCAGATAAAAAAGCATTAGAGGCTAAAAAGAAAGCAATTCAAGATAAACAAAACGCACAAAAGAAAGCAATCCAAGATAAACAAAACGCACAAAAGAAAAAAATTGAAGAAAAGAAAAAAGCTTGGAAAACTTTAACTACATACTAAATATTTTAAAGCCCTCATTTCGAGGGCTTTTTAGTTAAAATCTAGTGTGATTATTTGAACTTATGCTTTCTAGTTTGTCATTAATTGACATAACAAGGTAAATTACAAAAAATACAAATACAAAGCTTACAAGCCCTGCCCATAAAACACCAAGCCCCGCCCATAACCCTTGTGCGGCAAACATTTTTATGGTTGACACAATTAGGGCAACAAGGGTTAGAATTGCCATTATATCAACAATAAAACCGCCAAATTTTACAACAAAATTTTTCATATAAATCTCCTTATTTGATATTTTTCCATAATACTTTTCAATCGGATTATTTCAATTATCAAACAAGGTAATTTATTCGGGTAAGTTTATTTTTCACTTTGGATATAAAGCGTTTGTGTTGGATATGCAAGAGATATTTCTTCTTCTCTAAATCTTTTTAAAATGCTATATAAAATTTCACTTTTAATTTCTTTTGCTCTGCTTAATTCTTTAAATTTTGCATATGCTTCAAATGTTATGTCAATTGAGCTTGAATTAAATAATGAAATATAAACTTGAAAATCACCTAAAATATTCTCGTTAGAGTCTAAGATATTTTCAATAATTCTTTGCGCTTGGGTTATTTTCTCGTTTGGTGTTTCGTAAATTATTCCAAGAGTTTCTTTAATTCTTCTTTTTCCTATTCTTGAATAATTATAAACAGGGCTTGTTGCAAGGGTTTCATTTGGAATATTCACAACAACATCATCTAATGTTCTGATTTTTGTTGAGCGCATATTAACATCTTCAACTGTTCCTTCATGTTCGCCAACTTTGATGTAATCTCCAAGTGTGTAAACCTTGTCAAACATAAGGGAGATTGAACCAAAAATGTTGGCAATGGTTTCTTTTGCAGCAAAGCTGACTGCAAGCCCTGTGATACCAAAACCTGCAATAAGCGAAGTGAGTGAATAGCCGTGTTTTTGCAAGATTGCCGTAACTGCAAAAAATACAAAAGCAATTTTTAAAAATTTAGTAATGAATGCTTCTAAGTTTATAAAATGGGCGTAGTTTTTAAATATTGCAAGTTTTTCGCCGAGTTTTTTACATGATTTATCTATTAAAATGAAAGCAATAAATGTGATAAATCCAAAGCAAACAAACTCTAGTAATAATAAAACTCCTTTAGGCATATTTTCTCCTTCCACTTTAAATTAATTATACAATGGGCTTATTTAAAATAAAAGAGAGATTGTTCCCTTGTCCAATTTCTTATTTTTTTGAAGTGGCAAAATTTTGATATAAATCAAAAGAAAGGAAAATTTATGTCGTTTGAACCACTTACAGAAAAAGGAATTCCTCTTGAAAAGCAAATCAGATATTGGGAACAAATTGCACAAAAGCCTTATAGTAAACAAGATGTTGATTGTTACACAAGGACAAGACAAATTTTGATGAACGGTATTGAAATTGAAGCTTGGGGCTTTAAGCACTTATTTTCAAGGCTTTGCGCAGATATTGACGATTGCAAACTCGTGTCTAACATGAGGCGGATTGAAGACACTCAGCAAACAACGATAAATTGGCTTGCGCCATCAGATCAAACTGTGCTTGAAACAACTTTGGGCTATGAGCAAGTGGCAGTTGACCTCACTGCTTGGCTTGCACAAAACGAACCTGATGAATATGTTCGTGAAGCTTTCAATTTTGGTTTACTTGAGGACTTCGACCACCTTTACCGTTATAGTCAATGGATAAATATACTTGAGGGGAAATGTCCTAATTCAATTTTGCAAGAGCAAACAGATGTTATTTTAGGGCGACCAACTCAACATCATCACAATGAAAATTATTTAAGAATTAGAAATCCTTACGATAAAAATGACACAAAACCGCAAACAAAAGTGAATATTTTAACGCTTCTATCAGCCGAACAACAAACGCATAACTATTACACTGAACATGGTTTTAATTATGCGAATAAAGTTTTAAGAGAAACTTATGCGGAAATAAAAGATGTGGAAGAAGAACACGTAACAATGTATGAATCTTTGATTGACCCAACAGAGAGTATCTATGAAAAACTTTTGCTTCATGAGTTTACTGAGGTTTGTAATTATTATACCTGCTATGAAGACGAAGTGGATGATAGAATAAAAGGCATTTGGGAAATGTTTTTAGATTTTGAAATTGAACACTTGCGTATTGCCTCTGAATTATTTAAAAAATACGAAAAGCGTGACCCAGAAGAAGTAATCGGTCATAAAATCATTATTCCTTGCAGGTTTAAATCTCAAAAATACCATGTGGAACACACATTGAGAAACGAAATTGATAAAAGACTTGGCGACGAGTGCACTTTTTCTTACGCAAACAAAAAAGAACTTCCTAACGATTGGGCAAGTTACAGAGTTCAAGAAAAATTTGCTGAATTTGGTTCGCCAACAGAAGAAACAATTGCACTGACTGGTCATTTTTATGGGCGCAATATTGTTTTTGCAAATGATAAATTAAAGGGCGACGAGTTAAAACTTTTGGAAAAGGGTTTGCAAGACAAAGCACTTGCAGAAAACACAGTAACCCCAGATTGCCTCGAGGCGATGGTTAATGATTTTGACAAAATGCAGGAAAAGAAAACACAAAGTTAAATCTCATATAAATAAAACCCTCTAAGAAAATTTCCTAGAGGGTTTTAAATTATTTAGCAAATCAATTATTTCATCAATTCGCCAACTGATTTGTACACAGCCATACGTTTTGCTGCATCTTCTTCAGCTTGTTTGTAAAGAGCTTCAGCCGCTTCTGGGTTTGTTTTAAGAAGTGACTTATATCTGCCTTCAGATCTGATGAAGTCTTGGTAGTTGCCTTTTGGTTCTTTAGCATCCCAAGTAAATGGTACTTCGTTATCTGGGTTGTATCTGTAGAGTGGGAAGTAGCCAGCTTCAACAGCTCTTTGTTGTTCTGTTTGAGTTTTGCTCATATCGATACCGTGTGCGATACATGGAGCATAAGCAAAGATGATTGATGGTCCATTGTAAGCTTCTGCTTCTTGGAATGCTTTTAGAGTTTGGTTTCTATCAGCGCCAAGTGCAACTGAAGCTACATAAACATATCCGTAAGACATGCTCATCAAGCCCATATTTTTCTTATATGTGCGTTTACCACCTGTTGCGAATTTAGCAACCGCACCAGTTGGAGTTGATTTAGAAGCTTGACCACCAGTGTTTGAATAAACTTCTGTATCAAGTACAAGAATGTTTACGTTTTTGCCTTGAGCAAGAACATGGTCAATACCGCCGTATCCGATATCGTTTGCCCAGCCGTCGCCACCGATAATCCAAACAGATTTATCTGTAAAGTAGTCTTGAAGTTCAATAACCTTTTTAAGGTCAGCACAGTCAATGTCTGCATATTTTGCAAGAGTTGCTTTTGCTGCTTCTTGAGCTTTAACTGCTTCTTCTGTTTTTGAATTATCAAAGTGAGCAATCGCTGCTTCTAATGCTTCTTTTAAGTCTGCAGGTGTTTTTTCGCATTCAAGAACTTTTGCAACATAAGTTTTTAAAGTTTCTCTGTTAGCGTCAACCGCAAGTCTCATACCGAAACCGAATTCAGCGTTGTCTTCGAATAATGAGTTTGCCCAAGCTGTTCCTCTTCCTTCTTTTGTTTTTGTGTAAGGAATTGTTGGGAATGTGCCTGAGTAGATTGATGAACAACCAGTTGCGTTAGCAACAATTGCATTGTCACCAAATAATTGTGAAACTAATTTAACATATGGTGTTTCACCGCAACCAGCACAAGCGCCTGAGAATTCGAATAGTGGTTTTCTAAGCATTGCGCCTTTGATTGTTTTTGTTGTGTTTTTGCCCATTACGTTATCTGGAGCTTCGTCGAAGAATTTTTCATTTTCAACTTCGCCTGCTGCAACTTCTTTTTCAATTGTTGACCAAGATAGTGCAGGTGTTTCTGGTTTATTTTTGTTGATTGGGCATTGGTCTATACATACGCCGCAACCTGTACAGTCGTTGCAGTAAACTTGAACTTTGAATTTTTCGCCGTTTGCGTTTGGTTTAGCATCAACTGTATTGAATGTTGCAGGAGCACTAGCCATTGTGTCTGCTTCAAAGAGTTTTGTTCTAATTGCAGCGTGTGGACAAGCTGAAGCACAGATGCCACATTGAATACAAACATCTGAATTCCAGTGAGGAACTCTTGGTGCGATACCACGTTTTTCAAGGCAAGCTGTGCCTGTTGGGATTGTGCCATCAATGCTCATTGCAGAAACAGGAATGTCGTCACCTTTTTGTCTCATTGATGGTTCAATGATTTCTTTTGTAAATTTGTCTGCGTCTTCTGAAATTAATTTAACTTCTTCAGCACAAGCAACGCCATCCAATGTTGCAGGAATAACAACTTCTTCAGTTGCGTTAACTGCAGCATCAATCAAAGCGAGGTTCATGTTAACAATGTCATCACCTTTTTTCTTGAAGGTTTTAACTGTCATTTCTTTCATACCTTCTAAAGCTTGTTCAAAAGGAATGATTCCTGAAACTTTAAAGTATGCAACCATCATAACTGTGTTTGCACCTTTGCCTCTGAGTCCTGGTTGTTCTTTGATTAATTTTTCAGCATCAACATTATAGAATTTGATTTTTTTGTTGATGATTGTTTCTTGCATATCACGAGTTAAGTGACTGAAAGCTTCTTCTTTTGACCATGGTGAGTTCAATAAGAATGTACCGCCTTCTTTGATACCTTTTAAAATGTCGTATCTGCCGATGTATGCGTGAGCTGAGCAAGATACAAAATCAGGTGCAGTAATTAAATATGTTGATTTAATTTGTTTGTCACCAAAACGTAGGTGAGAAACAGTTACACCAAACGATTTTTTAGAGTCATAAGCAAAGTATGCTTGAGCATCTTTGTTTGTATATTGACCAATGATTTTGATTGAGTTTTTGTTAGCACCAACTGTGCCGTCTGAACCTAAGCCCCAGAACATGCAGTTTGTTGTGCCTTCTGGTTCTGTTACGATTTGTTCGTCGATTTTTAAAGATGTATTTGTTACGTCATCTTCGATACCAACTGTGAAACCGTGGAAACCATTGTTTTCAGAGTGTTTAAACACAGCAAGAACCATTGAAGGAGTGAATTCTTTAGAAGATAAACCATATCTTCCGCCAATGATTTTGATGACTGAATTTTCAAGCGCTGCAACAACATCTAAGTATAATGGTTCACCAATTGCACCAGGTTCTTTTGTTCTATCAAGAACAGCAATTCTTTTTACAGTTGAAGGAACTGCTTTTTTGAATCTTTCAACATCAAATGGTCTGTATAATCTAACTTTAACCAAACCATATTTTGTTCCACGAGTTGCGTTTAAGTATTCAATTGTTTCTTCAATTGTTTCGCAACCAGAACCCATAGCAACGATAATGTCAGTTGCATCTTCTGCACCAACATAATCAAATGGGTGATATTGTCTACCTGTAACTGCTGCAACTTTGTCCATATATTCTTGAACGATGTCAGCTGTTTCGTTGTAGAATTTGTTAACAGTTTCTCTTCCTTGGAAGTAAACGTCTGTGTTTTGAGCACCAACTTTACAAATTGGAGCTTCAGGGCGAAGAGCTCTTTGTCTAAATTCTTCAATGTATTGTGGTTCAACTAATTTAGCAATGTCTTCATAAGAAATTTCTTCAATTTTGTGGATTTCGTGTGAAGTTCTGAAACCATCAAAGAATTGTAAGAAAGGAACTTTTGATTTGTATGTTGCAAGGTGAGCAACTAAAGCTAAATCCATTTCTTCTTGAACACTGTTTGCTGCAAGCATTGCGTAACCAGTGTTGCGGCAACCCATAACGTCTGAGTGGTCGCCAAAAATTGCAAGTGATTGAGCCGCAATCGCACGAGCTGAAACGTGGATAACATGTGGAAGCATTTCACCTGCCGCTTTGTGCATAACAGGAATCATTAACAATAAGCCTTGAGAAGCTGTGTATGTTGATGTTAAAGAACCTGCTGCAAGTGAACCATGTAGTGCACCTGCTGCACCTGCTTCAGATTGCATTTCAGCAACTGAAACTTCTTTACCCCAAATGTTCTTTCTGTGTTGAGAAGCCCATTCGTCAACCCATTCTCCCATTGTTGAAGATGGAGTGATTGGGTAAATCGCAGAAACTTCACTTAGGGCATAGGCAATATGCGCCGCTGCATAGTTTCCGTCAACTGTGATTGTTTTACCAGCCATAAAAAAATTCTCCTTATTTTACTGACTTTTTACTAATTTCTCTCTTATACAAAAAGATACTCCAAAAATAGAAAAATACAAGGAAAATATGCTAAATTTTGCCATAAAAAAAGACCGAATTTATCGGCCTTTTTTATTTATTAAAGTTCATTATTTTAAATATTTTGAGAAGTCTTTAGCTTCTTTTTTTACTTCGCTTTTAACTGCTGGAGCTTCTGTTTTTGCTTTTGCGGTGCTTGGTTTTGGAGCTTTAGGAGTTTTTGCTTTTGAAAAACCAGCTTTTTTTGCTTTTTTATCTTTTCCGCCGAATAGTTTTTTGATTGCTACGCCAAGCGCAATGATTGCCGCTGCGATACCAACGCCTGTTGCAACTTTTTTGCTTGATGAACCTTTGTCATTTGTTTCAGCAGGTGTTTCTTCCGCTGGTGTTTCTTCTGTTTCAACTTCGGCAATTGTCGCTCTTTTTAATTTTTCAAAAGCTAAATCTTCTCTGCCATCATCGCCAGCTTTTGTTTTGATGTCACCCGTTGCAGATTTCATTGTTTCTGTTGGGTGTGCTTCTTCAGATAGTTCAGCGAAACCATCAGCTGTTTGTTTTACGCCAAATGCTTCTCCAAAGTATCTATCATTTGCAGATGTGCCGTTATTGTATTCGCCATTTTCTTGCCAATCAATTTTTTGATTGAAACATTCAAATGCCATTTCTTTGTATTTATCATTATCTAAGCCAAGTGCTTCAACAATACAATCTTTAGTCTCAGCCCCAAGAACTTCAACTCTGTAATCGTCAATTGCTTGTGGTCCTGAAGAAGCTGGCGCTTTAATTCCTGTTTCTTCTTCAAGAGTTTCAGGTTTTGTATAGAACGCATGTTTTGTTAAGAAGCCTGTTTCGCCGTGTTTAACAAAGTCAGGTGCACCGCCTGTTGCAACTGAAATTACAGGAGTTCCTGCACTGTAAGATTCAAGAGGCGTAATTCCACATGGTTCATATCTGCTTGTAAGAACTGTAAAATCGGCACAAGCTGCAAGTTTGTTAGGTATTCTGCCATTTACATACATAACATTGTTTGCATATTTGCCGCCATCAATTTCGGCAATTTCTGCCATTAATCTTTCAATATTTTTCCAGTCGTTGCTTTCTTTTGCCCAAACGCCTGCGCCAAGAATTAATTTTGTGTGTTTTTTTGTTTCTTCATCAATTGATTCGTCTAAATAGAATTGCTTGAATGCTTCAAGGGTTGTTGGGATACCTTTTTGTTCAACGCCACGACCCCAGCCAAAGAAGAGCTTGTCGCCTTCTTCATATGGTGACATAGAACCAATGATTGATGAGCTTGAGTTAGCGCCATCAGCGAAGAAAAATTCTTTGATTGCTGCTTCTTCTGCTAATCTTCCTTCTGTTTTGCCAATTTCTTTAGCTTGTTTGAATCCTTCACTAACTGCGTTGATTGCCCATTTAGTGTTTGCTTTTTTAACTTTATCAAGTGCTTCAGCTGTTGTTAAATCTTTTCTTACAACAGGAGTGTAGCCATTTTCTGCTTTAGCAAGTGCATCTAACCCTGGTGCACCGTTAAATTCAGCTTTATCAAGTCCAAGGTTAACTGCAGAAGAACCATTTGTAATGTTCACCATGTTTGCTTCGTCTTTTTTAAGAATTGAAGTAATGCCAAGTGCAATTTCAGGTGTTGCAGCATTAATCATTTCTTTACCATAGTTCATAGAAACTGTGCCGTGAGTGAAGTTGCCATTGTTTACTTCTTTTGCAGCATGTGGGATTAAAGACATGTTGTATGAGCCTAATTCATCTTTGAATTGTCCGATATATGGTTCAAAAATCGCTTCTAAGTCTTTATAGTCGTCTTTTAAAATATCTTTGATTGAGTCAAATTTCTTTTTCTCGCCAGATGCTCTGTGAGCTTTGATTTTTTCAATATAGCCGATTACTCTTTTTGCTTCTTCAGGTTTGTCTTGAGCAAGTGTGTCGAGAATTTCAACTGCACCAATAGTTTTGATGAAATCTAGTGGGTTGTCATAGTGACCTTGATAATCTCTGCCTGGGTTATGGTATGTTGCGTGCATTCTTAGTCCGCTAAAGTATTCATCACCATCAGCTGCTCTTTTTGAAGCTTCAAGCATAGCTGGGAATGCAAATCTATCATGAAGCCAGTAGCCTGCTGGGTTATAGTCGCCAAATGCTTTTTGGTTTTCTTCGCCTTCGTTCATTTTTGGTAAAATTTCACCAACAATTGCTCTTGTGAAGTTTGCATATTCTCTGTCGAAGTTTGAAAAATATGCATCACCTTCGTCTCCGCCATATGCTTTTGAAAGTTTAGCAAGGCCTTCTGTGTGAACTACATACACTTTTGGAGCTTTTTCGTCTTTTTGTTCAAGTTCAAAAAGGGTGTATTTGTCTTCTTTTTGAGTGAGGGATTTGTCAACTTCGTCAAGGTATGGAACAGAGCCAGAGATATTTGTTTTTGTTAGTTTAATCCAAGAAGGTGTAGAAACAAGTTCTTTTTCTCCTTTTTCAGGGTTATATTTAGTTTTGAATTCGCCTGCAACTAAAGCGTAATCTTCGCCTTCTTTTAGTTCGTATGTTGTTGGGTCGTCAACTCTTTCAAAATGGTCCACTCCTTCTTTTATTGAGTGAACAAAAACTCCGCCGTCTGCTTTAAATGTTTCGTTGTCTTTAGTAAATCTTGAGTGATATGGGATAAAAGTTCTTATATCCATGCCTTCTTTTTTGAAAGCATCTGCGGCTTCGCCTGCCACATTTGACAAGCCACCAATTTTGTACATTCCGTGAAAATCTTTAGGTAAATTTTGATATTCTGAGGCAATTGAAGCAATTTGATTGTTGTTTTTTGCAGGGTTTCCTTTGAAGCTAATCACACCTACAACGCTTTTTGGCACTCTCATATTTTCTTGAGCTTTAAGCACGCTTTTCACTGCTTCAGTGCCTTTAAAAGCTGTTCCTGCTGTATAATTTTGCTCTTGCGCTAAAGGCAATTCTTTGATATTTTTTTGAGCATTTTGTGCAGTTAAATTAGATACTTTAGAATTAACATTAAATAAAACTTTCAATTTTTACCTCATTCCCTATCGAATTACACCTAATCGTTACGAGATTGTACAACAAAACTATATTTTATAAAACTCCTAAATAAAATTATTGCTATGGCAAAATACAAAAGTTTACAAAAATTTACAAGATTTTATATGCCCAAAAATAAAAATACAAGCGGATTTTGAGAATTTTTTCTCCGCTTGTATATAGGTGTATTTTATTTGTATGTTATTTTCTAATTCTTACCTTTGGAACAACTGACATGCCGGATACGATGTTGTGTTTTTCTTTGTCGATTTTTTCATCAAAAACAATTTTTACAGGTATTCTTTGAACAATTTTAACGAAAGAACCAACCGCATTTTCTGGTGGGAAAAGGCTTGATTTTGCGCCGCTTGCGCTTTGAATTGAATCAACTTTTCCTTTGAACACTTTGTTTGGGTAAGCATCAATTTTGATGTCAACGCTTTGCCCTGGTCTCATTTCGCCAACTTGGTTTTCTTTGAAGTTTGCAACAACCCAAACATCATCCGCAACAATTGTGAATAATGGTTGACCAATTTGAACATATGCGCCTTTTTCAACTTTTTTGTTTGTTACAACACCATCTCTTGGTGCTTTAATTGTGGTGTAGCTCAAATGTAATTCTGCTTGGTCTCTAAGTGCTTTTAGGGTTTTTAGGTCAGCATCTGCAACTTTATTTTTGCTTTTAGATAATAATTGTTCATTAGCATGAGAATATTGCGCCTTAACGCTTTCATATCTTGTTTTTTGTCTATCTAATTCTTGTTCTGAAACAGCGCCTTCTGTGTATAATTTTTCATATCTTTCTAAATCTTTTTTGGCAAGTTCAATTTCAGAGTTCACTGCGCCAAAGTTTGCTTGAGCCACTTTTTGAGCTAAAAGCGCTTTTTGATATTGTGCATCAGCTTGTGCAAATTTAACTTCGTAATCTATGTAGTCAATTTTTGCAACAACATCACCTTCTTTTACTCTTTGGTTGTCTTTGATATAAACCTCTGTGATTTGCCCTGAAACTTTTGGTGCAATTTGAATCATATGTGCTTCAACGTAAGCGTCGTCTGTTGATTGAAATTTTAAACTGTGCGCTACAAAAAGTCCAAGCACTCCTGCAAGCACAACTCCGCCAATGATAAGTGCTTTTTTATTAACTTTTTTAACTTCTTTTTCTTCTGGTTTTTGCTCGGTTTTTTGTTCTTGTTTTTCTTCAGCCATTTATTTTTCTCCTAAATTTGATTTTTTATTTGTTCTTTAAGTACGTTTGTGCATTTTTTGAGCGATAATTTAAGTATTTCCATACCTTCTTCGCCTAAATTATTTTCCATACTTTTAACAATCGGTTTTAATTTATTTTTTAGCGAAAGCACGGTTTTCTTTCCTTTTGCAGTTAAAACAATCTCTTTAATCGGCCTATTCCCTTTAAGCGATACATTTATTTCAATGTAGCCCTTGTTTTTAAGGCCATCTGCAATGCGCCCTGTGTTTGCTCTATCTTTCAAAAGAAGCTTTGCTAAATCTCTTTGGCACATTGATTTATTATCATTCACTACGTCAAGCGCTATAAATTCCTCGAAGCTAATCTCGGCTTTCACTTTTTCAAAAAGCTGAGTGGCAAAAATTTTCATATATCTTGAAGCGAGCTTGATTTGATAATAAATACTATCAGTATAACTTTGTTTTTTCTTGTTCATAATTGTTGTTAACTTGCTTTTTGAATAATGATATGCTAGCATAATATTGTTGCAAATGCAACAAGTTTAAAAATCAACATAAAGAAAGAAGTATTAACATGGAATTAAAAAATAAAGTCACAACTTTTCTAGTTGCAGTTTTTATGTTTTCAAATCTTGCACCGTTATCTGCTTATGCAGTGCAAGAAGGAAAGCTTACAAGAGCCGAGAAAAAACAAATGCAAGCACAAGTGCAAAGAAAAGAATCTGCACTTGAAATTGTTAATTTTGCTTGGTGGGAAGATTTTGAAGATGAATATTTAAATTCATATATTCTTCGTGCAATTGAACATAATCAAGATTTGAAAATTGCAACATTAAGAGTTGAAGAAGCACGTCAAGCCATGAAAATGCAATTTGCATCAGAACTTCCAAGTTTCTCTGTTGGCGCATCTCCTGCAGTTCTTAAGCTTCCAGGGGCAACAAATTCCGTTGGTTCTTTTGCGGTGCCAATCGTTGCAAGCTATGAACTTGACTTGTTTTTGAAAAATAGAGATAAAACAAAATCAGCAAAAAAACTTTGGGAAGCTTCGAAATTCCAAGAAAAATCAGCATATATTTCGATTGTGAGCGCAGTTGGAACTTGTTACTATAACATTGTAAAATTAGACAAATTAATTGCTCTTCAAGAAGAAATTATAAAAGATAGAAAAACAATTTATGAACTTATGTCTCTTAGAAATAAATATGGCATAACATCAACTGCAGATGTTGTTCGAGCAGAAAAAGCTTATGTTTTTGCAACTTCTGATATGTATGAACTTAAAAAAGCGAGAGAAATTGCACTAAATGCGCTTGCGGTTCTTGTTGGAGATAGCCCAAATAATATCGCAGAATATAAAAGAATTGCATACGATAACATAAAATCTGAAAAAGCAATTCCAGAAACTATTTCTTCTGAAGTTATTACATCAAGACCTGATTATTTAGTTGCAGAAAAAATGGTTGATAAATCTCGTCTTGATGTTCGTGTTGCAAAAAAAGAATTTCTTCCAACAATTGACATCCTTGGAATGCTAAGTTTTGCATCAACTTCAATTTCTAATATGGGTTCAATGAATTGGACAAATGCAGTTGCAGGCGCTGGCGGAATGGTTAATTTGCCATTATTTACGGGCGGAAGAAAAATCACCAACTTGAAACTCGCTTCAAATAAATATCAACAAGTTTTGGAAAATTATCACAAAACAAATTTAACTGCCATTCAAGAGGTAAATGATGCGCTTGCAACCCTTAAAATAGATAATGAAAAATATTTAAAAAACGACCTAGCCTACAAAATGGAAGAAAAAGATTATAAATATACAACATTAAGATATGAAAACGGTACAATTTCAAAGCTTGACTTACTTCAAAGAAAAGAAGCACTGTTGTCGATTGAAAAAATGGTTGTGTCATCTCGTGTGAATAATCAAATTAACCAAATTGGACTTTATAAATCAACTGCTGCAGCGCTTTAAAGATAAGCTCTCCTTAAAAAATGCTTGACGAATTTCTTTGAAAAATA
The DNA here is from genome assembly GCA_017396695.1 of bacterium. Taxonomy (GTDB): domain Bacteria; phylum Cyanobacteriota; class Vampirovibrionia; order Gastranaerophilales; family Gastranaerophilaceae; genus RGIG1918. The sequence continues at coordinate 14,700 of JAFQLC010000006.1, forward strand.
GATAATTAGTTATCTTAGGAAATAAGGGTAGTTAGCAAAATAGGAGAACATTTATGAAGAAGTTTAACAAATTATTTGCAAGCTCAGTATTATTTTTAGCTGGTTCTGCTTGCGCTTTTGCTGCAGAAGATGTTGCTAAACTTGAAGCTTATGCGCACCCAACTATGTTTGGTTCAAATGTTTATGAACAAGTTAAAGGTGACGAAGTTTATACAACTGGCACAAAAGTTTTGCAAAACGCAAATCATGCAATTGTTAAAAATAAAGAACAAGTGCTTATTAATTCAAGCGTAAAAGATGTTTTATCATTAATCAAAGACAAAACTACTGCTGAAGGTAAAGATTTTAACGTAAAAATGCCTGTTTTACGTTCAGAACTTGCAGTAATTTTGGCTGAAAACTTTGGTTTAAAAGATACAAAAACAGCAAAATCTTATGCAGATATTACAGATAAATATTGGGCAGCTGAATGGATTTATGGTGCACTTAACGCAGGTGTTATGATTGGTTATCCTGATGGCAACTTTAAACCAGACCAACAAGTTACAAAAGCAGAAGTTTTTGCAACAATTGCTCAATTAATTGATGTTAAAACAGACAAGTCTTTAATTGTTCCTGATTTCAACAAAAAAGCAATTAAATTTATCCCAACATGGGCAATTGCTCCAACAAAAGAAGTTGTAGCTTCAACTTTGCTTGATAACATTCCTGAACCATGCAAAGTAAATAAAGACGAATATTTATCTAAAGAACAAGTTGCATATCTTGTTGGCACATTGAAAGCTGACTGGGTGTTCAAAAACAATATTGCTCGTGATAAAAAAGCAGCAGATGTAATCAAAACATACACTCCAACTACAATTAACGTAAAAATGGCTGATAGAATTTCTGCAAGACATTCAAATGTTGGCGATACATTCAAAGCAACAACAACTGCTCCTGTTACAATTGACGGTGTAGTTTATGAAGAAGGTTCAAATGTTTATGGCGAAGTTATTGAAGTTGTTCGCCCTGGAGTTAAAAACGCTGGCTACATAAAAATTAAATTTAATGAAATTAAATGTGGTGACAATGTTGCAAAATTCCCTGAAAACATTACAAGTGCTCAAGCAAATGTTTTGAAAGATCCAAACTTTATTGCAAGAACATTTGGCTTCCCATTCAGCGCAGCTGATAGAGTTGTTGGTGTTACAGGAAGAGGCGCTGCTAGCATCTTGAATATTTCAGGAAATGGTTTAGAAAAACTTGGAGACAACCTCTCTGGTGCATTTGTTGAAACACTTTCTTTGAAACCACTTTCAGGTCTTAAAGATTTCGGAATGGGCTTTGTGACAGTTGGCGAAGGCGTTTATGATATTGCTAAAGTTGTTACAAGTGGCACTTTCGGCATCGTTTACGAAGCTGCAGATGAAGTTAGATACTTGGTTGCACCAGGTTATGCTAATTCTTCAAGCTTAAATCCAAACGAAGAACTAACAATTGTTTATTAATAGTTGATAGTGATATAAGCGAGAAGGCGAAGCCTTCGAAGCAAAAAAGGCGAGGATAATTCCTCGCCTTTTATTAATATAATTTTTCCCTGTCTAATATATCAAGATGTTCTAATTTGCCCCAAATGACTTCTCTGTCAAAACTTCTTGCCCACGCCATCATTGGCATAGCGCTTACAAGCCTGTGAAGTCTTTCATTCATATAGTCAAATTTTACACCTTTATTTTTCATTGCGAGTGTGAATTTTTCAATAACTTCAAGGTTATTCATAAGGGTTTTTTGTTTTCTTTCTTTGCTGATTTCGGCTTCATCGCTTCCAAAATATGTGCCTGCAAAATCCGTGCAAACAAGTGACCAGAGGATATTACCTAATTCATTTTTAAATGGTGTTCCTCTTTGGATAAGGTCAATCATATTGATTGACTGAGTTTTGTCGTCATACATAAAATTGTTTGCGTTTTCAAAATCAAATGCAAAACCAGCTCTTTGTGCTCTGAGCACATCTTCAATTAATTTTTCATAGCTTGAAACAGGATATTTTGCAATTGAGGCAAGAGATTTTTCATATTGTTCTTTGCGAGATATGTCTTCATACGCAACTTCGCCCGCTCTCAAATTGCCATTTTCTTCATATATTACTGTGGTTGGGGGTACGCCGTAAGTTTTTCCTTCTTGTTTTTTTAAAACTTCAATAGTTGCATACGAATCTTTGAATTTTATCTCAGCAATTTTTTGCCCGTAATTTCCTTTTAGATTAGTATTTTCTTTGTTTACAATTTCCATTTCAGATTTTTCAACTAATTCTTCAATTTCTTTTTTTGAAGATGTTCCAACTCTTAAAACATATTCATCGTTTTCTGGAATTTGATAAACCGTGTTTGAAAAACCATTTCCGAGGATATTTTCTTGGTTCAAAATAGTGCTTTTTATTGTTTCGCCTAAGTTTGCTTTTTTTGCCCAAGTTTCAAATTTTTCATAATCGGTTGGTAGTTTTTCACTCGGAATAAAAGCATCATCCGTGCCCTTAAAGCTTGGTTTTGTAGTCAATCTTTGTTTTAGGGGAGTAATCTTTTGAATGTTTTGTAATAATTGTATTTGCATAATTCACCTCACACCTCTTATTTAAAAGCCTAAAGAATAAAAATTGCTCTTTTTTTGTAAATATTACAAAATGTAAATTTAATTTTTCAAAATCATAAAGTTTTGTTTTTACCTGCCGTATAGAAATTCATAAGCAAGGTTATTTCAAAATCGTAAGCGATGACAGGTTTTTAAAAGGCAATAAGAAGGAAGATAGAATTAATATTTTCTATTATCGTGTACAAGGAAGTAGCGTTAATGTCAAAATCAATCTCGGAAATTAAAATTAAAATCATTCATATTCCAAGAGGGGCTAAAGCTTTTTGTGTTTTTAGCTCGGGACAATTAGGAAATACAATATTTAAGCGAAGGTGTTAAGCCTCTATGTTTGCAAATAAATTTGCTCGAATCGTAGCTTTTGTTTATTTGCAAACTTTGAGTTTAGCAAATATACCATTTTAATTAAAAACATTAGATACAGTTAATATACAGAACTTGAAAGGAGAACTCATTATGGTAGATGTATCAAAAGTAAATGTAACAACGACAGCGGCAACAGCTCAAACAACAGATGTAAAACAAACCATGGAAGCAAAAGTGGAATCATCTGAAGCAAAAGCACTTCAAGAAGCTAAAACAAATGAAAACGCAAACGTAGATGTTGAAATTGCCGAAGAAGCTCCAAAAGAAGAAAAGAAAGGCTTCTTGTCTAAACTTTGGGGTGGCATCAAATCATTCTTTAGTTGTGATGACACTGGTGCAGGAAGAGCCGGTAAAACATTCCTTGGTAGCCTAGTGGGTTCATTATTCGGATTCCCAATCATAGGTGCAGTTGTGGGATTCTTTATGGGTAATAAAAACGAAGTTTCCGCTGAAGAAGCTCAAGTAGCCGAAGAAGCACAAGTGGCAGAAGAGGCTAAAGCGGCCGAAGAAGCACAAGAGGCTGAAGAAGCACAAGAGGCTGAAGAAGCTGAAAAAGCAGCTGAAGAAGCTCCAGCAACAGATGTCCCTCAAACAGATGTTCCTGAAGAAAAAGAAGACGAAAATAAGGAAGAAGAAGCATAGTTGCTTCTTCTTCTAAATAATCAAGTATAAGTATTAGAATAATAAAATTCAAAAAGGAGAACTTATAATGGCAGAAATCCAAAAAGTAAACGTAGCAACAACGGCTGCAACAACTCAAGCAAAAGATGTAAAACAAACCATGGAAGCAAAAGTGGAATCATCTGAAGCAAAAGCACTTCAAGAAGCTAAAACGAATGAAAATGCAAATGTGGGCGTTGAAATTGCTGAAGAAGCGCCAAAAGAAGAAAAGAAAGGCTTCTGGTCAACTTTAGGCAGTGCGTTTAAATCGTTATTTACAAGTGATAACACTGCAGGCAAAACCGCTGGCGGACTTTTTGGTTCTGGCTCAGGCGCAGGGCTTGGCGCACTCATTGGCGGGATATTCTTTGGTCCAATTGGCGCTATGGTTGGTGGCTTAATTGGTGGATTATTTGGCGGTGTTGGTGGCGCTATGGTTGGCGATAATATTCAAGAAAAACTTGAAAATGATGGTCAATTAAAAGATGGTGAACAACCAGAAGTGCAAGATGCTAAAGCAAACACCACCGAAGAGATAATTGATGAAAACGGAAACAAGACTATTGTTGAATATGATGAAAATGGAAATAAAGTAAAAGAATCTTTAGATATCAACAATGATGGCACCATTGAAGACGTAACTACATACGAATACAATGAAGCTGGTCAAATGATTAAAGAAAATGTAGATTATACTGGCGAAGACGGCAAGGCAGATGGTGTGCCAGAGTATTCTGTGGAATATGAATATGATGAAAATGGAAATGCAGTTAAAGAAACTACCAAAGATGCAGAAGGCAACACAACAAACATCTATACCAAAACTTATGATGAAAATGGTAACGTTGCATCATCGTTATTCGACAGAGACGCAGACGGCGTGAAAAATGGTTCTGATGAGTATCATGAATTTAAATATGACGAAAAAGGTCAGATGATAGAAAATAACTATGATGGCTCAGATGGCAAATGGGTTAGCACATACGAATACGATGAAAACGGAAACAAAACTGCAGAACATGTTGACTATGACGGCGATGGCGTTGCTGATAAAACTTACAAATTCGATGAAGACGGCAACAAGATATACGAATAAAAAACATGCTAAAAAACTAATGCCCTATGTTAATCCATAGGGCATTTTTTATATATTCTACTAGCTAATATCTATTTTTCTCTTAACGGCATATATTTTTGCTTATGAAAAATGTGATGTTTTTGATATTTCTTTTTTCTTTGTTTTGCGCAGGTTGTGCACAAAATGAAAATCATATCGTAAGACCTGTCGAGACATATAGAGTTCATTATGAAACAACAGAAGATGAAAAAGTTTTCTCAGGGGTTGTGAGTGCTGAATATAATGCAGGGTTGGCTTTTAAAATCGAAGGTGAAATAGAAAGTATATATGTATCTGAAGGAGATAATGTCAAAAAAGGGCAAACGCTTGCAGAGCTTGATAATTCTTTGTATGAAATTGAAGAACTTGAAGCAAGCGCTAAATTTAATGATGCAAAAATTAGATATCAAAATTCAGAAAATTATTATAAAAGGATAGATAAATTATATGCTGCGGGTGGTGTTTCAAAATCTAATTGGGAAAAGGCATACACCAATATGCGTTCAGCTTTTTACGAAATAGAAAGCGCTAAAGGTCGCCTAGAATATTACAAAAAAAGAGCAGGCTATGGAAAACTTAAAGCTCCGTTTGATGGCACAATTATAAGAAAAAATTTAACAGTTGGAGATTATGTTTCAAAGGGTGCCAAGGTTTTTGATTTTCAAGCTTCAAATTTTCCTGAAATAAGACTTCAAATTCCACAAAATTACATAAATGATTTTTATGTTGGGCAAGTTGGTGTTGCGACCTTTGATTTTGATGAAAATTTGAAAATTGAAGGCAAAGTTAAAAACCTTTCCCCTGCAACTGTAAATTCTTCTGGTTATAACTTGAAATTTATACTGAGCAAAAATGATTATAGAATTAAAGACGGAATGAGTACATTTGTTTCTTTTCCTCTTGCACAAAGTAAAAAAGGTGCTCTTTTCATCCCGCTTACTTCTTGCTTAAGTGATGGCAGGGGTGTGTATGTTTATAAAATTTTAAAAAAGAAAAATGAATATCTGACATCAAAAACATATATTCAAACTTCTCTTTTAAAATCGGGTAAAATTGCAATCACAAATGGTTTATCTGAAGGGGATATTATCGCTCTTCGTGGTGTTTCTCAAATTCAAAACAATATGAAAGTAATACCTACAGGTAAACCTCAATGATAAAATTTTTTCTAAAAAATGAACTTTTTGCATATATCATAACTGCCTTGTTTTTCTTTGGTGGGATTTTTGCATATTTTAATCTACCACGTGATGAAGACCCAGGTTTCAAAATTAGAACCGCAGTTATAACAACAAGCTATAAAGGTGCAAAACCAGCTTATGTTGATGAATATTTAACGCAAATTATTGAAGACGAGTTAAGAACAATTCCAGAACTTGAACACGTGCGCTCTAAATCAAGATTTGGTTTAAGTACAATCTATATTGATGTTTTCGAAAAATACAAAGAGCTTCAACCTATTTGGGATAAAGCAAGAAGAAGATTGGAAAAAATTCAAGCTTCGCTCCCAAGTGGCACAAAACCACATCTTGATGATGAATTTGGAGATGTCTTTGGAATTTTAGTAGCGCTTTCGGGCAAAGATTACTCTTACCAAGAACTAAAAGATGTTGCAGATAAGCTCCGTCTTGAATTTTTAAGGTTAGACCAAGTTGCAAAGGTGGATATGCATGGACTTAAAGAGCAAGCAATATACATTGAATTTGATAGGGCTTCGCTTAAAAAATATAAAATTACACCAGAATATCTATCAAATTATCTCGCCTCATATAATCTTATTTCTTCATCCGGAAGTATTCAATCTGGTGATAAAAAAATCCAAGTTTTTCTAAATGAAAATTTTAAAAGCATAGATGACATAAAAAAAATTCAAATTTTAGCAAATGGTGCAGTTTTAACTCTAGAAGATGTATTTAAAATTGAAGAAAAATATATCGACCCGCCAAAAAATTTCGTGTTTGTGGGGGCAGATGAAGCGATTGTTTTTGCGATTTCTCTTAAAAGTGGTGGCAATATTTTTAAACTTGAAAAAGAAGTGCGTAATTTGTTAACTAACATAAATGCAAAGTATCCAATTGGTTTAAATCTCTCTATTGTTGCCAATCAGCCTGATTATGTAAAATACCTAACAGAAAAATTCACTTCTTCCCTTTTTCAAAGTATTTTGATTGTTGTTTTTTTAATTCTTCTTTTTCTTGGGGTGAGAATTGGTTTAATTGTTGGTTTTGTTATTCCTCTTGTTGTTTTTTCGTCGTTTTTTGTAATGTCAAAAATCGGGGTTGGCTTAGAGAAGGTTTCGCTCAGTGCGCTTATAATTTCGCTTGGTATTTTGGTTGATAATTCAATAGTTATATCGGAAGGATACCTAAAACGACTTCAGGGCTTAAAGGAAGCGAACAAACGCCTTATGAATGCTATTTCTTATTCTGTTGTTAACGAATTTTTCTATCCTCTTCTTGTTTCAACAACAGTCACGGTTTGTGCTTTTCTTCCAATTTCTCTTGCAAAAAGCACAGTGAGTGAATATACATCAAGTATGATGAAAGTGGTGGCACTTGCTTTGTATTTTTCTTTATTTTTTTCTGCAACAATTCTCCCACACTTAATCAAAAGATTTTATAAAGTTGATGTTTCAAGCGAGCGAGTAGCACGAGCGAGCGCGAAGAAAGGGTTTAAAATTGAAAAATATTTTTTACCTGCTCTCAAATATGCAACCAATCACCCTAAAAATGTTATCAAGCTTGCAATTTGCTTGTTTTTAACCTCTTTTCTTTGTTTTCATTTTGTGCCAAAGATATTTTTTCCAGATTCTGATAGGCCTATGTTCGAAGTAAAAATTATGCTTGAAAATGGAGTTGATATTTATCAAACAAGGAATGTTGTCTTAAATATTCAAAAATTTCTTGAAACTATTCCTGAAATCAAAGAAACATCAAGCTACATTGGGCAAGGTTCGCCAAGATATGTGCTAAGCGCTACACCCGAGAGCCCAAAAACAAATTATGCTTTGATGATTATAAATGTTAAGGATTGGCGGAATTTAGATAAAATTATTCAGGATGTTCAAAATTTTTGCGATAAAACATTTGATAATGCCGACATTATTGTGCGTAAAGTGCCAATAGGCCCTCCTTATGATGCCCCAGTTGAGATTAGAATTATGGGCTATGAAGTGGCTGAAATTATGCGCATAAAAGAACAAGTTGCAAGTATTTTGCGCTCTGTTAAATATGTTACCTTGGTTGAAGATGATTGGGGGGATAAAATTCCTAACCTGACTCTTAATATAAATCATTTTGAACTTGCTCGGCTTGGCGTTTCTAATTATAATCTTTCAACTTCTCTTGAAAGCTATATTGATGGTGTCATTGTTGATAATTTTAGAAGGAAAAAAGATAATGTTTCTTTAATTTTTGCACTTAATAAGAATTATCCACTTCGTATTTCAGACATTGATACATTTGATTTTTATTCAGAAAAAGAGAAAAGCTCCATTGCAATATCTCAAGTGGCGAACGTGAAGCCTGATTTTGATTATCCAGAAATCATAAGAAGAGACGGGCTCTATGCACTTACCGTTAAAGCCTATATTAATAAAACAAAAACAACTGCGCACTCGGTTCTTGCCCAAATTGCGCCAAAGCTCAATAAAATCAATTTTAAGCAAGGTTATTTTTGGGAGGTTGGTGGTATAAATGAAAATTCTAAAAAAGGAATGAACTCTGTCTCTCGTGAACTTCCTGTTGCATTTGGGTTTATTTTACTTCTTTTAATTGGTTATTTTTCATCTTTAAAGGATACTTTTATAATTGCACTTGTTGCACTCTTTGCTCTAACTGGTGCTAACTTTGGGCTTTTTATAACTCGTTCGTATTTTGGCTTTATGACATTTCTTGGTTACATTTCTCTTGTTGGAATGGCGACAAACAATTCTGTTGTTTTGCTCGATTATTTCAAACGAAGTTTTGTAGTCAAAGAAAAAATTACAACTCGAGATATTATTTTTAAAACAAAAGATAGAATCCGCCCGATATGTTTGACTGTTAGCACAACAATTGCTGGAATGTTGCCGCTTTGGATAGGGCAAGACGCAATGTTTTCTTCTATGGCAATTGCAATAATATTTGGACTTTTAACCTCAACTTTTGCAACAATTATTCTTGCCCCTTCTTTATTTATATTTTTCAATAAAATTAAATAAAAAACATTTCTCTTTATTCGATTTTTGTTATATACTTAGAGAGTACAAACATAAGTGTAGAAAGTTTGAGGCAAGCGCCTCAGGAAAGAGAAAAAAATGATTGAATCAAAAAAAATGCAAATCACAATCGGCGGTAAAGTTGTTGAAGTTGAAACTGGAAAGTATGCAAAATCTGCTACTTCAAGCGTAACTGTTAAATGTGAAGACACAATGGTTTTTGTTCACTGTGCAGTTAGCAAAGAACCTCGTGTAGGGATTGATTTCTTTCCATTATTAATTGATTACGAAGAAAGAATGTCTGCAATTGGCAGAATCCCTGGTGGTTTTACAAGAACTGAAGGTAAAGCAAGCGAAAAAGCAATTCTTGTTTCAAGATTAATTGATAGACCAATCAGACCGCTTTTCCCAAAAGGGTATAGAAATGATATTCAAATCGTTTCACAATTATTCTCATATGACCAAAAAAATCAACCAGATGTGCTTTCAATTTTAGGTGCATCAACAGCTTTGATGCTTTCAGGCGCTCCATTTGAAGGGCCTGTTGGCGCAGTTAGAATTGGTAAAATTGATGGCGAAATGGTTATCAACCCAACTCACCAAGAAGTTGAAAAATCAACTATGGACTTAGTTGTTGCAGGTACAGCTGATAGCGTTATTATGGTTGAAGCTGGTTGCAAGTTTGTAACTGAAGATGAAATTATGGATGCAGTTCAATTTGCACACGAAGAAATCAAAAAACAATGTGCAGCTCAACTTGATTTTGCTCGTGAATGTGGCGTCGAAAGAGAAAACTTTGTAAATCCATACGACACATCTGAACTTGCTGGAATGATTAAAGAAGTTGCATACGATATGGTATTTGATGCTTATCACAACTTCGATAGAGCATATAGACAAGAAAAACTCGAAGAAGCTAAAAAGCTTGTTAAAGAAAAAATCGCCGAACTTCCTGAAGACCACGAAATCAACAAAATGATGGAAGAAACAGGAATTGACTTTATCTCTGAAGAATTTAAAGCATTAGAGAAAAAAGTTATGCGTGCAATGATTGTAAACGAAGGAAAACGTGCAGACGGCAGAACAACAACTGAAGTTCGTCCAATTTGGTGTGAAGCAGGTGTTATTCCTCTTGCTCACGGCAGTGCAGTATTTACAAGAGGTCAAACTCAAATTCTTTCTGTTGCAACTCTTGCAGGTCCAAATATGGTGCAAGAACTTGACGGTGTTGACCCAATTGTTAGAAAAAGATTTATGCACAAATACATCTTCCCAGGTTTCTCTGTTGGCGAAGTAAAACCACTTAGAGGCCCAGGAAGAAGAGAAGTTGGACACGGTAACTTGGCAGAACGTGCTAATTTACCAGCCCTACCTTCTGAAGAAGAATTCCCATA
>JAFQLC010000002.1 GCA_017396695.1 bacterium
CCTCTGCTAGTGTGAATGCTTTATATTTGCGCATAAAATTACCTCAATTATTACATTGATTATTATAAACTATATTTTTACTATGCTCAATAGTCTAGCCCAAAAGCCTATAAGGCTCGCAGCAAGGCATAGCAGTTGTGTGTATCACAAAGTCGTTAAGGGGTTCCAAATGTTTAACCATATAATCCTTGTTAGTTAGCTTGACTTCGCATACATCGGTTTGAATTTTATTTTTTATGAACATTGCAAGATCTTTGTCCTCTTGCGAGTTCACAAAATCGTCCGTAATACGTATGATATCCACATCTCAAGTTTATATTTTTTTCTATGAAAATACATCATGTAGATGAAAAAATGTTACAATTCTTAATATTGTAACATTTTTTACATTTATTGAAATTCTCTTTTTAAAAAATACTTTATTTAAGTATGACAAGAGCTTTTAAAAAATTTGCCATAAAACAAACAAGCACGAGAAAGAAAAACCGCCGCAAGCTTGTTATGTGCTTAATTTAGACTGTTTTAAATTCAACGTTCAAGATTTCATTTGTTGCGTAGTTTACTTGAACATTTTGAATTTCAACTTTTACGTCTTTTTTGTCAATAACCAAAGTGCAAGTAGCGCCTGCTTTTGCTGCTCTTTCAACTGCAAAATCGTGTGCGTTTATAACGAGTGATTTTGATTCAACGCCTTTGCCATATACGGTTACAGGAAGAAGGCCCATTGTTCTTGTTTGACGTGGGTTTTTGCCTTCTGGTCTTGCTTGTGCTTCAAATTTAATTTCAGTAGTTGTCATAATTTTCTCCAATTTACATAAGTGACTTTATTAAATTATATTAGTAAAATAAAGAAATGCAATTTATAGTTAAAAAAATAAATAATGATGACATTGTAAATGAAATGGCTCGAATTGGTTTTGACCCAGATTATTTGCTTAAAGGCGCTCAAAAGCACAGATTTATCTCACTTAAAATTTTTAATTTAAATCTTCCTCAAGCAAATATTTTAAAACAGACTGCACTTTCCTTGGGGGCAGATTGCGCTTTGCACAAGGAGGTTTTGGTTTCCACAATTGATAAAACTGACTGCATTTTATCTGGAACTTATGGCAAATTGCTTGAGATTTCATCTAAGCTTAAAAGGCAACAATTTTCTATGCCTAAGCTTGCTGATGAGATTTTAGAGGCGGTTGTTAACTATGAAAAAAAAGCGCCACCAGTTATTATGGGAATTTTAAATTTAACTGAAAATTCTTTTTCTGACGGCGGAATGTATTCTAACCCAAATGATGCAGTGGCGCATGCCTTAGATATGATTGAAGATGGGGCAAAAATTATTGATGTTGGCGCTGAATCAACTGCGCCTCGGGCAGTTCCTGTTCATGTTGATATTGAAATTGGAAGGGTTGTGCCTGTAATATCTAAAATTAAAGAACTTGCGCCTGAAGTTTTAATCAGTATTGATACAAGGAATTCAGAAACTGCAGAGGCAGCAATTCGTTCTGGCGCTGATATTGTGAATGATGTCTCTGGTTTTAGCTGGGATGAGAAAATAATTAATGTTGCACATAAGTATAAGAAAAAATATGTTCTAACTCATTCTATAGGCACACCAGAGAATATGGATGATATGAACCATTATATAAATCTTGTTGATGATATTTATTCTGAGCTCAAAACTAAAGCTGATTTTCTTTTAGAAAAAGGATTTTTGCCAGACGATTTAATTATTGATGTTGGTTTTGGTTTTGCAAAAGATGTCGAGCAAAATTATGAATTGATGACAAAAATTTCTGATTTTAAATCATTAGGGTATAAAATTTTGGTTGGAACATCAAGAAAAAGATTTTTATCAGATTTAAGAAAAAATTCTGAAAAACCAATTTTAGATGATATTACGGCTCTTTCATCTTTTTATTTGGCAGAGCATGGTGCAAATATCTTAAGAGTGCACGATGTTGCTAAAACTAAGCTTGCGCTTGATTTTCTTTCTCGCCTTTCAAGATAATGCGTTTGTTATTAAAACAAGTACGCCCCAAAGGCATGTTATGCAAAATTGCATAACAATAAAATTGCTTATACACATATTTTCCACTCCTTTTTTAAAATTTTATTTGTTGATTGGTGCTATGCACTGCTCTTGTTGGCTATCTAATTGTCGTGTGTTTTTATTTTCCTTAATTTTTCTTAATAAAAAGCGCAACTTTTTCTATGTTTGAATTTTATTTATAAAGAGGCAGGAATAAATCACGTGAAATTACAAAGTATTCAAACAAATAATATTCAACAAAAAAACATTAAAAAACAGGAGTTTAAAGGCTTAGGCGAAGCAGTTCTCATTGGTTTTTGGGATTTAATTGGCAAAGGCGGAATGGCTGCAAGTTTTATTTTGCAAGACGTTTGTGGTTCTGTTGCGCCAAGAACTGTGGTTGAATTAAATCGTGGCAAAGAAGAAACTGGTAAACTTAATTACACGGCTGCGGCTGAAACTGCAATTAGGGAATGCACAACATCGCCAACATTATTTTTAGCACCAGCCGTTACAATGGGTTTAATTACATCTGCTATCGGTAAGGCAAATAGTTTGCCACTTGCTCAAATTAATGATTTTACATCAATTATGCAAGACACTGTTAAAGAAATGGGCGAAGACGCAGTTAAGGCTGACCCTCGTGCATTTAAAAAAGCTTTTTATGATAAAGTTATAAGCTCAATTTGCGAAAATACGTTTGATGGTACAATCAAAGCGGATGAGCTTCGAGAACAAGTTAAAAGTATTGATGAAATTGTTGGAAAAGCAATTTCTGCTGACGGAAAAGTTGACAAAAAAGCTCTAAAAGACGCTTATAAAAAATTAGATGCATCTTTTGCTTCAGTAAAACAACACTCTAGCGCTGATTATTCTTCAGCATTTTCTAATGCGATTTTAAAGAAAGGCGGCTCAGAGGATAGAATTTCAACATTATTTAAAAATGCTGAAAATTATTATGCCGATTTTTCAAAAAAAGTTGCGAAATCTGACGCAGGCGTTGGAACTTTGCTTGATAGCTTTAAAAATTCAAGATTATCTTCAAGATTTGCAACAGGCATAATCGCAACAGGAGCCACAATGGCAGCTATGTTTATGCTTCCAAAATTGTATCAATTGAGCGATTCAAACCCAGTTTCAGGTGGTGCTAGCGCATCTGGTGATGTTGCACAAAAAGGCGATACTAAAGGTTCCAAAGAAGGCAAAGTTGCATTTAAGGGTGCAATTCCTGCCGCACTTTCAAATAATGGTTCTTTCTTATCAAAAGTTGGCAAATTCTTTGACCCTAAAGGGCTTGCAATTAGCCCAGGGGCACTAACCTTGGTTCTTTCAACTTGCGTTGTAATTCCAAGAATGTTAAGTGCTAGAGATAACACAGAAAGAAGAGAAGTTTTCACTCGTGATGTTCCAACAGTTGCAACCGTACTATTTGCAAAAAAAGGAATTTCAGGACTTATTGCAAAAGGTGCTGAAAAGAAATCTGGCGCAATTATTACAAACAGCCCTGCTAATTATAAAGAGCTAGGTGTGTTTGGTAAATTCAAAAAATTATTCCACCCTAATGGTGGCGTAACAGTGTTTGGCACTGAAGATTTCATGCAAAAATATACAAATCTTCAAAACCAAGATACATTTGCTAAAATGATTGAATATATCAAAAAATCAGGCGGAGATGTTAAAAAAGTTTTGAGCATTGATGAGAAATCTAAAACTCCTGCTATGTTTAATTTTGCAAAAGAAGTTCTCGGTGATAATTTCAAAAATATGGCTGATGAAGATATTATAAATGCCTTAAAATCAAAAGATAATGCTGAAAAAGTTAATAGTTTTGTTAAAAATGTAATGGATAATGAAAAATTAAATCCAATTATTCAATCTTGTAGAAAAACATCTGGAATTATTAACTGGGTATCTTTCGCAATAGCAGTTGGTATTCTTGGCATTGCGTTACCTAAACTCAATGTATTCCTCTCAAAAAGAGCAAAAGAAAAAGAAGGCGCTCAAGCTGATGCTAAATTAAATGTTGCTCCGCAAGTGCAAGCAAATTCAGCTAATAAAAAAGAAGCTGCTGAAAGTTCTCAAACACAAGCAGGAAGCACAAATGTTTCTGATTTAATTGAAACCAAGCAAACTGAAGCTGAAAAAGAAGCTTTTAAGCAAGTTGTGCAAGCTTAGCGAATAGCTAGACAATTCTTAAAAATCTTGAAGTTCTTTCTGATTTTGAGTAAATTTCGCAAACCCTGTTTACAAGCGCGTACGATGTTTCACTTTTTGGTTTTGCGGCGATGTATTTTTTATAGTATCTGACTGCTTTTTTCTCTTGTCCAAGCCTATCTAGGCATATGCCAAGCCCTAAGTAGCCTCTGTGATAATTTGGGTTAATTTTAAGTATTTGAATAAATAATTCTTTTGCACTTTCAAATTCGTTCATTTGCATATATAGCCCAGCTTTGTGGTTGTATGCATTTATTGCACGAGGATTTTCTTCGATTATTTTTTGATAAATTGCAAGTGCCATTTCCTCTTCGCCTGCAACTTCATGAGATATTGCAAGTTGGATTTGTGCGTTCATGTTGTTTTTATTCAGCCTGAGTGATTTTGTTAGGTTTTTAATTGCAAGGCAAGGGTTAGCATTTAACAGATGATTTAGCCCAAGTTCATAATAAATTTCGTAATCAAATGAACATATGTTTTTTGCATTTTCTAAGTGCTTGATTGCAAGTTCATATTTTTTCATTTTTTTGTATGCTTGAGCAGCGCCTTTAATTGCACGAGTGTTATCTCTATGCACCATAATCGAGGTTAAATATTCATCAACCGCTTTTCTATATTGGTTTTTCACCATGAATTTATCTCCACGGTCGCAAATCGGGCAAGAAACAGTTGCAGTGCTTGTTGTTAGCTTTGCAAACTTTTCTTTTTTATTTTTATCCTCTAATTTAATTCCCACAATCCACCAAGAAACTACATATTAAGTGTATGTTTTTTCTTCTTGGAGGGGATTAACCTTAGGGTTGAATTTTAGATTAATCTATGGGTTTATTTTTTAGTTGATTGATATGCCCAAGCACTGTGGTTGTGTATGCTTTCGTGTGCTTCAACTTCGATTTCGTAGTTTTTTATTATTTTGTTTGCTTCTAATTTTAAAACAACTTCTCTTAAAATATCTTCTACGAAACGAGGATTTTCGTATGCTTGTTCTGTGACAAATTTTTCATCTTCTCTTTTAAGGAGTGAATAAATTTCTGCCGAACCACACTTTTCAATTTCTTCGATTAAATCTTCAATCCATATATGTTCTGTGTCATCGTATGAAACTTTAACTTTAACGAGGGCCCTTTGGTTGTGTGCTCCATATTTTGAAATTTCTTTTGAGCATGGGCAAAGCGTTGTGACAGGCACTTGCACACCCAAATTGAATGTATATTTTTCGCCCTCGAGCATTCCTTCAAAATAACATTTATAGCACATCAAAGATGATAAGTTACTAACAGGTGCAAATTTTTTAATGAAATATTTAAAATCAAATTTAAGATAAGCAGATTCTGCCTGCATTTTGCCTGCAATATCTACAAGCATTTTTTTAATATCAACGCCAATTAAATTTTTGCGTCTATAATCTTCAACGACTTCCATAAAGCGGGACATGTGCACCCCTTTAAATTCCTCAGGAAGATTTGTTGACATTTTTCCTTTGGCGTAAACTGTTTGAGAATCAATCTTTCCGTTTTTTAGCTTTCTTTGAATTATGAGCGGAACTTCGATATCCTTAATTCCAACTCTTTGAATTGCTATATTTCTTTCGTCTTTTTGGTTTTGAACATCAAGCATTGTTTTCTCCGCTAAAAGTTCTTTTCTTCAAGAGCGAGTAATAGTTTTAGCGCAGCGTGCCTTTGTGTTTTAGGGTCTGCAACACGAAGAAGTTCAATTGCTTTTAACATAATTGGGTCATTGTCGTACCATCTGTTACCATTTCCTGCAAATCTTGTAACGATGTCGTGAATACGTTCGATAACTTCAGCCGCAACTTCTTCTTGCATTTTTATTATAAACATTTTAGCTTGGTCTTTTTCATCATCAGACGATATGCGCAAAAGCTCAAGTGCTTCTTTTAAGATTGGGTCATTATCATACCATCTTTTATTTTGAGTCTGATTTTCTTCCATTTTTGCTCCTTAATATCTTTCGTTTAGTATAGCACATTTTATGAGAGTTGGATTAATATTTACCCAAACGAAGGATTTTTTTGCCAAATTTTTCTTCAAGCTTATCCCATGCTTTAGATAATTTTTCTTGCTTTTGATTTCTTTCTTGCTCAAATAAGTTAATTTGACACTCGTCTTCAGGTTTCAAATTGAGGGCAACAATGCCAAGCGACCTGTAAACTGCGCCTTCTTCATAAATTGTGTCAAAAATTTTATATGAGGCTGAGTTGAATTCTATTTCTGAATTTTCTGGAATTTTAAATTTAATTTTATTTGATAGCACAGTGAAGTCTTTTTTTCTTAAAAAAACAAGAACCGAGCCTGCTTTAAGGTTATATTTTCTTAGTTTTTTGCAAATTCTGTGCGTATGAAGGTTTATTATGCTTTTAATTTCTTGTTTATCTGTTAAAAATGTTTTAAACGAAGCGCTTTTTTGAATGCTTTTTGGAGGTTTTACCTCTTTTGAAACTGGGTTTCTAATTTCTCCCATAAGTTCTGATTTTAGGTCGAGCCCAGCTTTTCCCATGTTTTTCTTAATCCAAGAGTCATTTAGAGTGCAAAAATCTTGAGCGGTTTTTATAAGATATGAGCGCATAAGTCTTGAATTCATTCTGCCTATGCCCCAAATATCTTCAATTTTTGCGTTTTCTAATTCCTCTTTTATGTTTTCTTGCTTTATTTGATATAAGCCTTTTGGGAAATCTTCTTGAAAAACATTTGACCCGTTTTTTGCTTTTTCGGATGCATATTTGGCAAGGGTTTTAGTTGGGGCAAGTCCAATTGAAACATCAATCCCTATTTCTTCTTTGATTTCTTTTTTGATTCGTGCAATTAATTCTTCCGGTGTGCATTTATGAGCGGTTAATGTGTTTGTGAGGTCAATAAATGCTTCGTCTATTGAATAAACTTCAACAGTGTCTGAATATTCTTTAATCTTATCCATAATTCTGTTTGAAATTTCAACATAATTTCCACGAGATGACGAGATATAAATTGCATTTGGGAATTGAACTTTTGCTTTGAAATATGGGTATCCCATTGGAATTCCCATTTGTTTTGCCTCGTAACTTCTTGCAATAACGCAACCATCATTGTTGCTTAAGACGCAAATTGGTTTGCCAGCGAGAGTTGGGTTCATTAAAACCTCACATGAAGCAAAAAAATTGTTGCAATCCATAAGGGCTATAATTGACATTACACCTCGCGAATAACGCCTGTTACCACGCCAAAAATTGAAAGAGAAGTTTCTGGGTGCATATCAGGATATTTTTTATTTGCGGGGCGCAGAAATGTTTTCCCATTTTCTTTGATCAGAGTTTTGAGTGTGAATGCGCCATCTAGAATTGCAAGCACAATATCTCCAGAATTAGCATTTGAACATTTTCTCACAATTACATTATCTCCTTCAAAAATTCCAAGGTCCACCATTGAATCTCCCGAAACTGTGAAAATAAAAGTTGAGGGTGAGTTTATGTGGAATTTTTTATCTAAAGAAATTCTTCCTTCGAAATCATCTTCAATGGCACTTGCAAAGCCTGCACGAATTTTACCAGTAAACACTTTTGCGCCAAATTCGCTTTGTGCGATTTTATATCTTCTTTCTCTTTTCACAATAAGCCCAGCAGATTCGAATTTTTTAAAATATTGAAGGATTGAGTTTTTATGTTTAAAGCCAAATTTTTGTGCCAAGGTTTCAAAGCTTGGGAGATAATCCTCTCCGTATGTGCTTTTTAGCCCTTCGAAAAAATCTTGTTGTTTTGTTGTTAAGTTCATAATTAATATTATAGACAATTGTCTATATGTGTCAAGAATTTTCTATTATTCCACCAAATTGAGGATTTTATAAATTATAAAATCAATTAAAATTGTAAAGAATTATTAAGGAATATAATCTTGAAAAGAACTAATTTAAAAAAAGCAGATGCGGGGATTCAAAAGGGTTTACATGTAGTTGAACCACAAAAGTTACCAAAAACAAAGCCTTACAGCGATATTGATTTGAATAATTGGAAACTTTATTCACACATTAAAACAGGAACTCTTTGGGAGTTTGATTCTCGTGATAAATCAAATGGTCACAGTTATGATTATCATGGAAACTATATTCCTCAAATCGCAACTCAGCTTTATGAAAGATTTACTAAAAAAGACGATATCATTCTTGATATGTTTTTAGGCTCTGGCACATCTGCAATTGAGGCTCTCAATATGGATAGAAGATGTATCGGCGTGGAGCTTCAACAAAATGTTGTTGATTATGTTTCTAAAAAATTCACACCAAAACAATTAGTTAAAAATGTGAATATAATTTGCGGAGACAGTTCTTCTGAAGATATTAAACTTCGCATTCAAGACAGACTTAAAATTATGGGTCGTGATTTTGCGCAATTTCTTGTGCTTCATCCGCCATATGACGATATTATTAAATTCAGTGAAAATGCTCGTGATCTTTCAAATTGCGAAAGCACAGAAGAATTTTATGATATGTTCTCACTTGTTGCAAAAAATGGTTATGAAATGCTTGAAAAAGGGCGCTTTGCGGCTCTTATTATTGGAGATAAATATAGCAATTCTAAATTTGTTCCACTTGGCTTTGAATGTATGAAAAGAATGGAAGAGGCTGGATTTATCTGTAAAGCAACCATTGTTAAAAACATAACAGGTAACGAAAAAGCAAAAGGCAAAACTGCTAATTTATGGCGTTATCGTGCTCTTGCTGGTGGTTTTTATATTTTTGAACATGAATATATTATGATTTTCCAAAAGGTTTAGTATATGATTAGCGGAAATCGAGTTTCAATTATTATTCCAGCCCGCTATGGCTCAACTAGGCTTCCTGCAAAACCTTTGCTTGAAGTTGCGGGTAAACCTATAATCCAATGGGTTTGGGAAAAAGCGAAAAAGTCAAAATATGCAGATGATGTAATTATTGCAGTTGATGATGTGCGCATACAGGATGTATGTAAAAATTTTGGTGCTGAAGTTGAAATGACGGATGTGAATCATAATTGCGGGTCAAATAGAATTGCGGAAGTTGCTGCGCGTCACATTAATTTTGAATATATAATTAACCTTCAAGGTGACGAGCCTATGATTGAGCCTGAAATTATAGATAAATTAGTTGAGGCGCTTGATGACCCTGATGTTTCAATGTCAACGTTAGTTCGAGAAATAACAACTGAGGCTGCGCAAAATCCAAATTGCGTTAAATGTGTTTTTGATGATAATTTAAACGCACTATATTTTTCTCGCTCACCTATTCCATACCCTAGAAACCCAGTGTGTGCAAAGTATTTTGGGCATATTGGAATGTATGGGTATAAAAAAGAAACATTAATCAAAATGGTGGAAGCTCCTCAAAACATTCTTGAACTTGCTGAAAGCCTTGAGCAATTAAGAGTTCTTGGAATGGGCGAGAAAATAAAAGTGGCGCTAGTTGAGCTTAATCCAATTGGAATTGATACTCAAGAAGATTATGAAAAATTTAAATCTTTAATCGAGAGCAATTTGGTTTAATTTATAAGAATTATAATTGCGCCTATAATCATTAATATTGTGCCAATTAGCTTTTGTTTTATATTTCTTTCTTTAAAAAATACTATTCCAAAAATTAAAGAAACGATTGAGGAAAGCTGAAACAAGGCAAGCGCAAGCGATACTTCAATTTTTTCAAAAACAAAGTTTGTTGAAATTTGCATTATAGAAAGCATTATGGGAATTATGATTAATTGCGCTAAGTTTTTTGGCGCAAGAGTGTTTTTAAATTTGATTTTTTCTCCAGTAAACAAGAATAAAAAAGTGAATATGGCGCCAGAGAATGCCCATAAAATAAAAGATTCCATTGGGCTTGATATAATTATTATCTTTTTTAATAACGAGGCTTCTATGCCTGTTAGAATGAGTGCATAAATTCTAAGCCTAAAGTATTCTTCTTTGAATAACAGAAATGAAAATCCGCTTTTTGTTTCTTTGAATAATTCTCTACTTCCCCAAACGATGAGTGCAAGCCCAATAATTGAAGCGATGCTTGGGGTTTCGCCAAGTATAAAAAAGCCACTAACAAGCCCAATTACGCATTTATATGAATTAATTGGCGCAACGATTGAAAGCTCGCCAAGAGATAATGCTTTTATCAGACAATTTGTTCCAAGAGCACAGAGAAAGCCTGCGAGTGCTACATATATCCAAAATTCAAGATGATATTGTGCCCAGTTTATCTTGATTGCAAAAGGAATTGTTCCAAGTGCCATTATTAAATATGATAAAAAGTTTATTGAGCGAGCAGGGAGACTCCCTGCGAGCGCTTTTTGAGAAGCATTTGCAATCGGGTTTGATATTATTCTTAAAAATATTGCGATTAAAGTTCCAAACATAATTTAATTTTATGATAAAAATTTTAATCCAAATTCAGGAATTATTTATTTTTCTTATTTTCTTTTTCCATTAGTTCTCTGACTGTTATATTGTCGAGCCAATCTTTATAAGTTACGGCATAAGTTCCTGCGATTGGGTCAAAATAAATAACATGAGGAATTGAAAGCAATCCGATTGGGAAGCTAAGGAATTTATCGCCCGCAACAAGAGTTTGTTTTATAATTGGTGCGTGGGTTATTCTTTCCATTTTGCTTTTGGATAGTTTTTTATATAATTTTTTATATTTTTTCTCTGGTGTTGATTTTTTGTTTTTTAAAATGCTTTTTGTTATTTTGTATTTGTTTCTGTAATCGAGTTCTCTTGGTGTAGAATCAATATTAAATCTGATTTGCCTATCGTATATTAACTCAATGTGTTTTAGATTGATTATGCTTGAGATTTGCCCATCTGAAAAACCGGCCTCTTTCATTAATAAAAATGATTTAAAATTATCTTCAAAATTTTTATAGTCATATTTGTAGATGACATTTCTATAATCTGAAGGGATTTTGTAGAGTTTTGCGTATTCTTTGTAAGTGCCGTCTTTTAAGCCTTTTGTTACAAGTTCAATGTTCTTTTGATATAAGTTTGTGTCTTTGTAATATAGATTAAACAAACTTTCTCGAGGAAAATCTTTATCTTCCATGGCGTCAAGAATTGTATTGTAAAATTCAAAATTTTCACTGTTTGCAGTCTCTAACATTCCTGTGAGCCCGTGCCATAGCATTGTTTTATCGAAATCTTCATCAACAAAAATATCATTCATTTTTTGGAGAAGTGCATATTGATAATCATAAGTTTCTTCTTTTAGGCGAATGTTATAGCGATTCAGATCTGCTCGTTTTCCGTAAATTAGTTTAATTACAGGGGTTTTTATGTAATTTTCGGCTTTTTCTTTATTGTTTTTGATAAATTCTTTATGTATTTCTTCCTCTTTTTCGCTCAAATATGAATATAATCTTGAGCCTGATGAGTCCAAGCTGGTCAGAACATTTATAAATGGCATAAGGGCAAAAGGTGTGGTTGATGCCATTGTTCCGATAAGCTCGGGCGTATATTTTATTCTTGTGCCAAGTGAGGCTTTTGGCTTTTTAGCAAATGCAGGCGCTAAGTTACTGAGAAAAATGCAGATTATAAGAATTTTGCATATAAGATATTTGCTCATTCTATGATTATATGGTTTTTTTGAGAATTGGCAAGGTTTTCGAAATTGGTTTAAAATGGTGATTTTCAAGTTTTTTGCATTAAAAAAGACCGCTAATTGCGGTCTTTGTTTAAATGGTGGGCCATCTTGGACTCGAACCAAGGACCTCACCCTTATCAGGGGTGCGCTCTAGCCACCTGAGCTAATAGCCCTTATCACCAATTCGTTATATTATTAAATTTTCAAATTTTTGTCTTTGACCCTTATCAGGCCTCTCAGAAAATGCTCAATGGTTCGCATTTTCTTCGGCAGAGTGCTCTAGCCACCTGAGCTAATAGCCCTTACCGAATATTATTAGACTACAAACAAAAATATTTTGCAAATAGTTTTTTTAAAATTTTATATTTCCTTCTCGAAGCACCTTGAAACCCTTATCTTGTGCAAGAATTACAGTTGAAGGTGTTTCTGAATTTTTGCCTAAAATTGTATTTTTGATGATTTCTACATGACTTGAAAATTTTTCTTCGACCTCTTTTGAATTTTTACATGGTGTTTCATTTGAGAGGTTTGCCGAAGTTGTTGCAAGAACTAGATTATTTTCTCTACAGAAGTCTTGAAAACCGCTGTGGTCTGGAATTCTTATCCCAACTGTATCAAATTCTGGGTTTAAATATTTTGGGAAATTTTCATTTTTTTTCACAATTATTGTAAGCGCCCCAGGAAGATATTTATCTGCAACTTCTTTGATTTCCGTATTAAGTGGTTGAATATATTGCAAGATTGCGCTAAGTGAATAGCTCATCAAAATTAAAGGCTTTGTGCTTTCTCTGTGTTTTAGTTCGTATATTTTTTTAATTGCATATTCAGAGTTTATATCTGCGCCAAGCCCCCAAACAGTGTCTGTTTCAAAAGCGTAAACATCCGTTTTTATCATTTTATAAATCTACCTTTAATTTTCTCGATTGCGATGCTTGCATATTCAATTTTGAATAGTTGCGATAGTGACATATAAATAACTCCAACAACACTGGTTGTAATGACCACCCTTAATGTTGTGTGCAGTATATTTCCTTCAATAAATTTGCATATAAATTCGTGGAAATAGAAACCGATAATTGTGCTTGCTATTCCAATTAATATCATTTTTGCAAGGTCTTTAAACATTGGCATAAATTTATATTCCATTTTGGATTTAATGAAGCTGCCTAAAATTATTGCGTTAATTAATGTGATGATAACTGTTGACATTGAAATGCCATATATTCCATATTCTTTAACTAAAATTGAGTTGAAGAATATCTTAAGGAAAATTGCAAGAAGCGCTGTTATAAAAGGTATTTTAGAATCGTTGAAAGCATATAATAGCCTTGTTGCGCTATCTCTAAACACATATGGAAGAAGCGAGAAGGTGATGACTAGTAATATGTTCGCAACTTGAATTGTTGATTCATGGGTAAATGCGCCACGTTCTAGTGCTATTGCAATTGCATCGAATCTCACAATTGAGATTGTTGCTATAAAATAACACGCAATGAAAAACAATGAACCGACGCCTTTTGTAAAATATTCAGCTGTTTCTGTGTATTTTTTTTCGCCAACAAGTTTTGAAAAAAGTGGAAACAATGGAACAAGAATCGCAGTTAATAAAAGTCCAGTTGGGAATTGGAAAATTCTATTAGCGTATCCAAGTGACGTCCAAGCACCTTCTTCTAGACCTGATGAGAAAAACATGTCGATATATAACCCGAATTGTCCTATCGTTGAGCTTAAAAATGCGGGCAAAAGCAATTCTGTTATTTCTTTAAAATTTGCGTCTTTTAGCTTTGACAACGTAAATGTGAAACCGTACCCCAGTTTTCTAACGGCTGGCGTTTGAACAATAAATTGTATAATTCCGCCAATCAATGTGCCGAGTGCTAAATGAATTCCATTTGTATCGTTTTTGAATATTATAAG
This sequence comes from bacterium, assembly GCA_017396695.1. Taxonomy (GTDB): domain Bacteria; phylum Cyanobacteriota; class Vampirovibrionia; order Gastranaerophilales; family Gastranaerophilaceae; genus RGIG1918. The sequence goes on from JAFQLC010000002.1 coordinate 13,748, forward strand.
TATGGCAATAATTCCAATTGACACAAATGAAGGGGAAATGTTTGGAAGAAGATAGTGCTTGTATGTGACTAAAATTCCATAGTAAATTCCCATCATTGCGCCAAGAAGTACAAGTGGCGACATAATTTTCAAGTGAGTTGATGCAATTTGCACAAGTTCATCTGAACCAGATGATATGACAAAATTCATAATTTTATCTGGGAATATAAAACAAAGAATTGCAAGAAGTGCAAAAATTGCAAACGTAACCGTTTCAAATGTGTTAAATAATTTTTTTACGTAGTCCGTTGGTTTTGATGTGTAATCTGGAATTAATTTTGAAAAAATGGCAACTGTTGCACTGTGGAAGGGACCCCCTACTCCGCCTAGAATTACAATTAGCAAGGCTGGGATTTGATAAGCGTAAAAATATGCGTCTGATACAATTCCTGTGCCGTAATAGTTTGCAATTACTACGTCTCTTAAGAAGCCTATTACTTTAGAGAACAGAATAATGACCGCAATCCAAGTTGCTGCTTTGAATATACCTTGATTTTTTGTGCCTTCTTCCATTACTCCTCAATTTCTATCCAAAAAGTTGGTTTTTTACTGTAGTCTGATTTATCTAGTGGCTGAATTATGATTTTGTTGTCGCCTTCTGTTAAATATTTAGTTATATCAAACCATAAAATTTTACTATGATATTGGCTCATATCTGGATTGAATAGAAAATTGTTTATTGTGAACGCAAAGAGTGAAAGTTTTTTCGTGTTATCAAATTTAAATAAAACTTTTTCATTCTTATTCCAGTAAAAATCAAGCGATGCTTCTTTGTTTTCTTCAACAATTTGAGGAATTGAACCAATTTTTATGCCTGTATAATAATGTTTTAGAATCTCATCGAAGGTTTTACCTTTTTTCGCTAGGTAATTTGCACCATATTGACTCATACCAACGCCATGCCCAAAACCGCCACCATAAACTTTAAAGCTTACTTTTTTGCATTTGCCCTTGCCAAATAACTTGCCCGTTTTTTCAAAATGCACTTCGGTTATTTCGCTTGTTGCAGTCGTTTCTTGAGGGGTTGTTTCTGCGGTATTTTCTTGGTTTGTTAGGTCTTGTGCCGTTGTTTTTAATTTTTCTTGTTCTTTTTCTTTTTCGAGTTTTTTAATTGAAACTTTTTTTGTTATTTTTTCAATATAGAAATTAGAAGAAGGCAGTGCTTTGTCATTTTTTCTAAGAAGCAGACGAATTGCAGATTGCCCTTTGACTTTAAAATCTCCAATGTCTGTTTTGATTAGCATTACAAGAGCTTTTCCGCTATCTCCGTATCTTAAAATTTTAATGTCTTCAATTTTTTCTATTATTTCATCTTCTGGAAAACTTGGTTCGATTAATTTTTTTGCGGATTGGTTTGGCATGTATTTATTAAGCACGCTAACAAGTTCTTCTTCTTCCCATTCGTATTCCCATCTGTATTTAGGGGAATCAACATCTGGTGTTTCTGGTTTTGATGTGTAAAATTCTTTTACATCTTTTTCTGAACGCAATTTTTCGCCAACCGAGACTAAATACGGATATTTTTCTTTTGGCGTAAAAGTTTCATTGTTTACCAAGAAAGTGTTGTCATAGCTTTCTGTAATTCCGCCTGCTGTGGAGTGATATAGCGTTAAAATTGGTTTTTTTTCATATAATGCATAAATTGATTTTGTTTCGTTAACCGCTTTGTCTGTTGTTGGGTTGTGTGTTCCTACTCCAAAATATACTTGTGATGCAACAGAGTCGCAAACATCGTAGTTTGGATTCATTCTGCCTTCTTTGTTTGCATAGTTTCTTGCGGCAACTGCCTGCGCTTTGAGTGCTTCAAATGAAAAATATGGTGGCATTTCGTTTGGAACAACCCCCCTTAAGTATGATTCCATATCAAGCACATTGATTACATTGAACCCTGTGCCTTTTGTGCTTATTTTTATTTCAAATTGACCTAGATACTCAGCTTGTTTGCCTTTTCTTTTAAGGTTTTTTATTGCAATCGGCGAATTTGAAGTTAAAACAAAGGGGCCTGCGGAATCTTCAATTTTATTGGTAATTCCTGATTTTGCTTGCAAAAGCCCATTTTCAAAAGTTATTTTGAGAATATCTTTTGAATTAATTGTAATGCTTTTATTTGATGACATGTCAGTTAGAAGAATTGGTGTTGATGAATAAAATTCTTGTTCTGTGTGGCTATAAACAGAAAAATCTTGATTAGATATTGCAACTGATACCACACGTCTTTCTTCAACAGAATATGTCGGCAATATAAGCGAACAAAATAATAATGTGCTTAAAAATAACTTCCTCATAGAAAAAATTTTATAACAATATGACAAACAAAGCAATTTATTGTAAACTAGGGGTAAGTTTATTAAGGAGTTATCATGCAAGAAGAATTAAAGAAATTTAGTGTTGCGCAATTGTTTAACTTTTGCATAGGCTTTTTTGGTTTGCAATTTGCGTGGCAGATGAGAATTATTCTATCTGGCCCTGTTACTGAATCATTAGGTGCTTCGCCTTTGATTTTTGGTTTGATTTGGTTGGCAGGTCCAATTTCAGGTATTATTGTGCAACCAATTATTGGTGCATTATCTGACACAACTCAAACAAAATTCGGAAGAAGAGTTCCGTATTTATTGTTAGGTGCTTTGTTTGGTTCTTTAGGTTTAATTTTGCTTCCGCATTCAGGCTATTTTGCTTCATTATTTGGAGAAAGCGCACCAGCTTTACTCGGACTTTGCATTGCAGCTGTTATGATATGGCTTATTGACGCTTGTGTTAATGCGGCTCAAGGACCTTATAGGGCTTTAATTCCAGACAATATTCCAAAATCTCAACATGCTGAAGCTAATTCATATTTAAGCTTTGCAATTGGGCTTGGTTCGGTTGTTGCGGCTGGAACTGCACCATTTTTGAAATATGTATTTAATTTCCAAATGTCTGTTTCTGCTCAATTTTTGATGGCAGGTATTGCTTTTATGCTTGGCATGCTTTGGACTTGCATTACTATTCGTGAAAGACAAATCAAACAAGAGGAGCTTGAAGTTACAGGCGAGGTTGCAAATACTACATTTGCTCAAAAAATTAAAGAATTTTTTGCGATTTCTCCTGAAGTTACAAAAATTTGCGCAATGCAATTCTTTACTTGGATTGGGCTTATGAGCCTTATGATTTTCTTTACGCAATTCGTTGTTCATATTTTATATCAAGTTCCAGATTTAACTTTATTGGATGCGGCGCAAAAGGCTATTTTTGATGAAAAAAATGCACAAGGTCAAAACTTCTCTTCAATATGTTTTGCGGTTTTTAACTTGATTTGCTTTATTATTGCTCTTCCAATTGGATATTTTGCAACAAAATATGGCAATAAAATTGTGCATTTTGTATCACTTCTTACAATGGCGGCTGCTTATCTTGTTATGGCAATGAGTGCTAATCCTATTGTTGTTATGGTTGCTATGGCGGTTGCTGGAATTGGCTGGGCAAGCACTTTGGCATTACCTTTTGCAATGTTATCTAATTATATTAAACCAGGGACTGAAGGTTCTGTTATGGGTATATTTAATATATTCATCGCTGCTCCACAAGTTCTTGTTTGCACATTGCTTGCTTGGTTTATTGATGCTTCTAAATTTACTCAAGGTGGATATCAAAACAATCATTGGGAATATGCGTTCATCGTGGGTGCTATTATGCTTATAGTTTCTGCTATAATTTCAATAACAATTAAGGAGAATAAATAATGAAAAAGTTTACAAGATTTATTAAATTTAATGGACTTTTTACTGCTTTAGCTGTTGCACTTGTTGCTGGATTATGTTTTATGGGTTTGAGAACTGATAACGACCCTATGACAATTTCAGGCATTGTTTGCGGAGTTATTTTAATTTTTATTATTGCGCTTCGTGAACCTGTTATGTATGCAGTTTATAAAATGCGTGTTAGAGATTTTGTTGAAGGTGTATCTCAACCTTTCATTCGTGTTAATTCCGTTAACTGGAAAGTTCTTGAATTGATTCCAAATATTGATAAAATGTGTGCTAAACATATTGTTTACAACAGACGTCACCTTGGCAAATTCAAAACTGCCGAAGATTTCTTTGTTGTTAATCAAATTCCGGAAGATAAAAGAGAAGAAATTTCAAAATATATAATTATATAAAAAGATATTTATAAATTTTATTAAAACCGCATCTTGTGTGCGGTTTTTTTATTACAAAATGTAAATTTTTCCTCAATAATCCTAAATATTATAGTTTTCCCTGCCGAATACGTAGTTAGTGAATAGTGTATGAATAGTGAAAGGATGTACTATGATTATTACAGCGTTGGTAGTGGGAGCGGTTGCCGTAATTGGTGGAACGGTTGCGGTTAACGAAGTTAAGAATAAAAAATATGCGGACGGCGAACTCACAAAAACTGACGAGAATACTCTTCAACAGTTTGATGAGTCGGCTTTTTCTGATGAACAAAAAGCAGATTTTGAAGAGAGTGCCGAGATGTCGGTTTCCGATTATCAGAAAATTATTGCTCAAATGCAAGAAGAAATAAAAGCTAAAAAATCCGAGTTTAATGCTTCTAAAAAAGGAAGAGGTTTGCTTGGAACAATTGGCGATGGCTTTAAATCTTTATTCGGAGGTGGTTCTGGAAAAGTTAAAAGAGGAATTGAATCTGCTGAAGAAAAATTGAATGCCTTAATTGCAAAAGGACAAGACGTTACTCTTGCTGAAATTCAGGAAGTTTATAAAGAAGTTATGGGAACTGACCTTGATTTGGCTGCGGTTCAGGCGACAATGAGCTCAACTGATGGCACATACACAGTTAAAACACAAAATGCCGATGGCACTGTTAGTGAAGTAACTTATTCTAAAGAAGATATTGTTGCAAAAATTCAAGAAAACGCTAAAAGATTACAAGAAAAATTTGATAAAACAAAAAGCGACCAAGGTATTATTTCAAAAGGGCTTGGTTGCGTTAACAATTTTTTAGGCATTGGAACGACTGGAAATGAAGCTCAAGCGCAAATTTCTGCATTCATCGAACTCGCTGGTTCAATTAGTGCATCTGATGATGATGCCACTTTTGCGGCGAAATTTAAGGCGATAACAGGCAATGATTTAACTGAGCAAGCAATTTCACAGTTGATGTTCGACGTTGATGCTTATATTGAAGAATATGAAAAAAATTCTTCTGTTCCTTTAACTGACCTTGAAAAAGAACAAATTAAAGACTATTACACAATGATGGGTAATAACCCAGCAAATGAAGCGATTATGGATTACGAAAGCACTCAGGAATCTATCACCGAAGGCTTTAACATGATTGTTACAACCGCTGTTGTAATTGCAGCCGTTGCCGCTGCTCCATTTACTGGTGGTGCTTCTATTGCTCTTGGTGCTGCAGTTGGTGCTGCAGTTAACGTTGGGCTAAATGCCACAAATGGACTTACAAGTGCTGACGGGTATTCGCTTGAAGAATGCGCAATGGATGCTATATCAGGTGCCGCAAATGGTGCACTTGCTGGCGCTGGTGGCGCTATTGCAGGCAAAGCTGCATCTGCAACTGGAAAACTTGCACTAACAAAAGTTGGTGGTAAAGTTGTTGCAAAAGTTGGCGAAGGTGCAGTTAAGGGGGCAATTACAGGTGCTATTTATGGTGCTGGTTCATCTGCTGCAAATTATACAATCAACACGACTGTTAAAAATGAAATCATTGAAGGTGAAGTTGTTGAATCCATGGGTGAACAATGCTATGACGATGATGGTAATCCTTGTATGAGATACCCTGTTGTTGATAGAAATGGCGACTTTCTATATTATGAAATACATGTTTATGACCAAAACGGTAACTTTGTTGAAATTAAAACATCTAACGACTTCTCGCTTGGCGGGTTGGCTTCGAGCACTGCAAGTGGCGCAGTTACGGGCGCTGTTGCCGGGGGTGTAGCAGGTAAAGCTGGCTTCCAATTGGGTCATAGCGAAGGTACAACTGCTCAAAGGCTTGCAACTGGCACTAAAATTGGTGCTATGGGTGGTGCTGCAGGCGGTGCTGCAAATGGTGTCACAAGCTGGGCACAAAGTGGCTTTGAAGGCGGACTTTCAGGGCTTACTGATTCTATGGTAGATGGCACGCTTGAAGGCGGTGTAGCTGGTGGTGCGGCTGGTTTTGCAGTTTCCGCTGGGCAAATCGCAGGTGAAAAGGCAGCGCCTAAAGTCCTAAATCATGTTGAAGGAAAATATGAACAAGCGCAAGCAAGAAAGCTTGCAGCTGATGCAAAAGCGCCAAAAGTTGAAGGTGACGCTGATGGACCTGATGCACCAAAAACAAAAGCGCAACAAAGGGCTGACAAACGAGTTGCAAAATATGAAAAACAATACGAAGTTCAATCTGAAAAAGTTAAAAATTACGGATATGCGGATGAAGCAAAAGCAGCCGCAGATAAAAAAGCCGAATTTGATGACAAACTTGCGAAAGGCGAAGTTGACCCTGTTGAAACCAGAATGGACAAAATTCGCTCTGCTGGTGATGATTTAGCATCAAAAGCAAAAGCTAGAAATGATGAAATGTCAAAAGCTATTAAAGAAAAAGGCGGTAAATATATTGGCAAAGCAAAAAGCGCATATGAATCCCTAAAAGGAACCGAAGGCGAAAAGAAACCAATTTCAGAACGAGTTAAATCTGCATATGAATCATTAAAAGGAGCTGATGGCGAAAAGAAACCAATTGGCGAACGCATTAAATCTGCATATAAATCACTAAAATCTGGTGGCGGCGAAAAGAAACCTATTTTAGAAAGAATTAAAGATGGATATGCTTCTGCAAAAGAGTCATCTAAGGCCACTTATGAAACTGTCAAAGCTGAAAAAGGCTTGGTAAACAAAGGAAAAGCTCTCTTTAAAATTGGAAAAGGCTCGCTAACAAGCAGGTTTTCAAAATTCCTTTCAAAATTTACAAATACAGATGCAGCTGCAACTTCAGCTGACTCTAAATCTGCAACTGTTAAATCTTCAAGTACAACATCGACATCTTCAACATCTTCATCTTCTAAGATGTCTGATTCAGCTGCAAGGTCGCTAGAGCGAATTTCTGGCTATGACAAAACGCTTGCAAGCAAACTTGAAGGAGCTAGTATTTCAGATTCTGCACTTGCAAAAATTGAAGAAATTTTGAAAGTTAATTCTGGTAAATCTATCTCGGGAATTACTGTTAATAAAATGACAGGCGATGTATCTTTCAGAGTTGGCTCTACGCATTGCGATGTATCAGGAAATAAAGTTATTTTAGATGGTTTTGATACAAGCTATGATGCTGAGATGATTAGATTCTTCCACGACCAAAAAAATATATAAAGCAATTTTTACACTGAGTATGTTTTAATTAATATATGAAGTGTGAAGGATTGAATTCAAAAAATACTATTGCTCATTTTAAGGGAAATGACCCTCAAAGTGGGCAATATTATTATTCCCAAACGACAACTAATCCTTATGCGCAAAACAATCCTGATACTTTTAATTATTCAAATAATTCAATTCCACCTTCTAAAAACAATGCAAATGATGAATCTCGCCTTGAGAAAAATCCAGTTGGCTCACTTGCGGGCCTTGGAATTTTGCAAGCTATTTCCATGGGGCTGCAAAAATTATCTCAAGTTTGCGCTTACAAGCTTTCTGCTGGAAAAGAATTTGCTGAAAGCGCAACAGTTAAAAGAATTGCAGAGAATATGAAATCTAAAAATGGACTTGATACTGCAATCGAATATATAACGCCTGAAAATATGAACAGAATTGGCGCTAAATATGGTGTTAATGGATTACTAGAGCAAGTTGCAAAAGGTCAAAACGCTTTCTTTATGGATTCAAGAAAGCTGGCAGTTGCTCCCGAGGCGAAACCTTCTTTGATTTTACATGAACTAGGGCACGCAATAAACGCCAAAAAACCCTTTACTAAGTTTTTGCAAAACACCAGAAGATTTGCTCCTTATGCACCAACTGCAATTTTATTTGCAACTCAGCTTATGCCTAATAAAAAAGATGGTAAACCAAGTTTTGTTAAAAAATATGGCGGTTTGCTTGGGTTTGCAGCATTTTTACCAACAATAATTGAAGAAGCGCTTGCATCTTTCAGGGGAATTAAAGCTGCAAAAGGAGCAATTGGAAAATCTCCTGCGTTAAAAACGCTCACTAAAAATTATGGTTTTGCGCTTGCAACATATATAATTTCAGGTATTGCGCTAGGTGTTTCAACCAAAATGGCGCAAAAAGAACGAGAAGCAGGAATTATTTTATAATTAAAAAAGGCGGAAAATTAATTCCCGCCTTTTGTTTATATTAAGCTTTAGCTTATTTGTCGTCTGCGTGACCTGCTGTGCCCAATACATCTACCATTTTATGTTTAACCATTTCTTTAACAGCTGTTCTTCCTGGTCCCATATATTCTCTTGGGTCGAATTTTTCTGGGTGTTCAACGAAGAATTCTCTGATTGTAGATGTCATTGCAAGTCTTAAGTCGGTATCGATGTTGATTTTTGCAACACCATTTTTAGATGCATAAGCTAGCATATCTTCTGGAACACCTTGTGCGTTTGGAAGTTTGCCGCCAAATTGGTTGCATTTAGCAACAAATTCAGCAGGAACTGAAGATGAACCGTGAAGAACGATTGGGTAATCGCCAAAACCAGCTTCTTTAAGTGCATCTTTAATTTCTTTTAATCTTTCGAAATCAAGTTTAGCTTCGCCAGCGAATTTGTATGCGCCGTGTGAAGTACCAATTGCGATTGCAAGTGAGTCACAACCTGTTTGTTTGACAAATTCAACAGCTTCAGCAACGTTTGTATATTTAGCATCTTTAGCATCAACTTTAACATCGTCTTCAACGCCTGCTAATTTACCAAGCTCAGCTTCAACTGAAACTCCTCTTTCGTGAGCATATTCAACAACTTTTTTAGTTAGTGCTACGTTTTCTTCGAATGGGAATCTAGAACCATCAATCATAACTGATGAGAAACCGCCATCGATACATGCTTTACAAATTTCGAAATCTGCACCGTGGTCTAAGTGAAGTGCGATAGGTACTGTTGTTGTAGCTAATGCTGCTTCAACAAGTTTAATTAAATATGTTTGGTTAGCGTATTTTCTTGCACCAGCCGAAACTTGCAAAATGATTGGCGAGCGAGTTTCTTCAGCTGCTTCTGCAATTGCTTGTAGAATTTCCATGTTGTTTACGTTGTAAGCACCGATAGCATAGCCGCCAGCAAGCGCTTTTTTGAACATTTCGTTTGTTCCAACTAATTTTCTTTCAGTCATATTTAACTCCTTTTTGAATAACCGTATGCCTCTAATTTATAACAAAAATTATTTTTAATCAATTAATACTGAAATAATCAATAAAAAAGGCGAAGTTTTGCTTCGCCTTCATTTCTATTAAATAGATTCTATTAGCATTTAACCGCTTTTCCGCTCTCATCTAGCTTATAGCCATCTTTAACGGCCAAAAACTTATCGTGGTCAATGTCATGTTCCCAGTGGAAACCTTTTTTTGGTTGTTCACCCAATTTTGGTTCATACATTAAACCTGCTTGTGCTTTTTGAATTTGTGCATATGCTGCAAAATTTTCTGCACTTGGTTTTGTTGCACAAGATACTGCATTACCATCCCCATCTAGTTTATAACCGTTTTTAACGGCCAAAAACTTATCGTGGTCAATGTCATGTTCCCAGTGGTAACCTTTTTTTGGTTGTTCATCTAATTTTGGTTCATACATCAAGCCTGATGCTTTGCCATTTCCTGAACCGATACCGAAGCTAACTTTTGAAATATTCATACCTATTTCCTTCCTTTATGTTTGCATTTTCTATATAACCTCTAAAGAAAGAAACTTGCGCTTTTGTTAAGAAAAGTTAATTAGATTATAGGTTAATCCATTGATACAGGTCACATGCGAGTTTTTCAGTGTTTTTGACAAGTTCTTCGTATGTTCCGTTATTTTGGATTATATAGTTCCAATCTTTGTAATTATCAAGAGCGGTTTCTGTGTCGTCATTTCCACTTACAATTGTTCCTCTTTTTGCTCTAATTTCTTCATCTGCATCAACCCTTATAAGATAAGCCCCGCTTCCTGCAAGCACTTGTGCCTCGTGAACTACTCTTAAATCTGGAACAATTAAATTTCCTTCCATATTAATAATTGTTTTGAGCCAGTAATCTGGGTGAATTCCCCTTCCCCAGTTGCCAAGCGCAATTAAATCAGCTCTGTATAAATGTTTATTCTTTTCTATTTCTTCAAAAGTTAGTCCATGTTTTTTGCCATATTCAATTTTGATTGCATCGCCAATTCCAATTCTCTTAAAGTCTTTGAATGTTTCAAGTAAGATTTTTGCAACAGTATCTTTGCCTGAATATTGTTTGCCTGAAAGCCCGATTATCTTTGCCATAAGAACCTTTCTATTATTTCCTTCAACTTTTTAATTGTAACATATTTTTCAAAAAACTTAACAAATATTTACAAATATGAAATAAAAAGGCAATTATTTTGAACAATATTTTTTTATTAATGAGAGAGAACAAAAAAACATGAGGTAGAGAAAAATGGGCTGGGTAACTTACTCAATCAGAAAGAAAACATTAAAGGCTAGAAGACAAAGTCTGAATTATCGTTTAATGCAAATCCAGTCTGAGCTTCAAGCTTTCCAGAGTATGAAAAGTTATAAAGCTGAAATGCTTGCAACTAATAAACAACAAATTATGACAAACATTGATAATAAATATAATTCAATTATCAATTCTTTATCAAGACAAGCAACAAATTCAAGTAATAACGAAAAAACTCAAAATCAAATTAACCAACAAATTACTGAATATCAACAACAACAAAAAACTGAACAACAATATTATGAATCTTTATTCACAAGAATGGAGCAACAACAAACAAGAGAAGCCCAAAGAAAAGAACAATATTTAGAAATGCAACAAGAAGATATTAACACTCAACTTGAAGCTGCAAAAGCTGAATATGATCAATACAAACAAGCAATTTCAGATAGCATTGAAGAAGGTGCAATTCAATTAAGATAACGAGTTAAGTAAGTTTAATATGGATAGGGAAAAGGAAAAGTTTAGGCTCAAGTTTTTGAGCCTTTTTTATTTGCAAAAACTATATGTGTGAAATATAATACTTCCGTTAGTTTATTTTTGCGTTTTTTATATGGGTTTTAAATTTACTAAATTAGAAATCGACGGACTTGTTATTGCTGAACCTGATGTGTTCGCTGATAATCGTGGTTTTTTTATGGAAACTTATAAAAAAAGTTTATTTTCGACTAACGGTATCGAAGTTGAATTTTCACAAGATAATCACTCTTATTCTAAAGAAGGTGTACTTCGTGGACTTCATTTTCAAAAAGAACCATATGGACAAGATAAGCTCGTTCGCTGTATAAAAGGCGAAATTTATGATGTTGCAGTTGATTTAAGAAAAAATTCACCAACTTTTGGAAAATGGTATGGTTTGAATTTAAGTGAAGAAAACAAAAAAATGTTTTATATCCCAAGAGGATTCGCACATGGGTTCTATGTACTATCGGAAACTGCTGAAGTTTCTTATAAGGTAAGCGGGGAATATGTGCCAAGCGCTAATTGTGGTGTTTTGTGGAATGACCCCGAAATTGGAATTGATTGGGGTGTAATTAAACCAATTTTATCTGAACAAGATGCAAAATGGCCAACACTTGCAGAGATTAAGGAGCAATTATGAAAATATTAGTTACAGGCGGTGCAGGGTTTATCGGAAGTTGTTTTGTGCGCCATGTGCTTAAAAAGCACCCAGATTATAAAATTATAAATCTAGATGCGCTAACTTATTGCGGGAATTTAGATAATTTGAATGATTTAAAAGATAATCCTAATCATACTTTTGTGCATGGAAATATTTGTGATAGAGCTCTTGCTGAAGAGTTAATTTCCGAAGTGGATTGTGTTGTAAATTTTGCAGCGGAATCGCACGTTGATAATTCCATTAAACATCCTGAAATCTTTGTTGAAACAAATGTTCAGGGCACTTTGAATTTGCTTCAAGTTTCAAAAGAATTAGGAGTTGAAAGATTTTTGCAAGTTTCAACAGATGAAGTCTATGGGACTTTAGGTAAAACTGGTTATTTTTATGAAACAACACCGCTTGCTCCAAATAGCCCATATTCTGCTTCAAAAGCAAGTGCTGATATGCTTGTTCGGGCGTATTATGAAACATATAAAATGCCAGTTTTGAACACTCGTTGTTCAAATAATTATGGACCATATCAATATCCTGAAAAACTTATTCCATTCTTTATTTCTCAGCTTTTAAAGGGCGAAAAAGTGCCCGTTTATGGCGACGGTTTAAATGTTCGTGATTGGTTATATGTTTATGACCATTGCGAAGCGATAGATGTTGTGCTCCATAAAGGTCGTGTTGGCGAAGTTTATAACATTGGCGGACATAATGAAAAAACCAACCTTGAAATTACGCATTTGATTTTAGATGCTATGGGTCGTGATGAAAGCTCGATTAAATATGTTGAAGATAGATTAGGGCACGATAGGCGTTATGCAATTTCAAACGATAAAATCACATCTGAGCTTGGTTGGGCGCCTTCAATTACCTTTGAAGAAGGTATTAAACTTACAATAGATTGGTATTTAAATAATCAAGATTGGATGAAGGCGATTGAAGCTAAGAGAGCGAGTCTGGTTTGATTAAAAGATTTTTTAAAATTGAAAAATCAAAAATTAATTTTTTAAAATCAAAACGCATTTTTCTTTTTGGTCTAAGTTTTAAAATTAATAAATTTGGCTTTAAAAACTATTTAAAACTTTGCAGAAGTTTTGTGCCTAAAAACATTTTTAAAAAAGACAATTCGGCTAGACCTTGCGTAAATCTTTCAATTGTCGCTATATACAAAAACGAGCCCGATATTATTGAGTGGATTGAATACCATAAATTAATTGGGGTTCAAAGATTTTACTTATATGATAACGAATCAACAGATAATTCTTATGAACTTTTAGCGCCATATATTCAAGACGGAACTGTTGTTTATCATTTTGCTCAAGGCAAGTGTCAACAAATGCCTGTCTATCGTGATGCAATTTTTTCATATAAAAATGAAACAAATTGGCTGGCCATTATTGACTTAGATGAATATATTGTGCCTGTTGAATGTGAAAATCTGTCTTCTTTTCTTGAAGAATATAAAGACTTTCCAGCTCTTGGTGTAAATTGGGTTATGTTTGATAGCAATGGTTATGAAAAAAGGCCAAATAAGCTAGTAATTGAAGCCTATACAAGAGTTCAAAGTGTTCTTGATAACCCAGTTAATAGACATATTAAAAGTATAGTCAACCCAAAGAAAGTGAGATTTGTTACAAACCCCCACTATTGCTTTTATAAAAACCATGAACTTGCAGTTGATGAGAATAGAAACCCAATTGGCTCCTATCCCTATATTGGGGATAAAAATGCCTTTACAAAAAATATTTCAGTGAATAAAATAAGGATAAATCATTATCATACAAAATCCCTTGAAGATTATAATAGAAAAAGAGAATTAGGGTTTGCAGATACTCTGAGGGTGCGCCCGCAAAACAATTCTTGTCTTAATTACAGTAATTTTAGAGAAGATTTTGTAATCCAAAAATTTTTACCCAAATTAAAACAAAAAATGTTTGATAAATAAGTACATCAAAGTTTTAGATATTTAGAAAGGAAGATTGAATGAAAGGCATAGTTCTTGCAGGTGGTTCGGGCACAAGGTTATATCCCTCAACTGAAGTTGTATCAAAGCAACTTTTGCCAATTTATGATAAACCAATGATTTATTATCCTCTTTCGACTTTGATGCTTGCAGGCATTAGCGAAATTTTGATTATTTCAACTCCAGACGACTTGCCACTTTTTCAAAGAATGCTTGGCGATGGCGCAAGATATGGAATCAAGCTTCAATATAAGGTTCAACCTTCTCCTGATGGACTTGCGCAAGCTTTTGTTTTGGGCGAAGAATTTATTGGAGATGATTCTTGTGCTCTTGTTTTAGGTGACAATATTTTCTATGGTCATAATTTTTCAGGAATGCTTCAGAAAGCTAAAAGTAGGGTTGAAAATGAAGGTGGCGCAACCATTTTTGGATACAAAGTTAAAGACCCGCAAAGATTTGGTGTTGCTGAAATTGATGAAAATAATAAAGTTATTTCGATTGAAGAAAAACCAAAAGTGCCAAAATCTGAATATGCTGTGGTTGGACTTTATTTCTACGATAACAATGTCGTAAAATATGCAAAATCCCTAAAACCTTCTGCTCGTGGAGAATACGAAATCACTGATTTGAATAATCTTTATTTAAAAAATGGTGCATTGTCGCTTGAAAAATTGGGTCGTGGTTTTGCTTGGCTTGACACAGGAACGCACTCATCTCTTTTAAAAGCAGGGATGTATGTGCAAACGATTGAAGAAAACCAAGGCTTCAAAATTGCTTGCTTGGAAGAAATTGCACTTAAGATGAACTTTGCTGACAAAAAGACTCTGGCAAGTTATCTTGGCAAATATAAAGATAATGAATATTATTCTTATGTGCGCAAAATTTTAAGATAAACTTTTGTAAAAATTTAAGATTATTTTCTCCAAAAATCTATATTTTTATGAGAGAATTTAGTTGTATTTTAAGGTTTACAACAATAGTGAATACAGGTTCTCAAAACACAATTGCGGTTGTTCTTGCAGCAGGAAAAGGAACAAGAATGAAGTCCTCGACCCCAAAGGTTCTTCATGAAATTTTTAACATTCCGCTTCTTGGTTGGGTTTTGAGGTCTTTAGGGGATATTGAATCAGTTGTTGTTACAGGTTCTGGCAGAGAGCAAGTTGAGGCTTATTTAGCTGATAAAAATGTTAAAACCGCATATCAAGCAGAGCAACTTGGAACAGGCCACGCATTATCTTGTGCGCTTTCTCAAATCCCGGAAGATTTTGGTGGCAATATTCTTGTTTTGTGCGGCGATACTCCGCTTATTACAAATGAAACTTTAATAAGTTTTATTAAATATCACAACAGGGAAGAATCCCCCCTTTCTGTTATGACTTCGATTTTGGATAATCCACAAGGTTATGGAAGGATTGTTAGAGATAGCTTTGGGTGTATCAAAAAAATTGTCGAACAAAAAGATTGCACCACTGATGAAGCTGAAATTAATGAAATTAACACTGGCGTTTATCTCTTGAATTACAGATTGATAGCGCCTTTGTTGTCTAAGATAAAAAATAATAACAATCAAGGCGAATATTATCTAACAGATATTATTTCTCTTGCGGTCGAACATAAGCTTAAACCTTGTGCATATTGCATTAAAAACTTTGAAGAAGTGTTTGGTGTTAATTCTAAGCAAGATTTAGCAGCAGCGTTTAAAATTATGAATTCTCGCCACATCGAATATTTGATGACAAAAGGGGTGACGGTGGTTGACCCAAATAACACCTATATTTCGCCTGAAACAGATATTGAAGCCGATACTGTTATTTTGCCTTCTTGCTATATTGAAAACAAAAATTACATTGCAAGTGGTTGCAAGATTGGACCAATGGCACACCTCAGGGGCAATTGCAAGATTGGCGAAGGTTGTAAAATAGGTAATTTTGTTGAACTTAAAAACGCAACGGTTGAGGCGCATACAAACATTGCGCACTTAACTTATGTTGGAGATGCAGAAATTGGTTCAAATGTTAATATTGGCGCAGGCACAATTTTTGCAAACTATAATTCGGTTACAAAGGAAAAGAAAAAATCAACTTTGGCAAACGGTGTTTCAATTGGCTCTAATTCGGTGCTAGTTGCGCCTGTTGAGCTTGGCGAAAATGCTTTCGTTGCTGCAGGAACAGTTGTTACTAAAAATGCTGAAAAAAATTCTCTTGTGATTACAAGAGCCCCACAAAAAGAGATTAAAGATTGGATAAGGAGCAAAAAATGAAGTTAGAAACAGATACTTTGTTTAGAAAAGAACGTGAAATTTTGCCAACTCACGACATCAAGATTTTCTCAGGTCGCTCAAATGGCAAATTAACCCAAGAAATTGCTGAATATCTGGGCACTCATGTTGCTCCATTGGTTATAAAAAACTTCTCAGACGGCGAAGTTTATGTTCAAATTGAAGAGTCTGTTCGTGGTGATGATGTTTTTATTGTTCAACCAATATGTAAACCAGTTAACGAAAACCTTGTTGAGCTTTTGATTATAATTGACGCTTTTAAAAGAGCAAGTGCAAAATCAATTACGGCAGTTATTCCATATTATGGTTATGCTCGTCAAGATAGAAAAACATCTGGTAGAGAAGCAATTACGGCAAAACTTGTTGCTGACTTGCTTACAACTGCTGGCGCAAACAGAGTTCTTGCTCTTGACCTTCATACAGGTCAAATTCAAGGTTTCTTCAATATCCTTGTTGACCATATTTATGCAACTCCTGTTATTGTGAATTACATAAAAAAACTTGGTTTAAACATGGATAATGTTGTTGCGGTAAGCCCAGACACTGGCGGTGTTCAAAGAACAAGAGTTTTCGCAAAACAACTTGATATTCCTCTTGCAATCATCGATAAACGTCGTGATAAACACAACGAAGCAATTGCGGCTCACGTAATTGGCGATATTCAAGATAAAACTTGTGTTATGTTTGACGATATGATTGACACTGCTGGCACGATTTGTGAAGCATCTAAACTTCTTATGCAAAAAGGCGCTAAAGAAGTTTATGTTTGCGCTACTCACCCAGTATTTTCTGGCCCTGCACTCAAGAGATTGGATGAAGCGCCAATTAAAGAAGTTATTGTAACTAACACAATTCCTTTGTCTAATGATTTTGTTCCAACAAAAATCACACAATTGAGCATTGCTCCACTTTTAGGTGAAGCAATCTCAAGAATACACGATGACCAAAGTGTTTCTTCATTGTTTGGTTTTGAAAAAGAATATAAATCTTAGTTTCTTAAATTATACTTTTAAAAAAACAAGTGCAATTTCAGCACTTGTTTTTTGTCTTAAAGCCTTGTGGTGTAGGTGTTTTGCGCTTAATTAATTTCTCTTGATTTTTAAACGATAAAGAAATGTTAAAATATTCCTAAAAATCGCATTATTCTTGATTTTGTAGTAAAATGTTTTTGTTAGAGTTAATCAGGATATCAAGATGGCAGATAATTTCGACAACAAGTTAGATGAGTTTAAATCAAGAATTGATAATTTATTTGATTCTTCAGCTTTGCAAAGGTCTGAAAGAGACGGACTTTCAGTTTTAGATGTGCAAAAAATTGTGTCTGAACAATTTAGATTAATTGAAGGCAGACTTCTTTCTTTTCAAAATGCATTGCAAACAATGGCAGATACATCTGATAATGAAAAAATTGTTCTTGATATTGCAAGGATTTCCTCTGACTTAAATACAGTTTATGCAAAAATTACTTCTCAAGATGTTTCTTTGCAAAACATTGCTAAATTGATATCTGAAATTGATACTTCTGTTGATAGTGACAAAATTTCAAAAATTATGAATGAAATGGCGAATTTTTATCGTGGTTTTGATGCAATCACATCAACAATTAACTCTAACTTTGCTGAATTTATCAATCAATTTAGACAATTTAGCTCTAAAGAAGAATTTAGACAACTTTCTTTAGACATTGATGCGATTAACAATAACACCGCTTCAATTATTTCGGCACTTTCAATAATTGACAACAAATATCAAAACTTGCACGCAATTATCAATACTCTTACTGAAAATGAATCTAAATATCTTGGCGGTCTTGAATGGCTAACGAACATTTCAAAACAAATTAAAGAAATGTCTGATAATATTCAATCACTTCCGCAAAATCGCTCTGTTCTTGATTTTGCAAATTCTTTGAATGATTTGTCTGCAAAAATTGACAATAACTTTGGTGCTTTAAATGGTGCAGATGATGAATTTAAGCAAAGATTTCAAGATGCTGTAAACTTATTAGACGGCAAGCTTGTGCAAATTTTAAATACCGACCAATATGAAGGTATTGAACAAAAATTTGCCCAAATGAATAATTTTATCTCTAATACAATAACTGAATTTATCGATGTTGTTATTGATAGGTTAAATGTTGCAGGAAAAGTTGATGAAATGACAGATGCTATTTCCTCTCAAATTGCTATTCTTAATTCAAATCTTGATAAAAAATCTACAAGCGAAGAAATCAATGTCTTAACTCAAAAAATTTCCACTATTGCTGAAATTTTTGAAAATAATATAAACACAAAATTTCAAGAAATTGATAAGTTTGAAGGCTTGAAATCTGATATTGTTCTTAATCTTCAAGAAGTTGCATCATTAATTGTTCAAAGGCTTTCAGATGATAAAAATCACAATATAATTAAAGATTTAATTCTTGAAAAACATTCTGATATTTCAAATAGAATGAACACAATTGTGACTATTGAGCAAATTAAAAAAGAAACAGTTGCAATTATAAACGAGCTCAAAACAGATATTTATACCAAACTTTTAACTCTCGATGACACAGATTTAATCAAACAACAAATGTCATTTTTGCTTACAACTCTAAATCGTGCTATTGAAGAAAAGTTTGATTTCATTAATAATTCTCTAAATCAATCTTTCGATTTGAAATTTACAAATTTTGAAGGAATTTTATCTGACAAAATTGATACTAAATTGAGCTCTATGAGTGTTGATTTAGTTAAAAACATTGAAAACAATGTTTCTGTTATGAATATGGATTTAACTTCAAATCTTGATTCAAGAATCGTTGCTTTATCTGATAATTTTGCAGACAGTCTTCAAACTTCTTCTCTTACAACAACTGGCAATATAACAAATAGAATTAACGATTTATCAACTCAAATTATGCAGAATGTTGCCGAAAATGTTCAAAATTCGGCTAATCAAATTGCAGAAAAAATTGATGAAAAAAGCTCTAGCAATATGCAAAATATCATCAATGACTTATCTGATAAATTGCAAACAAGTGTTAATTATTTGAACGATAGCATTTCTGATAAAGTTATTTCAACCTGCACTGAAAATGCTAATGCTAATAAAGCGGATTTGCTCGTGAATATTGGCAATATGGAGCAATCAGTTTCAAATCTTCAAAATAATATTTACGGACTTGAAGAAAGTATTAAAAACACATTTAATCAAAATTCTCAAGAATTGAGTGCTGTTTTTGGCAAGTTGCAAGGTGAACTTTCTGGTATTCAAAATATTATAAGCTCTCTTGATGATTCTGAATTTAGACAAAAGCTTGATGAAGATTACAGGCAACTTTCTCTAACAATTGGCGCAATGCAACCTTATCTTGAAGCTATTTACAACTTTGATGAAAAAATGGGGCGCACTGAATCTACCCTTGTTAAACTTACTGATGACGGGTTTGTTCGCCTTCAAGATGAGCTCAGAAATAAAGCAAATGAACTTGAATACAACTTTGCGCAAGTCTTAAATTCAAATGTTTCATCTGTTTCTAATGTTGTAAAAGATGATATTGCAGGGCTTGTTGAAAAAGTTGAAATTTTCACAAGCACATTATCTGGCGTAAATGCTGAAACCGTTTCTTCAATTAAAGAACTTATTGATGCTGCAATGTTGAATATTGAAAACCTAAAAATTGGAAGCAAAATTCAAGAACTTGCATTTTCTGTTGGCGAAAATTTTGACACAGTTAAAGCTGCATTCGATAAGGTTAATGAGCATCTTGCAAACATTGATGAAAATTCAAATGTTGATACAATTAAAAGAATTAATAATGCAATCCCTGCTATTTCGGATAAAATTGATGTTCTTCGCTCTATTTTATCAAACGAAAATACTCAAAATACTCAAAGTCTTAAAAAAATCCTTGAAGAATTTGTGACAAAACACGAGGATTATTTTGCAGATATTAAAACTGATTTCCAAAAAGCAAATGACAAGGTTTTGGACGAGTTTAGTAATCAAATTTTAGATTTAAAAGAATCTGTTAACAATTTAATTACAATAACAAAAGAAGATTTTGCTAATATGAACACAACTTCGCTTGATGCAATTCAAACTCAAGTGGGGGAAATTAAAGAATCTGTTAATCGCTTAATTGACCAAACTAGAGATGAGGTTGCATATAAAGCGGTTGAGATGATTGAGCACAATGGCAAAGTTATAAGTGATTTAACTTGTGAAATTGTTGAAAGCAAAAATGCCGTTGAAGAATTTAAGGATAATGTTTCTCAAATTCCTGAACAAGTTGCTGAAATTATGGCAAATAGTCAAAATGAAATTTTGTCTGATTTCAACAAAGTTATGTTTGAAATTAACGAAAAAGGTAAAAATTTAGACGAGGACTTATCAAATAAAATTGTTGAAATAAATAACACAATTGCCCAAATCACAGACGAGAAACTTGACACTCTGGCATCTAAATTAGAAAGCAAGCAACTTTATGTTGTAGAAAGATTAAATTCTTTAAGTTCTGCAATCGAAGAAAAAATCGGAAACATCGAATCTCAAAATTCTGGCGAATTAGAGGCAAAATTTGATAATCTTTCTGAAAAATCAACCGAGATGAACACTAAACTTGAAAGATTAAACACAAATGTTTCCGATATTAAAACTTATCTTTTGAATGAAATTTCAAAAATTATTGCGTCAAGTTCAGATAAAATTTCAGCTGATGAGCTCGAAGATATTTTGAAAACCAATAATGAAGGTTCTCAAGAAGTTTCTATGCTTGCGAATAATTTGCTTGATAAATTAACAGAGCTTCAAAGTCTCAATGCTGATATGGCAAGTGAAGACAGAAGAAATTATGTTGAGATTGCAGAGCAATTAAAAACGATTTCAAATTCTGTTTCTGGCTCTTATGTTGAAGATTTGAGCGATAAAATCGATGATATTTCAGCTAAATTGAATGATGTTTTAATTTTTGCAAATGATATGTCCTCGATGGCTGACTCTTCAGAAATTGCAAGCAACTTAGATGATGTTAAAAGAAATATTGTTCAAAAAATTCAAGATGAAATTTCTTCAATTGATATTAGTGACCTAAAATCTGAAATTTCTGAGCTTCAAAATTCAATTTTAAATTTAACAAATACGCTTACAGATAAAGAGCCTGAGCAAGTTTTAAATGAAGAAATTTTTGGCAAAATTGAAAATACAATTTCTCAAACCAAAAATGCTTCAAGCGAAAATTATGCTGAAATTGTTGCAAAAATTGAAGAATATATCGATGAAGCAAATTGTGCTTCAAAGGCTAATTCCGAAGCAGTTTCTCAAAGAATTGATAAGTTTGCAAGCGAAATTGAATCTTTGAAAAATTCTATTTCAGAAAAATTTGCAACCACTCAAAAGGCAGAAATTGATAATGAAGTTTTTGAAGATTTTATCTCTGGCTTTGAATTTTTGCAATCTAATTTCATGAATGATATAAAAGCTGAGTTCGAAAGTAATAAAAATGCGCTTGAACAAGTTAGCGAAGATATTTCAAATTCAGTTAATTCTGCATCATTATCTAATCTTATAAAACAAGCTGTTGCTGAAAAATTTGAAGAAGCAAGGCTTCGAGATGATGTTAAAGAACAAATTTTATCTGATATCAAGTCTGATTTTTCAAAGATTAAAGGTGTTTTAGATAATTCATTAAAACAACGTTATCCTGAAAGATTGGAAGAAATTAGAAATATCGGTTTAGAAAATATTAAGCAATTTAAAAAATCTGAAGATAATTTCACTTTCATAAATAATTGGCTTGATAATGCACAAAGATCACTTGATGCGCTTACTGCAAGAATTGAAAAAACTGAAAAAAATAATCTTCAAGAGATTAAAAATAGACTTGTAAGTTCTGAATCTACAACCCAAGTGGCAGATGCTGTTGAAGAATTTAGACATGAGTTTAATAAGAAATATCAAGTTCAAGAAATTAAAGTAGATAATATTGATGAAAAACTTTCTAACTTTATTCAAAGGCAACCAGCGCCACCAGATTTGAACCCAATTATGGAGGCAATCAAACAAAATGCTGCTCAAACTCGTGCGCTTGATGCTAGAGTTGAAGGCATTGAAAATCAAATTGCAAACATTCAACTTGGAATTGAAAAACTACTCGATTATCTTGATGAATAATCGCTCATCAAGTTTTAATAAGTAATTGAGTGTTGCAAGCTTGACTATAAGTTAGATTGCTTTATCTGGATTGAAGATATTGTGCGGGTCAAAAATTTGTTTGATTTGCAACATATAACTGTGCGCTTTTGGGTTTATTGCATCTTGCAAGTATTTTCTTTTTTCCATTCCAATTCCGTGCTCTCCGCTAAGCGTTCCACCCATCTTTAGTGCACCTTTGAATAATTCATCTTTTAATTTTTTAAAGTTCGTTAATTGTGTTATGTTTTCTAAGTCTAGAGCGAAATTCGGGTGAATATTTCCGTCTCCTGCGTGTCCCATAATGCACGCCATTATGCCATATTTTTGCGATAATGCTCTAATAAATTTAATCATTTCAGGGATTTTTGAAGTTGAAACAACAATATCTTCTGTTACAACATTTGGCGCAAGTTTGGCACAGCATGCAAACGAGCTTCTTCTTGCTCTCCAGATATTTTCGTTTGTTGCTTCATCATCTGTATTCACAATTTTTTCTGCATTTGCACTTTCAAGAACCGCTTGAAGTTTTTTGCTTTCAGCTTGAATGCTTTCATTTTCGCCATCTAGTTCAATTAAAAGAGCGGCTTCATATCTTGTGTATAAACCTGTTGGGTTAAATTTTTCAATCGTGATGAGTGTTTTATCGTCTAAAATATCAAGAGTTGAGGGTTGAACGTTTGAGGTTAGAATTTTTGTAACGCACACGCCTGCCTCTTCAATAGACTTAAAATACGCAAGAATTAACTTTGTTTTAGCTGGTTTTGGAATTAATTTCAGTGTTGCTTCAACAACTATTCCGCAAGTTCCTTCTGTTCCTATGAAAATGTCACATAAATTAAAGCCAGTGACGTTTTTTCTTAAGTCTTTTGCAAGTTCAACAATTTCGCCTTCTCCATTTACTATTTTTAAATTTAAAACATAGTTTTTGATTTGACCATATTTAAAAGTCCTTG
This sequence comes from bacterium, assembly GCA_017396695.1. GTDB lineage: Bacteria > Cyanobacteriota > Vampirovibrionia > Gastranaerophilales > Gastranaerophilaceae > RGIG1918. The sequence continues at coordinate 36,898 of JAFQLC010000002.1, forward strand.
GACCACTTGATGATAGCGCAATTGCGCCACCAATTGTTGAAACTTCAAGGTTTGATGGGTCTGGCGGGAAGAATAAATTGAATTTGTCTATTTCTCTTTGAAGGTCGCCAAGAACAACATTCGGCTGAACTTTTGCAGTTAAGTTTTTCTCATCAATTTCAATTATATTATTCATTTTTGAAAAATGGATAATGATTGCTTTTCTTTTATCATTACTCACTCTGCAGCCTGCGCTATGGCAAGTTCCAGCCCCTCTTGGAATGATTACCATATTATTTTTAATTGCAAATTTTACAATTTTTTGAACATCTTCAATTGTTTCAGGCAATGCCACACAATATGGTAAACTCACCCCATTTAGGGCAACTGATGTGTCATAGGCATAAGGATAAATGTCTTCCTTATTCTCTAAAAATTCGCAACTTATATTTTTTTTGAGTTCACTAATCATAACTTCAAAAAAATTATAGCTAAAAGAACATTTAAAATCAAAATGAGCTTTTATGTTATAAAAAAAAGACCTCGTAGAGAGGTCTTTTTTAAATTATTTTCTGATTGAGCAATATGTTAATCTTGAGTCATTCAAATCATAATATCTTTTTGCAACTTGGTTTGAAGTGTTACCTTCAATTACAACTGCTTTGCTGTTTTCAATTCCGCAGAAGATACCGATGTGGTCTTTATCGCCACCATTGTTTTCCCAATCAAAGAGCACAATGTCACCTTTTTGCGCTTCGCCGCCAGAAATAATTGCATTATTTTGTGATGCTGCTGCGTATATATTTGGACAATACCATTGGTTTTGAATGCTTGTGTACCAATCTGGAAGTTTATCTGCACTTGCGTTATTTTCCATAATATATTCAACATACGCTGCACACCATGGAATTGAAGCAGAGTCCATACCTTTCATAAATTCATCTGCCGAATTGTCGCCTTCGTTATACCCAAGGAATTTTTCTGCAAATTCAACAATATCATCACCTAAGTCATTAGGGGTGTATTTTTTTGCGTTTTCAGCATTTTTTGCATCTTGTAATTGAGTGTTTAGTTCTTTTAATTTATCTTCTGAAGCCTGAATTTTTGCTTCAACATCTTTAGTTTTTTCTGCTTTTTTAGCTTCTACATCTGCTTTTGCTTGTTCCCAAGCTTGCCTTGCATCTTTTACTTCAGGGTGGTCTTTTTCGAACTCATCTTGAAGATCTTTTAATTCTCCATTTAGAGTCTCAAGTTCAGCTTCAAGATTTGTTTTTTCTTCATTCAAGTCGCCAAGTTTGTCTTCTTCGGCTTGGAGTTTGTCGCTTGCTTCTTTTTCGGCTTGAATTGCTGCTTCCAGTTCTTGTCTTGCGCCAGCTAACTTTTCGGCTGACTCTTCAGAATCTGAAGCTTCTAATGCGCCAACAAGTGCTTCCAGATTTTCTTTATTTGATGTTGCATTTGCAAGCGCTGATTCTGCCGATGCTACTGCGCTTTCTTGGCTTGAGATTTCACTTGCTTTGCTATCGATTTCATTTTGTTTTGAGTCAACTTCGCCTTTTTTGTCGTTGATTTTTTCTGGTGTAGCCCCGCCAAAGAAGCCTTTTACGCCATCCATTAAGCCTGCGCTTTCACCCATTTGTTTTTGATATTCTTCGTATGCTTCTTGCTCTGCTTTTTCTAAGCTAGCAATTTCCGAGTCGCTTCCATCGTTAATTGCAGCGAGTTCTGCTTGATATCCGTCTAATTCGCCTTGAGTTGTGCTAATTTCTTGTTCAATTTGCTCAACAGACATATTATCCTCAATTGATTTGTCTGCTGGGTTGCTTGCGCCACCAGTTCCGCCTGTGCCCGAACCTCTGCCAGCACCAGATGCTCCACCAGCTCCCCCTGCACCAGAGGCGCCGCCTGCGCTTGATGGCGAACTAGTTGGTTTGCTTGTTATTTCTTCATTTTGTATATCGCTTTCAATGTCTTCTTCAACATCTGAAGTTTCTTCAGTTTCGCCTAGTTTTGCAATAAAGTCTTTTGCGCTTTGAATGATATCCTTTAAGGAAATATTGGTGTCATCTTCGTCTGCGCCACTAACTTCTTTGCAAAAATCTTTGATTTCAGAAATATCAATTGTGCCATCGCCACTTTTATCAAGTGTTTCTTTGAGTTTATCGTTTGAAATTAATTCGTTTAATGCATCAACAACAACATCTGTGCTGCCGTCTTCATTCACTATTTTATCATCTTTGAATTGCAAACCCTCAACTTCTTCGATGTCTTTTTTGGCATCGTCAATCACAAAGTCTGTTTTGCTTCCAATGTAATCTTCGAAGGAATCTATATCGTCAAAAGCGTTTACGTTTTCAAAATTATCGACATTTTTTGTGCTTTCATCTCCAGTTCCTTTGTTTTTTAAAAACTCTTTGTACCCCGTTTTAATTTTGTCAAATTCCATATAATCAATCCTTTTTAATACACCTTTAAAACAACGGCAGATTTTTGTAAATATTTAGCATATATAAATTATATATTTACAAATATTTACAATAAAATACCGCAGAAATATAACTGCGGTATTTTTCTTATATTTCCTATTTATTAGCTTGCTAATCCGTCAATTATTCCTTCGCCTGCAGGTAAATCTTTGTGTTGTTTTATGATGTATGTTAAATACTCTAGGCTATTTTTTGCTGGTGTAGATTTGCTTTTTTTAAGTTTTATTTTTTCTTTAGGAGTTAATAAAGCGAGATTTTTTCTTTCTTGCAAGTTTTGTTTGATTGGATATTGACCAAGATTTTTTCCAGCTTTTGCAATCATTCCTGGAAGTTTTTTCATAGCTTCTTTTTCGTCTTCAACGCCGTCAAGTCTTTTTCCAAGGGTGTTTATAAATGCGTTGATAAATTCTTCCATTGATTGAGTTGCTGATGTTTTAGATTTCATCAAGTTTCCTTGAGTATCAGCAGGAATGATATTTAATTTTTGCATTATGCCATCTGTGATAGATAGAATGTTATCATTTGAAACGGCACCAGTGTAAGTTTTATTATCAAAGAATGCGTTTTTGAGTTCTTCTATAATTTGTTCTTTCGCTTTTCCTTTTGTTAGTCCTTCTGGTAGTGTTGCGCCATCTAAAACAAATTCTGCAATGTTTTCATAGTCTGCATTATTTATATAGTTTGAAAGATTTAAAAATCTCATTGCTGTTTGTTGACTTTGCTTAATTGTGTTTCCGGTATCAATGAGGGTGAAGAAATCTTTTTTGCCTGCTTTAAGTGCTGGAACATCTATAAATATGTTTCCTGGGTGAATATCACCATGAATGATTTTGCCTTCTTTATTTACTTTGCTGAATTGTTCAACCAAGATGTCTTGATATGCGCTTAACATTCTTTCCGTTTCTTTTTCACTTAGGTTTCCGAGTCCTAATTTTTCAAGTTCAATGTATTTGTCATATTTTTTAAGTTCACTTTCGAGTTCAATAACTCTTTTTTCATAATATTCCAAACTATCGGTTAATGTTTTTTCAAAGCCTTTATATCTTTCATCAGCTAGTTTTGTTTTATAATTTTCTATTGTTTCTTTAGCCTCTTTTATTGCATCTGTATATTCGCTTCTTTCTTTAATTTTATTTGTTTTATAATTTTTGAAACGCCAGCTTGAACTTGTGTATTCAGAAAAATCGCTTAATGTTATTCCGTCTGCTTTTTCCATTACATAAATATTGTTTTTAACCATTACTGGTTTAACTAATTTGGCTTTTTGAGTTACTTTTGCAAGTTCTTCTGCTGCTTTCATTTCATTTGTTAAATCAACTTCTTGCATAACTCCATCTGCAATGTTTTCAATATTTTTAATTAAGAATGTTTTTTCTTGTTCTGTTTTGCCTTCAAGATTTTGTACCATTTTAATAAATTTTTCTTTATCTTTTGCGATTTTATCTGCAGTTATGCCATCTTTTAGCATTTTGATGCAATATTCTTTTCCATTGCTTTCTACAATATAGCTTTCAGCAACTGTGCCTACCCCAACGCATTTTTTAACTTTGTATTTATCGCCAAAAGTTTTTGTTATTAATTCTTGCGCCTCGTCAAGCGTTCTTGTTGCTGGACATTCAGTTTTTAGAGCGCGAGCTAATTCATCTGAATTTGAATTGATTTGTTTAAATTTAACTGCAAAAATATTTTCATCGCTTAATTTTTGTATTTGTTCTGAAACTTGTAAGTTGTCATTATTCATTATGTTTTTTATTGCACTGTTTTCAAACATAATCTCTTCTAATTGAGAATATGAACTTTTGCCTGTTGATATTTTTTCAAGTGTTGCGCTTTTAATGTTATCTACTGCTTTATCTATATTTTTTTCAAAAATTTTGTTGAATTTTCCTTGTTGAATTGCAGGTATTGCTATTGCAGCTGCCGATGTAATGTGTGTGATTGGTGAATTTTTTAAATTATTAACATAGCCCTTTAAGCTTTTGTTGCCTTTATCTTCTTTTGAGCCGATAAAATATCTTGAAAGAGAATTGCCTAAAACATATAAAGGTGCACCAATAACACCTAAAACCGAGATGATTGGTGTCATTAAGCCGTTGATTGCACCTGTTAGCGCATTTCTTCTGTTTGCGCTAGCTTTTTGTTTTTTTGCTTCCTTTTTAACCTTTTTAATTTCTTCTTTTGTCATTGTTTCTTTGTTTATTTCAGGCTTATATTGTTGTGTTCCAATTCTATTTATTTTAAGTGATAAGCTCTTAATTAGGCTTCCTGCGTAAACTGCCCCAAGTGTTCCTGCAATAATTGCTGTGTGTCTTTTGTCCATGTGTTTCTTAACGTAATCAGCAAGTGATTTATTTTTGCTAAGAATTGTATCAATAATCTTTGATACTGATTCTTTATTGTTATTAATTTTTAGATGTTGTGCTGTAAGTTTTTCTATCCCTTGTTTTGTTGTAAAAAACGCTGTAATTGCACCTGCGGAAGAAGCTACATCGCCTACTGCTTGTGCTACATTTTCTTGAGATGCGCGATAATTTTCAATTTCTTTTTGAGCTTCTTCTTTTGTAATTTCGTTACTTTCGGCTTTTTTAACCGTTTCTTCTAGTTTTTTTGAATTGTATCCGATGTTTAATGTGCTTTTAATTTTATCTGCAACTTTTTCAATTAAGCCATTTTGTTTTTTAGCATTTTTAAGTTGAGTTGATAATTCTAATTTATCTGCCTCGTTGTTGTTTCCTAGTTTTATAGGGGTTGAAACACTATTCTTCTTAACTTTTAATTCACTATTTGTGTCTAATTGAGCATTAGTTCTAATCGTGTTTTCCATATTACTCCTCTTAAAATTGCCAAAATTAGCTATATACTAATAAAAACAATTGCTTCGGAGTAATTGCATTTTATTCTTTTTGCCACTTAGTAAAACTTTACAAAATAATTTTATCTATATTTAATCTTTTTATTGCGCATTTTGTTTGCAATATCCATCATATTTGGCATTTTGCCATTTTTAAGCCCTGAAAACATACTCATCATCGAACGCATTTCGTTAAATTGACTAATCATTGCGTTAAATTCTTTAATATCAACACCTGCACCACTTGCTATCCTTTGTTTTCTTGATGCGTTTAATAAATCTGGGTTTTCACGTTCCGCTGGTGTCATAGAAGAAATGATAACTTCAAATTTTTTAAAATGTTTTTCACCTTCGTGGCTTATCATTTCTTTGTCTTCTGTTTTCAAACCTTTAATTGGAAGCATATTGAAGATGCCAGAGAATGAACCAAGCATTTTAAATTGTTTTTGCATTCTTAGAAAATCATTAAAGCTAAATTTGTTTTTTAATATACTTTCTTCAATTTTTTTTGCTTCTTTTAGGTCGATATTTTCTTTTGCTTTTTCAACAAAAGTAACGATATCGCCCATACCAAGTATTCTTGAGGCAATTCTATCTGGATGAAAATCGTCAAGTGGTTCAATTTTTTCACCAAGACCAATAAGTTTAATTGGCTTGCCTGTTGCATGAACTATGCTTAGCGCACAACCGCCACGAGTGTCGCCATCAAGTTTTGTTAAAATTGTGCCTGTAATTCCAAGTTGTTCATCAAAGTTTTTGGCAACATTTATCGCCTCTTGTCCTGTCATAGAGTCAATTACAAGAAGTTTTTCATCAAGTTTTACTGAATTTGAGATGAGCATAAGTTCTGCCATCATCTCGTTATCGACCTGTAGTCTTCCTGCAGTATCAATTATAATTGGGTTTGCGCCAATTTCTTTTGCGTATTCAATACCTCTTTTAACAATATTTAATACATTTTTTTCGTTTTCGTCTTTATAGATATTTGCACCGATTGAGCCTGCAAGTGTTGTAAGTTGAGTGATTGCGGCTGGTCTATATACGTCTGCTGCAATTAAAAGAGGGTTTTTTCCTTGTTTTTTAAATTTTAGTGCAAGCTTTGCGCTTGAAGTTGTTTTTCCTGACCCTTGAAGCCCAAGCATCATAATAATTGATGGGTTTGATGTTAAATTTAGGGGTTTATTTTCTTTCCCCAAAAGTTCAACAAGTTTGTCATGCACAATCTTAACAAGCATTTCAGAAGGTTTAACAGAGCGAATTATATCAGCTCCAATTGCTTCTTCTCGAACCGATGATATAAACGATTTAACTGTTAACAAGGAAACATCTGCAGCAAGAAGTGCTCGTCTTATTTCCCTTAGTGCTTCTTGCATGTTATCTTCGCTAAGCGTTGCTTGACCACGAGCTGATGTTATAATGTCTTGTAGTTTTTCTGATAATTCTTGGAACATATTTGATATTATACAACAAAATTTTTTACAAATTGACCAATCGGTTATTTGATATATGATAATCGTATGAAAGAACCATTGGTAAGTGTTATTATGCCTGTTTATAATACTCCTTGTGAGTATTTGGTTGAGGCAGTTCAGAGTATTTTGAATCAGTCATATAAAAATTTTGAGCTCATTATTATTGATGATGGGTCTGATTCCAAAACAAAAGCGGTTTTGAAATCTTTTAATGATAAAAGAATTGTTCTTTTAGAAAATGAAAAGAATAGAGGGCTTGTTTACACGAGAAACCGTGGGCTAGATAACGCTCGTGGTGTGTATATTGCTTGTATGGATTCAGATGACATTGCCTATAAGCATCGCTTTAGAAAACAAGTTGAGTTTTTGGAAAATAACCCTGAAATTGGCGTTTTAGGTACTGCTTTTTCGTTTTTTCAAAAGCGCGAAGAAGATATTTTCCAACCAACGGATGATGAAAATATCAGGAAATTGATAATATCGGCCATTTCACCTCTTGCAAACCCAACTGTTATGATGAGAGCAAGTGCAATTCAGAGTGTTCGCTACAATACCGATTACCCATTTGCTGAAGACTTGGCTTTTTGGGTTGAGCTTTTAGATAAAACAAAATTCGCTAATCTTTCTGAAATTTTACTTAAATATCGTTGGTTCGGTGGCAATGTTTCAAAAAAACACACGGTTTTGCAAAGTTTAGATACGCAAAAATTAATGTTTTTAAATTTAAAAAGATTTTGTGATTTGGATACTCAAAAGCAACTTGCCATAATTGAAAAAATTAAAGCTGGGGAATCTATAACTGGCAAAGAATTCAAACTCTTGTTTGAATTTTCATCTCAATATGAGCTTAATCGTCAATTTGTTAGAACAGCTAGAAAACATTGCTCTAATTTGTTTGTTAAAATTGGGCTAATTTCTTAATTTTATACCTTAAATTTCATTTTATAGTATAATAACTTCTAGATATTTAGTCCTAGGGTTTTTATGAGTGAAAAGAAAACAATTTTAATTACTGGCGGTGCTGGATTTATTGGTTCACATTGTGCAGAATTGTTTTTAGAATACAACTATAATGTTATTATTGCCGACAATCTTTCAACAGGAAATGTTGAGAATGCTAATATTGCCACTAAATTTTATAATATTGATATTAACTCCAAAGATTTTGAATTAATTTTTAAAGAAAATAAAATTGATTATGTTTTGCACCTTGCTGCTCAAGCAAGTGTTGGTTTTTCAACAAGAGAACCAGTTACAGATGCGCAAGAAAACATTTTAGGAAGTGTTAATGTTTTTTCTTTATGTAAAAAATATGCTGTTAAAAAAGTAATTGTGGCTTCAACTGCTGCTGTTTATGGCACACCTCAGTATTTGCCAGTTGATGAGGCTCATAGCACTAAATTCTTGTCATTTTATGGGCTTTCAAAGTACACAATGGAGCAATATCTTAAATTATTTGAAATCGATTATATTATTTTTAGATTTGCAAATGTATATGGCGAAAGACAAAATTCAAAAGGCGAAGCAGGTGTTGTTGCAATATTTGCCGATAAAATGTGCAATAATGAAGACGTAACAATTACAGGAGATGGAGAACAAACACGAGACTTTGTTTATGTTAAAGATATTGCACGAGTTTGTTTGCTTGGTTTTGAATCAGATGTTAAAAACGAACTTATAAATGTTTCAACAAACACAGGAATCTCTGTTAATGATTTATTTTTCAAGATGGCAGATGTTTTAAGTTATTCAAAAAAACCGCTTTATGTTCCTGATAGATGTGGGGATATTAAACACAGTATTTTAAATAATGAAAAATGTGCCAAATTGCTTGAGTTTATACCTCAGACTTCTTTAAATGACGGAATTGAAGCTCTTCTAAAATGGAGAATGTCAAAATGAAAGTAGCTGTTTTTTATATTGCAACCGGAAGATACATAACTTTTTTTGAAGGTTTGTATAATTCTGCAAAAAAATATTTTTTAAATGGACATGATAAAACTTTTTTCGTGTTTACTGACAATAATGAATTTCCATGTTCTGATAATGACGATGTGGTTGTTATTCCGCAAGAACATTTACCTTGGCCTTATAGCACTCTTTTAAGATACGATATGTTTTTAAAAGTTGAAGAGCAGCTTAAAGATTATGATTTTTGTTATTATATAAACGCAAATTGTGAATTTAAAAAAGAAGTTGGTGAAGAAATTTTCCCAACTGAAAAACAGGGTCTTGTTGCAACTATCTGGGCTGATCAATATTATGAAGAACCAGATAACTACCCTTATTGCAGGAATGAAAAGTCTAATGCCTATGTTCCTTATGGCGTTGGAAAAAATTATTATATGGGCGGTTTTAATGGCGGCAGGGTAAAAGATTTTATCGAAATGTCAAAAGAAATTTCACGAATGACCGCAGAAGATATTAAAAACGACCAAATACCAGAATTTCATGACCAATCCATGATAAATAAGTATTTATTGAACAGAGATATTTTGGTTCTTGAGCCTAATTATTGTTATCCTGCAAAATGGAAAATTAAACCATTTTGCAATGATGTAAAACTTGAAATCGTTAAAAAACATCACTATAAATATGGCGGGCACGCTTATTTGAGGGGTGAAACTGATAAAAAAATCACGCCAATTAAATATTTTTTAAACAAGCTTTTTAAATTGAATTTGAAATAGAGGTTATATGGTAAAAAATCCCAAAAGACAAACAATTGCAGTTGTAATTAATACTTTAAACGCTGAAAGAATTTTTGATAAATGTCTTGATAGTGTTACTTGGGCAGACGAAATTGTTGTTTGTGATATGTACAGTGATGACAAAACTGTCGAAATTGCTCATAAATATGGCGCAAGAGTTTATTTTTATGAAAGATGTGGGTACGTTGAGCCTGCAAGAAATTTTGCAAATAGTAAAGTGCAATCAGATTGGCTTTTGGTGCTTGATGCAGATGAGCTTGTGACCCCTGAACTTCGAGATTATTTGATTAAATTTTCTCAAAATGAAGAAGGATACACTGCCCTTGAAATTCCTCGTGAAACTTATGTTTTAGGGCAAAAATTAAGATGTATGTATCAAAGTAAATTAGCTAGATTTTTCAAAAAAGGCGCTATGGAATATTCAACACAAATTCATCAGCACCCTAAACTTATCGAAGGCAAAATGACTCATATTAAAAAACCTATAAATAATGCCGCAATTCAGCATTATCACATTGAAAGCATTTCGTCTTATGCTGAAAAAACAAATAGATACACTAATTTTGAAATGGATAGATTTAGAGAAAATAACAAGAATTTCAGCTTGTTTACTTTAATTACAAGACCTTTATCTGAGTTTATTAAATTCTACTTCTTGAAAGGTGGAATTTTTGATGGCATTGCTGGTCTTATAATTTGTATTATGAATGCCCATTATAAATTTATTCAACATGCTAAACTTTATGAGATGAAATTCAAAGAGAAAAATCCAGATTTAATTTACTAAATTTTACAATTGTAGCACTATAAAAATACGCAATACATGTTATAATTAAAATATGAATGGTATTTCGAAGTTTCTGATTTTATCTATCGTTTGTTTTGTTGTTTCCCCTGTGTTTTGCGGTTGCAAAAAGCAAGATGACAACATGATTCATTGGCAATCAAAAGCAAGCAAAGTAAAGACTTTTGCTCGAGATAAACAAGGAACTTCTGTTACAAAAGCAAGTAATGGCGTCATTATAATTAAAGATAATTCAACCACAAATAAGGCTGGTGTTAATTTTGGGGATTGGCATATGCCTGAGTCTAATATTGGTGAAATTAGATTTGATGCTGAACATTTTAAAACAAGATATTGAAAAAATATTATCTTTGTCGTAGTCTTATAAAACAAGTTTAATTAAGTCTTTAGGGAATATTAATTTATTATGAAATATAAAAACGGTTCTTTGGAAAGTTCTATTTTAAATGTATTGTGGGATTTAGAAAAGAAAGGCAGTTATAAAAACTCTGTTAAAGATGTTTATGATATGTTGGCTCAAAACCCAAAAACTGCCCGTGCTTACACTACAATTAAAACTGTTATGGATAGATTATTTGAGAAGGAATTGCTTCTTAGAATTAAGCAAGGTAAAAAGTTTTATTACAGAACTGCGGCTTCAAGTTCTGAAATAATTAGAGAATCTTTAGAAAAAATTGCTTTTCAATATTGCAATGGCGACATGGCAAAATTAATTTACCATGCGCAAAACATTTGCGAAAGCTACTCTGCTCTAGCATAAAGGCTAGTTTTATGACAAATAAATTAAGAGTTTTTGTATCTAGGTTAATTAAGCAAGTTCTTGTTGGGAAAATCACGGTTTCTGCAGCTCTTAAAGCATTTCCTAATAATTATATGGTTGATGAAAGCTTGGATACCGCTTTCCATGCGCTTGTCCATTTTGAAGCTGATGAAGATTTAAGAAAGCGAGATGCGCTATATAGAGAAGAGCAAGATGAATATTTGCAATATCTTGCTGAGGTTTTAGAACGTGGTGATGATATTGCAGTTAATATTATTGGTGAATACAAAAAATATTATTCCGAAGCACCAATTTATAAAGACGTGAATGACAAGTATAAATTTTCTAAATTGTTTAAGTTTATAAACATTAAAAAAGATTAGTTAGCCATTTATAGAGTGATATACCTCTTTTAAACGCACTTTTGAGACATGGGTGTAAAGTTGTGTGGTAACAATGCTAGAGTGCCCTAAAAGCTCTTGTACAACCCTTAAATCGGCACCACGTTCTAGAAGGTGTGTTGCAAATGTGTGGCGAATTGTGTGTGGCGAAATTTGTTTGTGAACGGTTTTTCCAAGCTCGTTTATAAAACTGTAAATATATTGCCTTGAAATCGGTTTCCCTTGAGTATTTATAAAGAGTTTATCTTTATGTTTTGCATTTGGATTAACTAAAATTATCCTGTTTCTTTCTGTAAGCCATTTTTTTAGCGCATTTTTTGCTTTTTTGCCAATTGGTATTAGCCTTTCTTTTGAGCCTTTACCTTTGGTTTTTAAAATGCCTTTTTCTAAATTTAAGTTTTGAATTTCAAGACTTACTAGCTCTGAAACCCTAACCCCCGTTGCATATAAAAGCTCAAACAATGCAAGATGAAAAGTGTCTAAATTTTCTTTTAAGAGGGTTTCAATTTCGTCTAATGTTAGAACTTTTGGAAGTTTTTTTGGAATTTTTGGCGGAGTAATATCTAAAATTGGGTTATTTTTTACTTTTTCACAAGCATTTAAATATCTCCAGAAACCTTTAAGAGAGGCAATTTTTCGAACAATTGAAGATGATTTTATGTTTGAGATTGATAAATGTTTAATATAGCCTGAAACATCTTGTCTTGTTGTTTGTGATATATCAATTTTTCCATTAGCGCTCAAATAATCATAAAAAGAAATAATATCGTTTCTATACGCATTTATGGTGTGTTCACTAAGCCCTTTTTCAAGCTCAATAAACTCGATATAATCTGACAAAAATTCGCTAAACATGAGCATATTCTATCATTTTTTTATGATTTTGTGTCTTTTTTTATACAATATAACAAAAAATACTACAATTACTGCCGTGCAAGCAAGAATTACAAGCTCAAGATGTTCTTTTATTTGTTCGCCAAGAAGCATTAATACGATGCTTACAATGAAAAATCTCATACCTCTTCCAGTGAATGAAGCGAGCATAAACGCAAAGAAATTCATGTTTAATATCCCGCTTGCAATTGTGAAAACTTTATATGGGATAGGGGTGAACGCAGCGAGGAATACTGCCATTGGACCATATTCACTATAGAGCTTTTCAACTTGAAGAAAATTTTGGTTTGCTTTTTCTTTGTCTTTTGCAAACATTCCAATTAGCCAGTTAAATGCTGGTCTTCCACCAAATTTACCAATAATATAGCCAACGCCACCACCAAGTGCACTTGCAATCGTGCAGATGAGTGCATAATAAAGCGATTTCTTGGGCTCTGCAAGGTCCATTGCAATAAGTAAAAAATCTGGTGGCGGAACAAGGAAAAAGCTTTCAATAAACGAATTTAGGGGAAGCCCCCAAACTCCGTTTTGTGTAAAATATTCCGTCATATTTGTAAATATTTGCATTTTAATTCCTATCGTAGCGCACAAATGATGGTGGTTTTACAACAATCCTTATTACAATTGTGTCATCTGAATCAAGCCCAGTTACATCAAGTGCTTTTACTGTTTTATCGTATTTTATATTGCAAGCGCCTTTGATTTTACCATCAAACGCAAACGCAACTTCCTTTTTGTTTATTGGGTTTTTATATTTTTTATTAAATTCATCTGCCAAGTTTTCAGCTGTTTTTTTAATATTAATTTTTTTATTTGAATTGTATTTTGCAAGGACTGCATTTGAATATGCGCTACAATTTTGAGTGATTATTTTTGATTTTTTTGCAGACACATATTTTTCGATTTTTGGCGAAATGTAAAGTGTTCCAAGAAATATACAAAGAAGCATAAGAAAAAATGAAGATTTTTTAAAAATTATCATAATTACCTCTCAATCACTAAGAAAGATTTTACTTTTCTTCCGTCTGTTCCTTCTGAAATAATTTGCACTTCGTCTGTTATTAGGCTTGTTGAGCCACCGCCATCAAGCGCTAAGGCTTGTCTAAACCTTTGTTTCTTTGCAAATTCTTGTAATTCGGCGCCAGTCATTTTTTTGCTCATTGAAAATGCAATAATATATAAATATTTCCCTTTTATCCCAATAATTGTTCTTGGTCGTCTTTTGGACATATTGCAAGAATCAAGAGTAATATTTCCTTCATTATCTTTTTGAATAAAACCCTCTTCTTGCGCTAAATAGCGTGGTGCTAACATTGGTCCTGCTTGGAGTGAGTGTTTTAGGAAAATTTTGTCTGCATCGGATTGGAAGTGTTGTGCAATTCTAAATGCGTATTTCCCTTTCTCTAGCTCAAATATTCTAAGTTCTGACCTATTCACAACTTCTTTAAACCTTCCAGTTTCTTTAATTGAAGTCATGGTTTTATTATTATTGAATGGGCTATTTTTTAATTTCCCATCAATCATAACAAATGAGATTTCGCCCCCGGTTTCTCTGTCGAAAAAACCACCATTAACAACAAGAGAGTAATTTCCTGTTTCATATAATGCTTTTGCAGTTGTCAATTCGTCTGCAACATAGGGTTTAATTTTTGAGCCTAATTTTTTTGTGTCTATTTTATATATATGCACGCCTTCTTCTTTGTGTATGTATTCCATACCATCTATGGCATATGCAGGTGCTAGATATATAATCATTGCAAAAATTGTGAATAATAATTTTTTCATATTACAAATCCTTATTTTTTTTCACAATAAATATTGAGGCTATAAAAACTATTGTTGGAAATGATGCACAAATAAATGGTGGCAAAATGCTTTTTTCAGCTAAAACGCCAAATGCGGGCAGTGTTATGTAATAGCCAAATAAAAGCCCTGCTGCAATAATAAAGCCTACCATGCGCACACTTCTTGGTGGTGCATAGCCTAATAATGCACCTAGAATTGCAAATAACACACAAGTGAATGGGTGGAAAAATCTTTGATATAGTTTTGATAAATTAAAATTAAATTCGTCTGAAAAATCTTTCTTTTTAAGAAGTTTTACATACTCAAAAAGCCCTAGGTTTGTGAAAGCTCTTTCTCTTTTTGTGCCATAGCTCATAATGTTGTATATGTCTTTTGCGTCTTCACCTTCAAGGATTTTAACATTTTTTACATCTGCAATTTTTTGATACACTCCATTTTTATCAATTGCATATTTTGTTACTTGTGGCAAAATCCAGAAAGCATCTTTATTTAGGGCATAGTCTGCAAATAAAATATTATCTAGACAGACAATATCGCTATATTCATCTTTTTTAAAGTTTGTTACAATTACATTTTTTATTCCATTTTGTGTAAAATTTGAAACGATAATTCCTTGCTTTGGTGTTTTATCATCATTTAATCTTAAATAAACAAAATGCTCGTTATAATGTGAATTTTCGCCTGTTTTTGCGCTTGCCCAAGGAACAAGTTGGTCAACGGTATAAGCGCAAAGTGCAAAGTAAATCACCCCAAGTAATATAACTGGTCTTAAAATTCGCATATAAGAAAGACCACTACTTCTTAAAATTGCAAGTTCGGAGTCTTTTGAGAGTTTATCAAATGTGAAAAGTGCGCCAACAAGAATTGAAATTGGCAAACATTGTGAAAGCACTTTTGGAAGCTCATAGAAAAGCTCCATTGAAGCCTGAAGTACAGTGAGTTCGCCGCTGAATACATCTTTTACGGCATCAACAAGTTTCTCTGGCGCCATCCAGACGATAATAAACAAGAATAATATCACAAGAGAAGCTGCTGTCACTTGCGAAAAAATGTATTTATCTAAAATTGTTATATGTTTAGAGTTCAAAATCTTTTCCTAAATAAAATTGTTTTGCAATTGGGTCGTTTGCAACTTCTTCGCTTTTGCCCGAAACTTTAATTTTACCGTCAAAAATTACATAGGCTCTGTCTGTAATGCTGAGTGTTGCTTTTGGGTTGTGGTCTGTAATTAAAATCCCGATATTTTTTTCTTTTGCAAGCTTATAGATGTTGTCTTTAATTTCACCAATTGCAATTGGGTCAATCCCTGTAAATGGTTCATCAAGCAAAATAAAGCTTGGGCTTGCGGCAAGCGCTCTTGCAATTTCAACACGACGACGTTCGCCACCTGAGAGTGAAACAGCCGTTGCATGCCTTAATTTTTTAACCCCAAATTCTTCAAGCAAGCTTTCTAGCAATTCTTCTTTTTCGCTTTGGTTGAGTTTATTGTTCATTTCGAGAACAAGTTTTAAGTTATCCTCAACATTTAATTTTCTAAAAATTGAAGCTTCTTGAGGAAGATATCCTATGCCGTGAACCGCTCTTTCATTCATTGGCATATTTGTAATATCCATGTCATCTAGGAAAACTTCGCCTTTTGTTGCTTTAACAAGGCCAACAATCATGTAGAATGTTGTTGTTTTTCCTGCGCCATTAGGACCTAAAAGCCCAACAACTTCCCCTTGTGAAATATTGAATGATACATCGTTTACAACTGATCTTGAGCCATAAACTTTTATCAAATTTTTTGCTGTAATTTTCATTTAAAACTCCTCGATATTAATTATATTATGAAATATAATTTTATGCTATTATTTTAACTGAAGATTTGAGAAGTATTATGAGTTTAGATAAATCAGTTGAATTAATTGCAGAACATAAATTTGAAGAAGCTAAAGAAATTTTAGAAAAGCTTAGTTTGAAGGAGCCTGATAATTTTGAAGTTTTCAAAAACCTTGGGCTTTGCTATGTAAATCTTGAAGAATTTGAGCTTGCCCTCAAAGCTTTCATTCAAGCGTCAAACATTAAGTCTGATGATGCTACGTCATATTTTTATATTGCTACAATTTATGACAAATTAGAAGATTTCGATAACGCTGAAAAGTATTATAAAAAAGTGCTTTTAATTCGCCCTGAGCATGCAGATTCATATAAAAACCTTGCGCTTTTATCTTTCAGAAATAATGACTTTGAAGGTGCAATTGAAATTTTAAATAAAGCGCTTCAATTTGAAACTTCTGATTTCGAGCTTCATTATATGCTTTCATCTTGCTATATGACGCTTGATAAGATTGATTTAGCAATTGAATGTTTAAACAAAGCACTTGAATTTGAGCCAAATTCACCTCAAATTATAAACTCTTTAGGCTCTTGTTATTTAAAACTTAAAGACAGGGAAAAGGCTCTTGAATATTTTGAACGTGCATTTGAGATTGACCCATACGACCCTATTGCCAATTTTAACATTGGTTTAATTTATGATTCCGATGGCGATCATATTCGTGCTTTTAATTATTTTGAAGAAGCTTATAAGAAATTACCTATTGAAAATATTTTAGCTTCATATGCAAATTGCGCATATTTATGCAAAAAAATTCCTCTTGCTGCGCAACTTTATTCAACACTTGTTGCAATTAGGCCCGATGTTATTAAATATCAAAAGAATTTGATGCTAGTTCTTGAAGCTTTGCATGACTTTAAAAACGCTTTAATTATTGCTGAAAAACTTTACAGGCTTAACCCAAAAGATGATATTTTGCTTCGCAAACTCGCAACATATCACCGCTCTATTGGCAATTATGATAATGCAATTAAAACTTTTGAAATTCTTTTGAAAAAAGGAAAAATCGACTCCGACACCTTCTGGGAACTTGGTGTTTGTTATGTAAAACTTGACGAAAAAGATTCTGCGCTTAATTCATTTAAGAATGCTATTAAACTTGAGCCAAACAACGCAGTTGCACACAAAGACTTGGCAATTTTATATTTAAGGTTAAATCTTTTAGATTGGGCGGAAGATGAAATATCGGAAGCTTTAAAACTTGCTCCTGATGACTTTGAGATTAATTTTGGCGCTGGAGTTCTATATTTTACAATTGGAAAATACGATTTAGCAGACAAGTATTTCGCACATGTGGCTGATTGCGCCGATGTTGACGCTTTGTTTAATGCGTCTTACGCGCAAAACCTTTTGTATTTAGGACAAGTTGAGCCTGCTGTTTTATTGTTTAAAAAGGCGCTCTCGGCTGACCCTAAATGCGAAATCGCTTTATATGAGCTTGCAAAACACTATTTTGGCGAGAAAAAATATTCGCCCGCTTCAAATTTAGTTCAGGAATTACTTATGATAAACCCTGACCCTGAATATGAATATTTGCAAGCAAAAATTGATATGGCAATGAAAAAATACAAAAAAGCTATAATGTCGCTATTAAAGCTTACTGAGCTATATCCTCAAAATCACCTTATATTGCTTGATTTAGCAACTTCATACTATAAAACAGATGATTTTGAAAATGCTAAAAAATATATTAAAGCCTCTCTTTCTATATACCCTGATTTTGAAGAGGGTTTAAAATTGCTTAAAAAATTGGAGAACACAAATGGCAAATAAAGTAGTTATGTCTGGCATGCGCCCAACTGGAAAACTTCACCTTGGACACTATCTTGGAGTTTTAACTAATTGGAAAAAACTGCAAGAACAATATGATTGTTATTTTTCAATTGCAAATTGGCATGCGCTAACAACTAACTATAATAATGTGTCTAACCTTCAAGATAATGTTTATGAAGTTTTAAAAGATTGGTTGGCTTCAGGAATTGACCCAAATAAATCCACTATATTTCTTCAATCTATGCTTCCAGAGGTTGCAATTTTGCATGTGTATTTAAGCATGATGTGCCCTCACAATTGGGTTGAGCGTGACCCAACCTTGAAAGATATGGTAAAAATCATTAAATCAAAAGAAGGGCAAATCGAGGCAACCTATGGACTTATTGGATATCCTGTTCTTATGTGTTCTGACATTATGAGTTTGAACGCTGATTATGTGCCTGTTGGCAAAGACCAGCTCCCACATATTGAAATTGCTCGAGATATTGTTCGCCGTTTTAATAACTTGTATGGAACTGATTTTACTGAGCCTAAGGGTCTTTTAAATGATGTAAAATTACTTGCAGGTCTTGATGGTAATAAAATGGGAAAAAGCTTTAATAACGATATTAAGCTATCCGACACCCCTGAAGAAACCACAAAGAAAATTATGACAGGAATTACTGACAGAAACAGAATTAGAAAAGACGATAAGGGTGATCCTAATAATTGTGAAGTCATTTACAAATATTGGGAAATTTTTGCATCTGGCACACCTAAACTTCAAGAAATTCAAGATGCTTGCCGAGGCGCTGAAATTGGTTGTATGCAATGCAAAAGAATGCTTGCAGAGCTTGTGAACAATGAACTTGCGCCAATCAGAGATAAACGTGCTGAATATGAAAATAACCCTGATGTTTTAAAAGATATTTTAAAAGAAGGCGCTAAAAAGGCAGGCGAGCGAGCAAAAACTGTTATGGAAAAAGTTGAACTTGCAATTAAATCCTTCTAATTTCCTTTACATTTTTGCAAAACTCAACTCGATATTTTAGAATAATTCTATGTATAAATATCTGTCAAAGGGTATTCCTTATTTGTTTTTAATTCCGGCATTTGTTTTTCTTGCTGTATTTTTTTTCATACCATTTTTTCAGACAATTCAAATAAGTTTTCAAGATTTTTCTGATATTTATAATCCAAATTTTGTTTCTTTTGAAAATTACAAAGCACTTTTTGCTCAAAAATCTTTTGTATCTTCAATTTTGAACACTTTTTGGTTTATGATTTTGTGTGTTCCGTTCTTAGTTATTTTTCCTTTGTTTCTTGCAATTTTGATTAATCAAAAGATAAGAGGTGTTACTCTTTATAAGCTTTTAATTTATATTCCTGTTGTTATTTCAATAGTTGTTGTAGCAATAGCGTTTAAGTGGCTTTATGCTGAATCTGGGCTTTTAAATTATTTTCTTTCATTGTTTAATCTGCCTGCGCTTGGTTGGCTTACAGACCCTCGAATTGCTATGATTTCTGTTGCTCTAGTCACCGTTTTTAAAGGGGTTGGATATTATATGATGATTTATCTTTCCTCGTTAATTGGAGTTCCTAAAGACTTATATGAGCAGGCGCAAATTGATGGAGCGGGCGAATTTCAAAAACACATGACGGTTACTGTTCCGCATTTGATGCCGACAATTGCACTCGTTGCCACTATTTCATCAATTTCCGCCCTAAAAGTTTTTGTTGAAATTTATGTTATGACTCGTGGTGGTCCTATGGAGTCCACTAAAACGATTGTTTATTATATTTATGAGCATGCTTTTGAAAAACTTGATTTAGGTTTAGCTTCAGCTGGTGCTGTTGTTTTGCTTGTTTTAACTCTTGCTTTTTCTCTTGTGAATTTATACTGCTTTGAAAGGAAGAAATACGACCTATGAAGCCAAGCTTTTTGAAAGGATTTTTAACTCATTTAATATTGATTTTAGTATGTTTTTTATCGCTTTTACCTTTGCTTTGGCTTACTTCAACTGCCTTTAAAGGTGCTAATGAAAATATTTTCGCATATCCGCCAATATTGCTTCCCGAAAGCCCGACATTTAAAAACTTTAGTGAAGTTTTAAAATATGTCCCAATTCTAGGCTATATTTTAAATAGTTTCATCGTTGCAGGAGTCACAGTTGTTTTAAACGTAGTTTTATCTGCTCTTGCCGCTTATCCTTTAGCAAGAATGGAATTTAAAGGGAAAAAAATTAGTTTTTTCCTTATTCTTTCAACAATTATGGTTCCTTTTCAGGCAATTATGCTTCCTGTTTATATAATTACTTTGAAGTTAGGGTTATCTGATACAAATGGTTATATTGCGGGATATTTGGGTATGATTTTGCCTTTTGCCGTTAATGCATTTGGAATTTTCTTATTGAGGCAGGCTTTTATTTCAATTCCTCGTGAACTTGAAG
The DNA here is from genome assembly GCA_017396695.1 of bacterium. Lineage (GTDB taxonomy): Bacteria > Cyanobacteriota > Vampirovibrionia > Gastranaerophilales > Gastranaerophilaceae > RGIG1918. The sequence goes on from JAFQLC010000002.1 coordinate 57,144, forward strand.
AAAGCGCCTTTATTGACGGTTGCAATGTTCTTCAAATTTGGTTTAAGATTTTACTTCCGCTCATACTTCCTCAAATTACAGTTCTTGCAATATTCACATTTATTGGTTGCTGGGGCGAGTTTTTATGGCCAAGTATTGTGCTTACTAAAGAGGCGCTATTCACATTGCCTGTTGGAATTAATAACATGTCTGGTGTTTTTGCCTCAAATTACAGGCTTGTTGCGGCGGGTTCTATTATTTCAATAATCCCGATAATTGTATTTTTTGTATCACTTCAAAAATACTTTATTAAAGGTTCAAGCGAAGGCGCAGTTAAAGGCTAAGTTTTTTATTAGTAAAACTAAAGAATAATTTTGATTCTGTTTAAAAAACCTATACTGCAACTATTATCATTTTGTGGCGGTTAGCATAATCAATCATTTTTTCTTGTTCAACAATGATTGTTCTTCCAGCTTCAAGCGCCAAAACATTTGCGCCATGTTTTTTCATTATTTTAAGGGTTCTAAGGCCAACTGTTGGAATATCGAAACGCATATCTTGCTCTGGTTTTGCAACTTTAACAACAATTGCATTCTTTTTCCTTGCAAGCTTGCAACCTCTGACTATGCACTTGTCTGTGCCTTCAATTGCTTCAACTGCAATAATCATTTTGTCTTTTACAACGACAGATTGACCAATATCAATCTTGCCTATTTCTTTTGCGATTTTAAAGCCGTAATTTATGCTTTCTGTTTGCATTTCGTCAGGTTTAAGGGTTGTAAAATTACCTTTTGACACAATTAAATCTTTGATAAAAATTGTTTGATCAAGAATTGTTACTCCAATTTTTTCAAGTTCTGCAACAAGCATGAGCATAATGGCATCATCATTTAATTTTGAAGCACTTTTTAAAAGAGAAATTGCCATTGGTTCAAGAATTGGCCTTTTAAGCAGAGACATTTTTGAAACCTTACCAATGAAGGTTAATTGTTTTGCTTTGTTTTCTTGAAGGAATTTTTTAATGCTATTTAATTGACCGCATCCATAAGAAACAACTTTATCGCAATATTTTTTAAGTTCTTTGTAATTATCAGAACTTAATGACACTGCAAGCACCTTAAAGCCATTGCTTTTAGCGTTTTTTGCCATTCTAACTGGTAGTTGTCCATCGCCTGCGATTAAAAATTGAGTATTATCTAAAATTAAGTTTGACATTATAATTCCATATCTCCGCTATCTTCTGTGTTTATGCTTGTTTTCACATTTCCGTCAGCCGTAAAGCCTTTTGGGTTTAATATAAGTTTAATCCTATCTGCTTCAATTGAATTTCCTTTTTCTGTAATTTTAGAGCGTCCTGTGAAAATAACTTCGTTTGCTTTGTTTGTTTTTTCATCCACAAGTAAATGTGCTTTTGGACCTTTTGCAATATAGTCTTTATATTCAATTGTAACATGACCAGCTGCAATTAAAGATTTTGTGTAGCGGTTAAAAATTTGCCTATCAGCGATTGTGTAAACCCTTGTGCCATCTTCAAAAACAACGTCCGAGGTAGTGTTACCAGAAATTACAAAATCGCCTTTTTTCATGTCATAGTCAAAGTTGTTTCCTTTAACAATGTTCCCTTTTTCTTTAATAACAACATTTCCGCGAAGCTTAAGATTGTCGATTTCTCCGCCATTATCTATTTTTGCTTCAGCATATTCTGAATAAGTTTCAAGAGTGTCATATGTAATTACAACACCACCTTGAGCCTTCATGATTTTGGTGTTTGTGTCATATTCTTGTGTGTCAGATGTTACAACTACAACTGGTTGCCTGTCTTGCATTATGATTGATTGAGTGTTTCCTGAGGCATAGAGTTTTTTATTTAAAAGTGAAACTTTAATTATTTGAGATTTAATTTCGTGCTTTTTACTTCCTTTTTCTTGGAATGCGTATGGATTTTCAAGAAAAGTTGCAAGCGATGGTTTTTTTGTTTTAGGGTCTAGGTCAAGTTTAGCGCTTGGGCTTTTTACAATAATATCGCCTATTTGAACCTGCACGTCGCCTGAAAATAACCCTTTGTTTTTATCAACATCAAGTTGCTGGTGCTTTGCGCTAATATCAATTTTTGCAGCATGTACACATGGTGCAAAAATAAAAAAGCTTAGCATTATGATTAATATTTTTTTCATTTTTTCTCCGCTATATTTTTGTTCTTTTTATACACATTTGTAACAGAGTTACCTTCAATTTTGAAACGGGTCAAATCGGTGCTAAAATAAGCCCTTTCACTCGATGTAATTATATCATTGTTTTTGTTGATTTTGACATTTCCTTGGGCTTTAATGAATTCTTCTTTTCCCTTCCAAATGAATTCGTCAGCTCGAACTGCTGAGCCTTCTTTTGCCACAACATAAATGTTTCCCGTCATATGAATTTCTTTTGTTTTTTCGTTATATCTGCCTTCATCGGACCTAAAGCTCATCATGACTTCTTCATTTTCATCGTAAAAATTTCCAATGATATCAATAAGTGTCACTGTGCCGTCCGAGCTTGAATAGTAACCTTTTTTGGCATACATTTCCCAATATTTTTTATGTTCTTTTGTTTCAGTCAAAAATAGATTTTTAACTTCCAATTTTTGGCTGCTTAAACCATCTGAATCCGTTGCACGAATATCTCTTGTTACCCACCATGACCACACAAAGCATGATAGACATAAAATGGTAACGGCTGAAAAAGCCCATATGTATATGTTCTTCTTTTTCATACCAAAATTTTAGCATAAAGATATTAAGTTTACATTAATATTTAATCTTGCAATTAATTTAAGTGATATAATGTAATTCGTACACTTATTTTAAGACTTGGTTTTATTAATTTTTGTTAATATTTTCAGAAAAAAAGACAATTTCTGGCATTCACGATTTTTCTAGAACCTTGTAATAGAGTTTATTTGTTCATGGTAAAAATAAATCCTGTAAAAAATAACAATAATAAACTAACTTTCAGGGGTGCTAGCCCAATGAAGCTCGGCAACAAATTGACAAAAATATTCACAAGACTCCCTGAAGTTATAAGCACACCTCAACAAAGAATGCTTGTTGGGGGTTCTGCGCTTATTTTGCACCCGATTATTGATTTAAATAACAAAAAAGTTGATAAAAGAACTCGTGAAACCTCTGCTTCTCGTTCTATGTCAAGAGCAATTATAGGCACGATTTCAGGCATTGCAGTTCGCTCTTTGTGTAATAACGCTGGAGATAAACTCTCTAAAAGCAAGAACCCAGCGCTTGCAATTGATGCTCTTAAAAATGCAGATAGCGCTCAATTAAAACGCTATGGTGTTGTTCTAGGTAGTATTTTATCATTGCTTGCACTCTCTGTTACAAACTTTATTTTCGATGTTCCTTTAATTAATAAGTATCAAAACTTAATTAACGAAAAAGTGTTTAATAACAAGCCACAGGATAAGATTGGGGGCTTGGATGAAAAATAATATTTTCAAACGAACACTTACAACTCTTTATGAAAAATTTGCAAAAAACGATAACACTGCACGTTTAATCATTGTTGCTTCAACTGGCTGCATGATTCTTGCAAGTATTGCGAATTTAATTGGTATTTCAATTGACAGAAAAACATCAAAAGAAGAAAAACTTTTCTTACTTCCGCAAGAGGCAGCGGATGGCGTTTTAAATATCGGGTTATATTATTTCTGCTCCGAGGCAATGAGAAAAGCCGCAGTTAAAGCTGTTGATTCAGGAAAAGTTATATTTAAAGATGTTGCAAAAAATTCTCCTGAATTTGTTAAAGGGAGAGAAGGCGTTGCCCTTGTTGCATCAATTATAGGCTCGATTGTTTCAAGCAATATCATTACCCCAATTATCAGGAATGCTATTGGCGCAAAAGCAAGAAGTAAAATGCTAAAAGAAACTGGTAAAAAGGCGCCAGAAACACCAGATTATATTGTTCGCCCTATGCCAAAAGTGCCAAATGCTCCAAGTGTTCAGCACTTGAACACTACTCCATTAAGAATTGATAGAGTTCCATCAGGACTTAGAGTATAGTTTCTCTTTTACGTATTTAACCATTTCAAAATATTTTTGAGATAACTCAATTTCAGAAATGTGTAGCTTTTTCGCTATTTGTGCTTGTTTAAGTTTTTTAATATATTTCAAGTAAAAAATTTTAATGTAATCTTTTGTATTTGGCACTGTGCTTGCTTCTGTCAGGATGTCTAAAATTTTATTTGCAACATCTGCAGGCACAGTTTTTGTCTTATTTGTGATTTTTGGGTCTTCAATATGCTCATATAATTTTTCTGGGTTAAGAGTTGGAAGCTCATCGCACGAAACATCAAAAACAATTTTTTCTTCTGTGTATAATTCAAGTTCAGGTTCTTTTTCTGCTTCTGTATCGTCTTCAAACTCAATTATTTCTTCAATTTGAAGAATGTCTGCTTCTTGCTCTTTGACCTCTTTCTTTTCAGGTTTTGCGAACTGAAGAACCTCTCCTCTTTGCTCTGCATTTTCTTTTTGATGTTTGGATAAAACATTTTCTGCGGTTTTATCTAGGAATTTTTCAATTAAGGCATCGTCAGATAAAGTGCCCAAAAATAAAGCAGATTTTTTTGCAACAAGCGGAATTAATTCTTCTAGCTTTAGGCTTGATGTTGTGTATAGCTTTGATTTTATCAAAGCTTTTCTGATTAATTCTGTATGTCTGTTTGTTAATTCCAAATTTCTCACCAATTTATACAATTATATAATATCATAACTTGAAAAAATGTTATAATACAATATTGTCATATTTTTATCCTTGATGTAAACTATACTTAGACATTGGGAGATTTTTATTAATATGAATAAGATTTTTGCAAAATTATTTATCGTGTTAACTATGTTATTTGCTTTTGGTGCTCAAACCAATGCATTGGTTGTGAATGACATTAAGGCAGATAATTCTCGTGCACCTCAAATTAAAGCTATGCTTGAAGCTGGACTTATGACAGTTGATGCAAATGGCAATTTTAATCCAAAAGGTTCAATTGCACGACAAGATTTTCTTTCAGTTTTCTTGAATACTTGTAAGCTTCAAGTTTCAGATGCTGAACTTATGAATATGTTTAAAGATGTTTATCCAGACATGAAAACATATGATGAAATCACACTTGCTGAAAATTATGGCATTGTTTTTGGTTATCCTGATAGCACATTTAAACCTTCTGCGCCAATTACAAAAAGCGAAGCGATTAGTTTGATTTCAAATATTTTCATCAAAAACTATAATGATGATTCAATCCTAAGTTCATACACAGATGCTGACAAAATTCCTGCTTGGGCTCGTTATTCTTATGTCAAAGCGGCTCATAATGGATTTTTACCAGCAAGTGGCGAATTGGACCCTAATGGGCTTTTAACTCGTGAAGAAGTTGCAAGCTTTATGACAGATGTTTTTGTTCATATTAATAGCAACTTTAAAACATTCTCTTTTGGTAGAGACAAACAAAAAATCAAAGCAATGTTTTTGCAAGATGAAATCCTTGAAGTTTCACCAAAAGCGCCAGAAAATGCAGTTAGTCAATATAACGTAAAAATGGTTGTTCAACCATATAACTTAGCACCAGTTCACTTTGAAAGCGATTTCAATTCATATAAAGCTGCAATTGGTGACAAAGTTGAATTTGTTTCTGAAGAAGATTTAGTTACAAATCAAGGCACTTTGGTTTACCCTGCTGGAACTAAAATTGTTGGTACAGTTATACAAAAAGAAAAATCAAGATGGCTTGATAGAGAGCATAAATGCACACTTGATATTGCTAAAATAATTACTGTTGACAATTTAAATATCAATTTTGAGGCAGCACCATATTCAGAAAATAGAAAATTGTACATTGTTAAGGGTGGTAAAGAAGTTGCAAAAGATAGAATTGAAGCGGCAACAAGAGCAAAATATCTTTTAAACTTCAAAGATTTTGTTCGCCCATCACTTAAATATAATGTTAAAAAAGGCGATAAAATATATTTGCTTTTAACAGGCGGTTTGGTTGTTAGAACAGTTGACCCTGAGCTTGTTGACAACTCTAACTTATAATTAATTCAAAATATTTTTTAAAAAACTTAGTCGGTGCACATCTGATGCGCCGACTTTTTTAATTGCTTGAATGTGCTCGGCCGTTAAATAGCCTTTATTTTTTTTGAAATTGTATTCAGGATATTTTTCAGATAATTTTTCCATATAATTATCTCTTGAAACTTTTGCAATAATGCTTGCAGCTGCGATTGTTGCGGATTTCGAATCACCCTTGATTATTGTTTGTTGTGTTTGTTTGAAATTCGGGAGCCTTCTATTTCCATCAACAAGCAATATAAATTTTTCTGGGTTTATATCTTCAATTACCCTCTCAGCACTTGTTTGCATGCCAATATATACGGCTTGCAAAATATTGATTTTATCAATAATTTCGGGTTTTATTGTTCCAACTTTGAAATGCCCGCATTTGATTAAAATTTTGTATAGTTCTTTGCGTTTTTTTTCGCTTAATTTTTTGGAATCGTTTAATATCTTGAGTGTTTCTAGTTCATCTTCAGATAAACTCGTCCTAAACTCTTTTTTAAAGCAATAAGCGCAAACATACAAATCTCCAGCCGCTGGGCCTCTTCCTGCTTCATCGGTTCCAATTATTGTGCCAAATTCTTTTGACATTTCCTCATCAAATTTAAACAGGGAGTTCATCTAAAATAAATTTTCCTATTTTGCATTGTCTAAAATTAACAAGAACAAATTTTGATGTGCGCTCTATGTCTGCTTCTGCACCTTTTTTAATCCAGTTTCTTGCAAGAGCAACTGTTTCTAAGGTAATTTCATCATTATTTAGATTGTAATATTCTCTTAATTTTTTTTCATCAATTTTTGCTAGAATTTTTAAAAGCTCAGATGCAACAAACTCGTCGTCATACGAATTTTCACCAATTGAACCTATTGTTGCAAGCTTGAGATTGATTTCAACATCAGATTGAATTGGCGGAATAATCCCTGGTGTGTCTAAAAGTTCAAGCTTGTCATTAATTCTAACCCATTGTTGATTTCTTGTAACGCCTGCCTTTTGACCTGTTTTTGCTTTTGAGGATTTTGTTAGTCTGTTTATAATTGTTGATTTTCCAACATTTGGCATACCTATTACAACTGTTCTGACTGCTCTTGGTAATAATCCTTTTGCTTTCCTTTTCTCAAGCATTTCTGAGGCAAGGAGAATAGTTTGGTTAATTATTTCTTTGATATTATTTGTGTTGCTGTTAGTAGAAATCACAGGGAGTGAGTATTTTTCTTTATAATAATTTTCCCATTTTTCAAGTTCAGATTTATCTGTTAAATCTGATTTGTTAAATATAATTAGCCTTGGTTTCCCTTTTGTGAGCTTCTCAACTTCTGCGTATTTACTTGAAAATGGGAGTCTCGCATCAATTACTTCAATTATGACATCAATCAAATTAAGCTTTTCTTGAAGCTCTCTTTGCGCTTTTGCGATGTGCCCTGGATACCAATGAATGTTTGACATAAAACTTTCTTTTCTATTAAATAAAGCCCTCGTTAAAGGGCTTTAAAAACTTATCTTTTTTCCATTTTCTCTTTAATACGAGTTGCTTTGCCTGAGCGTTCTCTTAAGTAATAAAGTTTAGAACGGCGAACATCACCTCTTCTTAGAACTTCAACTCTTTCAACCCTTGGAGAGTAGAGTGAGAATACTCTTTCAACGCCAACGCCTTGGAAAGTTTTTCTAACTGTGATAGTTTTTGAAACACCTGAACCGTGTTTTTTAATGATAGTGCCTTCGAAAGCCTGAGTTCTTTCTTTGTTACCTTCGATAATTCTTACATAAACTTTTACACTGTCGCCTGGGTTTAAAACAGGAAGTTCACGGTCTGTGTATTTTTTTTCTAATTCGTCAATAATCGGATTCATTTTCTTATACCTTTAAATTTCTAGCAATTGACTATATCATAAGCAAAACAAAAAACTTTTTCAAGTGGTATTTTAAATAATTATGACAAATTTTTAAGAGCTTCTTCGATATTTTCTGATTTATATATATAATTTCCTGCAACAAGTGAATTTGCGCCAAGTTCTCGGCAGATTTTCCCTGTTTCTTTGTTTATTCCGCCATCAACTTGAAGAATTAAGTTTTTATTATATTTTTCTTTGTATTCTGATAATTTTGTAAGTTTTTCTGCGCAATTTTGCATGAATTTTTGACCGCCAAAACCTGGTTCAACAGTCATAACAAGCACTAAATCTAGTTCTCTGATGTATTTTTCAATAATTTCAGGGGACGTGTTTGGTTTTATGCTAAGCCCAGCCTTCACGTCTTTACTTTTGATGTATTTGATTAAATCAAGAGTTTTGTCTTCTGTTGCTTCAACATGGAAGGTGATTAAATCAGAACCAGCCAAAATGAAATCATCAACATATTTTTCGGGGTTTGAAATCATTAAATGAGTGTCTAAAAATATCCCTTCTATTTTTCTCAACGATTTTACAACTGGAGCGCCGATAGTTATATTTGGCACAAAGTGCCCGTCCATAACATCAAGGTGAAACCATTGAACACCAAATTGTTTAACCTTTCTTATCTCTGATTCTAAATTCGCAAAATCTGCAGATAAAATTGAAGGCGAAATTATCATATTTTTGCCCCTTCTTCTTTTAGTTTTTCAATTGCGCATTTTGCAGCAAGTGTTTGTGCTTGTTTTTTTGTTTTTCCTGAACCTTCGCCAAGTACATTATTTTGCCACACAACTTCGTAAGTGAATGTTTTGTTGTGTGATTTCCCTGTTTCTGCTGTTAAATTGTATTCAGGCAACGTTGCGTCAATGCTTTGAGTGTATTCTTGAAGAACTGCTTTGTAGTTTGAGGCTCGTGCCATACTTGCAATTTCATCAATTTCTTCTTTAAAGTTATCTAAAAAGAATTTTTCTGCTCTTTCGTACCCTGCTTCTAGAAATATTCCACCAAGCAAGGCTTCAAAAACACAGGCTAGAACTATATCTTTTGAGTATGAAGAATTTTTCATGTCTTCAGACATTAAAATTAATTCTTCAAAATCAAGTTTTTGAGCTAGTTTCGCAAGTGTCTCATCTGAAATTACTGAATTTCGTTTTTCTGTTAAAACACCTTCAAGTTCTTTATTGTATTTTTTGAAGAAATAATTACTCACAATGAGCTTTAAAACCGCATCACCAAGAAATTCAAGCCTTTCATATGACTCTTTTTTTTCTTGAGTGTGCGAAGGATGCGTAAACACTGTGTTTAAAAGACCAACAATTAAAAAAGGTACGTTTATTTTTTCGCTAAATTCAGATAATTCACGATTTCTGCTAGCCGAAATAAACATTTATAAACCCTTTTAGATAATTAACTAAATCGAAAAACAGGTTGTTTCCGTGTGTGAAATATACAAAGTAGTAATAAACAACAGGTGCTGCAAAAATGTAACTATCTGCTCTGTCTAAAATTCCGCCATGCCCAGGAAGGATGTGACTTGAATCTTTAACACCTGCATCTCTTTTGATTAGTGATTCACTAAGGTCTCCAAGTTGGGCTGACACAGTGATTAAAACGCCTGCAATTACGCATTGGAGAAGAGTGAGTTTTGTATAAAATACTCCGAATAAACAAACAAAAATACAGAACAATGCGCCAAACACTGCACCCTCAACAGATTTTTTGGGGCTTACTTCTGGCGCTAGCTTTGTTTTGCCAAACTTAGAACCGAAATAATATGCGCCAACATCTGTTGCAATAACTGCTAAAAACGCGAATGTTAAAAGGAATAAACCTTCGTTTAGCGATATTTTGAATGCGCCAACACCTTGCATACCAATTTGTCTAAGCAAAAGCACGTGAGATGTTAACCAAGCTGAATACATTATGCCAAGTGTTGTTGTTGCAACGTTTGCAATGTAGGGTTGTCTTCCTTTGAATAAAACAATTAAGAAGGAACCAATGATAGCAGCACATGTGAAAACTGGCAATAAATCAAATCTATGGAAAAAGATAAGTGATGTAAACGCTATTGCTGCAACGATAATCACTCCAAGGCTTGGGTGAAAACCTTTATGTTGGAGAATTTTTACATATTCTTTTGCCATAAGGCAAATTATAACCAAAACTAAGGCTAAAAGGGGCGCGCCACCCATTATGATAAATGCCATACATAAGACACCAACAATCCAGCCTGTTAACACTCTTCTGACTTTATTTTGTTTTGGTGTTTCTTGAATTTCTGTATCTTTTTCTATGATTTCTTGTTCCAAGTTTTCAGACATTATACTGTCATTACCTCTTTATCTTTTGCGCTAACTAATTCATCAATTGTTTTAATGTAGTTATCTGAAATTTTTTGGATTTGCGCTTGCGCATCTTTCATTGCATCTTCAGGAATGTTTTCAGATTTTTCAATTTTTTTAAGGTCATCAAGCATATCACGACGAACATTTCTTACGGCAACTTTTGCATTTTCGCCCATTGCTTTAACTTCTTTTGCAATTTCTTTTCTTCTATCTTGAGTAAGAGGTGGGAATGAAAGTCTAATAACTGTTCCGTCATTATTTGGAGTGATGCCAATTTCAGCCTTTGTGATTGCTTTTTCAATTTCTTTAATCATTGATTTGTCAAAAGGCGAAACAATGAGTGTTGTACCTTCTGAAACTGAAATTTGCGCCATTTGGCTAAGCTTAGTAGGAGCTCCATAATAATCAACTAAAACTTTATCTAAAATAAGCGGATTTGCTCTTCCTGTGCGGAGTGTAGCAAATTCTTTTTTCATTTGAGCAACGCATTTTTCTGATTTTTCTTTACCTAGTGCGTAAATTTCATCTACTGGCATATTTATTCTCCTACTATCGTACCTATTTCTTTATTTTGTAAAATATCAATTATGCTGTTTTCTTTTGCAAAATCAAACACCCTGATTGGCATTTTGTTATCTTTGCAAAGTGAGCATGCTGTTAAATCCATAACTTTTAAATTATCTTGAATAATTGTGTCGTATGAAATGTAATCGAGTTTTTTAGCATTTGCATCTTTTTTAGGGTCGGCTGTATAAACGCCATCTACGCCGTTTTTTGCCATAAGAAGCGCTTCTGCACCGATTTCAACTGCTCTAAGTGCTGCGGCAGTATCCGTTGTGAAGAATGGATTACCTGTGCCTGCTGCAAAAATAACCACTCTTTTCTTTTCGAGGTGGCGAATAGCTTTTAGCCTGATATAAGGCTCTGCTACTTGATTAATTGTAAGTGCTGATTGAACTCTTACAGGAATTTTTAGCTCAGTCAATTTGGATTGAAGTGCCATTGCGTTCATAACTGTTGCAAGCATTCCCATATAATCGCCTTGCGCTCTTGCCATTCCAAGTTTTTCAGAGTTATTCATACCTCTGAAAATATTGCCGCCACCAACAACGATTGCAACTTCTGCGCCAAGTTCGTGCGCTTTTTTAATTTCTTCGCATATAGTTGTTACAGGGTTTGGGTCAATGCCGAATGATTGTGTACCAAGGAGAGCCTCTCCGCTAACTTTTAATAAAATCCGTTTATATTTTAAATTTTCCATACTTTTACTATATCAAAAAACAAATTTAATGTATAATGTTTTTATGAAATTTATTAACAAAAACGCTAATGACTTGCTTTCAAAGGATTTTAATCTTTCGGCTAAAGCTGCACAATCCGTAATAAATTTTAAAGATATTAAAACTTTCGAAGAACTTTCTCAAAACGAAGATTTTATTTTTGATTTTTTAAAAGATAAAATTGTTAAAAATCTTATTCGAGCAGTTAATCCTCAAAACGTTCAAAATTGTTTTGAATTTATGAAAGTTTATTCATATTCTTTCTCTGATGCTATTATTTCTCCGCTTGTAAAATTTGCTTGTGAAGATATAACAGATGCCATGCTTGAAAAATTCGAATTTGGAACTGAATCTGAAAAAGCATATGCAGCACTTTATTTTGCAAGAATTTTAGACCCTCTTGCAACACCAATTGCTAAATCATATCTAGAAGCTCAGTATGAACCATTGAAAGTTAATTCAATCAAGCTTTTGGCGGCACATAATGTGCGTGAAGAATACGATAATGCTATACTAAAGTTAAATTCTTCTGACCCTGATATTTTATATTCTGGAGTTGATTTTTTAATTAACTACGGCGATATCAATGCTATGCCGCAAATTTTAGAGAATATTTCAAGCACGCCTTATGGTGTTGATTTTTCTTCTGACTTACTTTACCTTGCAGATTTTAAAACAATTGCTGAGAATTTTGATTTCAAATATTTTAATTTGTTACTCTCTAATCTTTTAGAAGGGATTCCTGATTACATAATTTTGAGCGAGTTTTTGGCTTACGAAATTTTATCTGCTTTAAATATTTTAAAAAATAAAGAAATAACACTAGATGGCGCTGTTAATTTATTAAAAGCCAAAATAAAGTTTAAAGTTTATAATGAAAATGAAGCTTATTTGCTTGATTTAGATAAAAACACTAAACAAAAATTATCTGAAATTACTGAGTTTTTAAATTCCCTCGATAATATATTTTTATCTCAACTTTATGAAATTTTGGCAGAAAATTTTACCGATAATGAGTATGCATATGATATTTTAGATATTTTTCAACAAGAAAATTTATCGAATTTTGCTGAGTTGATTTCAACTTCTATGTCTAGTTTTACAAGCACCCCTTTAATATGTAAATCTTGCGAAGTGCTTAAATATTTTGGAAAACTAAATTCTGTTAACCCAACTGATGCAATTACATTGGTTCAAGGCGAGCAGGCAAAAGCCCTTATTCAAAGTTATTTTTCATAATTCGCTCAAATAAGGCTCAACTATTTTTTTTAGTTTTTCTCTTGCACGAGATATTCTAGATTTTACTGTACCTAAGTTTATTTTTGATATTTCTGCAATTTTTGAATAACTGAGGCCTGCTATATCTCTCATTATTATTGCTTTTTTGTATTCGTCAGGCAAAAATTTGATTGAATTTTTAACTTTGTTTTTAAGCTCTGCAACCAATATTTCATCTAGTGGATTGGTTGTGTTATTTGGAATATTCTTTGAGATTTCCGCCAGTTCATTATTTGTCATATATTGAAATTTGCTTTTTCTTTTTAATCTTAAATAATCATATAATTCGTTTCTTGCAATTGTTTTTGCCCATTTTGGATATGTGCTTGCTATGCGGAGATTCTGTATGTTTTTTGTTATTTTTATAAGTACATTTTGCACTAAATCCTGAATGTCATTTGGAGGCAGATTATGCTTTCTAAAAAACGCTCTGCACACTTTTGATTCTCTTTCTAAAAGCTCTTTTAAGGCACTTTTATTTCCATTTCCTGCAAGGTATGCAAGCGTTTTGAGATTCAACTTTGGAATTTCGTTCATTTTTAAAATATAGTTGATTTTATGTTATTCTATTTATACACAAGTGTTTTTGATGCTTCGGTAATTTTTCTTGATTAAAATTTGCATGGAATTTTCGATATGAATGTTAAAGAATATTTGCTCTTAAAAAATAAAAACATTTGCACAATTAGCCTAAATTCGGCCAATCTTAACAATTTTCTTGAAGAATTAACTTCTAAAATTAATTCTGGTTTCAATTTCTTTGTAGTATCTTTTTCTGAACTAGATGATGCAACTGCTTTTGCTATCCTAAAAAGCGCAAGGCAGATTGTTGCTGAATATGATGCTTTATTTATAGTTTCAGGAAGAGCTGATTTTGCATATTCACTTAAGGCTGACGGTGTTTATTTAGATAAGTCTCATCTTGAATTTAATAATTTCAAAGAAATTTTTTCAGAAAATTTTATTCTCGCATCATCAACAAATTCAGGCATTTTGGCTGATATTTACATTGATTGATATTAATTTGATATACTAAATATATAAAGTTTTGTTACAAAAAAGCAATTTCTAAACTCACAAATACTTTATTAATGAGTAAGAGATATTTGAGAGTTATAGAGATGAACGAAATTAAATTAAACACAATTTTTAATATTATAGTTGACCCAGTAGACAATGTTTACAACCTTGATTCAGAAAAAAGCATCAACAACATTAAAGCTATTCTTAAAACATTCAAAACTGTTCAAGAACAAAAACAAGATTGCAAAATGATTTCCGCAAGAGGTCTTGTTGCATTCAGAATGTTAGTTAGTAACAATTAATTTGTTTATTAAAATTTAAAAGCTCCACATTTTGTGGAGCTTTTTTCGTTTACATTTTACTTATTTGTTTTAATAATTCGTCATTTGCTCTTTGTAGTTGAGGGTCTCTGTTGTTTTCTACATCTTCTTTTGTGATTTCAACTGTAATATCAGGCTCGATTCCCTTTTTATTTATATCTGTGCCTGCGGGAGTTAAGTATTTTTGAATCGTTATGTGCATTGCAGAGCCATCTGGAAGTTTGTTAATTTCTTGAACAAGCCCTTTGCCAAATGATTTTTTGCCAACAATTGTTGCCCTGTTGTTATCTTTTAGTGCGCCAGATAAGATTTCACTTGCTGAAGCTGAGCCACCATCAATTAAAACAAAAATTGGTTTTGTAAAAATTTGATTACCCCTTGCTCTAACTGTTTCTTTATAACCATCTCTATCCACAGTTGAAACGATAACTTCTTTTCCAAGTAGCATTTCTGCAATAAAGGTTGCATTTGTTAAAAGTCCGCCAGGGTTTGACCTGAGGTCAATAATAATACCTTTTTTATCTGAATAATCAAACAATGCGTTTTTAAATTCTGAAGCCGCATTCCTTGAAATAAAAGAGCTTAAGCGAATGTAGCCAATTTCATCTGAAATTTTTGCATATTTTGGTGCTTTTGTTGAAACTGATTTTATTTCAATGTTAGCTCTAGTAATCGTGTATAATTTCGGTTCAGAGCCTTTTCTTTTAATAAGAAGAGTAACTTGTGTTCCTTCTGGGCCTCTGATTTTATCTGCAGCTACATCAACAGTTATGCCTTTTGTTGATTTGCCGTCAATTTCAAGTATTTCATCTTCAGCAAGAAGCCCAGCACGTTCTCCTGGGGTATCTTCAAGAGGAGCAATAATTAAAAGCCTTCCTTCTCTAACGCCAATTTGCACACCAATACCCTTGAGAGAGCCTTGAATTGAGGCTGTTTCTTCCTGAAATTCTTCTGGGTTTAAAAATTTTGTGTAAACATCATTTAAGCTTGAAACCATTGTATCGATTGCAATATATGCATCTTTATCTGTTTTTAGATGTGCATCGTATTTATGGCGCCACCTTTCCCAATCTTGATTATTATTTGTTTTATCAACAAATTTCATATCAATTAATTTCCAGACCCTGTCATATGTTTCTGCTGGAGTTGAAGCAAAAATTGGGTTAGTTAAGCAACCTCCCCAAACAAATGTCAAGAAAAGTAAACACAAGAATGTTTTTTTGAAAATAAATTTAAATAATTGTTTCATTAACTACCTCAAATAATGTTACTTTAAATTTTATACTATTTATTCTTAATATTCAAATATCATTTTGCATTTTTTTAGTTGGTAAAGTAAAATGATGAAATGTTATTAAAAGCTAAAAAACATATATTTCTTCTTGTTGTAGCAACATTGATAATGATTACTATGACATACCATTTTACGAGTGAGATTTTTTACACAAAATCATACGATTATATGACCAAACTCACTTCTCATTCTAGAATTCCTTCTAAAGACATTGTTCTTGTTATCATTGATGATAAATCTTTAATCCAGATTGGCAGATGGCCTTGGAAAAGAATGAAATATGCTGAAATTTTTGATTTTCTTAAAGAGCACACAAATGCAAAGGTTTGGGCATTTGATGCGATTATTGTTGCACCAGATTACGAAAATTCTAAAGATGATGAAGATTACTACCGTGCGGTTAAAAAATATAGCAAGCTTGTATCTGGCATAATTTTTGATAAAAAAGAATTTAACACATTGGAACAGGCGAATTTTTACGATTCAGAGTTGACTTTAAAAAAAGGAATTGTGGTTAAGGATTTGAGAACAGGAAGTGCTAAAAGAACTTCGGAATTTAAAAGTTATACTCAATCTCCTGAAAATTATATTAAAAACTCTCAACATTTAGCTTCTCTTACCACTTTTTTAGATGGCGATGGTTATGTCAGAAAAGCGCCAATTTTGATTGATTACAAAGGCGATTTGATGCCTTCTTTGCCAATTTCACTCTATTCTAAATATACAGGAATTACTGAATTTACGCTTGATAATCATTTTCTCCAAGGTCAAAATGAAAAATATAAATTAAAAATGCCTGTTCATCACAAAGACGGCATGGTTTATGCTTATATTAACTATTATTCTATTTCTAAAGATACTAAATATTATTCCCATGATGTAATTAGTGCCTCTGATTTGATATTAAGTATTCAAGCGATAAAACAAGGCAAAAAGCCACTAGTTGACCCTGAAATCTTTAAAGACAAAATTGTAATTGTTGGCGCAAATGCAAATGCTCAAGGCATGGAAGATGTTAGAAGAACGCCAATTTCTGATATTTTTGCTGGGCCAGATATACACGGCACACTTGTTAATAACATGTTAGATAACAAGTTTATGCTAAATGCTAGTTGGCAATATAACTTGCTCCTTATGTTTTCATTATTCTTGTTTGTATTTATTGTTGTTGCTGTTTTCCCTGTTGCAACTGCACTTGGGCTTAGTGCAAGCGCAATGTTTTTATTTTATCTCGGTGCAATTTTCCTTTATTCTAAAGGGGTTGCAATTAACTTTATTGCGCCTGAATTATTTATGATTATTGCAATTGCAATTGGCTATTCTTATAGATATCTCAACGAAGGATTCAAAAAGGCTCAAATTGAACGTGCAATGGGCAAATACATCTCAAAAGATGTTATGCAAAATGTTATGGATAATATTGATAATTTATCAGTAGGTGGCAAAAAGGCTGATGTATCAATTTTATTTATTGATATTCGTGGTTTTACGACAATTAGCGAAAAGCTTTCTGCACTTGAAGTTTCAGATATTTTGAATAAATATTTTCAAGAGCTTGTTCCAATTATTGATAAACACCAAGGTATTATGAACAAATTTATTGGCGATGCCATGCTTGCGGTTTTTGGTGAACCAATTAAATCCGAAAACCATGCGCTGAATGCAGTTTTATGCGCAAATGAAATGCTTGCCACTGTTAAAAAACTTCAAACCAAATGGTTAGATGAAGGAAAACCTAAAATTGACGTTGGAATTGGAATTGCATCAGGCGAAGTATTTATTGGCAACATTGGTACTGAAGACCGACTTGAATATACCGTTATTGGTGACACTGTAAACACTGCTTCTAGAATTGAAAACTTTAATAAAGTTTATAAAACAAAATTCTTAATCAGTGAATCTACATTCGATAGAGTTCAAAAATATGTTGATGTTCTTAAAATTAGAGAGGTGCAAATTCGTGGCAAAATTAAGAAAATCAATATTTATGAAGTTTTAAGAGTTTTAATTTAGGTGCAATATGCCTTTTTTAAATTTGTATAAAAAAATTTTAAAGGGTATTGAGCTTGAGCGAGAGCATAACTACATCGATTTTGAAGGTAATCGCTCAACTTTTTCAAAGTTTATGTTGGGGCAAATTTTGCGCTTAAAAAAAATCGTTGTGATGCCAGATATGAACGAGCTCAACAAGGCTTATCAGTTTTTTGAACAATATTCTTTTGATTCCCTCTCGGGAAGGCTGAACTCTGTTTCTTATGTTGAAAAATTGCTTGGTGGGCTTTATGAAGAATACATAAAGCAACAGAAAAAGCTTGAATTAAAAAAAGCGCTAGAAGAAAAACTAAGAACAATTGCAGATTCTAATTCTCCAGATTTAATTGACATAAGGCTTATTAAAGGGGTTGGTGATAAACTTGCAGCTGTTCTTAATAAACTTGGAATATCAACTGTTTATGATCTTTTTTCATATTACCCAGTTAAATATGTTAATTATAAAAAAAGTAACAGAATTTCATCTCTTAAAATTGGAGATAATGCAAGCATTATTGGTAAAATTAAATATTCCTCAATTCATCCAACAAAAAACTTGCTCTATGTTCATAAGGTTGTAATTACAGATAATTCAGCGGATATCTCTGTTACTTTTTTCTATAAAAAAGTAAATCGAGTAATGCTGAATAGATACAAAACAATGTATCCTGTTGGCGCTATGGTGAGTGCTGTCGGAGTTGTTAAATATGATTCATATTCCGATTCGCTTGCACTTGATAAGGCTAAAATTGAGATAATCTCCGAGGATTATGATAAAAAGGGTTACAGGGCAAATGAATCTGAAATTTACCCTGTTTATTCGCTTTCAGAAAGCCTCAACTCTAAGGTTTTAAATAGAATTATTAAAAACTGTTTTGATGATTACTCAAGCTCTATTAAAGACATTTTCCCAAATTTTTTCCTTGCCAAATATTCTTTGATGAATAAATTTGACGCACTTAAAGAAGTACATTTTCCGACATCTGATGATAAACTGGCGCATGCTCGCTACAGGCTTGCTTTTGAAGAGTTTTTCTTGCTTCAATTGTATTTAAATCAAATCAGAAGAAAAACAAGGTCAAATGCCAATTCCGTTGTTTTGGAGCATAAAAAAGGTGGTCTTGTAGATAAATATATTCAAAGTTTGCCTTTTGAGCTTACTTCAGCCCAGATTTCCGCCGTAAATGAAATATTGCATGATTTATCCCAAAAAGAGCCAATGCAAAGACTTTTGCAAGGTGATGTAGGCTCTGGTAAAACTGTTGTTGCTTGCATTATGCTTCTTGCTGCAGTTGAAAATGGTTATCAAGGTGCAATAATGGCGCCAACAGAAATTCTTGCTCTTCAACATTACAAAAATTTTATTGAATGGCTCACGCCTTTAAATGTAAGTATAGGTTTGTTTTTAGGCAAATTGGGCGCAAAATCAAGGCGAGAAATGCAAACTGGGCTCAAAAATGGGCAAATTAATATTGCAATTGGAACCCATGCTCTTATTCAAGATGAGGTTGAATTTAATAATTTAGGCGCAGTTGTGGTCGATGAACAGCACAGATTTGGTGTAAAGCAAAGGGCAAATTTATTAAACAAATCAACTAGTCCTCAAATGCTCACTATGACTGCAACTCCAATTCCAAGAACTTTGGCACTCACATGCCATGGTGATCTTGATGTAACTGTTATGAAAGAATTGCCAAAAGGCAGGAAACCTATAATTACAAAAATTATTACAAAAGGGCAAATGAACTCTGCTTACGACCTAATTGAGACTGAAATTTTAAAAGGTCATCAAACATATATTGTTTTTCCTTTGATTGATGAAAGTGAAGCTATAAGCGCTAAATGTGCAACAAAAGAAGCAGAAATACTCTCTTCTGGTAGGTTTAAAGACTATAAAATAGGTCTTTTGCACGGTAAGCTTAAAAATGAAGAAAAAGAGGCAGTTACAAACGATTTTAAAAATAAAAAATATGACATTTTGGTTTCAACAACAGTTGTTGAAGTTGGTGTTGATGTGCCTAATGCAACTGTTATTATGATTCAAAATTCAGAGCGCTTTGGACTTTCGCAACTTCATCAACTACGTGGCAGGGTTGGTCGTGGCACAAGTCAATCATATTGCTTACTTACAACGGATTCATCTTCTCAAACAGTTAAAACTCGGTTAAATGTTCTTGTTGAATCGAATGATGGTTTTTATGTTGCTGAACGTGATTTGGAACTTCGTGGCCCTGGAGAATTTTTAGGCACAAGACAATCTGGAATTTCTGAATTTAAAATAGCTGATATAGTGGCCGACGCTGAAATTCTTGAAAGCGCAAGGGAGGCTGCAATCGAGTTTCTCGATAATTACGATATTCAAGATTTTGAAGGTCTTGCTCTTGAGATGAATAAAAAAGATATTTTGAATAATTTAAAATCATGTTAAGGTAATCATATGGAAAAATTCTCTAGAAACGAGCTATATTGGGGTGCAGATTTTCAAGCTCACTTAAAAGATATAAAAATCATAGTCGCTGGGCTTGGCGGTGTTGGCGGTTTTGCGCTTGAGGCACTTGCTCGTGTTGGAATTTCTAATTTTTTAATTATCGATTTTGATATTGTGTCTAAATCAAATATTAATAGGCAACTTATTGCCCTTAATTCAACTATTGGAATTAAAAAAACTGAAGTTTGGCAAACCCGTTTAAAAGACATAAATCCTGAAATTCAGCTCAGTGTTATAAATGATTTTATTGATTCTGATTTGCACCAAAAAATTCTAGATTATTCGCCTGATTATTTAGTTGATGCCATTGATACAGCTCGCTCTAAGATTGAACTTCTTGCTTTTGTGCATCGAAATAACATAAAATGTGTTACTTCTTTTGGTGCAGGAAATAGAATTGATGCAACAAAGCTTGTTTTGACTGATATTTCAGAAGTTACTCCTAATTGTAATTTTTCTAAAAATATACTAAAAAACCTTAAAATTGCAGGTGTTGAATCTGATTTAGCGGTTGTTTATTCCACTGAAAAAGCAAAAAATATTCAAAAAGTTAAAAATGTTGAAAAAATAATGAAAACAAGCGGTAAAATTTTACAATTTGAAAAGTTCTCACCTGCTTCAATTTCAACAGTTCCTGCTGTTGCAGGTTATTTGATGGCAAATCATATAATTTTAGATTTATATAAAAATTTCAACTTGTAAAATAATTTTGTGCTAAAATTTTTGTGAGGATTTATTATGTTAAAACTTACTGAAGCACATGTTATTGGAATGATTATTGCATTTTTATTATGTATTTTTATCATACCAATCGTTATTTATTATTCTGAAAAATTCAATGTTATTGATATTCCTGATGAGAGAAAAATTCACAAAGGCAAGACTTCAAGGCTTGGTGGAATCGGCATTTGGGTTTCTGTAATGCTTACTATTTTGACTCTTATTATTCTTAGTTATTACCCAAAAGGGCTTGGTTTATCAGGTATTATTGTTGGCGGTTCTTTGATGTTCATGTTAGGACTTGTTGATGACTTGTTCAACCTAAATGCAAAATTTAAGCTTTTGATTCAAGTTTTAATTGCAACCATGGTAATACTTTTGGGCGTTAAAATTGACGAGCTTTATAATCCATTTGGTTCTCCTATTGACCTTGGTTGGTTAACTTACCCAATCAGCCTTCTTTGGATTGTTGGTATTTCTAATGCACTTAATTTTATTGATGGTATTGATGGGCTTGCAGGCTCGGTTACAACAATATCTTGTGGCGCAATTGGAATTATATCTCTTACAATTTCTCCATCTTCGCCAATTACTGCGGTTGTTGCATTTATTTTGATGGGCGCAATGTTTGGATTTTTGATGTTTAACTATCACCCTGCGAAAATCTTTATGGGTGATTCTGGCGCACTTTATGCAGGTTTTATGCTTGCTACACTTTCGATTACAGGCATTGTTAAATCTCAAACAACATATATGTATCTTCCACTTTTAATTCTTGCTATTCCAATTCTTGATGTTGCTTTTTCAAGTATTAGAAGAATCTTAAAAGGTGTTAGCCCATTTAAGGCTGATTCGGAGCATATCCACCATCATCTTTTGCATCAAGGTTTATCTCAAGATAAAGTGGTTTTAATTCTTGCAACAACTGGGCTTACTTGCTCTTTGATTGCAATTGCAATTGCTGGTTCGCTAAGTCGCTATTTCCTTTGGGCATGCACGTTGATTGCAATTCTACTTGTGCTTAGTATTATTTCTAAAATCATGCCAAAAAATAGGTGATATTTTGAATAATATTTTCAAAATTTTGTTAATATTACTTTGTTTAATTTGCACTCAACCTACCTATGCTATTAAAATTGGACTTTTTAATTCGGTAACGGAAGCAACAATTGGAACAAACACATCTGGTGTAATAGTTGATAATAATACACATAAGATTCTTTTGCAGACAACAAAAATGACTGCATATAAAATTCGCCCTTATCAAGGCATTTTGAGTATCGAAATCAATGGTCGCCCTTACAAATTAAAAACCAATTCTATTGTTTTAAAAGTTAGTGAACCAAATGGGTTTGTTTTTACTAAAAAGAGGTGGTACAGGGGCGAACTTATTGTTAAAAATATCGGTGGTTTTGTTCAAGTTGTCAACAAAGTTCCTCTTGAAGAGTATATTATGGGTGTTGTGCCTTCTGAAATGCCTTCCAAATGGAATTTTGAAGCACATAGGGCGCAAGCAATTGCAGCAAGGAGCTATGCTTTATCTAATCTTGGCAAACGTGCAAAACGTGGTTATGATTTAACCGACACACCACAAGACCAAGCATATCGTGGCGCAAGCGCCGAAACTCAGCAAACAAACCTTGCGGTTCGCTCAACAGAGGGAATTGTTATGACATATAATAATAAAATTATTTCTGCATATTATCATTCATCCTCTGGTGGGCATACAGTTCAATCTGGCGCAGTGTGGGCAAAAAACTTGCCTTATTTGAAATCTGTTGAAAGTTATGACTGGGGTAAAAAGAAGTTTGGACACGGTGTTGGAATGAGTCAATATGGGGCGAATAACCTTGCTGGAATGGGCTATGGCGGTTTTCAAATTTTAAATCATTTTTATAATAATGTTTCATTTGCAAAAGTTAAAAATCCTAATTTGTATTAAAGAATGTAAAAAATGCTTGCAAATGCTGAAAATATAGATATAATGGTTGAGTACAGGTTAGAAGGAGTTCATTCATGAACAAAGAAGATTTAGTAAAAGCCATTGCTGAAAAAGCTAAAGTTTCTCAAAAACAATCTGCAGAAGTTTTAGCTGCTGTTCTTGAAACTGTTGAAAAAACAGTTGCAAAAGGTAAAAAAGTTACATTAGTTGGTTTCGGTACATTTGAAGCTAGAAAAAGAGCTGCTCGTGTTGGCCGTAACCCACAAACTGGCAAAGAAATTAAAATTGCTGCAAAAACTGTTCCAGCATTTTCAGCTGGCAAAAAATTCAAAGAACTTGTTAAATAGTTTTTTGTTTCAAAATTTATCGGCTCTTGTCTAACGAGAGCCGATTTTTTGTGTTAAAATTCACTTATGCCACATTTTTTAATTAAAAGCACAGATATCAAAGATAATAAGCTTCAAATTTTTGATGAAGCAATTTTAAAGCATTTATATGTTATGAGAAAAAAAACAGGCGAAACAGTTAAGTTTATTGATGAAAACAGGCTTGTTTCACATGTTATGATTGATAATATTGATAAAAAAATGTTATCTGGCACAGTTATAAGTTCAACTTATTCTAAAAGATTTTTGTCTAAAAAAATCAAACTTATTCAATGTGCCCTTAAGGACTCGCAACTTGATGCAATATCAAATGCGGTGCAAATTGGGGTTGATACTATCCAACCTGTTTTAAGTGATTTCACATCGGTTAAAAAAAATGCTTTAAACATTGAAAAAATGCAAAAAGTTGCATATGAAACTTTCAAACAATGCGAAAGAGCCGACTTGGCAACAATTCTTCCATTAACTACGCTTGAAGCTGCAATTGCAAATTCTAAAAATGTAATTGTGCTTGGTGAAAGATATTGTAATTCAACAATTAAAGAATTTGCGTCTAAATACAAACAAGAGAGCCAAATCACAGTTGTTGTGGGGCCTGAGGGTGGTTTTTCTGACAATGAATTTGATTTGTTTAATTCTTTAAAACTTCCAATTGTATCTATTGGAAACACTATTTTAAAAGCTGAAAACGCCATTATATCTGGAGTTGGAATAATTTCTTATGAACTTGAAAAATAAAATTAAAAGTGATGAAATTTTTTCATCTTGCATTGATATTTTGCAATCAGAAAAAGCCTTTCTTGTTGGCGGATATATCCGTGATTGTTTTTTGGGGCTTGAAAGTTTAGATAGGGATTTGGTGGTCGAAGGTAATCGTGCCGAAATTTTAGCTGATAAAATAATTGAAAAACTGGGCGGCACAAAGATTTTGCTTGATGAAGAATTAAGCACATATAGAGTTATGCTTAAAGATAAAGAAAATTTCTTTGACATAACTCAAACAAATTCGATTTTAGAAGACGCTAGAAGACGAGATTTTAAACTAAATTCAATTTATTATAACTTTATAACCTCTGAAATATTTGACCCCTTAAATGGGCTTTCTGCGCTTTCTAATAAAAAATTATCTACTTATTCTCTTGATAATCTAAAAGATGACCCACTTAGAATTTTGCGTGCCTTTAGATTTGCTTCTTGTTTTGATTTAGATATTGATAATGAAATTCTTGAATTTGCAAAACTTAGTGCTCATCTTCTTAAAAACCCAGCCCCAGAGCGAATCAAAGCAGAGCTTATCAAAATGTTTGCAGGTAAAAATTTAGTTAAAGCGCTCAAGCTTGCTGTTGATTATGATGTAATTGAGGTAATTTTTCCTATAATTAAAAGAATTAAGGAGATTCCTCCCAATTCACATCATCATCTGCCCTTAATTGAACACTTAATTGAAACCGTGAATAATCTTAATTCGGCATGTCCATATCTTCGCCTTGCTAGTTTTTTGCATGATGCTGGAAAACCAGATACTTGGAAGATTGAAGAAAATGGCAGACATAGGTTCATCGGGCATGATACACTTGGTGCCGAAATAATTAAATCTGACCTAAAGCGACTTAAGTTTTCAAATTCTGAAATAGCGCATATTACATCTTGCATTAAATATCACATTTACCCTTCGGCTCTTATGCAGGATAGTACCGTTACAAATTCTGCTATGCTTCGTTTTCACAATAAAACTGCACCATATTCTTATGATATCATTGAGCTTGCAAGGGCGGATAGGCTTAGTGCTAAAGGTCCTGCAATTACGGCTGACTCAATTGAGCAAAACCATAATGCGCTTAGTAAGCTTGAAGAATTTTGCAAACAGATTGATGAACAAGTTGCACTTGTGCCTCCATTTGTAAACGGGGAAGATATTATGACAATCCTTGATATTCCGCAAGGAAAAATTGTTGGCGAAATTTTAAAAGAATTGCGTGAAAAGCAACTTTTGGGTGAAATTAAATCAAAAGATGAAGCAATTGATTTGGCAAGAAAAATCTGCTCTTCGCACGGCTAATAAAGAACTTTTGCTTTTGTATAGTATGTGTTATCAAAATCAGAAACATAGATTTCAATTGCACCAGAGGCTGAGTTAAAGTTTGTTCTTGCGTAAATTATTGCATTTTTGGTGCTTTTGTCCTCTGTTTTAATTGCATGAAAACAACCTTTTGTTTTTCCTGCTTGAGAAAGGGTGATATAAACTTTGTCGTCATTTCCTTTTCTATATTTTGCTTTATAGTGGCCAGAGTTTATAACGTGCCCAAAATCGTCTTGTATAGCGGTTGAAATTAGAATCAAATTGTTTGCTTTCATTGTATCTTGCAGCATTTCAATTTCAGATGCTTGTTTTCTTGCTTCATTTTCGTCAATATTTTTAGGAGGCGCCTTTTTATCGTCTTTTACACCAAATAGCCATTTGGTGAATTTTGAAGGCTCTTTTTTCTTGCCTTTCATTTTTTCAATTGTGTCGTTGAATTCTTTGTCTGTTATGATTTTTTGGTCTTTGAATGGGTTGTCCAAAAATTCCATATCTGTATCAAAAAAATCTTCTTCATAAGCGCAAATTGGCGCTTGAAAAGTGAATAACAACAACAAAATTAATATAGAAAGTTTTTTCATCATAATTAAATTTAAGGTTAAATTTTAAAAAATCTAGCTATTGATAATATCTTTATTCATATCAAGATATTTTGCAAGAGTTTTGGCATCGCCTTTAAGCTTGAAGTATTCTGCAAATTTCTTTGTGGTGTGCAGAATAAAAGAGCGTGAATCTTTAGCTCGAGAGCGGGAGATGAGCTCTTTTTCAAGTAGTTCTTTGATATGGTCAGATGCACTTGGGCGAAGCTCCATAAGGGCAGATTGTTTTATTGGTTCTTTAAGTGCTATAACAGTTAGTGTTTTGAGCACTGATTGTCTGAGGTCAACTGGGCAAAGCTTTTCAACGATATCCAAATATTCTGCTTTAACTTGAATGATGTAGCCGTCTTCATCATCGATTTCAAGCGCACCGTCTCTTGAAGAATAATCAAAAACAAGCTCAAGAAGTGCTTCTTCAACTTTCTCAGCTTCAACTTCTAAAAGTTCTGCAATTTGGGTTGGTTGCATTGCTTGTGCGGTTACAAACAAAACTGCTTCAATTTTTGCTTTGAGTTCATTCATTTCCATTTTCAGAACCTCCTGCTACTTTTTGAGCAACATCCGATATGAATTGAACCACAGGGTTTTGTGCTTTTCTAACATATAATTTGCCATAAAATTCATCTTGAACGATTTCATAGTTTTTGCGAAGAACAAGAAACAACAAGGCAATATAAGCACTCGACCTGTCAAAACCTAAAAGTGTTAGTTCTCGAATTTCGATTTGTTTCTCGTCATTTAAAATAACTTGAAGGTTTTCGTCCATTTTTTGAACAACTTTTTCAATATATTCTTCGTGTGCAAGATTTTTAATGTCGTGAGCTGAGAGTCTTGAATAGTTTTTAACTCTTCGTTTCTGCCTGTCAAGCCTGTTTTGAAGAGTTCTTTTCTTCTCGAGCTCTTCGTAAAACTCAATATGTCGAATAAGGTCTTTAAGAGTTACGTTTCTATTCCTGTTGAGCCTTGTGCTTGTTCTTCTTTGAAGAACTTCACTAAATGAAATTACATTGCTTGAAGATAATTTTAATTGCTCTGCGTCTTCGTATGGGTCAAAGTCATCTTCAAAATCTTCAAATTCATCGTTGATTGGCTCAAAATCACTCGCTTCGATGCCATCTAGAATATTTGATTTAATTTTTAGAAGGATTGATGCAAATAATGAAGCACGACCAGCATATTTGAGGTTGTTTCTTGCTTCAAGTTCTGATAATTTTGCGCAATATTTGTCGTAAATATCGATAATATCAATATTCCATGGGTCAATTTTGCCACATTTTGCAAGGTCAACGAGAATTGAAATATCGTTCATGTATAAGTCTTGCTTTGAAACTGAGTTTTCAGAAATTAAGTTAATATCATCAAACGTGCCAACAGTTGAATCTATTGTGCTTACTTCCTCTAATGCTATGTTTGCCGCAAGTGCGTCAGTTGTGTAAAATTCCGAATTACTCATCTTTTAATCTAATCCCGCTGATTTTTGTTTTACCTTTTTCTTTTTGTGTTACACCAATCATTCTGTCCGCGCTGTCAATCATTGGTTTTCTGAGGCTTATGACAATAAATTGTGCAATGCTTGCTTGTTTGTTTATCATTTTTGCAAGTTTTTCAACGTTAGGCCCGTCAAGGTGCATATCAACCTCGTCCATTGCGTAAAATGGTGCTGGTTGATATCTTTGCATAGAGAACACAAAAGCAAGTGCCATAAGTGTTTTTTCGCCACCTGACATACCTGCTAATCTTTGTTTAGGCTTGTCTCTTGTGCTTGCTTCAAATGTAAGCCCACCCATAAATGGGTTTTCTTCATTTTCAAGGATTAACTTACCTTCGCCTTCAGATAATTCCGAGAAAATGTCTTTAAAGTTGCTATTAACCGCTTTAAATGTTGTTAAGAAAGTTTCTTTTTTAAGGTTTTCATAGCCCTGCATTCTTGTTGAAATTTCAATTTTTTCATTATGTAATGTTGAAATTTTTTCTCTCAACTCTGTTTGGCGAGCAATAACTTCATCATAGTCTGTAAGTGCACGCATATTAACGGGCTCAAGCTCGTCCATTTTCTTTTGAAGGCGAGCAATTTTTGATGTAATTTCCTCAATTGAAATTGTAACTTCTTCAAGCTTAGAAAGGTCAAGCCCTTGTTCAATAAGAACTTCTCTTGCTTGTTCTAATAGCGGTTCAAGTTCGCGCCTTCTTGCTCTGTAGCTTTCTAATTGCTCTTGAATGCGCTCAGCTTGGTTATCTAAAACATCGCTTTGTTTTTGAAGGTTGAGTAATTCTTGATTTGCAGCATCTCTTTTAGCTTGAAGTTCAACTAAATGCGCACCAAGTTCAACAATTAAAACTTCAAGTTCATTTAATTCTTTTGTGTGTGCTTCTATTTCACCTGCAAAACGTGTTTTATCTTCTTTAATTTTTAAGTTATCGTCTGTAAGTTTTTCAATGTCAGCTTTTCTTTGGTCAATAATTGTGTTGTTAAAGTTGATGTTATTCTTTTGCTTTTCAATTTCAGCTTGAATTGCAAAAATTTCGCCTTCTGTTGCTTTGATTTTTTGGTCAATGTCAGCAGTCATTTCTTTTAATTTATTAAGTTCGCCTTCATCGATTAGTTTTTCAATTTCTTCAAATTCACCTTGAAGACGCAAAATATCTTGCTGAACAACCATTTGTTTTTCTTCGTATGAATCGAGTTTTGAAGATAATTCTTTGAGTTCAGACGCAACTTGAGCTTGGCGAAGCATTCCTTGCTCGATTTGTGTTGTTATTTTTGAATTGTCATCAATTAATCTTTGAAGTTCAATTTTAGAACTTGAATACTCGTTTTTAGCATTGATATAGTCATTTCTAACTTTATCTAGTCTTTTTTCGAGTTGGAATTTTTTATCTTCAAGTTCCGTGAATTTCTTTTCAAATTCTTTTAGTCTTTCTTTATATGTTTTAAGTTCATTATCTTCGGTTTTGCTGAATGCGGAACGTTGTTTAACTTTTGCACCACCTGTAATTGCACCAGATTTTTCAAAAATATCGCCATCGAGTGTAATTACACGATATTTACCCATTAATTTTTTGGCAGTTTGCGTGTCTTCAACAATTAAAGTATCTGAAAGTGCGAAATAGAAAGCATCTAGATATTCGTCATCAAAATCAATAAGATTAATTGCAAAATCAATAACGCCCTTATCTTTTGGAAGAGCAAGTTTTGTTGGCGCTTTATGGATTTTATTAAGTGGCAAAAATGTTGCACGTTCATCGTTGGATTTTAATAAATCAATTGCTCTAACTGCAACGTTTTCATCATCAACAACAATAAAGCGGGATCTAGCGCCAAGTGCAATATTAATAGCATCTTGATATTTTGCCTCAACATCTAAAAGCTGAACTAAAGGCGCATGAACACCTTTTAGGTTCGATGACATAACAAGGCTAACACCTGTTCCAAGACCATATTCCTTGAAGGCTTGTTTTTTGGCTTCCATGCTTGTAATTTTCTTTGTTGCAAGATTTATGTTGTAGTTCATATCAGAGATTTGCGCTTTAACTTTGTCTAAGTCTTGCAAAGTTATTTTTTGAACCTCTTCACATTCTTGCATTTCTTCTTGAAGGGTTTTTGTAAGAAGAGTTAATCTATCTTTTTCGTCATTAAAGTTTTTAGCTGAATTTTCAAATTTCGCTAAGTCTTCTGTAATTTTAGCGCTTTCAGTTTTAAGCGAGTTATATTTACTTTCAACAGGTAAGCTTTCTTTGATTAAGTTATTTTCGTAATCTTTCTTAGAATCAAGCTCATGGCGAAGCGTGTTTCTTTTTTCAATGTACTCATTTGCGGTTTTATTTAACCCGCCCATTTGAGATAAAATGCTTTCTAATTCTTCTTTTTGAGCAGTTAGAATATCATTTTTTGCTTGCAAATCATTATTTTTTTCAGCGATAATTGCTTCAGTTTCTGTGTTTTTTGCACTAAGAGAGTCGATTCCGTTTTTAGAGTTATCTATGGTTTTTAAATTATCAAAAATAAGCTTATCGCAATGCTCGAGTGCTGTTCTTTTTCTTGATATTTCACCTTTTTTCTCTTCGGCTTGTTTTTTAACTTCAAGCTGCTTATCTTCGCCTTTAGCACGTACTTCGTCTGAAATTGCCTTGCATAGTTCGCTTTGTTTTACGATATTTTCTTGATATTTTTTCTGCTCATTTTGGATTTTTTTCTTTTCTTTATCAGCATTTAATATGTTTTCATGAACTAAATCCAAAGAACGTTTAGTGTCAAAATATTTAACGGTTGATATTTGACCTTCAAGTGTGTTTTTTTGGTCTCTCAAGGCTTTATATTTAAGCGCAGTTTCTCTATCTTGACTCAATTGTTCAATGCGTGAGTCTATTTCGCCTAAAATGATATTCGAGCGAGCAACTCTTTCATCAACTGTTTCCAATTCACGCATAGCTTGCTCAATTTTCCTATCGAAATCGGCAACACCTGCAATTTCATCAAGAATTTTTCTTCTTTCGCTAGATGAGCAGTTGATAATGCTTGTTACGTCACCTTGCATGATAACGTTGTAGCTATTTGGGGTAATGTTGTATTTTTCAAGTTCTAAGTGAATTTGAGTAAGGGTGCAGGTTTTGTCATTTGTGTAATAGGTTGATGTGTAACCTTGAGAAGTCTTTTTAACCCTTCTTGCAAATGAAACATCTTGTCCATCATCCATTTCGAATGTAACTTTAACATAAGCTTCGCCACGATTGTTGTGGCTTGTAATAAAGTCTGCAACACCAGATTCTGAGCGCAAAGTTCTTGAACTTGCAAGACCAAGAGCAAATAAAATGCTATCTATGATGTTGCTTTTTCCTGACCCGTTAGGACCTGAAATCGTAGTAAAGCCTTGCAAAAAAGGTATTTCTGCCTTATTTGCAAAGGATTTAAAATTATCGATTTCTAATTCCTTAATTCTCATTATTTTTGATACGTATCTATAAGTCGTCTAGCTATTATAATTGAACTATAAATAGGAACTCTGTGTCAAACTTTGTAAGAATTTTTACATTATCAGAACTAGTTTTTAGCTAGTTTTTCTTGTTGTTCTTTATGAAGTTTGTTTTTAATTTCAACAATAGCTGGGTTTTCGTTTGAACCGCCTCTAATTTTTCTAAGCATAAATACTGAAAGTGGCTGAAGAATGCCAATAACACCGATTGTTATGGCAAGGCTTGCAAAAATAGAACCACATTTGCATTTTTTAGCCGATGAAATGAACTTATCTAAGCCTTCTGGGGCATTTCCTGCTTTTTTAACAAAGTCACCGATGTCACTAAGGGTTCCTCTGATTTCTTTAAAATCAAATTTTTGAAGAGCTGAAAGTTCGTTTGTTTTTTTGTAAGTTTTAAGTACGCCTGTTTTTTTCAAAAGGTCAACAACTGCATCATCTTGTGAATTGAAAAGTGTTTTTGTGAGTTGTGTGTCATCTAATGCGTTAAATTTTTTAATAGATTCTGCAAGTTTGCCATTTTTGATGTTTTCTTTAAAGTTTTTGTCTGAAATAATTCTATAATCAAGGTTTACAGGTTTTTTAAATAGTTTGTCAAAAGCGCCTTCCATTCCTTTTTGAATTGGTGTTGCAAGTGGGTAATAAAAAGCAATTGTGAGTCCTTCCTTGAGAAACACTTCTGCGTGTTCGCCTTTTCTTGCTTGTTCCATTCTTTGTGCTGACAAACCAAAGTCTAGAATTGAATTATTCATAACTGGGTTGAACACAAAATTTTGCATAATGGAAGCAATGCCTTTAAAAGCGGGTTTTGAGGCGTTTGCTGAGTTTGATTGCGCTTGTTTTTGTTTTTGTGAATTATGATATGCTTGATTTTTCTTGAAATCTGTAAAGTTGTCATATTTTTGAACATCAGCTTGAATGTTAGATGAGATAAGCTCTTTTGATTGTTTGCTATTCAAAATCTGTTCTTCAAGTTTTTTCTGTGTTGTTTTTTGTTTTAAATCCGTAATTTTTCTAAGTGCGAATAGTGATATTGCGGTTGAGGCAATGAATTTGCCAATGTATAATCCAAGTGCGAGTTTTTTATTTTTGGCAAGTTTATCAAGTTGTTTGAGTTGCTCTGGTGAGTTTTTAACGCATTCCTTCATAAACGCTAAGTTATCTGCGTTTTTCTTTGAAAATTTTCTAACGTCAAATTCAGGGTTAATTCCTGCAAATTTGTATGCGGTTTTGTCAATTAACCATCTGATAAGAGGAATCCCGCCTATCCAAACTGCTTCTGTCCCAAATTCTTCGATTAATCTCTCTTTTCCGTCGTCTTCGCCACCTTTTTTGGTGTATATGGATGAAATTAAAAAATTGCAAGTAGTATCCTTTACAAGTAACGGCACTCTAGAGCCCGAATTATCACCCATTTTAGATATAAATTTTGTTGCTAATGAGGCTATCTTCATATTATAGCCCCC